>NZ_JBSNCH010000005.1:1835000-2327500 GCF_058780625.1 Azospirillum sp. UENF 111221
GGTGGAGAGGACCGCCGGTGCGCCTATTCCTTGTTCATCATGTTGCGAATGGCGCCGACGAACTGGCGGGCGGTGTCCTCGTTCTCCACCATCTTCTGCAACCTGTCGCGGATGATCATCGCCTTCGGCCGCTGCTGCATGGCGCGTTCGATGGCGACGTCGGCTTCGCCGGGCTTCAGGGGTTCAAGGTCTGACATGGCGGATATCCCGTGCGAAAGCGTTGACGTGTCGGCGCGCAGGTAAGGATAGCCGGAACCGCTGCGGCCATCATCAGGCAAAGCACATCAGTGACACCGGCTATCAACGATACTGGCCGACGGTCTCCACCGCCTCGCCGCCGGTGCCGAGCTTGAACTCGGTGACGCCGGGAGCCGTATCAGGGTTGATGCCGCCGAGGTCGAGGGCTCGGACGCCGCGCTGCTTCAATTCCTGCATCGCCTTCCACAGCACCAGCCGTGTGGCGCCGTTCTTGCGCCCCGCCTCGCTGGCCCAACTGATCTGACTGGTGGCACAGACGCCATGACGGAAGAACAGCCAGCAGGCGGCCGGCGCGCTGCCGTCCAGCGCCGTGATCATCAACGCCCCGTTGTTGCGGCCGCCGCCTTTGACCATGGCGTTGCGCAGACGGACCGCCAGCGGCCCGGTCATGGCGCGGAACCCCTTCTCGCGCGCCTGGTCATGCTCCCGCTTCATCAGCCAAGGCAGGTTGTCGGCCTTCCAGTCGACGTCGAGGACGAGGCCGGCCTTTTCGGCCCCGCGCAGACGCTTGCGCCAATCGCGGGCAAGGCCGGCATGCATCGCCTCCTCGCTCCGCGTCAGATCCAGCCAGACGGTCCGATAGCCGGGGCCGACTTTGCGAAAGCCGCAGCGGGCGAGCAGCGCCTCGTTCTCCAGTCCGGCCGGGAGTTCAGGCAGCAGGTTGGCGCGGCTGAGCGGATTGCCTGGACAGGCGCGGCGCAACAGGCGGAACACCGCCTCCAGCGTATTGGCATCGGGGATTGTACCGTCCAGCCACAGCGGTCCGCGGTAGCATTGCCGGTCGTGGAACAGCTTCAGCATGCGGCGGTCGAGTGTCTGGACGAGGCCGATCGGCTCGCCATCACGGTTGATCACGCCCAGGCGAGGGACATGGCCATAGGTGCGGCCCATGGCACGGCCATAGGCGAAGCTCTGCAGCAGGGTGGAGCGGGGAACGCGGGCGAACAGCGCATCCCAATCGCCGACGGTGCCCTCGTTCCAGGCGATGTCGATGTCCGGCATCGGCGTCTTCCGAAAGTTCAGGTGGCCGGATCAGGCGGGCGGCAGGGCGGAGGTCGCCTCTTCCACCTGGGCGAAGGTCGGACGGTATTCCGGTTCCAGCACGTTGCGGGCGTATTCAACCGAAATGGCGGGCGCGTAGCCGGACAAATGGGCGATCAGGCCGGTCTTCATCGCCTGATAATACTTGCCCTCGGCGTGATAGACGTTCTTGAGGCCGCTGGCGATGGGCGCGAGGAAGCCGTAGGCGACCAGAATGCCGGTGAAGGTGCCGACCAGCGCGCCGCCGATCAGCTTGCCCAGAACTTCCGGCGGCTCGGTGATCGAGCCCATGGTGTGGATCACGCCCAGCACCGCCGCCACGATGCCAAGCGCCGGCACGGCGTCGGCCACCGCCTGAATGGCATCGGCGATGCGCTGGTGTTCGTGGTGCATCGTCTCGATGTCCTCGTCCATCAGGTCGACCAGCTCATGCGGGTTGTCCGCACCCAGCGACATCAGACGGAGATAGGTACAGAGGAAGGCGATGGCGTGATGGTCGCCGTAGAATTTCGGAAACTGCTGGAAAAGCGGCGAGTCCTCCGGCTTTTCGATGTGCTGTTCAAGCGCCAGCAGGCCCTTGGTCTTCGCGATCTTGAAGACCTGGTACATCATGGTGAGGACCTCCAGGAAGTCCTCTTTCTTGTATTTCGGGCCTTTGAACAGGTGGCCCAGCTCCTTGCCGGTGTGGGTGACCACCGATTTCGGATTGGCGATGAAGAAGGCGCCGGCACCGGAACCCAGGATGATCATGAACTCGAACGGCATCCACAGCACGCCCATGTGGCCACCGCCGAGGATGTAGCCACCGAACACACTGAAGATCACGATGCCGAAGCCGATCATCACGAACATTCGGTCTCTCCCCTCCCCATACCGACCACGGGCCGCAAGATGCTGCCGGCTGACAGATGGCCGGACATCGGTTGAGTTTCCGTGAATCACCCGAACGGCCTACCGCCTTCGCGACAGGCCGCGCGATCCTACCGATGCAGGAGTGCCCTGTCACGAAAGGACTGAGGAGTAAGGGTTTTCAACGGGTGCAGGGAGGAGGGGCGGTGAAGGTGTCGCTGGGCTCCGTGCACAGGAGGACAAATGCACAGCCCGAGCGCGACGGAAAAGCACAGGATGGTCACAGCCCAAGCGGGGCGGTCCGACAGCGCAACGCCCCAGCGACCGGGTAGACCGGCCAGCCGGGGTGCTCGAAAAGCAAAGAATGTTATCGAAGCGGAATGTTCATCTGGACGCTGACGCCCGGCGGCGGCGGCGGGGCATAGATGACCGGGGGCGGTGCATAGGACGGCGCATAAATGACGCGCGGCGGAGGCTGCGGGGCCGGCACGACGACCACCGGCGGCGGCGCGCCATAGATGACGACCGGACGATCATCATGGTGATGCTTCTTGTGATGGCCCCAGCCATGGCCACGGCCATGCTCGCCGGGGTCGGCAAGCGACGGCGCAGACAGCGCGGCACCGAGCATCAACATCGTTCCGGCAACACCGGCGGCCTTTGCGGCGGCACGGACAGCCCGGCGTATCGCCGTCCGCGGCATCTGGAGATCCTGCATGGCGGCTCCGGCGTTCATCGACCTGTTCTCCTGGAATGGGTTTGCATCGGCAACGGGAAGCGCGGACGCCGGGCGGACGGCCACATACCCAATTCGATGGGATAAACGCTTATGCTCAGGCTGAGGTTCGACCGGGTGGGACATTTTTGGGCGCTGTGCGGTGGAGGGGGTTGGCTGAACGGACGGCGGCGGGAGGGTGCCGTGCGTCCTTACTCATGAAGCTGTTGATCGACGGCGGCCACCGCTACCCGTCCGAAGGGGCTAGACCGGATGAAGCGCGCAGTCGGGTGGTGCCGTCATGATCCGATGGGCACTTGGCCGCGTATCAGGCATCGTATGGGCAAGGATGACCTCATCCCAACCGCCACCCCACCCACCGAGCCGCGCCGATGACCGTCCGAGCCAGACTTCGCACCGTCGCCATGGCGGCAGTCCTTTCCATGATGGGAGGCGCCGGCGCCATGGCCGCAAGCAACGCTTACGATTTCACCTTCCAGAGCATCGACGGCAAGCCGCTGCCGCTGTCGCAGTTCAAGGGCAAAGCGATCCTGGTGGTCAACACCGCTTCGCAATGCGGCTTCACCCCGCAATACAAAGGGCTGGAGGCGCTGTGGCAGCGCTACCGCGATCGCGGTCTGGTGGTGGTCGGCGTGCCCTCCGATGACTTCGGCGGCCAGGAGCCGGGGAGCGCCAACCAGATCAAGGATTTCTGCGAGGTCAATTACAGCATCGACTTCCCGATGGCGGACAAGACGGTGGTATCGGGCGACAGCGCCCACCCCTTCTACCGCTGGGCGGCGGACGAGCTTGGCTTCCTCGCCAAGCCGCGCTGGAATTTCCACAAATATTTGGTGGGGCCGGACGGCAAGCTGGTGTCCTGGTTTTCCACCATGACCGACCCCGAGTCGGACAGGGTGCGCGAGGCAATCGAGACGCTGCTGCCGGAAAAGGCGCCGAAGTCTTAAGCGCCGCCGCCGCTCCCGCCCTACTCCACCGCCTGCCGCAGCGCCGCAGCCCCCGCCCAGGGGGCGAGCGGCAGGGCGGCGGCGAGGATGCCAGCAAGCAGCAGCAGGTGCGGGCGCGGGGTCAGCCCGTTGATCGCCGCGTCGATGGCGCCCGCGCCGAAGATCAGCACGGGGATGTAGAGCGGCAGGATCAGCAGCGACAGCAGAACGCCGCCACGCCGCGCCCCCAATGTCAGCGCGGCGCCGATGGCGCCGATCAGGCTGAGGATCGGCGTACCCAGCGTCAGGGTCAGCACCAGCACGCCGAACCCCTGCGCGTCCATGTTCAGCAGGACGGCCAACAGCGGGGCGGCGACGATCAGCGGCACACCGGTGACCAGCCAATGGGCCAGCGTCTTCGCCAGCACCGCGGCCTCCAGCGGTAGGGAGGACAGTGACAGCAGCTCCAGAGAGCCGTCCTCGTAATCGGTCTGGAAGAGACGCTCCAGCGACAGCAGCGAGGCGAGCAGCGCCGCCACCCAGATCACGCCGGCGGCGATGCGGGCCAGGATGTTCGGCTCCGGACCGACGCCGAAGGGGAACAGCACGACACAGAGCACGAAGAACATGACGGCGATGGTGGCGTCCGATCCCTGGCGCAACGCCAGCCGCAGGTCACGCGCGACAAGACGCAGGAAACGGCTCATGGCCCAGCCCCTTCTTCCTCATGCTCGTCGCCCACATCCTCATCGCCGGCCTCTTCGTCGGCGTAAGGGGTGAACTCGTCCAGATGCAGTTCCTCGCCGCCGGGGGTGGCGATGTCGGTGTGAGTGGACAGCACCACCATGCCGCCCTGCGCCCGATGTTCGGCGATCAACCCTTCGAACAGGGCGATGGCGGCGCGGTCGAGCGCCACGGTCGGTTCATCCAGCAGCCACAGGGTCGCCGGTGCGGCCAGAAGCCGCGCCAAGTTCAGCCGGCGCTTCTGACCGGCCGACAGGTAGCGGCCCGGCACCCCGGCGATGTGCGGCACCCCAAGCCGGTCGAGTGCGGCCCGCGCGTTGGCGGCGGGATCGGCGGCCCCGGCCAGCGCCGCCCAGAAGGCAAGGTTCTCCGCCGCAGTCAGCACCGGCTTCACCGCGTCGAGATGGCCGACATACTGCACCTTCGCCCGGTGGGCATCCGGGTCGTCGGCAACCGACACCCCGTCCCAGCCCAGCGTGCCGCGCAGCGGCTTCAGCAGCCCGGCCATCACCCGCAGCAGGCTGGACTTGCCGCTGCCGTTGGGACCGAGCAGAACCAACGCGCCGCCGGGAGCGATGCGGAACTCCAGCCCGGTGAAGACCAGCCGGTCGCCACGCAGACAGGTCAGCTCTGATCCGGCAAAGACGGGCATGGGGACGGGTCGCGCTTCCGGTTGAGGGAGGCGCTGCTATAGCACAGGGCAGCGGGAAAGCCGGAGCGAGAATGCGGTCGCCCCAGCGGTCAACCGACGCATCGGTTCAATGGGCACAGCGGGTCAATGGAGGCGGGACAAAAGAAAAGGCCACCGCGAGGGGGTTCTCGCGATGGCCTTGCGTCCGGCCGGGTCCGGCCGGTCGATACCTTGTGGAACGGCTTCGTTCGTCGCAGCGATGGCGCTAGGGGGAACGCCGATGCGCGCGACCTCTGGGGCCGGTTGCTTGGGTTATCGTGTACGGGAAGAAAGTGGCAAAATTTGGATGGAGTTCGAGGAAACGGATGCTACCCGATGACGCGACGCGGCCTCCGCAGCGCTGCGCTCCCATGCGTGCACCGCAGCGCCGGGTGCCGGGATTGTCACGGCTAAAGGCCGGACGCTTGTTCTGAATCAACGCCTTGGTCGCTGTCCTGCCGCATCGTGGCGCTGTCATGCCCCCGCTCGAACGGGGACCGCCGCCACCCTCCGGGTTTCCTCGTGATTGCGGCGGTGTCTGCCCAAATGTGTTCAGGAAGCGAGTTGTCCCATGTCGGCCTTCGCAGACATCCTCCAGGCCATGCCGCCGATCGCGCGGGTGGTGTTCATGCTCGGTCTCGTCTCGGCGGCGGGCGTGGCGCTCGGCCATATCAAGATCCGCGGTGTCGGGCTCGGCATCGGCGGCGTGCTGTTCTCCGGCATCGCCGGCGGCCACATCGCCAAGGAGGCGGGCATCGCCTTCAATCCGGAGATGATGGACTTCATCCGCGACTTCGGGCTGATCCTGTTCGTCTACACCATCGGCATCCAGGTCGGTCCCGGCTTCTTCGCCGCACTCCGGCGGACCGGGCTGGCCCTGAACGGGCTGGCCCTGCTGATGGTGGGATCGAGCATCCTGCTGACCGCGGTGCTGGTGTCGTCGGGCGCGCTATCGCTGGGCTCCTCGCTGGGCGTGTTCGCCGGTGCCGTGACCAACGCCCCGGCGCTCGCCGCCACCCAGCAGGTGCTGACTGAAGTCGGGGCCGGGGCCGGGGTGATGGCCCTGCCCGGCCTCGCCTTCGCCGTCACCTACCCGTTCGGCATCGCCGGCAACCTGCTGTCGATGGCCGCCGTCCGCATCCTGTTCCGCATCGACCCGGAGGCGGAGGCCACCCGCTTCGAGGACTGCCGCCGGGCCGAGGTGTCGACGCTGGAGACCATGGATCTGGCCGTCCGCAATCCGGAGCTTGCCGGCCGGCCGCTGGGCTCCATCGACCTGCTGTGCGGCCAGGGGGTGGTCGCGTCGCGCCTGCTGTGCGACGGCAAGCTCTGCGTCCCGCATGACGGGACCTGCCTGAAGCTGGGCGACGTGCTGCATGTGGTCGGGCCACGGCCGAAACTGGAGCAGGTGCGCGCCCTGCTGGGACAGGAGTTCGACCGGCCGCTGACCACCAAGGGCACCGACCTGAAGTGGGAGCGCATCGTCGTCACCAACAACGCGGTTCTGGGCAAGTCGATCGCCACGCTGAACCTCCAGGACGCCCATGACGTGGTTGTCAGCCGGGTCAACCGGTCGGGCGTGGAGCTCGTGCCGACCCCGGCGCTGAAGCTTCAGTTCGGCGACATCCTGACGGTGATCGGCCGACCGGACAGCCTCGCCGCCGTCGGGCAGATCTTCGGCAACTCCACCCGCAAGCTGCAGCAGGTGGAGATGATCCCGATGTTCCTGGGCATCGCGCTGGGTGCGGCTCTGGGCGCCATCCCGATCTTCCTGCCGGGGATGCCGGCACCGCTGCGCCTCGGCCTTGCCGGCGGCCCGCTGATCGTCGCCCTGATCCTGGGCCGCATCGGCCATGTCGGGCCGCTGGTCTGGTTCATGCCGCCTGCCGCCAACCTGGCGCTGCGCGAGATCGGCATCATCCTGTTCCTGGCCGTGCTGGGCATCGCGTCCGGCGACCGCTTCGTCGCCACGCTGGCCAGCGGCGCCGGCTGGCCCTGGATGATGTGGGGCGTGCTGGTAACGCTGGTGCCGCTGCTGCTGACCGGGCTGGTCGCGCGCGGTGTCATGAAGCTGAACTTCCTGACCATCTGCGGCGTCCTGGCCGGCGCCCAGACCAACCCGCCGGGGCTGGCCTATGCCAACGCGCTGGTCGCGTCGGAGGCTCCGGCGCTGGCCTACGCCACCGTCTACCCGCTGGCGATGTGTCTGCGTATCCTGGGACCGCAAATTCTGGTACTATTGTTGTGGTGACGCACCATTTTCCGACACAAGCGGCACAACGCGCGCGGCGTGTGAAATCCGCGTTGCGGAACCCCTGCGCCCCGGTCTAGCCTGTGCCGTAATGGTCAGACCATAGCCAGCCTCCACAACCCAGCCGGTTCTCCCGCATGCATCGCCATCCGCCCGTCAGCGATTCCGCACCCGCCGCCGTCGCCGTGGAGGATTTGCACAAGCGGTTCGGCGAGCTGGAGGTGCTGAAGGGCGTGTCGCTGACCGCCCGCGAGGGCGACGTGATCACGTTGATCGGCTCGTCCGGCTCGGGCAAGAGCACGCTGCTACGCTGCATCAACATGCTGGAGATCCCGGACGACGGCCGCGTGGTGATCGGCGGCGAGGCCATCGCGCTGAAGAAGACGCGCGGCGGCGCCAGCATCCCCGCCGACTCGCGGCAGGTGGAACGCATCCGCACCCGGCTCGGCATGGTGTTCCAGAGTTTCAATCTCTGGACCCATATGACCATCTTGCAGAACGTGATCGAGGCACCGGTCCATGTGTTGGGCGTGCCGAAGGCCGAGGCCATCGACCGCGCCCGCATGCTGCTGGACAAGGTCGGCATCCTGGCGAAGGCCGACAGCTATCCGGTCCAGCTCTCCGGCGGGCAGCAGCAGCGCGCGGCCATCGCGCGCGCACTCGCCATGCAGCCGAAGGTGATGCTGTTCGACGAGCCGACTTCGGCGCTCGACCCCGAACTGGTCGGCGAGGTTCTGCGCGTCATCCGCCAGCTGGCGGACGAAGGCAACACGATGATCCTGGTGACGCATGAGATGGGCTTCGCCCGCGAAGTGGCGTCCAAGGTGGTTTTCCTGCACCAGGGGCGGATCGAGGAGGAGGGGTCACCCGACAAGGTGCTGACCAACCCCGACTCGGACCGGGTGCGGCAGTTCCTCTCGCGCCATCTGTCCGGCGCGGCGTGAGGGGACGAGGCAGAGGGCAGGACCGGACCGTCAGAAACAGCCCGGCTCCCAACAGGAGCCAAAGAACGGGCGAACCGAACAGAGGAGTGTGTTCCTTGAAGAAGATCGTTTCGGCCCTGGCGCTCGGCGCCATGATGGCCGTCGCCGCTGCCGGCGCCGCCGGTGCGAAGGAATGGAAGACGGTCCGCATCGCCAGCGAGGGCGCCTATCCTCCGTGGAACGCCACCGACACCTCGGGCAAGCTGACCGGCTTCGAGGTCGACCTCGGCAACGACCTGTGCAAGCGCATGAAGGTCACCTGCGAGTTCGTCGCCCAGGATTGGGACGGCATCATTCCGGCCCTGCAGCAGGGCAAGTACGATGCCATCATGTCGGCGATGACCATCACCGACGAGCGGAAGAAGGTCATCGACTTCTCGGTCCCCTATGGCACCGAGCCGTCGGTCTTCGCCGTGGTGACCGGCTCGCCGCTGGCCAAGGCGCTGAACCTCGGCGCCGACCGCGTCGACCTGAACGACCAGGGCAAGGCGAAGCCGGTCCTGGACAAGCTGGCCGAAGCGCTGAAGGGCAAGTCGGTCGGTGTCCAGGTGTCGACCATCCAGGCCGACTTCATGGACAAGCATCTGCCGAAGGTGACCATGCGCACCTACGACAAGATCGACAATGCCGGCATCGACCTGGGCTCCGGCCGCGTCGACGCCATGCTGGGCGACCGCTCGGTCGTCGAGGCGGTGGTGAAGGCCACGCCGGACAAGATGGTCATCGTCGGCCCGAACTTCATCGGCGGCGTGATTGGCGAAGGCATGGGCGTGGGCCTGCGCAAGGACACCGCCGACCTGAAGGCGATGTTCGACAAGGCCATCGGCGAGGCGCTGAAGGACGGCACCGTCAAGAAGCTGAGCACCCAGCATTTCGGCTACGACATCTCGCCCACCAAGTAAGGGGGCGAAGCAAGGCGGACCACAGGTCCGCCTGTCTGACCGGTACGGCGCCCGGCGACCTTCACGGCGACCGGGCGCCAGTCGTTCAGTAACCTCCGTTCGCTGACCCCCGTCCGGCCGGCGCTCCGCGCCGCGCCCGGCGGGCCTTACCGGGCGTGCCAATGCTGGAACTCCTTTCCTTCGGTCCCAACGGCTGGGGCGGACAATTGCTGATGGGCACCGCGATGACGGTCGCGGTCGCCGTGTCGGCCTTCGCCTTCGGTATCCTCGTCGGGTCGCTCGGCGCCTCGGCCAAGCTCAGCCACTCCCTGGCGCTGAACGTCGTGGCCGATGTCTACACCACCATAGTGCGCGGCATCCCCGAACTGCTGGTCATCTATCTGCTGTTCTTCGGCGGCAGCGGCGTCGCCACCTCCATCGCCGCCGCCTTCGGCTATGACGGGCGGGTCGACCTGAATGCCTTCACCATCGGCGTGCTGGCGGTCGGGCTGATCTCCGGCGCCTACTCGACTGAGGTGATCCGCGGTGCGGTGCAGTCGGTCCCCTTCGGCCAGATCGAGGCGGCGCGCGCCTGCGGCATGAGCCGCTGGCTGATCCTGCGCCGGGTTCTGGTGCCGCAGACGCTGCGCTTCGCCCTGCCCGGCCTCGGCAATGTCTGGCAGCTGACGCTGAAGGACACGGCGCTGGTGTCGGTGACGGCACTGGCCGAGCTGATGCGCATCACCCATCTGGCGGCGGGCGCCACGCGCCAGCCCTTCCTGTTCTACAGTACCGCCGCCGTGCTGTACCTGATGCTGACCACCATTTCGACGGCGCTGTTCAACCGCGCCGAAATCTCCGCCAATCGCGGCGTCCGGAGGGCCTGAGGCCATGAACTGGCAACTGATGTGGGACAGCCTGCCCCGCATGCTCGGCGGGTTGTCGCTGACGCTGCAGCTGATCGTCGGATCGCTGGCGCTGGGCGCGCTGGTCGCCTTCGGCGTGGCGTTGCTGCGTCTGTCGGGCAACCGCGTGGTGGAGACGCTGGCGGCGGCCTATGTCTTCATCTTCCGCGGCACCCCGCTGCTGGTGCAGATCTTCCTGGTCTATTACGGGCTCGGCCAGTTCGAGTTCATCCGCGACAGCTTCCTCTGGCCCTTCCTGCGCGAGCCCTACTGGTGCGCCATCCTGGCGCTGACGCTGAACACCGGCGCCTACACCAGCGAGGTGCTGCGCGGCGCCATCCTGTCGGTGCCGCAGGGACAGGTGGAAGCGGCACGGGCCTGCGGCATGTCGCGGGCGCTCGCCTTCCGCCGCATCGTGCTGCCGGTGGCGATCCGCCAGATGCTGCCGGCCTACGGCAACGAGGTGATCCTGATGGTGAAGGCGACCTCGCTCGCCAGCACCATCACGCTGATGGAGGTCACCGGCATCGCTCGCCGGATGATCGCCCAGACCTTCGCGGTCTTCGAGCTGTTCATCGTCGCCGGCGTGATCTATCTGGTGCTGAACTTCATCGCCACCCGCCTGATCAAGTTCGCCGAATGGCGCCTGACCCCCTACCTGCGGGCACGGGCATAAGTAAGGATAGCGTCGCACACATCGTCTCCCAGCCGGAGGTTTTCCCCACTCTCCCTTGGAGAGTAAGGCCGGGGTTAAAGGGACACACGGCGACGATCCCCGTGTATCCTTACCTGGGAAACGAAAACGCCGCGGTCCGTCCCGATGACGGCCGCGGCGTTTTCATTTCCAGCCTCTCTTCCCGGAGGAGAGAGCGTGTCTCCTTATTGCCCGAGTATCTCGAAGGACGGCGGGGCCGGATCGATCACGCGCGATCCGGTCGGCGTGATCTCCATCACCGCCAGTCCGCGTTCGACCAAGCCGTCGGCGCGCAGGCGGAACAGGCCGTCCAGCCCCTCGAAGCCGTTCGGGTTGGTCATCGCCATGCGGTCGAAGGGCACCGGACCGCCGGTGCGGGTCAGCACCGCGGCGATGGAGGTGGCGTCATAGGCCAGCGTGGCGATGCGCGGCGGCTTGCGGCCATAGACCTGCTCGAACTGCGACTCGAAGCGGGCGCGGGTCTGCGGCGCCGGTGCGGCATAGAGCGCGCCGACCAGCGCCGGCTCCTGCCCGAGCGCCCCTTGCGAGGTGTCGTCCCACAGGCCAGTGCCCAGCAGCTTGACCTGCTGCGGCTGCACGCCGTTGGCGGCCAGCGCCTGGGCAATGCCCTGGGCGCGCTGCCCGCCTTCGGCCAGCATCACCGCCTGCGGCTGCGGGGTTTCCTGGGCCACCTGCTTGGCCGGGACCGACAGGTCGGTGACCGCCGGATCGTAGCGTTCGACCTGCGTGGTCATGGTGCCGAGCTTCGGTGCGATCTGCTGCATGGCGTTCACCACCGCGTCGCCATAGGGCGAGCGCGGCGCCAGCACGGTGAAGCGCGTCACCCCGCGCGAGCGGGCATAGCCGGCAACGCGGTTGACCTGATCGGCCGGGACGAAGCCAAGCACATAGGTGCCGTTGCCGGCCTGGGTGGCGTCGTTGGTGAAAGCCAGAACGTCGACGCCGGCATTCTGGGCAATCGGCCGCACCGCGGCGACGTCGGCGGCGAACAGCGGGCCGATGATCAGGCGGGCGCCCTCGGCCAGCGCCTGGCGCGCGGCGTCGGCCGCGCCGTTCGGCGTGCCCTTGGTGTCGCGCGGCAGAAGCTGCAACTGATCGCCGGCCATGTCGAACAGCGCCATCTGGGCGGAGTCCAGCATGGCCTGGCCGATGGCGGCGCTCTGCCCGCTGAGCGGCACCAGGACGGCCACCTTGATCGGGCCCTGCGCTTCCGGCAGGGGAGCCACCGGAGCCGGGACCGGTTGCGGCGCTTGTGCCACCCGCGGCGGCGCGCTTACAGTCGAACAGGCCGACAACAGGCCGGCGACCAGCAAGGCTGCCACGCCGTGACGTTTCAGACCCTGTGAGAAAGCTGTTGCCAAGCGTGCCACCAATCGTCTCCACATCTGCTGAAACGGCCGCCGATACCGAAGGCGAGACCCAAGGCATGGTCCCCACCGAGCCGGCCGAAAGTGGCGTTCAAGGTAGCCCCCTCGCCGCGCCAAGTAAACTCGCGGGCGGGCTGTATGTCGTCGCTACCCCCATCGGAAACGCCGCCGACATCACGCTGCGCGCGCTCGACACGCTGAAGCGGGCCGACGCCATCGCCTGCGAGGACACGCGCGTTACCGCCAAGCTGATGGGCATCCACGGCATCCACACCCCCTTCGTCTCCTACCACGAGCACAACGCTGCAAAGATGCGTCCGATCCTGATCGGCCGCATGAAAAAGGGCGAGGCCATCGCGCTGGTCACCGACGCCGGCACCCCGCTGGTCTCCGACCCCGGCTACAAGCTGGTGCGGGAGTGCGTGGCGGAGGGGGTGGCGGTGACCACCCTGCCCGGCGCATCGGCCCCGCTGGTGGCCCTGGTGCTGTCCGGCCTGCCGACCGACCGCTTCCTGTTCGCCGGCTTCCTGCCGAACAAGAGCAGCGCGCGGCGCGCCACCGCCGGTGAGCTGAAAGGCGTGCCCGCCACGCTGGTCTTCTTCGAATCGCCGCAGCGCCTGCCGGAGTCGCTGGCCGACCTCGCCGACATCCTGGGCCCGCGCGAGGCCGCCGTCGCCCGCGAACTGACCAAGCTGTACGAGGAGGTGCGGCGCGGCACCCTGCCAGAGCTGGCCGCCCATTATGCCGAGGCCGGCCCGCCGCGCGGTGAGGTCGTGCTGGTGATCGGCCCGCCGGGAGAGGAGGCGACGCCGGGCGAAGCCGATGTCGACGCCCTGCTGCGCGAGGCGCTGACCCGCCTGTCGGTGCGCGATGCCGCCGCCGATGTCGCCGCCCGCACCGGCCAGCACAAGCGCACCGTCTATGCCCGCGCGCTGGAACTGCAGCGGGAGGAAAGGACGAAATGACCGACTTGGATGCGCGGCGCCTGCGTGCCGAAAGCCTGGGCCGCCGGGCGGAGGCGCTGTGCCGCCTGTCGCTGCGGCTGCGCGGCTACCGCATCCTGGCAAGCCGCCTGCGCACGCCGATGGGCGAAATCGACATCGTCGCCAGACGCGGCCGCACCATCGCCATCGTCGAGGTGAAGGCACGCGGCGACTGGGACACCGCCAACGAAGCGTTGAATGCCCGCCAGCGCGGCCGGCTCGCCCGCGCCGCCCATGCCTTCCTCGGCGCCAACCCACGCTATGCCGGCTATGTCTTGCGCTTCGACGTGATGCTGGTTACCCCTTGGGCCTGGCCCCGTCATCTGGTCGATGCCTGGAGACTGTGAGGGGATGAATTTGAAGGGGCGACAGTCTTGAGCAACAGCGCGGAAGCCCGCGAAATCCTGCGCCGCATCGGCGACCAGCCGGACGACGAGATCGATCTGGCCGAAGCCGCCCTGGCTCTGGGCGCGCTGGAGTTGCCGAGCGCCGACCTCGCCCCCTACCGCGCCCATATCCGCGCCATCGTCGAGGATCTGGCCGCCCGCGTCGCGGCAGAGGACAAGGCCGCGGGCGATAGCCTGGAAGCGCGCATCGCCCATCTGCACGCCGTGATCGGCGAACGCCACGGCTATTCCGGCGACCACGACACCTACGACGACCTGCAGAACGCCAACCTGCTGCGGGTGGTCGACCGCCGGCGCGGCCTGCCGGTGGCGCTCGGCATCCTCTACATGCATGCCGCCCGCTCGCAGGGCTGGCCGATGGTCGGGCTGAATTTCCCCGGCCATTTCCTGGTCCGCATCGAGAAGGACGGCGCCCGCGCCATCCTTGATCCCTTCAACGAGGGGCAGACCCGCAGCGTCGTCGACCTGCGCGACCTGCTGAAGGCCACCGCCGGCAGCGCCGCCGAGCTGGAACCCGGCCATTACCAGCCGGTGTCGAACCGCGACGTGCTGCTGCGCCTGCAAAACAACATCAAGCTGCGCCACCTGTCGGCGCACGATGTGCCGAAGGCGCTGGAGGTGCTGGAGGCGATGCGCCTGTTCGCCCCGCACGAGCCGGCGCTGTGGCGCGAGACCGGCCTTCTGGAAGCCCATGCCGGCAATCTGAAGGACGCCATCACCGCGTTGGAAACCTTCATGGCCCTGACCGGTGACGACCATCACCGGCACCAGACCGCCTCGCTGATCCAGCAACTGAAGAACCGCCTGAACTGACCCCGTTCCAGAGGGACCCGTCATGAGCCTCGCCGTCGCCTTCCAGATGGACCCCATCGAGTCGATCAACATCGACACCGACTCCAGCTTCATGATGGCGCTGGAGGCGCAGAAGCGTGGCCATCGCCTGTACCACTACCACCCGCGCGACCTGATCCTGACCGGCAACCGCCTGACCGCCCGCGTGCGCGAAATGACGGTGGTGCGCCAGCGCGGCGCCCACTACACGCTGGGCGAGCCGGTTATGACCGACCTGTCGACGATGGACGTCATCCTGCTGCGGCAGGACCCGCCCTTCGACATGGCCTACATCACCTCCACCCACCTGCTGGAGCATGTGCAGCCCAAGGTTCTGGTCGTCAACGACCCGGCCGAGGTCCGCAATGCGCCGGAAAAGCTGTTCATCACCAAATTCCCCGACCTGATGCCGCCGACGCTGATCACCAGCGACAAGCAGGCCATCCTGGACTTCCGGGCCGAGCACAAGGACATCATCGTCAAGCCGCTGTTCGGCAACGGCGGCGCCGGCGTCTTCCACCTGAAGCCGGACGACGAGAATCTCGGCTCCCTGCTGGAGATGTTCACCCAGCTCTACCGCGAGCCGGTGATTGTCCAGCGCTACCTTCCGGAAATCCGCCAGGGCGACAAGCGCATCATCCTGGTCGACGGCGAGCCGGCTGGTGCTGTCAGCCGCATGCCGCTGGAGGGCGAGGCCCGCGCCAATTTCCATGCCGGCGGCAGCGCCAAAAAGACCGAGCTGACCGCGCGCGAGCGCGAGATGTGCGACGCCATCGGCCCGGTGCTGCGCGAGAAGGGTCTGGTCTTCGTCGGCATCGATGTGATCGGCGACTACATGACCGAGATCAACGTCACCTCCCCCACCGGCATCCAGGAGATCAACCGCCTGAACGGCGTGCAGTTGGAAGCCCTGCTGTGGGATGCCATCGAGCGCCGCCGCGCGGCAAAATAAGGACTGCGGCGCGCGGGGAAGTAAGGATAGGGCGCCACCGGGTCGAACGGGCGGGCTGGGCCGTGGGACCGGTCAGCCCGTCCGCTTGAACCGGGCGAAGGCGTCGCGGATTTGCCGGGCCAGTTCCGCCGCCGCCAGCGAGGGCGTGCGGACCGGCCGATGCAGCGTGACGGCGAAGGACGGCAGGTCGGGAAGACCGCTGTCCGCCGGCAGGATTTCCAAGTCGGGCGGCACGGTGAAGGCCAGCCAGGCCGAGACCGCGAGATCCATCCGCACGGTGGCGAAGGTGGCGTCCAGCCCGCCATTCTCGAACATGCTGCGCCAATCCCGCCCCTGTCGGCGCAGCGCCGCCATCACCGCCGGCCGGAAGACGCAGGTTTCCACCACCAGCGACAATGGCAGCGGGGTCGCGGCATAAGCATTGCCGCCGCGCGCACCGACCCAGACCAGACGGTCGATCAGCAGATGCTCGCCCTGCGCCGCCTCCACCGGCTCCTCGACCAGCGCAAGGTCGAGATCGCCATCGCCGATGCGGCCCGCCAGTTCGGGGGACGATCCGCAGATCAGCGTCAGCTCGACCTTCGGAAAGGCAGCGGTGAAACTCCGCAGCATTGGGGCGATGCAGGGAGCGACAAGGTCGTAGGGAACACCGATCCGCACCGGCCCGTCGATGGCGCCGCCGGTGATGTCTGCCCAAATCTCGTCGTTCAGCGCCAGCAACCGCCGGGATTTCCCCAGCAAACGCTCCCCCAATGCGGTCGGGCGCAATCCGCCGCGGTCACGGATGAACAGGGGGCCGCCGGCCAGCGCTTCAAGCCGGGCAATCTGCTGGCTGACCGCCCCCTGCGTCAGGTTCAGGTTCTGGGCTGCCGCCGTCATGCTGGCGTGGTCTGCGACCACGGCAAAGCTGCGCAGCAGGGTCGTGTCGAGATTCCTGGGCATGACGGCATTATGAACAATAATGATCTCCATCTCCACTATTAGTTACCAAAGAGATCGGTTGAACGCTATTCCGGTTCATCCGCACCACGACCGGAGATGACGTTCCGATGATCCCTGCCCTCAACATCGACGCCGCACTCGACGCCCTGACCGATCACTGGTCGCCCAAAGTGATCGCGCGGGTGAACGACCAGTATGTGAAGGTTGCCAAGTTGAAGGGCGAGTTCGTCTGGCACCGCCACGATGATGAGGATGAACTCTTCCAAGTCATCCGCGGCCGGCTGCGCATCCAGTTCGAGGATGGCAACGAGACGCTGCTGTCACCGGGCGAACTGTGCGTGATCCCACGTGGAGTGATGCACAATCCGGTCGCCGACGAGGAATGCTGTATTCTGCTGATCGAAACGGTGACGACGAAGCACACCGGCGATGTCGAGACGCCGATGACCCGCACCATCGCCCAACAGCTGGCCTGAAAGCGGGCCCGACGGCGTGCTTGGCTGCGGCGCGCCGTGCCTTGACCGGCGGACTTCGGGGGGCGATAACTGCCGCCTCCCAGAGTTTTCGAGCGAGACCACCCGTGAACCGCATTTTCTCCGGCATGCAGCCGACCCGGCAGCTTCACCTCGGCAACTATCTGGGGGCGCTGCGCAACTGGGTGGATCTGCAGAACAGCTACGAGTGCATCTTCTGCGTCGTCGACCTGCACGCGCTGACCATCGACCAGGACCCGGAGGTTCTGCGCAACAACATCCGCGAGGTCGCCGCGGCCTACATCGCCGCCGGCATCGACCCGGACAAGAACATCCTGTTCAACCAGTCGGTGGTGTCCGGCCATGCCGAGCTGGGCTGGATCCTGTCCTGCCACACGCCGCTGGGCTGGCTGAACCGCATGACGCAGTTCAAGGAAAAGGCCGGCAAGCAGAAGGACATGGCCAACCTCGGCCTCTATGCCTACCCGACGCTGATGGCCGCCGACATCCTGCTGTACAAGGCCACCCATGTGCCGGTGGGCGAGGACCAGAAGCAGCATCTGGAACTGGCGCGCGACATCGCCGGCGCCTTCAACCGCCGCTATGAGACCGAATACTTCCCGCTGCCCGAGCCACAGATCCTGGGCGAGGCGACGCGGGTGATGAGCCTGCGCGACGGCAAGAAGAAGATGTCGAAGTCGGACGAGTCCGAATATTCGCGCATCAACATGACCGACGATGCCGACACCATCGCGCAGAAGATCCGCAAGGCGAAGACCGATCCGGAACCGCTGCCGGAAACCGTGACCGAGCTGGAGGCCCGTCCGGAGGCCGACAACCTCGTCACCATCTATGGTGCGCTGGCCGGCCAGTCACGCGAGCAGGTTCTGGCCCAGTTCGCCGGGTCCCAGTTCTCCGACTTCAAGAAGTCGCTGGTCGACCTGTCGGTGGACAAGCTGGCGCCGATCACCACCCGCATGAAGGAGCTGCTGGCCGACAAGGCTGAGATCGACCGGCTGCTGAAGAAGGGCGGCGAGCGCGCCGCCGCGATTGCGGAAAAGAACCTGAACGACGTGAAGGACATCATCGGCCTGCTGCGGCCGTAAGGATAGCCTGCCCGTGACGGCCCCCATCCTGATCACCGGCTTCGCACCGTTCGGGACGATCCCGGACGGCGAAGCGGATCCTTCAGCCGCCGACCATCCCCCCACCGACCATCCCTGGACGGCCGATCCGACCGCCCTGCTGATGGAGCGGCTGGCGGGAGAACCGGGGGTCGTCACCGCCACCCTGCCCCCCCTGTATGACACCTGCGGCGAGGCCTTCGCCGCGCTGCTGGCGGAACACCGGCCACTGGCTGCGCTCGGCTTCGCCTATCTGGACTCCAGCGATTACATCCGGCTGGAACGGCTGGCCTGGAACCGCGACGAAAGCCAGCTGCCGGACGCAGCCGGCACGGTGCGGGACCATGCCGACATCGTGCCCGACGGGCCGACCGCCTATGGCAGCACCCTGCCGGTGCCGCGGGTGATGCGGGAATTGTCGATGGCCGGCCTGCCGGTGACCTTCGGCGATTTCTCCGGCGGCTTCCTCGGCAACCATCTGTTCTACCGGGCGCGCCATATCATCGAGAGCGCCGGCCTGGACGTGCCCTACGGCTTCTTCCACATGCCACCGCTGCCGGAGCGCGCGGCGGTGCTGCGCCGTTTCGGCGGTCTGAGCCTGGATCGGCAGGAACTGGCGGCCCGCACATTGGTCGGCATGCTGCGCCGGGCGCTGGACGGGATCGCGTAGGTAAGGATCAGGCCGTCCTGGCGGGACGGCGCTGCTCGGGCGGGTTCACGATGGCGCGCAGCGCGTCCAGGAACTCACGGCCCTTGTCGGTCAGGGTGACGATCTTGCGGCGGCGTTCGCGCGGATCTTCCTGCGCCTGCACCAGATCGAGGCCGGCCTTGCCGAAGCTGTGCCAGCGGCTGAGCGCCGCGACGTTGCGCGACGCGGAGGATTGGGCGATGCCCAGGCGTTCCGCCAGTTCGCCGATTGAGATGCCTTCGCTCTGCGCGATGGTCATGAAACTCAGCGCATACTGGATGGGCAGGTCGGGGTCGAGCTTGCGGAACGCCTCAAGCACCTGGACGACGGTAAGGACCTCGTCATGACGAACGCGGGCCGGCATTCAGCAGGTCTCCGCGACGCCGCGCGCTATGCAGCGCGGGAGGGTGGTCCCCAACGGGCCGGTGTGTAGATGATGTTCAGGCGTCCAAGCCATAGGATGACTTCCCCGTTTTCACGCCTCAGGTCGAAGGACCCGGCCGGCGATGCCCAGCGGGCGTGTTCAACGAAGAGACGGTGACCGCAAAAACCCAGAAAGACACACATGGGATCCTCTCGATATCCGGAATTCACGTTCGAAGGCTGCGGGAAGAAGGCGGGCCGGCTGGGCTTGAGTGGCGGCCATATGGGCGGCCCAATTGGCGGCGATGATGGCCGGGTCGCCCGATCGGCGAGTCCAGGCAGTGGCTACGATGGCTTTCATCGAAACTCTCCAGGGGTTGAGTGATGCCGGCGTGAGAGACCGGCGGATCCGGTATCGCCGGTCAGCGATACGGTTGCAAGGTCAAAAATGTCCGCGCGTCCGATAGGTTCCGATCGCGGATGTGAAAAGGCGGAAGACGGCAGGCGAGTGGAGGCTCTTCGCCGTCTCCGACGTCGCCGTCCGTCAATCCGATGTCGCGCCGCAAATGGTCGCACAATCGGCCCGGTCCCGAGGATAGCCCGGAATCGAGCCAACGGCTCCGCAACGCCGTCCACAAGGTCGGCATGATCTGCTCCTGTAATCGAGAGACACCGACAGTCGGGACTTCTGTGACGAAATAATTCCGTGAGCGGATGTATTCCGTCAACCGGTTCCTCTTGAGATGACCGTTCGTTTGCAAATGGCGTGACCTTCACCGCACGTCTGTTGCAAATCGGCACCGCTTTTCCGCCGTTTCGCCATCCGCCAGGATGAGGCCGGGCATCTCTGGACAAGCGGAGGTCGGTCGGTCAAACACAAAGCCGGCGGCAAAAGCCGTCTGCGGTACTCCTCTCACCGGTCTCCTATCCATCAGTTCCGGGTCGCCCGTCCGTGTCCATCCTCCCCTCTTCCGCATGGCCGACAGCGGTGCGTTCCGCCCGTAAGCTGCTGGCGGTTGCAGCCGTGGCGGCGGGCGTGCTGTGGAGCCTGCCTGCGGCGGCGGAGGCGCGTTTCACCCCCGGCCCCTGCTGGTTCACCGTGCCGGACGGCGAAGCGGCCCTGTGCGGAACGGTCGCGGTGCCGGAGCGGCGGGACCGTCCCAACAGCCGCAGCCTGCGCCTGCCGGTCGCCGTCCTGCTCAGCACCGCCCGCCAGCCGGCCCCCGATCCCGTGCTGTTCCTGGAGGGTGGCCCCGGCGCCTCCCCCTTCGGCAGCGGCGAGGCGACGGAGGAGCGGATGGAGGTGTGGTGGGAACTGTCGGCCCCGTTCCGCCGCACCCGCAACCTGATCCTGTTCGATCCGCGCGGCGTTGGCCGGGCGGAACCCGACACCGATTGCCCGGAGCTGGACGCCGTCGGCACCAGCCGCGGCACCCGGCCGCTGACGCGCGAGCAGCGCGCGGCGGCGGAACGCTCCGCGGTCAGCGCCTGTTCCGCTCGGCTGCAGGCGGCCGGGCTGGATGCCACCCAATTCTCCACCCCCGTCGCGGCGGAGGATGCGCTGGACATCGTCACCGCGCTGGGCGCCCAGCGCGTCAACCTGTTCGCGGTGTCCTACGGCACGCGGGTCGGGCTGGAGATCCTGCGGCGGCAGGGCGTCCGTGTCCGCACCGCCGTCTTCGACAGCGTTTATCCGCCCGACGTCAACGCGCAGGAGGAGATGGCTTGGCTGGCGCAACGCTCCTATCGCCGGCTGTTCGACGACTGCGCCGCCAACCGGGCCTGCCGCTCCGCCTTTCCCGATCTGGAAAAGCGCTTCCTCGGCCTGATCGACCGGCTCGACCGCAACCCGGTCGAGATCGTCGTCGGCGATCATGAGACGCGCCGCATCCTGCGGCTGACCGGCGGGGCGGCCATTGCCGCCGGGCTGGAGGCGATGGCGGTCAGCGAGGCCGTGCCGGCTCTGCCGATCATGCTCGACCGCGCCATCCGCGGCCAATACGCCACGCTGGCCGAATGGGCGCCGACCAACTGGCTGGGCGACCCGGAGGTCGCCGACGGGCTGGCCTTCTCGGTCGAATGCCGTAAGTCGGTGACCACCGCCGATCCGTTGAAGCGCGCCGACAACGCCCGCCGTTATGCCCCCTACGGGCTGGTCGCCGCCGACGACCCCGGCCAGCGCGTTTGCCGCCTGTGGCCAGCCGGCCATCAGGAGTTGACCGAGCGCCTGCCGGTCGCCAGCCCGGTGCCGGTGCTGCTGCTGTCGGGGGCCTACGATCCCGTCACCCCGCCGGACTGGGGCGACCGCGCCGCCGCCACCCTGCCGAAGAGCCGCCATCTGGTCTTCCGCGCCGCCAGCCACATCGTGACCTCCGGCGAGGACTGCGCCATGGCCTCCGCCGTGACCTTCGTCGAGCAGGAGTCGGTTCCGGCAACCGTCTGTCCGGGCGCGGCCAAGCCGCCGGTGTTCGAAGGACCATGAACCGCAGGAGAACAACTCCCCGATGCCCTTTCCACCCCATGAACGCGCCGTGCTGCTGGCGGTCAAAGGCGTCGGGCCGACTGTGATCGGCAGGCTCGAACAGGTCGGCATCCATGATCTGGCGGCGCTGGCCGGTGCGGACGCCGCGGCCCTGTGCACGGCAATCGCCGGAGAACTGGGCGCGAGCTGCTGGAAGAACAGCCCGCAGGCACGCGGCGCCATCGCGGCAGCGATCCGTGCCGCGCAACAGCATGGGGCGGCGACCGCCGCAGACTGATGCCGGTGGTCGTCCTGCGCGCCCTGTTCACCGTCTCGTTCACCGCCCCGGCGCGATCCGCCGGTAGCTCAGCGCCTCCGCGATGTGGCGGCGCCTGACCCCCTCGGCCCCGTCCAGATCGGCCAGCGTCCGCCCGACCCGCATCACCCGATGATAGCCGCGGGCTGACAGCTTCAGCCGCTCCGCCGCCTCGGTCAGCAGGGCGCGGCCGGGGGCGTCGGGGGAGGCCACCTTTTCCAGCAGTTCGCCGTCGGCCTCGGCGTTGGTCCGCACCGCCCGGCCGGCCGGGTAAGGACCGAAACCGCCGTAGCGCTCCGCCTGGATGGCGCGGGCGACGGCGACACGGGCAGCGATGGCGGCGCTGCCCTCCGCCGGGGGCGGCAGGCTGAGGTCGGCGGGGCTGACCGCCGGGACATCGATGTGCAGGTCTATGCGGTCGAACAGCGGGCCGCTGATCTTCGACTGATAGTCGGCGGCACATTTCGGCGCGCGGGCGCAGGCGAGCGAGGCGTCGTCGAGATGGCCGCAGCGGCAGGGGTTCATCGCCGCCACCAGTTGGACGCGCGCCGGGTAGGTCACATGGTGGTTGGCGCGGCTGACCACCGCCTTGCCGGTCTCCAGCGGTTGACGCAACGCCTCCAGCAGCGCGCGGGGGAACTCGGGCAATTCGTCGAGGAACAGAACGCCCTGGTGCGCCAGGGAGATCTCGCCCGGCTTCGCCCGCGTGCCGCCACCGACCAGCGCCGGCAGGCTGGCCGACTGGTGCGGCGCGCGATAGGGGCGCTGGCGCAGCAGACGACCGTCCTCCAGCAGACCGCCGACGCTGTGGATCATCGACACCTCCAGCGCCTCCGCCGGGTCGAGCGGTGGCAGCAGGCCGGGCAGCCGGGCGGCCAGCATCGATTTGCCGGAACCGGGCGGGCCGATCATCAGCAGGTTGTGCGAGCCGGCGGCGGCGACCTCCAGCGCACGCTTGGCCGTTTCGTTGCCCTTCACGTCGCGCAGGTCGGGCGGCGGTGCGTCCTGCTCCTGCATCCGCGGCTTGGGCGGGGTCAGCACCTGGGTGCCCTTGAAATGGTTGATCAGCGCCAGCAGGTTGGCCGGCGCCAGCACGTCGAGGTCGGGACCGGCCCAGGCCGCCTCGCCGCCGCAAGCCGCCGGGCAGATCAGGCCGCGCTCGTTGGCCAGCGCGTCGATGGCGGCCGGCAGCACACCCGCCACCGGGGTCAGGGCGCCGTCCAGCGCCAGCTCGCCCAGCGCCACATAACGGGCGATCTCCGCATCCGGCAGCACCCCCATCACCGTCAGCAGGCCGAGCGCGATGGGGAGGTCGAAATGGCTTCCTTCTTTCAGCACGTCGGCGGGGGCGAGGTTGACGGTGATGCGCTTGGCCGGCAGCGCCAGTCCCAGAGCGTGCAGCGCGGCGCGCACCCGCTCCCGGCTTTCGCCCACCGCCTTGTCGGGAAGTCCGACGACGGTGAAGGCGACGATTCCGCCGGACATCTGGACCTGGACGTCGATCCCCAGAACCTCGATGCCCTGGAACGCCACCGTGTTGACGCGCGCAACCACCACCGCACCCCGAAACAGACGCCCGACAGGGCATGTTGCACGCGATTGTAGTCTTCCCACCAGCTATGCGCCAGCGCGGGATGAAAATCACCTCGCCACCGGCCCCATCATATCCGCCCGGCGCAGGGAGCGGTTGTCCCGGCCCTCCGGCCGCCTAACATGAGGGCAAACACATGTCCGGCTGCATTGCCGGCACGCATCGTCGAAAAGGATCAGCCACCGTGCAGCTTCACCTGAGCACCTGGGCCGAGGTCGAGACCTATCTGAAGACCTCCAAGGGCATCATCATGCCGATCGGCTCGACCGAGCAGCATGGGCCGAACGGGCTGGTCGGCACCGACGCCATCTGTGCCGAGGTCGTCGCGAAGGGCGTCGGCGACGCCACCGGCGCGCTGGTCGGCCCGACCATCCCGGTCGGCATGGCCGTCCACCACATGGAATTCCCCGGCTCGATGACGCTGAAGCCGTCCACCCTGATCGCGCTGCTGCGCGACTATGTCGGCTCGCTGGCCGAACACGGGTTCGAGCGCTTCTTCTTCGTCAACGGCCATGGCGGCAACATCGCCACGCTGCGCGCCGCCTTCTACGAGATCTATGCGGAGAACCGGGCGCTGCGCGGCCGCGACGCGCCGGACCTGCGCTGCACCCTGGTGAACTGGTGGGAGAATGGCGAGGTCGGCCGCCTGTCGCGCGAGCTGTACCAGGGCAAGGAGGGCTCGCACGCCACCCCCAGCGAGGTGTCGCTGACCCAGTACGCCTATCCCCAACTCGATCAAGACCGCGGCGATGGAGCCGGAACAGGCGCCGGCCGGCGGCTTCCACGATGCCCGCGACTTCCGCCGCCGCTATCCCGACGGCCGCATCGGCTCCGCCCCCGGCCTCGCCCGTCCCGAACATGGCCAGCGCCTGTACGAAGCGGCAGTCGGCGCCATCGCCACCCAGTACCGCGCCTTCCTGGCGGAGCAGTAAGGGCGGTCACTCTCCTGCACGCCGCTCAGGTCCCAGTGGGGGGATGCCGGTGGGGCATCTTCGCCCCGCACGTTGATTCGGCGGTCGGACCTGCCTAAATTCGGACCGGTTGACGGAACCCGCGTTCCGCAACCGACCGGCCCGAACAGAGCACGACCGCCCCAGTCCATGATCAACGAGCTGAACCAGCGATCGCGCGAGATTTTCCGGCTGATCGTCGACGCCTATGTGGCGTCGGGCGAGCCGGTCGGCTCGCGCACGATCTCCAGGCGGCTTGGCATGGCCTTGTCGCCCGCGACCATCCGCAACGTGATGGCCGACCTGGAGGAGCAGGGGCTGCTCTACGCACCGCACACCTCCGCCGGCCGCATCCCGACCGATGCCGGCCTGCGCATGTTCGTCGACGGCCTGCTGGAGATCGGATCGCTGACCGAGGACGAGCGCGCCTCGATCGAAGCGAAATGCTCCGCCTCCGGCCGCGCCTTCGCCGACGTGCTGGGTGAGGCGTCGACCATGCTGTCCGGCCTGTCGCACTGCGCAGGCTTGGTGGTGGCGCCCAAGACCGACCGCCCGCTGAAGCACATCGAGTTCGTGTCGCTCGGCCCCGGCCGCGCCCTCGTCGTCCTGGTAAACGAGGATGGGCTGGTCGAGAACCGGGTGATCGAGGTTCCGATGGGGGTGCCGACCTCCACCCTGCAGACGGTGTCGAACTTCCTCAGCGCCAAGCTCGCCGGCCGCACGCTGGACGAGGCCCGGCAGGAGGTCCTGCAGGAGATCGAGCAGCAGAAGACGCAGTTGGACGAGCTGTCGCGCAAGGTGGTCGCCGCCGGTCTGGCCACCTGGGCCGGCAGCGGCGGGTCGAACGCCGGCCAGCTGATCGTCCGCGGCCAGTCCCGCCTGCTGGAGGACGTCACCGCGCTGTCGGATCTGGAGCGCGTGCGCGGCCTGTTCGAGGCGCTGGAGACCAAGGAGACGATGCTGCGCATGCTGGACGCCACCGGTCGCGGCGACGGCGTGCAGATCTTCATCGGGTCGGAGAACGTCCTGTTCAGCCACTCCGGCTGTACGATGATCATCTCCCCCTTCCAGAACAGCCGGGAACAGGTGATCGGCGCCATCGGCGTCATCGGCCCGACCCGCATCAATTACGCCCGCATCATTCCGCTGGTCGATTACACCGCCAAGGTGGTCAGCCGGCTGATCGGCTGAGCACCGCCCTCACCAACTCCGCCTTTTGACGAAGCAAGAATTGAGAAGACCATGAGCGAAGAGCAGAACAAGCCCGCCGACGCCACGGTGGAGCCGACCGAGGCCACCGCCGACACCACCGCCAACCAGACGGACACCGGTTCGCCTGAGGACCGCGTCGCCAAGCTGGAGGCCGAGGTCGCCAGCCTGAAGGACCAGCTTCTGCGCGCCATGGCGGAGACGGAGAACACCCGTCGCCGTGCCCAGCGCGACCGTGAGGACGCCAGCAAGTTCGCCGTGTCGAGCTTCGCCAAGGAGCTGGTGTCGGTCGCCGACAATTTGCGCCGCGCGCTCGACGCCGTGCCGGCCGAGGGCCGCGAGCAGGACGATGTGCTGAAGGGCCTCGCCGTCGGCGTCGAGGCGACCGAGCGCCAACTGTTCGCCGCCTTCGACCGCGCCGGCATCAAGAAGCTGGACCCGGCCGGCGAGCCGTTCGACCCGAACTTCCATCAGGTGATGTTCGAGATCGAGAACACCGGCAAGACGGCCGGCACCGTCGTGCAGGTCCTGCAGCCCGGCTACACCATCCACGGCCGCCTGCTGCGCGAGGCGATGGTCGGTGTCGCCAAGGGCGGTGACGCCGGCGGCCAGCACGTCGATACGAAGGCGTAACCGTACAACCTCTGCAAAGCCCCCGGTTCAGCGGCTCCGCCGACGGGCCGGGGGCTTCGTGCCGTGCGGAATAGGGTACGCCAGCGGTTGACGGTCGGCGGGAAATTGCCTAGGCCTTTCCCTTATTCCTTTCGGCCGAGCAACCGGAGCCGCGTTCCATGCCCAAGAGCGTCCTGACCGTCGACGATTCCAAGACCATCCGCGACATGGTCGGGTTCACGCTGAAAGGCGCCGGCTATGAGGTGGCGGAGGCGTCGGACGGCACTGCCGGCCTTGCCCTGGTCAACCAGCGCAAGTTCGACTGCATCATCACCGATTTGAACATGCCGGGCCTGGACGGGCTGGCGCTGACCCGCGCCATCCGCGGCTCGGCACTCAACCGCGCCACCCCGGTCCTGCTGCTGACCACAGAGGCCGATCCGGCCAAGAAGTCCGCCGGCCGCGAAGCCGGCGCCACCGGCTGGCTGGTGAAGCCCTTCAACCCGGAAAAGCTGGTGGAGACGGTGCGGAAGGTCTGTCCGTAAGGACCGGTCTTCCCCGTCAACGGGCAATCAGGAACTCCCCGTCAGGATCATGCGCGGCGAAGCGCTGTTGGGCCTTGCCGCGGTCGGCGACGGCATAGCAGTAGACGCAGCCGTGCGGGCAGCTGTCATAGTCGCCGATGTCGCGGCTTTCGGCGCACAGGCAGCCGGGCCGGTTGCCCTTCTCCCGCGCGGCGATCGCATGGCCCGCGACATCGGACAGCCGCAGCCCATCGACGCAGCGGGCCGGCGCCGTGCCGGGCGTGCCGTCCAGGTCCGGCTGGGTGCAGAGCGTCAGCGCCATCCCCTCCCCCGCCGCGATCCCGGCCAGGTCCGCCAGCAGCGCGCGCTTCTCCTCCGCCTCCGGATCGCGCCAGCCGATGCCGGCGGCGGCGAGGTTGCGGGCGGTCTTGCGATAGGGCTGGAGGAAGGAGGCCACCACCTCGTCGGTCACCCCGCGCAGCGAGCGGGCGATGGCGGCGAAGGTCTCGCGGTGCCAAGCGGGCGGCGTGGCCTCGGTCAGGGCGATGGGGTCGTAGCGCCAGACCGCGGCGCGCGGGCCCCAGCGTTCGCGCACCCGCAGCATATGGCCGACCGCGGTCTCCCAGGCGGGGACCGAGCGCTCCAGCACGGTCGGCAGGCCGGTGACGCTGTACTGCACGACGAAGGGAAAGCCCCGCTCCGCCACGCTGTCGAGTGCCGGCAGGAACGGTCCCAGATTCTTGGTCCAGAAGATGAAGCCGTCGACCGCCGGACGGGTGAGGTCGATGCGGTAGGTCTGGCCGCCATAGGGGTTGACCATCCGGCAGTAACCGGCGTCGAGGCGGTTCAGGAACCAGCGCCCGTAGAAGGCGGGAATGTCGGTCTTGTAGCTGGCGGAGATGATCATGCAGCCAGCATGGGAATGCCGGCCCGCCGCTTCAAGGGCGGACCGGCATGACCAAATCCTTACTGGACCGCGCGGACTTCGACCACTTCGGGGATGTAGTGGCGCAGCATGTTCTCGATGCCGTGCTTCAGCGTGGCGGTGGAGCTGGGGCAGCCGGAACAGGCCCCCTTCATCGCCAGATAGACGACGCCGCGCTCGAAACCCTGGAAGGTGATGTCGCCGCCGTCCTGGGCGACCGACGGGCGGACGCGGGTGTCCAGCAGCTCCTTGATCTGCTCGACGATCTCCTCGTCGTCGGCATTCGCCGCCGCGGCATGGCCGTCGCCGCCGTCCTCCAGCAGGACCGGGCGGTCGGCGGTGAAATGCTCCATGATCACGCCGAGGATCGACGGCTTCAGCAGGAACCAGTCGCGGGCGTCGGTCTTGGTGATGGTGATGAAGTCGGCACCCAGGAAGACGCCGACGACGCCCTCGATCTCGAACAGGCGCTGGGCGAGCGGCGACCGGGCGGCATCCTCGCGGCCGGTGAAGTCGGCGGTGCCGCGTCCGAGCACGTCACGCCCCGGCAGGAACTTGAAAGTCGCCGGGTTGGGCGTCTGCTCGGTCTGAATGAACATGGTCTGGTCCTCCATCGGCGGCGGAATGGAACCGCCGGCGCGCCCGGGATCGGGACGCGGTACGATTGGGGGAAATCTGGGCCGAAACGCCGGGCGGATCAAGGACCCCGGTTGTGTGGGTATTCGGCATCCGGCATGCGCGGACCGTTCCCGCCGCACCTATCCTTACCTGCGTCGCCATCCTTACCTGCCTTGCCCCCGCTTTACGTGATCGCGTCCAGCTCCTCGTTGCTGAGACCGCCGGGGACGATGGTCAGCGGGATGTGCAGCCGCCCCAGCCCGCGGCCGGTGTAGTAGGAGATCAGCGGGCCGGGCCCCTCCGGGTCGGTGCCGGCGGCCAACACCAGGATGGAGATGCTCGGCTCCTCGCCGATCAGGGCCAGCACCTCCTCGGTGCGGTTGCCTTCGCGGACATAGAGCGCCGGCAGGGTGCCGGTCAGCTGGTTGACCTCGCGCGCCAGCTTCTGGAGCATCTGCTCCGCCTCGGCGCGCTGTTCCTCGCGGATCAGGTTCTCCACCGCCAGCCAGTGCTGCATCTCGCCCTTTTCCAGCACGGTCAGCAGCGCCACCTTGCCGCCCGACTTGCGGGCGCGCAGGCAGGCATAGCGGAGCGCCACCTTCAGCTCCGGGCTGTCGTCGACCACCACCAGGAAGATGCGCACCGGCTTGGGGGGCTGCTGTTCCGGCGTGGCGGACTGCGTCGTGTCGGTCATCTCTGTCAACCCTCTCGGCTTAGACCCGGCGGAATGCGGCGCCGGCCGCCCAGCCGGCCGCGATGGCGCCGAGGACGGCGGCCACCCCGTAGACGACCGGGCGGTTGCGCGCGAAGTCCGACACTTCGGCGCTGAACCCGATCTTGGACACCACCAGCGGCGTGGTCTGGGCGCTGACCACCTCGCCGTCGCGTATCAGCAGGGCTTCGACATTGTACAGCCCGGTCGGGACATTGGCCGGGAAATAGATGTTGGTGCGGAACAGCCGCTCGCCCAGGAAGGCGACCTGCCCCATGGAGATGGCGTAGAGCCCCTGGCGCTGCTTGTTGCGGATCAGCGCGCTGCGGTAGGCGGCAAGCTCCTCCGGCGGCAGGGTGGATTCCGCCGGCAGTTGCAGCTGCGGCAGGCCAAGCTGGTGGCGCTCCAGCGCCGGGCGGCCGACCAGCTGGTCGAGCGGCCGGCTGACCGCCACCGTGTAGAAGCTGGGCACCTGGTCGAAGCGCAGGCTGTCGGTGTTCATCCACATGCCGGCCACCCGCTGCTTGCGGCGGACGGTGGCGGGGGAGCGCGGGCCGGTGACGACGATGGCGACGTCGCCCGCCCCGTCGGTGGTGCCGAACAGCACGACCTCCGTGCCGGTGAAGCCGGTGGTGATGGCGATCAGATGGCTCGACAGGTCGGCGACCAGCTGCTGCGCCCACACCGTCGCCGCCACCGTGCCGCCCAGCAGCAGCCCGGCCAGCGCCGCGGCGGCCTGGACCAGACGGCGCTTGGTAAGGATACGCAGCCCCGCCATCAGCGCAGCCCCATGGTCAGGGTGTAGAGGTCGTCGGGACGGGAGAACAGGTCCCAGGCCAGCTTCAGCGCCACCGCCACCACGATCATCGACAGCGCCATCCGGGCGGTCTCGCCGCGCAGCCGGGTGCCGGCCCGGGTGCCGAACTGCGCGCCGATCACGCCGCCGATCAGCAGCAGGAGCGCCAGCATGGCGTCCACCGTCTGGTTGGTGGCGGCCTGGAGCAGGGTGGCCGCCGCGGTGGTGAAGATGATCTGGAACAGCGAGGTGCCGGCGACCAGGCCGGCCGGCATGTTCAGCAGATAGATCATCGCCGGCACCAGCAGGAAGCCGCCGCCGATGCCCATGATCGCCACCAGCATGCCGCCGACCGCCCCGATCCCCGCCGGCAGCAGGGCGGAGATGTAGAGCTTGGAGCGCTGGAAGCGCATCTTGAAGGGCAGGCCGTGCAGCCAGATGTGGCGGTGCAGCTTGCCGCGCTTGGCCGTCGGTGCCCGGCGGCGCAGGATGGCGCGGCTGCTTTCCACCAGCATCATGCCGCCGATGGTGCCGAGGAAGAAGACGTAGGACAGGGTGATGGCGATGTCGATCTGGCCCAGCCGCTGGAGGATGCCGAAGATCCACACCCCCACCGCGGTGCCGACCACGCCGCCGCCCAGCATCACCACGCCCAGCTTCACGTCGACATTGCCGCGCCGCCAGTGGGCGAGCACGCCCGACACGCTGGCGGCGACCAGCTGGTTGGCCTGGGTGCCGACGGCGATTGCCGGGGGAACGCCGATGAAGATCAGCAGCGGCGTCATCAGGAAGCCGCCGCCGACGCCGAACATTCCCGACAGGAAGCCGACCAGCCAGCCCATGCCGAGCACCAGCAGCGCGTTGACCGACATCTCGGCAATCGGCAGGTAGACTTGCATGGAGGAGCAATCTGTCAGGATGGGCGGCGGGATCGGCAGCTTACCCGAGCCGGTGCCGTGGCGGAAGACCGCAGCGCCGCCCTTTCGGGGGGATCGCTTCCGGTGACGGGGCCGGCGGGAGGGGTGGAACGGCGTGGAACGGTTTCCGGCCGATGTTCCATCCTGTCCGCCTCACAGACGGTCGAAGGCGGCCTTGCCGCGGCGTTCCAGCGCCGAGCCGAGGGTGGGGTAGGGATCGTCGGGGTTGAGGGTGTAGGGATAGACGCCCTTCGGCCCCGGCGCTTCCGGGCGGGCGAGGATGGCGGCGACGGCGCGCGGATCGGGCGGGGTGCGTTCGCGGAAGGCGCCGGGGATGCTGTCGTCGTCGAGGTCGGGGACGATCCCGGCGAAGGGGTCGGCCGCAGGCTCGGCAGACGGGTCTTCCGACGGCTGAGATTTTTGCGGCTGATGCGCCGGCCGTTGCGCCGGCTGGTCGGCCAGCCCGTCGAGGATGCCGAGCCGGTCGGCCAGCCAGCGCACCGTCGACGGATCGCCGGAGGAGACCAGCCGTTCGATCTGCTCGACGACCAGACTGCGCAGCGAGGACAGGCGGAGGTCGGCCTCGCGTCTCAGCGCCTGCCGCTCCCACCACACCCTGTGACGGAAATCCTTGGAGCCGTAATAGGCCCGCCAGAGGGTCGTCCGGCTGCATCCCATGGCGCGGGCGACATAGAGGAAGCTGCTGCCGCGGGCCAGCATGCCGGCGGCCATGATCCATTGCTCCTCATGGAACTGCGAACCGGGGACCAGCGAACCGTCCGACGGCACCGGCGGCTCTTCCGCCCACACCGGAAAACGGTCGTTTGCGAGGGTACGGCTGTCGAGGGGCATGGCGTGGCTCCGCGAATGAGGGGGCAGTGCGGAGAGAGTATAGGAATTATTTCTTTATTCGGTGGGCTTTTGCAAAAACCGGAAACCGGACGGGGGGTCAGGGCACCGCCGCGTGGAAGAAGACCTGATAGCCGCCCTTCTGCGGGAAGATATGCTCCGCCTCGCGCCGGGCGGACGACATGTCCAGCGCATGCACCACGACCCGGTTGCCGTAGCGCCAGGCCGGGTTCACCGGCTTGCCGGCAGCGCGGGCGGCGGCGGCGACGACGGTGTCGAACTGCGCCTCCGCCTTGAAGCTGCGCCGGTTGCCGCCGGGGGTGCCGAGGACGTGCAGGAAGACCGGCGGTTCCTTGTCCAGTGTGTCGATCTGGCGCTGGAGATGGCTGACCCGCAGTTCGGCGGCGGTCAGACGCCCCCTCGCCTCCTCCAGCCGGTAGGCCATGTCGGCCAGCGCCTCCGTCTCGGCGCGCTCGCGCTCCTTCAGCGGCCGCACCGACTGGCGCAGCCGGTCGAGCCCGGCCACCCGTTCCCAGCTGCGCCGGATGCCGACCCAGCACAGATGGCACAGCATGGCGAGCGCCGCCACCAGCGGCACCGCCGAGTCGAGGATCGTCCGCACCACATCCATCGCCACCCCCGCCCCTTCAAACCCCGCCCCTTAAAGCGGCATCGCCGCCGGCGCCTGCCCTGGCACGCCGGTTGCTGACGTCCAGGCAGCCGGGCATGCAGCAAGGAGCGTGCCGACGGGAGCGGAGGAGGAGGAGCATGCAGACGCCGCTGCTGCTGGTGCTGGAAATGGTCATCATGATGGCCTGCCTCAGCTGGGGCACCGTGTCGATCCTGCGGATCGGCTACCGGATTGCGTCGGTGCAGCGCCGCCGGTCGCAGCTGCATCATGGACGGACGGAGCTGGCCCACACCACCGACTCCCTGCGGCGCGACCTGCGCCGGCAGGAAACCGAACTGCGCCAGCTGGAGGACGCGATCGCCGTGCGCAACGCCCAGGCGGCGGACTTGCAGAGCCAGTTGAACGATTTGCGCCGCCAGGGTCCGCGGGAATACACGCTGATGACCGAGCGTTTCGGCGAGAAGGACCGGCTGTGGCTGCTGACCGTCCCGCGGCCCGACCGGCCGGAGCGCTGGGCGGTGGCCGCCCCCGACAGCGGAACGGCGCTGGCGCTGCTGTGCGCCCGGGTCACCGTGCCGGAGCGGCCGGTGGTGGACGACCAATTGAACTGAGCCGGCTGAACTGACGAAAACCGGACCGGAATGAGAACCGGCCGCAGTTGCAAAATGCAGTGCGGCCGGCAACGTTGTCGCGATCTGACAGGCAAATCGCAGGTCAGAGGATGCCCTTGGCGGCGACCAGTTCGCGCAGGTTCACCTCCGGCCGGGCGCCGACATGGCCGATGATCTCCGCCGCGGCGACGGCGCCCAGACGGCCGCAGACCGCCGGGGACAGGCCGCGGGTGTGGCCGAACAGGAAGCCGGCGGCATAGAGGTCGCCGGCCCCGGTGGTGTCGACCACCCGCTCCACCGGCTCGGCCGCCACCTCGACCACCTCGCCGGCCGAGACGATGACGGCGCCCTTCTCGCTGCGGGTCAGCGCCGCCGTCTTGCCCAGCCGCTTCACCGCCGCCAGCGCGTCCTCGAAGCTGTCGGTGCCGTAGAGGGCGCCGATCTCATGCTCGTTGGCGAACAGGATGTCGACATGGCGTTCCACCAGATCGACGAACTCGGCATGGTGGCGGTGGACGCAGAAGCTGTCGGACAGCGACAGCGACACCTTGCGGCCGGCGGCGTGCGCGATCTCCGCCGCCTTGCGGAAGGCTTCCTTGGCGCGGGGCGGATCCCACAGATAGCCTTCCAGATAGGTCACCTGCGAGGCGGCGATCAGCGTCTCGTCGATGTCCTCCGGCCCCAGTTCGACGCAGGCGCCGAGATAGGTGTTCATCGAGCGCTGGGCGTCCGGCGTGACCAGGATCAGGCAGCGGGCGGTCGGCGCCCCGCCCAGCAGCGGCGCGCTGTCGAAGGCGACGCCCGAGGCGCGGATGTCGTGGCGGAACACGTCGCCCAGCTGGTCCTTGGCCACCTTGCCGATATAGGCGCCGCGCCCGCCCAGCATGGCGATGCCCGCCATGGTGTTGCCGGCGGAACCGCCGGAAACCTCGACGCCCGGCCCCATGCGGCCATACAGCTCCTCCGCCCGGGCGGCGTCGATCAGCGTCATCGCCCCCTTTTCGATGGTGTTGGCGGCGAGGAAGGCGTCGTCGGCGTGGGCGATCACGTCCACGATGGCGTTGCCGATGCCGGTGACGTCGTAGGCGGCATCCTGGACGGACGTGGTCATGGGCTCTCCTGGGAGATCTTGCGGTCGGTGCGAAGTTGCGGCGCGAGTATAGCCGCCGCCGCCCGCATCACAAGCGCGGCTCGGGCAGGCACTCCCGATGCTCCGCGGCCGTGCCGCCGTCCCCGTCGCTTGCATGATGAAAGTGACCGTGCGACAGTCGCCGCCATGCGACGCACCCGCCTGAGCGACGTTCCCTGCCCCATCGCCCGCGGCCTCGACGAGGTCGGGGAATGGTGGTCGCTGCTGATCCTGCGCGACGCGATGTTCGGCCTGACCCGCTTCGACGAGTTCCAGCGCAGCATCGGGCTTGCCACCAACATGCTGACCCGCCGCCTCCAGGCTCTGGTGGAGGCCGGGCTGCTGGAGAAGCGGCCCTACCAGGACCGCCCGCTGCGCCATGGCTATCACCTGACCGGCAAGGGACGGGATTTCCTGCCGGTGCTGATCGCCATGGCCGGCTGGGGCAGCCGCTGGCTGGCGTCCGGCGGGGCGTTCCGGATTGTCGACAGGGACACCGGACGGACGGTCGAGCCGGTGCTGATCGACAGGACGACAGGCGAAGCGATCCGGCCGGAGCGGCTGCGCCCGGACTTCACGATCCCTGCAAAGACGACATGGTCAAAGGACGAAACCGAATGAGACGAGTCGTGGTCACCGGATTGGGCGCGGTCACGCCGCTCGGGGCCGGGGTGTCGGCGAGCTGGCGCGCCGTGCTGGACGGCCGCAGCGGCATCCGCGCGGTAAGGGGAGTCGATGCCGGCGGGATCGATGTCGCCGACCTGCCCTGCCGCATCGCCGGACAGGTGCCGGACAGCGGGGATGCCGCCTTCGACGCCCCCTTCGATGCCGACGCGGTGGTGCCGCCCAAGGACCAGCGCAAGATGGACCGCTTCATCCTGCTGGCGCTGGCCGCCGCGGAGGAGGCGGTGGCCGATGCCGGCTGGCGCCCGGCCGACGCGGAGGCGCAGGAGCGCACCGGCGTGATGATCGGCTCCGGCATCGGCGGCCTGCCGGCCCTGGCCGACGCGGCGCTGACCCTGCACGCGAAGGGGCCGCGCCGCATCTCGCCCTTCTTCGTGCCGTCGACCCTCATCAACCTCGCCTCGGGCCATGTCTCGATCCGCTACGGCTTCCGCGGGCCGAACCATGCCGCGGTGACCGCCTGCGCGACCGGGGCGCATGCCATCGGCGACGCCGCCCGGCTGATCGCCATGGACGATGCCGACGTCATGCTGGCCGGCGGCAGCGAGGCGACGATCTGCCGTCTCGCCATCGCCGGCTTCTGCGCCGCCCGCGCCATGTCCAGCGGCTTCAACGACGACCCGGCCCGCGCGTCGCGCCCGTGGGACCGCGAGCGCGACGGCTTCGTCATGGGCGAAGGGGCCGGGGTGCTGGTGCTGGAGGAACTGGAGCACGCCAAGCGGCGCGGGGCGACGATCTATGCCGAGGTCACCGGCTATGGCCTGTCGGGCGACGCCTACCACATCACCTCGCCGGCGGAGGACGGCAACGGCGCCTTCCGCGCCATGCGCGCCGCGCTGAAGCGGGCCGGGCTGGCGCCGGACGCCATCGACTACGTCAACGCCCACGCCACCTCCACCCCGGCCGGCGACCCGGTGGAGATCGCGGCGGTCAAGCGCCTGTTCGGCCCGGCGGCGGCGAACCTCTCGATGTCCTCGACCAAATCGGCGACCGGCCATCTGCTGGGCGCGGCGGGCGCGGTGGAGGCGATCTTCGCCATCCTGGCCCTGCGCGACCAGGTCGCCCCGCCCACCCTGAACCTGGAGGCGCCGTCGGAGGGCTGCGACCTCGACCTCGTGCCGCTGCGGCCGAAGGAGCGGCGCATCCGCCATGTCCTGTCGAACAGCTTCGGCTTCGGCGGGACCAACGCCGCGCTGGTGTTCAGCCCCGCGCCGTAACGGGAGAGCGGCACAGGCGGCACGGGGGGACTGGAACCCGGCCGCCGGCCACCGTAGATATGCGGGCGGCGGCCCTGCTCCGAAGCCCTGCTCCGACGCCCTGCCCCGCCGCCATTCCCCGCCGCCTTACGGACCGCCGATGATCCGCGCCCTCGTGCTTGCCTTCGCCCAGCTGTCCGACCCGCGCGTGCGCCGGGTGGTGTGGATCGGGGTGTTCGTCTCGCTGCTCGCCTATGCCCTGCTGGCCGCCGGCGCCTCATTGGCGCTGTCGGCGACGCCGCTGACCGGCTATGGCTGGATCGACGCCACCATCGACGTCATGGGCGGGCTGGGGGTGCTGGTGCTGGCGTGGCTGCTGTTCCCGGCCACGGTCGGCACGGTGTCGAGCTTCTTCCTCGACGAGGTGGTGGAGCGGGTCGAGGCGCGGCACTACCCCGGCCTGCCCGCCCCGCGCCAGGCCGGCTGGCTGGAGGAGCTGGCGACGGCGCTGCGCTTCCTGCTGCTGGTGCTGGCGGTCAATCTGCTGGCGCTGCCGGTCTACATCTTCGCGCCCGGCCTGAACCTGATCGTCTTCTACACCATCAACGGCTATCTGCTGGGCCGGGAGTATTTCGAGATGGTGGCGCACCGGCGGATGGACCGCGCCGCCGCCCGGGCGATGCGCCGTGCCAGACCGCTGAAACCTTTTTTGGCCGGGGTCGTCATTGCCTTCCTTTCGACAATCCCCTTCGCCAATTTGCTGGTCCCCGTCGTGGCGAGCGCCTTCATGGTTCATGTCCTACAGTCCATGTCGGCGCCCCTTGCGGCGGGCCGGACGACCGTGATACGCCGCTAGGCGGCACGGCCGCACACCGTCGCCTGCCCGGAAACCGGCCGCCCGGACACCAATTGCGGCGACCGCCTTCCCGGCGGGGCGCCTCCGGCACCGGGCCACACGATTTCCAGGCCATCCCGCCACCCGAATGTCCAGACTGGGGGAACCGCTCATGCTGTTCGGACGAAAGACACCGCCCGCCGCTCCCAAGGCCGACAGCCCCGTCCCGCCGCAGCCGGCTGTCCGTCCGCACACCCCGGGCGAGCCCGGCGCCGTCTCGTCGCCGCTCGCCTCCCTCAACAATCCGGGGCTCAACACCCCGGCCCATGCCCCGGCCTCCGCTGTCGCGGCCGGAGCGGCCGCCCCCAGCATGGCCCACGCCCTGGCCGGCACGCAGCACGCCGCCCCGGCCTATCCCGACATGCCTTCCGCCTCGAAGGGACCCGACATGAACAGCATTCCCAAGCCCCCCTCCGCGCCGTCCGTGCCGGGTGCCGGCTTCAAGACCGACGTGCCGCGCCGGGTCGTCGACATGCCCGGCTCCGCCCCGCGCCAGCCGTCGATCCCGATCGCCAACCCGGCTGCCGCCCCCGTCGCCCAGGCTCCGGTCGCGCCGGCCCCCGTCGCCCCGGCCATGCCCGAGCAGCGCCGCCTGACCGTCGGCCGCGACATCTCGCTGACCGGCGAGATCGGCTCCTGCGACGTGCTGGTTGTCGAAGGCACGGTCGAGGCCAAGCTGCGCGAAGGCCGGCTGGTCGAGATCGCCGAGACCGGCCTGTTCAAGGGCTCGGTCGACATCGAGGAGGCCGACATCGCCGGCCGCTTCGAAGGCGACATCGCGGTCCGCGGCCGCCTGACCGTGCGCTCCACCGGCAAGATCACCGGGTCGATCCGCTTCGGCGAGCTGGCGGTCGATGCCGGCGGCCAGCTGGTCGGCGACATCCAGATCTACGGCACCGGCTCCAAGCCCGCCGCCGCCGCGGTCCAGCCGGTGGCCCAGCCCGTGGCCCAGCCCGTGATCGAGCAGATCCCGGCGGCCGAGACCGTCTGACCGGCCCCTGCGACCGGCAGAAACCGCAAGACGCCCGGCTGGCTCTCCGCCATGCCGGGCGTCTTGCGTTTGGGCCAAGCGAGATCAGGCCCCCCAATCAGGCGATGATCTTGTCCTTGAAGGCGCAGAGGTCGGCGACCGGGCAGACCGGGCACTCGGGCTTGCGCGCCTTGCAGACGTAGCGGCCGTGCAGGATCAGCCAGTGGTGGGCATGGCGGCGGTAGAGCTTCGGCACCGCCTTCAGCAGCTTCGCTTCCACCGCGTCCGGCGTCTTGCCGGGGGCGAGCCCGGTGCGGTTGCCGACGCGGAAGATGTGGGTGTCGACCGCGATGGTCTCCTCGCCGAAGGCGACGTTCAGCACGACGTTGGCGGTCTTGCGGCCGACGCCGGGAAGCTGTTCCAGCGCGTCGCGGTCGCGCGGCACCTCGCCGCCATGGCGCTCGATCAGCAGCTCCGACAGGCGGATGACGTTCTTGGCCTTGGTGTTGAACAGGCCGATGGTCTTGATGTACTGGCGCAGCCCCTCCTCGCCCAGCGCCACCATCTGCTGCGGCGTGGTGACGATTTGGAACAGCGGTCCGGTCGCCCGGTTCACCCCGACGTCGGTGGCCTGGGCCGACAGCACCACGGCGACCAGCAGCGTGTAAGGATTGACGTAGTCCAGCTCGCTCCGGGGTTCCGGGTTGGCGGCGGACAGGCGGCGGAAGAATTCCTGGACGGCGGCTGGCTTCATGACCGCCACCATAGCCGCAACGCCCGAGCCTGCGCCAGAGGCGGAACGGGCCAGGGAGAGTGGCCGTTTGACGGCGAACGATGACAGCCGCGAAACACTCCGGCGCAGACCGCAGGCCAAACTGCAGCGCTGCGTCGCAATTTGCGACAAAGATCGGAGCAATTGACGCCAGTTCAACAGAATTGGACGCAGGATTACGGCTTTCCGGTCGCTTTTGCGGTGGCGTATGATTTGCTGGCTGCGGGGGAACCGTTAGAACGCTTGAAGACGAACCATGGATTATCCTGGTTGTGGCGTTCGGATCGGATAAGGGTATTTGGAAATGACCGCGTCTTATCTTGTGGAACTGAAGGATTGGGGACTGCATGTCCGGTTGCAGGGCACCCTGTCGCTGGAGCAGCGCGACAGCATCGCCCGGCAGGTGGAGATGCACTGCGCCGCCCTGGGCGCGCGCGGTACGCCCTGGAGCAGCCTTGTCGAGTTCGACCGCTTCGAGGCCGAGGACTTCCGGCCGGAGATCGTCGTCGCCCTGATGAAGCTGGCCCGGCGCTGCGGACAGGTGCGGTGCGGCGTGGTGATGACCGACTGGGACTGGGCCGCGGTGATGGCGGAGGTGATGATCGTCGCCGGCATCGACGATCAGGCGCGGATCTTCGTCCTGGCCCAAGGCCTGAACCTCGACGGCAGCCTGGCCGGGGAGATCGAGGGCCGGCCGGCCGCAGACTATCCCGGCATGGACAGCGCCATGGCCTGGGTGCTGAACGGCGGCGCGGTGCCGATGGTGTCGCAGGCAGCATAAGGGGGCAGCATGACGAGGGCGGCATAACCCCGATTTCCTCGCGGTTTTCCGACGGGCGGCGCTGGGGTAGGATGGCCGCCATGCCAATCGACATCAGCGGCCCGCAACCCGGTGGCCGGCAGCCCGGCGACGGTCCCTCCCCCGCGGACAGCGGCGGCGGCAGCGGCTCGGTGCGCGTGCTGTTCGACGCCATCCTCCACCCGCACCGCAGCCTGGGCCGCAGCGGCTTCCGAATCCTGATGGCGGTGGTCGTGGCGATGAATTTGATCGTCGCCGGCATCTTCGTCGCCCATGGCGCCTGGCCGGTCGTGCCCTTCTGCGGGCTGGACGTGCTGGCGCTGTGGCTGGCCTTCCGGGTCAGCTACCGCTCCGCCCGCCAGTATGAGCGGGTGCGTCTGACCGAAACCGCGCTGACGGTGCAGCGGGTGCATTGGAAGGCGCCGGAGCGGCGCTGGTCCTTCCATCCCTACTGGCTGCGGATCACCCACAGCGAGCCGGCCGACCATGAGCGCCACGGCGCCGCCGGGCAGGTCACGCTGAGTTCCCATGGCCAGTCGGTGGGGGTCGGGTCCTTCCTGTCGCCGGACGAGCGGTCCAGCTTCGCCCGCGCGCTGGGCGACGCGCTGCGCGCCTGGCGCCGCCCCCCCTGCCCGCCGGCGCCGGCCGGATAGGGCAGCCTAAACGGCACACTCACCGCTTCTCCGCCGGGTCGGGCAGGCCGCGCTCCTCCAGCTCCTCGTCGACCTCGCGCTCCACTTCGCGTTCGACCGCGCGTTCGACCTTTTCGTCGATGCGGTGGTCCAGGCATTCGGCGGTCCTGGCGAGCTTTTCAAAGCTGCGCTTCACCTTCGCCAGCTCGTTTTCCGGCATCTCCTCCACATCGATCATGCCGTTGCGGGCGGAGTGGGTGGCGCGGATCAGCTCGTCCAGCTTCAGGTGGATGGCCTGGGTGTCGCGGTTCTGGGCGTTCTGGATGATGAACACCATCAGGAAGGTGACGATGGTGGTGCCGGTGTTGATCACCAGCTGCCAGGTGTCGGAAAAATGGAACAGCGGCCCGGTCAGTCCCCAGACCAGCACGACGGCGAAGGCGGTGACGAAGGCAGCCGGACGGCCGGACTGGCGCTCCATCCAGCGGGCGAACCGGGAAAAGGCATCGCTGAGCATGGTTGCGGCTGGCTCCCGCCGATCGGACGTACAGGACGTACATAAGGAAAACGCCCGGCAAAGCCGGGCGTTCCCTGTGCGTAAGGTCTGAGCCTGTGCTTACGGGCAGTACCCCTGGCGGGCGATACCCCCGGCGGTCAGGAGCCCTGGCTGAGCGCTTCCGCCAGCGCGCGGTCATGCGGGTTCTGGCCGACGACCAGCTGCATCGACTGGGTCGGCATGGAGATGCCCAGCTCGTCGAACTTCTTCTTGAGCAGGCGGTTGAACTCGCGGGTGACGCCCCACTGGCGGGTCGGGCGGGTCTTGAACTGGGCCAGGATGTTGATGCCGGTGTCGGACAGCTTGTCGACGCCCAGCACCTCCAGCGGGTTCAGGATGTCGGCGGCGAACTGCGGCTGGGCCTGCACCTCGGCCCCCGTCTCCTTCAGCGCGGCGATGATGCGGTCGGGATCCTCGCGGTTGGACACCGTGATGTTGAACAGGGTGACCGAGAAGTCCTTGCTCATGTTCTTCACGGTGGTGACGGCGCTGAACGGCACGGAATGCACGGCGCCCGACCCGTCGCGCAGGCGGATCGAGCGGATGGAGATCGCCTCCACCGTGCCGGAATGGCCGCCGCCGACGTCCACCGCGTCGCCGACCGACACCGTGTCCTCGAACAGGATGAACAGGCCGGTGATGATGTCCTTGACCAGAGTTCTGCGATCCGAAACCGATGGCCAGACCGACGACACCGGCACCGGCCAGCAGCGGCGCGATGTTGACGCCCAGCTCCGACAGGGTGATCAGCGACACCATCGTCACCAGCAGGATCAGGAAGGCGTTGCGCAGCAGCGGCAGCAGCGTGCGCATGCGGGCGCTGCGTTCGATGCGGGTGCCGTTGCGGTCGGTGGCGCGCAGGAAATGCTCGATCAGCGCGCTGACCACCTCCCAGGCGACGATGGCGCCGGCCAGCAGCAGGCCGATGGAGATGGCGCTGCCGACGATGCGGCGGCCGGCGTTCGTTTCGACCATCCCCAGCGTGTCGATGCCCCAGCCGTTCAGCGCGGCGCCGAGCGCCACCAGCCAGATGATGATCTTGCCGATGCGCTGGACGATGGGGAGATAGTGGAAGGCGCGGGTGTGGAGCTGCGGCAGGTTGCCGGCCAGCTCGCGGTTCATGGTCAGGCCGCGGCGCAGCGTCCGGTTCAGCCCGCCCACCAGCAGCCGGGCCACCACCACCGCCACCACGGTCACGGCGGTGCCGCGGGCCAGGAATTCAAAGCCGCCATAGACGTTGAGCACCCAGACGCCCAGCGTCACCACGACATAGAGGATCGCCAGCACGTGCCAGATCTCGGCGAAGCGGCGGCGCGCGGTGCGCAGCACCGCCCCCTGCCCTTCCGCCTCGCGCCGGGCGGTCGCCAGCGGGTCGCCGTCGCCCGACAGCGGGTTGCCGCGCATCCAGTCGGCGACGCCGACCCGGTTCTGCAGGATCAGCGCGATCAGCATGGCGGCGATCACCACGCCCAGCAGCTTCAGCAGCGCGCCGTAGGCGCCCAGCGGCAGGCCCAGCACATAGGCCCCCTCCGCCAGGAAATAGCCGTAGACCGCCACGGCGATCAGCCGGCGCGACCAGATGTAGCAGCGCTTCGCCCCGGCCTCGCTGGTGTGGACCATGCGCAGGTTGGGCGCGTCGGGCGCGAACATCATCCGCACCAGGATCAGCAGCGCCTGGGTGATGACGGTGGCGTTGACCACCGCCAGCGCCACCAGCCGCACCCGCGGCGCCGGTTCGGTCACCGACAGGATGGTGTAGGCGACGACGATGAAGCCCAGGATCGGCGCCAGCTCCAGCACCGCCCGGCCGAGCAGCATCGGGATGCGCAGCAGGGTGGAGTCGACACGGCGGGCGGCCATGGCATGGCGCGGCCGGCTGAGCAGCCAGGCGATGCCGCGCGCAGCCACCGCGCCGATGCCGAGGATCATCGCCAGCTGGATGGCGATCTGGACCCAGCGGTCGCGGGCGGTGTCGTCCTGCGCCTGCCGCTGCACCCAGGACAGCGCCCCCGGCAGGTCGGAGAAGACGTTGGCGACCTGCACCAGCTGGCGACTGACCACGTCCATCCGCGCCGCCAGGAAGGCCAGCGCGCGGGCGCCCAGGGTCTGCGGCAGCGCCGACTCGCCTTCCGCCTCCTTGGCCTGGGCAAGGCCGCGCTGGGCGGTGATCAGGTTGCGCAGCTGGGTGACCAGCTGGGTGCGCGCATCCTGGTTCTCCAGCGTGCCGACCAGCGCCTCCAGCTGCTGCACGGTCGCCTCGTCCACCACCACCGGGGCGGCAGCGGGAGCGGCGCCACCGGCGGCCGGAGCCGCAACGGCGGCGGCGGGCGCTGCCGAGGCGGCGAGCACCGGCGTCCCCGCCCCGGCGAGCAGGCCCGCGAGAAGCAGGACGGCGAGGCCGCCGGACAGGAGCCGACGCCAAGCGCTTGGCAGAGGGTTTGCGGCGGGCGTTGCGGACCGGATCATCGGCAATTCACTCGGGTGGTCTTTGACGGGGCGGCGATGCGGGTGGGCGGCAAAAAACAGCCGGCCGGCACCCTGGCGTGGAACTGTGGCTCCAATATGCCGGGGCTCCATTATGCCGGGCTTCGGGAAGTTAGTTCTCCCGCTTGCGCTTGCCAACCCGACTGTCTGTTCCTTTTTTTAGCGGGACCCCTGCCGGAAACGGCGGAAACGGAGGACGAGCGATGAACGACACACCCAGCGGAGAGGACAGGACCGACCGGCCGGAGCCCGGGCAGGAGGTGGGCCGGGAGGTCGAGCGCGAAGGCGCCGTCCGCGACAAGCTGGTCGCCACCAAGGAGCAATGGGCGCGCGATGGCCGTGCCCTGACGGGACATGCCGCCGACCCGGCGCGCGACCGGCTGCCGCCCGGCCAGCGGCTGGTGACCGACTGGCCGGTGCTGGATCTCGGCATCACGCCGAAGGTGACGACGGCGAACTGGTCGCTCGCGGTGGACGGGCTGGTGGAGAACCGGCTGTCCTGGAGCTGGGACGATTTCCAGTCCCAGCCGCAGGAGAGCTTCGTCTCCGACATCCATTGCGTCACCACCTGGTCGCGCTACGACAACCGGTGGGAGGGGGTCAGCGCCCGCCGCCTGCTGGAGCTGGCCCGGCCGAAGCCGGAGGCGCGCTTCGTCGTCTTCCATTCCTTCGACGGCTACACCACCAACGTCGCCCTGTCGGACTTCGACGACGACGGCGTGCTGCTCGCCACCAACTGGGAAGGCCAGCCGATCAGCCGCGAGCATGGCGGCCCGGTGCGGATCATCCTGCCCAAGCTGTATCTGTGGAAGAGCGCCAAGTGGGTGAAGCGGATCGAGCTGCTGGCCGGCGACCGCAAGGGCTATTGGGAGGTCCGCGGCTACAACAACCACGCCGACCCGTGGCTGGAGGAGCGCTATTCGGACTGACGGGGGCGGCGCCGCACTTTCACCAAAAGCCACTTTCCCCTTCCCGGCGAAACCGTTAAGGTGCGGCGCAAGTGGCCCCGTAGCTCATCAGGATAGAGCGCGAGTTTCCTAAACTTGAGGCAGCAGGTTCGAGTCCTGCCGGGGTCACCACCACCTTAAAAAATCGCGGTTCAGTGCGCGACGATGGCGCAGACCGCCGCCTTCGTCGCCTTCGCCAGATCGGCGGGCGCCAGCACGATCTGCAGACCGCGCCGGCCGCCATTCACCACCATTTCCGACAGCGCCTCGGCGCTCGCGTCGATGAAGGTCGGCAACGCCTTCTTCTGGCCGAGCGGGCTGATGCCGCCGACCAGGAAGCCGGTGGTCTTTTCCGCCAGCGCCGGGTCGGCCAGATCGGCCTTCTTCGCCTTGGCCGCAGCGGCGATGGCCTTCAAATCCAGCTTGGCCGCGACCGGGATGACGGCGCAGGCCAGCGCCTTGGGCTCCAGCTGGACGATCAGGGTCTTGTAGACGATGGCGGGGTCGAGGCCGAGCGATTCGGCCGCGTGCAGGCCGATGGCGTCGGCCGACGGGTCGTACTCGTATTCCATCAGCCGGAAGGCGACGCCCGCCGCCTTCGCCGCATTGACCGCCGGGGTCACCTTCGCCGCCATGCTCCACACCGCTCACTGGGAAATAGCGGCGGGAGCTTGGCAGGCAGCGGTTTGGGTGTAAAGCCCTCTCCCCCGGAGGGAAGGGGCAGCATCCTCACTCCATCCCGCGCGACGACGGGTTGCCGATCATCGTCAGGAATTCGCGGCGGGTCGACGGGTCGGTGCGGAAGGCGCCCAGCATGCGGCTGGTCACCATGGTCACGCCGGTCTTGTGGATGCCGCGGGTCGTCATGCACTGGTGCTGCGCCTCGACCACCACGGCGACACCCTCGGGCTGGAGGACCTCGTCGATGGTGTTCGCGATCTGCGCCGTCATCTTCTCCTGGATTTGCAGGCGCTTGCCGTAGGCCTCGACCAGCCGCGCCAGCTTGGAGATGCCGACGACGCGGCGGCGCGGCAGATAGGCGACATGGGCCTTGCCGATGATCGGCACCATGTGGTGCTCGCAATAGGACTCGACCCGGATGTCGCGCAGCACGACCATCTCGTCGTAGCCGTCGGTCTCCTCGAAGGTGCGCGACAGGATCTCGACCGGGTCGATGCCGTAGCCGGCGAAGAATTCCTCGTAGGAGCGGACGACGCGGTCCGGCGTGCCGACCAGCCCCTCGCGCGCCGGATCGTCGCCGGCCCAGCGGATCAGGGTGCGCACCGCCTCCTCCGCCTCGGCGCGGGACGGACGGTCGAGGGCGTCCGGCCGGGACAGGCCGGGGCCGCGGAGCACGTTGTCGACCGCCGGAGGCTTGGCGTGCGGGGTCTTGGTAGCCGTCACGGGAACATCCTTTCCATAACTGATAACACGCCTTGCATGGACCGCCGGCCGTGAGCCGACGGCTGTCGCGCAACACGCCCATCCTGTCTGGCCATCCTGTCTGGCGTCACTCGGGTTTGCCGTCAGTACGGAGCCGATGCCTCGGCGGATCAACCGAACGGCCCGCAAGACGAAAAGGAAATATCTAGACCGGAGTGGCGGCGCCTGCCTTCCCGTTTCCGCCCGGTTTCTGTCGCCGGACGCCAGTCGGAAGACCCTAGATAGGGTCAGGCCTATGACCGTCAAGCGGTGGACAAACTACGGGCAGCCATGCGGCTTGTCAAAGCCGCGTGTTGAATTCTTCCAATAACCACACACATTCTATTGTATTATTTGCCTGCAGCCGGATTTCCGGGTCCGGGTTTTCCGGTCAGTTCAGCTGCATCGGCTGGTGCGGGCTGTCCAGCGAGAAGGCCGGGATCGTCACGTCGAAGGCGCGGCCGTCCTCGCCCTCCATGCCGTAGGTTCCGGCCATGATGCCGGACGGCGTGCCGAGCGGCGTGCCGCTGGTGTATTCGAAATGGTCGCCCGGCTCCAGCACCGGCTGTTCGCCGACGACGCCGGGGCCCCGCACCTCCTGCACGCGGCCCATGGCGTCGGTGATGCGCCAGTGGCGGGTGCGCAGCTGCACCGTCTCCTCGCCCTCATTCTCGATGCGGACATGATAGGCCCAGACGAAGCGCCCCTCCGCCGGGGACGACTGGTCCTCCAGGAACACGGGCTGGACGGTGACGCGGATGTCGTGGGTGACGGCGGTGTACATGGTCGAGGATCCTGGCAGGCAATCCGGGCGGACAGCCAAGTGAACGGCGCCGGCCGAAAAACGTGCCGGCGGCCGGGGAATCCGGCTGGCCGGGCGGCTGTCGGCCACAGAATAAGGTCCCCCCTCCGCACTGTCCAGAAGCGCCCCGGACAATCGTGGGACATGGCCGTATGGGGCCCGCATCCAGATGGATACAGTTATGCACTCCATCGGGGTCTCCGCGGTCTTGCGACGGGGGGGCGACGATGATATATGCGCAAGTCCCAGCAACGGCCGAAGAGCCTTGTCCATGTCTCGTTCGCACGCCCTTCGCATCCGACGACGGAGCCTCGCACCGCGCTTTGCGGTTGCGGCCGTCCTTGGGTCGCGTGCGAACGCCAAAGGCACATCGGGGACCTGACACCCCCGGCCTTCCGGCGGCGGCGCGATCCGCCCTTCAGAAGCCTTCTGAGAAGACCTTCTTCCCGCCGGGAGCCCCACCTGATGATCATCACCGTCGAAGAGCCGAAGCACGCCGCCGCCATCGAAGCCCTGCTGGACGCCTCCTTCGGTCCGGACCGCTTCAACAAGACCGCCTACCGGCTGCGCGACGGCGTCGACTCCATCCCCGCCCTGAACCTCGTCGCCATCGAGCATGACGAGCATGGCCGCGAGGTGGTGGTGGGCACCATCCGCTACTGGCCGATCCTGGTCGGCGGCGCCACCCCGTCCATCCTGCTCGGCCCCATCGCCGTCGCCGCCCATCTCCAGGGCAGCGGGCTGGGCAGCAAGATGATCCGGATGAGCCTGAACAAGGCGGTGGCGCTGGGCCACAAGTCGGTGATCCTGGTCGGCGACGCCCCCTATTACGAGCGGTTCGGTTTCTCCCGCGCCCTGACGCTGGGTATGGAGATGCCGGGTCCGGTCGACATGAGCCGGCTGTTGGGGCTGGAACTGGTCGAAGGCTCGCTGGCCGGCGCCGCCGGCATGATCGGCAAGCCGGAACCGGCCGACGCGCAGGATATCGCCATCGGCGCCACCCCTGTTCTCGGCCCGGTGCTGGCGACCTCCATCGACCTGCCGGCGGGAGACACCCCCGTCCCTTTCAGCGCCCTGTTCAGCCGGACGGCGGCGGAGCGACTTTGGACTGACCGGGTGCGCCGGACCGACTGGTTCTGGCGCGACGGCCTCCAGGCCGGGGCGGCGTGACGGTTCCGGATCGCGGAAACGGCTTGTTTTGCGAATTGGGCCTGTTTGCGAAATGTGGGCGGGGCGAAGCGGGATTGACTCGATTCGCCCCGCACGCGATACCATCTTTTCAGGAGCGACGCCGGACCGACGGCGTGCCGCGCGCCACGCAAAACCGTGAGCGCGCTATTCGTTTTTGTTCCAAGCGGAAGGGTGCGGGTTGACCAAGAAGCTGTTCATCAAGACCTGGGGCTGCCAGATGAACGTGTACGACTCCGCCCGCATGGTGGACGTCCTGGCACCGCTGGGCTACCAACCGGTCGATGAGCCGGACGGCGCCGACATGGTGATCCTGAACACCTGCCACATCCGCGAGAAGGCGGCCGAGAAGGTCTTCTCCGAGCTGGGCCGGCTGCGCCAGATGAAGGACCGCAAGGCGGAGGCCGAGGACGGCCGGATGATCCTGGCGGTCGCCGGCTGCGTCGCCCAGGCCGAGGGCGAGGAGATCGTCGCCCGCGCCCCCTTCGTCGACATGGTCTTCGGCCCGCAGACCTACCACACCCTGCCGGAGATGGTGGCGAAGGCCAGCCGCGCCGCCGGCAGCGTGCTGAACACCGACTTCCCGGCCGAATCCAAGTTCGACCTGCTGCCGGAGGAAGCCGGCAGCCAGGGCGTCGCCGCCTTCCTGGCGGTGCAGGAGGGTTGCGACAAGTTCTGCACCTTCTGCGTGGTGCCCTACACCCGCGGTGCCGAGTTCTCCCGCCCCGCCGGCCAGATCCTGGCCGAGGCGAAGCGGCTGGTCGCCGGCGGCACGCGCGAGATCACCCTGCTGGGCCAGAACGTCAACGCCTGGCACGGCGACGGGCCGGACGGCGCCACCTGGGGCCTCGGCCGGCTGATCCGCGAACTGGCGGAGATCGACGGGCTGGCGCGCATCCGCTACACCACCTCGCACCCGCGCGACATGGCCGACGACCTGATCCGCGCCCATGCCGAGGTGCCGCAGCTGATGCCCTATCTGCATCTGCCGGTGCAGGCCGGCTCCGACCGCGTCCTGGCGGCGATGAACCGCAAGCACAGCGCCGACGATTACCGCCGGCTGGTCGGCCGGCTGCGCGACGCCAAGCCCGACCTGGCGATGTCCGGCGACTTCATCGTCGGCTTCCCCGGCGAGACGGACGCCGATTTCGCCCAGACGCTGAAGCTGGTCACCGAGATCGGCTATGCGCAGGCCTATTCCTTCAAATACAGCTCGCGTCCCGGCACCCCGGCCGCGGTCGAGGGCGCCCAGCTGCCGGACGCAGTGAAGGAGGCACGGCTGGAGGCGCTGCGCCAGCTGCTGGACGCCCAGCAGATCGCCTTCAACCATGGCTTCGTCGGCCGCAGCGTGCCGGTCCTGTTCGACCGCGTCGGCCGCCGCGACGGCCAGCTGCTGGGCCGCAGCCCGTGGATGCAGTCGATCCATGCCGAGGCGGACGCACGGCTGCTCGGCCGCATCGTCGAGGTGCGGGTCGACGCGGCGCGGGCCAACAGCCTCGCCGGCACCGTGGTGACCGGTGAATACGTCACCGCCTCTCCCTTCCAGCCTGCCGTAACCTTGGAGGCCAGCGCTTGAACGGTCTGCCCGAACGGCGCATCGACGTTCAATTCGATGACAACCGTCTTCTGCCGATGCTGTATGGCGAGCATGACCGCCACCTCGCCCGCATCGAATCGCTTCTCGGCGTGTCGCTGATCTCGCGCGGCAACACCCTGACCATCTCCGGCCCGTCGGACGCCGCCGAAACGGCGCGGACGGCGCTGAACGGCCTGTATGGCCGGCTGAGCCGCGGCCAGACCATCGACGGCGGCGAGGTCGACGGCGCCGTCCGCATGGCGACCGCCGAGGCCAGTTTCGCCGGTGTTGCGAGCGGCGAGGAGCCGCGCGCGCCCGGCCCGCAGGCGACCATCACCCGCGCCGAAATCGCGCTGCGCACCCGCCGCCGCGGCCCGATCACCCCGCGCACCCCGACCCAGGCCGCCTATCTCCAGGCCCTGGCGGAGAGCGAGCTGGTCTTCGGGCTCGGCCCGGCCGGCACCGGCAAGACCTATCTGGCGGTGGCGCAGGCGGTGGCCCTGCTGACAACCGGCCAGGTCGACCGCATCGTGCTGTCGCGCCCGGCGGTCGAGGCCGGCGAGCGGCTGGGCTTCCTGCCCGGCGACCTGAAGGAAAAGGTCGATCCTTACCTGCGCCCGCTCTACGACGCGCTGCACGACATGCTGCCGGCGGAACAGGTCAAGAAGCGGCTGGAGTCCGGCGAGATCGAGATCGCACCGCTGGCCTTCATGCGCGGCCGGACGCTGGGCAACGCCTTCGTCATCCTCGACGAGGCGCAGAACACCACGCCGATGCAGATGAAGATGTTCCTCACCCGTCTCGGCGAAGGCGGGCGGATGGTCGTCACCGGCGACATCTCGCAGATCGACCTGCCGACCGGCACCCGGTCGGGCCTGCGCGACGCGCTCGACATCCTGCGCGGGGTGGAGGGCGTGCGCTTCGTCCGCTTCACCGACGCCGACGTCGTCCGCCACCCGATGGTGGCCCGCATCATCCGCGCCTATGACCAGGCCGATGCCCGCGAGGCGGAGCGCAAGCAGGCCCGCCGCACCAACACCGCGCCGGCTGGTTCCGCACCCGAAACGACCGTTGGTGATGCTGGGACCATTGGAGAACCGGAATGACCACCGCGGTCGACATCGCTGTTTCACGTGAAGCCGGCGACTGGGCCGAGGATGCCGAGTGGCTGGCGGAGCGCGCCGCCCTCGCGGCCCTCGCTGCCGCCTATGACGACGAGGAAGGCCCGGCCGAGCTGTCGGTCGTGCTGGCCGACGACGAGCTGGTCCACCGGCTGAACCGCGAGTATCGCGGCAAGGACAAGCCGACCAACGTCCTGTCCTTCGCCCTGACCGAGGCGGAGGAACCCGACGCGCAGGACGGCATGCCGGTGATGCTGGGCGACGTCATCCTCGCCTATGAAACGGTTGCACGCGAAGCCGCCGAACAGCGGAAAAGCTTCCAGGACCACATGACTCACCTTGTGATGCATGGTGTTCTGCATCTGCTGGGGTATGATCACGAGACGGACGACGAGGCCGAGGAGATGGAGGCGCTGGAAACCCGGTTGCTCGCCACGCTCGGAATCGCCGATCCTTACGCCGCCAACCACCAACCGCCGGACCGATGAGCGATATATCCGACAGTCGCACGCCCCGTGATGACAACGGGGCCGAAGACCATTCCCTGGGCCACCTGTTCAAGGGGTGGCTCCGCACCGTCTGGGGCGGCCGCGAGGACAATTCCCTGCGCGGCACCATCGAAGAGCTGATCTCCGGCCTGGACGATGCAGCCAGCGAGGACGGCGAGGATTCGCTGGGCACCGGCGAGCGGGCGCTGCTGACCAACATCCTGAAGCTGCGCGACCGCACCGTCGCCGACGTCATGGTGCCGCGCGCCGACATCATCGCCGTCGACATCGACACGCCCTTCCCTTCACTGGTCCAGCGCGTCGCCGAGGAAGGCCATTCCCGCCTGCCGGTGTTCCGCGAGACGCTGGACGACGTGGTCGGCATCATCCACATCAAGGATGTGATGACCCTGATGGCCAAACAGGCCGTCTCCGCCGAGGGCTTGCGCCAGAAGCCGGACCTGAGCGGCATCATCCGCGAGGCGAAGATCGTCGCCCCCTCCATGCATGTGCTCGACCTGCTGGTGCAGATGCGCCAGACCCGCCAGCACATGGCGCTGGTGGTGGACGAGTTCGGCGGCATCGACGGCCTCGTCACCATCGAGGATCTGGTCGAGGAGATCGTCGGCGAGATCGAGGACGAGCATGACGAGGCCGCGGCGCCGCGGCTGGTCGAACGTCCCGACGGCAGCCTGATCGCCGACGCCCGCCTGCCCATCGAGGATTTCGAGGTCCGGGTCGGCCCGGTGCTGACCGAGGAGGAGCGCGAGGACATCGACACGCTCGGCGGTCTGGTCGTCTCCATCGCCGGCCGGGTGCCGGGGCTGGGCGAACGGCTGGTCCATCCGTCGGGCCTGGAGTTCGAGATCGTCGATGCGGACTCCCGCCGCCTGAAGCGCCTGCGCGTCCACAATGTCCCGGCGAACAGCGTGGAGCTGGCGGAGACGGCCTGAGGAACGGGGTGGGGACGGTCTCCCCACCCCCACAACACAGCCCCGCCCACAAGGACCTTGGCACCCCTGCACGGCCGCATTACCTATGGCGCCGCCCGCCCTTTGCCTGTGGCGCCGCCCCCTGCCGCTGCCGGAGTTTTGCCTTGACCGCCACCGACACCCTGCCCGTCCCGGCCAAGCTGGGCCGCGTTTCCGCGCGGCTGGCCGCGCTGACCGGCTGGCGCCGGCTGGCCGCCGCGATGCTGCTGGGCGGGTTCGCCACGCTGGCGCTGCCGCCGGCCGACCTGATGCCGGTCGTGCTGGTCGCCTTCCCCGGCATGATCTGGCTGCTTGAGGGGGCGGAGACCAAAAAGGCCGCCTTCGCCGTCGGCTGGTTCTTCGGCTTCGGCCATCATTTGCTGGGGCTCTACTGGATCAGCGCCGCGCTGTTCACCGACATCGACCGCTTCTGGTGGGCGCTGCCGCTGTCGGCGGTCGGGCTGCCGGTCGTGCTGGCGATGTTCAGCGGCGGCGCCACCCTGACCTTCCAGCTGCTGCGCCGGCGCGGCTTCGGCGCCGGGCTCGGCCGCCCGCTGCTGTTCGCCGCCTGCTGGTGCCTGTGGGAATGGCTGCGCGGCCATCTCTTCACCGGCTTTCCCTGGAACCTGATCGGCTATGGCTGGGTCGGGGTGCTGCCGGTTCTGCAGAACCGCCTCGCTGGTCGGCATCTATGGCCTGACGCTGGTGACGGTGCTGGTGGCGTCGCTGCCGGCCGCCCTGCCCGACCGCGACACCACGCCCGGCCGGGCCGGTGCCGCCGTCGCCGCCGGTCTGGCGCTGCTGGCGGTCCTCGGCGGCTGGGGAGCCTGGCGGCTCGCCGGTGCTGTCGACGAGCCGGTGCCGGGGGTGCGGCTGCGGCTGGTCCAGGCGGCGATCGACCAGCGGCTGAAATGGGCGCCCGGCGAGCGGGTGCAGAATTTCCAGAGCCATCTCGCCTTGTCCGCCGCCGCCCCGGCCGATCCCGCCGCCCCGCCGCCCAACGTCATCATCTGGCCGGAAACCGCCGTGCCCTTCTTCATCGAGGACGATGCGCGGGTGCGGCAGGCCCTGGCCTCGGTCACGCCGTCCGGCGGGCTGCTGATCACCGGAGCCCCGCGCACGACGGTCGATGCCGATGGCGAGCGCCGCTATTTCAACGGCATGGTGGCGGTGGACGGCAGCGGTGCCGCGGTCGCCGACTACGACAAGTTCCATCTCGTCCCCTTCGGCGAATACATGCCGCTGCGGCAATGGCTGCCGGTCGGCGCCATCGCCGGCAACGGGGCGGAGTTCTCCGCCGGTCCCGGCCCGCGCACCCTGCACCTGGGCGACCGCGTGGCGGGCCTGCCGCCCTTCAGCCCGCTGATCTGCTACGAGAGCATCTTCCCCGGCGCGGTGGTCGACAGCGCCGACCGGCCGCAATGGCTGCTGAACCTGACCAACGACGCCTGGTACGGCCGCACCGCCGGTCCGCACCAGCATTTCGCCATCAACCAAGTGCGGGCCGTCGAGGAAGGGCTGCCGCTGGTCCGGGTGGCGAATACGGGAATATCCGGGGTGGTGGATTCCTACGGTCGTGTGCGACAATTGCTCGGTCTGGGTGAGCGTGGCTTCATCGATACCACGTTACCGAAAGCTCCGTCTGGCGTTACAGCCTATGCCCGTATGGGAGACTGGATTTTCGGCATAGTGCTTCTGGGCTGTTTCATGGCGGCCCTGACCACGCGATATCACCGCTGATGCTGCAATACGGGCATTCTGCCCGCCACAGGCAGAACAAATTCGTGTAACCGGCATGACCGGAGCGGGCTTGACTGCATACGTGGATATGTCGTAACTAGGTTGCACAACCGTTACAGGGATAAACGAGATGCAGACTGAAACTGGAGCGCCGCGCGGGCGCCGTGCGGGTGCGGGCCGTCCGAAGACCGGAAAGCCGAATCCCATCGATGTCCACGTCGGATCCCGCGTCCGTCTCCGCCGCACCCTTCTCGGCATGAGCCAGGAAAAGTTGGGCGAGGCCATCGGTCTGACCTTCCAGCAGGTGCAGAAGTACGAGCGCGGCGCCAACCGCATCGGCGCATCGCGTCTGTTCGATCTCAGCCGCGTGCTGGACGTGCCGGTTTCCTTCTTCTTCGACGACATGCCGGCCGACGCGGCCTCGGCCCGCGTCGAGGACGACGACGAGGCGGGTGGCTCGGAAGAGCGGTCGGCCAGCACCTACGAGCCCGATCCGATGGCCAAGCGCGAGACGCTGGAACTGGTCCGCGCCTATTACAAGATCAGCGATCCGTCGGTGCGCAAGCGCCTGTTCGAGCTGACCAAGGCCGTGGCCAGCGCCGCCGTGGCGGAAGCCGCGGAGTAAGTTGCGGCGGCGATTTGCTGCAAGGGCTTGCGGCAAGGGCTTGCGGCGGTGACTCACGGCGGCGCTTTGCAGCCTTGAGCACCCGGCGGTGCCTCCCGCCGGTTGTCCGCGGCCTGAGATACCCACCGAACGGGGAAGATGCGGCGCGACCGTATCCACCCCCTTCGTGTGGTGCCTGCGATGATAGGACCAAGGCCTTACCGCCGGTAGGCTTCTTGACCCCGGCCTGAAACCTTGTCAAAACCGGATTTGGATCGGTGTCTGCGGCCGCTGTACCGGTCTGCCGTTTCGGCTCATGAAATAGCGTGCCGCCGAATGCCGAGGTTTCCCGTGGCAAAGTTGAACTACGTCTTCACCAGCGAGTCCGTGTCGGAAGGTCATCCCGACAAGGTCTGCGACCGCATTTCCGACGCCATCGTCGATCTCTACCTCTCGCACGACCCGCAGGCCCGCGTGGCCGTGGAGACGCTGGCGACCACCAACCAGGTGGTGCTGGCCGGCGAGGTTCGCGGCCCCGACAGCATCAAGGCCGACCAGCTGGTCGCAGCCGCCCGTGCCGCGGTGAAGGACATCGGCTACGAGCAGGACGGCTTCCACTGGGAGAAAATGGACGTCAAGTGCTTCGTCCATTCCCAGTCCGCCGACATCGCGGTCGGCGTCGACGCCGCGGGCAACAAGGACGAGGGTGCCGGCGACCAGGGCATCATGTTCGGCTATGCCTGCCGCGAGACCCCGGCCCTGATGCCGGCGCCGATCTACTACAGCCACGCCATCCTGAAGTCGCTGGCCGAGGCGCGGCATTCCGGTGCCGCCCCGCAGCTGGGCCCGGACGCCAAGAGCCAGGTCACCCTGCAGTACATCGACGGCCGCCCGACCCGCGCCACCGCCATCGTGCTGTCGACCCAGCATGCCGAGGGGCTGGACCAGGACGCCGTGCGCGAGATCGTCCTGCCGCACATCGTCAACTGCCTGCCGGAAGGCTGGATGTGCGACGACAAGAACCTGTACGTCAACCCGACCGGCCGCTTCGTCATCGGCGGCCCGGACGGTGACGCCGGCCTGACCGGCCGCAAGATCATCGTCGACACCTACGGCGGTGCCGCCCCGCACGGCGGCGGCGCCTTCTCCGGCAAGGACCCGACCAAGGTCGACCGCTCGGCCGCCTACGCCGCCCGCTACCTCGCCAAGAACGTCGTCGCGGCGGAACTGGCGGACAAGTGCACGATCCAGGTCTCCTACGCCATCGGCGTGTCGAAGCCGCTGTCGGTCTATGTCGACACCCACGGCACCGGCAACGTCGACGAGGACCGGCTGTCCGACATCCTCCAGCAGCTGGTCGACCTCAGCCCGCGCGGCATCCGCACGCATCTGGGCCTGAACAAGCCGATCTACGCCCGCACCGCCGCCTACGGCCATTTCGGCCGCGAGCCCGAGGTGGACGGCGGCTTCTCGTGGGAGAAGACCGATCTGGTCGAGGCCCTGCGCGGCGCCTTCTGACCGTCCCGACCGGCGGATTACCGGAGATGAAAAAGGCGGCGGAGGCTGGAAACGGCCTCCGCCGCCCTTTTTTGTAAGCTCTTTTCCTGCCACACCGCTCTTTGAACCGCATCAGCCGCCATGACCGACAGCAAAACCGACCGACCGACTGACGACGCTCCGCAGAGCGAAACCGGAAACCGGCTGTTCGGCCGGCGCAAGGGCCGTCCCCTGCGCAAGCGCCGGACAAGCCTGATCGAGGACCTGCTGCCGCAGCTCCAGATCACGGTGCCGAAATCCGGGGGGCCGAAATCCGGGGGGCCGAAATCCGACGCCGGCCAGGCGCCGGCATTTTGGGACCCTGCCGGCCTGTTCGACACGCCGAAGCGCGAGGTCTGGCTGGAGGTCGGCTTCGGCATGGGCCATCACCTCGCCTGGCAGGCCAAGCACAACCCGGACGTCGGCATCGTCGGCGCCGAACCCTTCCTCAACGGCATCGCCGGCCTCCTGGGGATGATCGACGACGACGATCTCGGCAACGTGCGCATCCATCCCGACGACGCCCGGCCGCTGCTGGACGCCCTGCCCGACGCCTCCATCGGCCGCGCCTTCGTGCTGTTCGCCGACCCCTGGCCGAAGAAGCGCCATGCCGACCGCCGCTTCATCGGGCCGGAGAACCTGCCGCGGCTGGCCCGCGTGCTGAAGGACGGCGCCGAGCTGCGTCTGGCCAGCGACGACATGGGACTGGTGCGCTGGATGCTTGAACACACGGTCAAGCATCCCGATTTCGAATGGACGGCGCGCCGTCCGTCCGACTGGCGCATCCGCCCCGACGACTGGCCGGCGACGCGCTATGAGGAGAAGGCCATCGCCGCCGGGCGCAAGCCGGTCTTCCTGCGATTTGTCCGCCGCCCGCGGGGGTGAGCCGCCGGCGTCAGACGCTTGCGGCCGGCCGGAGCGGATCCGGTTCGGCGATGCGTGGAGCGGCGAAATGCTCCACCACCGGGAACGGATCGTAGAAGCGATGGAGACGTCCCTTCCACTCGACATACCGGTCCGAACCACGGAATCCCACGGTATGGTCGTCCAGACGCTCCCACCAGACCAGCAGCAGGTAACGACAGCCGTCCTCCAGGCAGGGCCGGACCTCCATCCCACGGAAACCGGCCGATGCCGCGATGAGCGGACGGGCTTCGGCCATGGCCTGTTCGAAGGCGCCCTGCTCACCCGGACGCACGTTTAAAATCGCCGCTTCGAGGATCATTCCGGTCCTTCCCTGATGCCGCCCCCACCAGTTCCGCTTGTAAAGGAACGGGGCGATCCCGAAAAGGCTTGCGGCATCGGCCGGAATGACTATATTCACCCTCTGAGAACCCATACGGATTGGCGGCCCGGGCAACCGGGCCGGCGAGACGCTTTGCGGGTGGGCTTTTGCCCACTTATTTTTTTATGAGCGTGTGGAGACACGCGCTTGTTGAACCTTCTGTTGTGGAAACCTCGTCCGGTTCGATCCCGGCCGCAGGCTTTGGGTTAGGTGGAATGGACGCTACAGGTCGCATCGAACAGATCATCACGCCGTCGGTCGAAGCCATGGGCTATGAGGTCGTGCGCGTTCAGATCTCGGGCGGCCAGCGGGCAATTCTCCAGATCATGGCGGAGCGCGCCGACGGCGCGCCCATGACTGTCGAGGATTGCGCCGACATCAGCCGCTCCGTTTCGGCCCTGCTGGATGTGGAAGACCCGATCCGCGAGGCCTACACGCTGGAAGTCAGCTCGCCCGGCATCGACCGGCCTCTGACCCGGCTCAAGGATTTCGAGCGCTTCGCCGGCTTCGAAGCCCGGCTGGAAAGCCGCATGGCCATCGACGGCCGCAAGCGTTTCAAGGGCATGCTGAAGGGCGTCGAGGACGGCCTGGTGTGCATCGACACCGAACAGGGACCCGCCCGGCTGGAGTTCGACACCATCCTGCGCGCCAAGCTGGTGCTGACGGACGAGCTGATCCGTGCCAGCCAGGAGCAGCAGGAGGGCCTGGAGCACTGACGGCACGGTCCGACAGGACGATAGCCGCCAGAACCCCCGCCCCGACCCCGCCGACCCGACCGGACATCACGCAAGACCGGCACCACACAAGACCGATTCAGGAAGTGTAACGGATGGAACTGCTGCAAGTCGCTGACGCGGTCGCCCGCGAAAAGAACATCGACCGGGACGAAGTCCTGGAGGCGATGGAGCAGGCGATTCAGAAGGCCGGCCGCTCCAAGTACGGCCATGAGCACGACATCCGCGCCCGCATCGACCGCAAGACCGGCGACATCCATCTGACCCGCCACCTGGAGGTGGTCGAGACGGTGGAGAACGAGGCGACGCAGGTCACCCTGCCCTACGCCCAGAAGCGCAAGGCCGGCGCCAAGCTCGGCGATTTCCTGGTCGACCCGCTGCCGCCGATCGATTTCGGCCGCATCGCCGCCCAGACCGCCAAGCAGGTGATCGTGCAGAAGGTGCGCGACGCCGAGCGCAAGCGCCAGTTCAACGAGTACAAGGACCGCAACGGCGAGATCGTCAACGGTCTGGTCAAGCGCGTCGAATACGGCAACGTCACCGTCGACCTGGGCCGCGCCGAAGCGATCCTGCGCCGCGACGAGCTGCTGCCACGCGAGCATTTCAAGAACGGCGACCGCGTGCGCGCCTACATCTTCGACGTCCGCGAGGAACCGCGCGGGCCGCAGATCTTCCTGTCGCGCACGCATCCCATGTTCATGGCGAAGCTGTTCGCCCAGGAAGTGCCGGAAATCTACGACGGCATCATCGAGATCAAGGCGGTCGCCCGTGACCCGGGTTCGCGCGCCAAGATCGCGGTGCTGAGCCACGACAGCTCCATCGACCCGGTCGGCGCCTGCGTCGGCATGCGCGGCAGCCGCGTCCAGGCGGTCGTCGGCGAGCTGCAGGGCGAGAAGATCGACATCATCCCGTGGAACGGCGAGGCGCCGACCTTCGTCGTCAACGCGCTCGCCCCGGCCGAGGTCGCCAAGGTCGTGCTCGACGACGACAACCACCGCATCGAGGTGGTGGTGCCCGACGACCAGCTGTCGCTGGCCATCGGCCGCCGCGGCCAGAACGTGCGCCTCGCCTCGATGCTGACCGGCTGGGACATCGACATCCTGACCGAACAGGAAGAGTTGGAGCGCCGGTCGGAGGAAATCCACAACCGCTCCGCCCTGTTCATGCAGGCGCTGGACGTCGACGACGTGATCGCCCACCTGCTGGTCGCCGAAGGCTTCACCTCGGTCGAGGAGATCGCCTATGTCGAGACCGAGGAGCTGGCCGAGATCGAAGGGTTCGACGAGTCGGTCGCCGACGAGCTGAAGCAGCGCGCGCTCGCCTTCCTGGAAGTCCGGGACGAGCAGGCCAACGAGCGCCGGCTGGAGCTGGGCGTCGAGGACATCATCGCCGAGCTGACCGGCTTCAGCGCCACGCAGCTGGTGAAGCTGGGCGAGAACGGCGTCAAGACGCTGGACGACCTGGCCGACCTGGCCGGCGACGAGCTGGTCGAGATCCTGGGCAAGGACGGCGCCAAGGACGCCCCCTCGGAAGAGGAGGCGAACGCGATCATCATGGCCGCGCGCGCCCACTGGTTCGAGGGTGAGGGCGAGGACGCCGCCGCGGCTCCCGCCGCTGGGGGCTCGGCCGATGGCCAGGGCGCGCAGGCCTGACCGGCAGCAATGCCGGTTGGAACTGCGCCCGAGAGGAACGATTATTCGGGACCGCGCGAGCGGATGACGATCGGATGACCGAACGGAACGACGAACGGACACCGACCGCCGCCGCGGATGCGGTGCCGGAACAGGATTTGGCACAGGACGACGGTGCCGGTACGGACCGCCTGCCGGCCGACGACGAGAAGGGGCCTCTGCGCCGCTGCATCGCGTCGGGCACGGTGGGGCCGAAGGAGAGCATGATCCGCTTCGTGATCGGCCCCGACGGCGAGGTGGTTCCGGACCTGGAGGAACGTCTGCCCGGCCGCGGCCTTTGGGTCACGGCCGACCGGGATGCCCTGGCGAAGGCCATGGGTAAATCCGTTTTCGCCAAAGCGGCCCGCCGGGCGGTGAAAGTACCGCCCGATCTGGCCCAGAGGCTGGAACGGCTGCTGGAACGTCGGTGTCTGCACGCGTTGGGCCTTGCCCGCCGTGCCGGCCACGTCCTGGCGGGATACGAGAAGGTGCGCGAGGCGTTGAGGGCCAACCAGGTCGGCCGTGCGGGTCCCCCGCCGGCCCTGCTGGTGGAAGCCGCGGACGGCTCGCTGGACCAGCGCGGCAAGGTGACGGCGCTCGCGCCGTCGCTGCCGGTGATCGACCTCTTCCAGTCCCCGGCCTTGGCCGCGGCGCTGGGACGCGATCACGCGGTGCACGCCGTGGTGGCGCGGGGCAGGCTGGCCGCAGGGCTGGCCCGCGATGCGGCACGCCTGAGAGGGCTGAAAGGTCCCCAAGGGGACCAGGATGCGCACCAGGATTCTGATAAGGGCTTGGGAGTTGGCAATACGGCCGGCCGGCCTGCGATGTAACGTCTGACCATTCGGGAACCGATGACCGACAGCAACGACCAGGACCAGAAGAAAGTCTTGCACCTAACCGGCGCCAGCAAAGGAAAGCTGGAGTCGAAGAAGCCGGTCGAGACCCAGGTCCGGCAGAGCTTCTCCCATGGCCGGTCAAAAGCGGTGACCGTAGAGGTCAAGCGCAAGCGTCATGTTGAAAAGGGCGCCGTGCCCGGCGTTGCCGACGGCGGCGCCGCCGCGCGTCAAGCTGCCCAGGGCCTGCCCATGCGCGGTGCGCAGGGCCAGCGCCCCCGTGGCGGCGGTGCCCCTGCCGGGCGCCAGCTGACCCGCGAGGAGCTGGAATCCCGCCTGCGTGCGCTTCGTGGCGCCGCGGCGTTCGAGGAACAGCGCCGGATCGACGCCGAGGAAGACGCGGCCCGCGCTGAAGCCCGCGCCGCCGAAGCCGCCGCCCGTGCCGCCGAAGAGGCGGCATCCGCCCCAGCCGACACCGCCGAAGCCGCCGCCCCGGCTGCCGCTCCCGCCGCGTCCGATGCTGCGGCATCGGCCACGCCGGACATGCCGCCGATCATTCTGGATGCCGACACCCTGCGCCAGCGCGAGCTGGACGAGATGCGTGCCATTCAGGAGGAGGATCGCAAGATCGCCGCCGAGGCCGAACGCCGCCGCAAGGAGGAAGAGGCCAAGCGCAAGGAAGCCGAGGACGCCAAGCGCCGCGACGCCGAACCGGCGCCCCGCCGTGACGGTGCCCGCGATGGCGGCCGTGACGGTGCAGCACCCCGCGACGGTGCGCGTCCGGCCGGTGCCCGCCCGGGTGCCGACCAGCGCCCCGGCGGTGCCGCCGCCCGTCCCGCCGCCGACGCCGCTCCCGGCCGCACCCTGCCGGGCGTCGGCGCCCCGCCGGCCCGCGCCGAGGAAGAGGACGACAACCGCCGCAAGGGTGGCCGCGGCGGCGCTCCCGCCAAGGCCGCGCCGGCCCGTCCGGCCGCCAAGGCTCCCGCCGGCGCCGACCGCCGCAAGGGCACCAAGCTGACCGTCTCGCAAGCGCTCAGCGACGACGGCAGCGACCGCACCCGGTCGCTGGCCGCGGTGCGCCGTGCCCGCGAACGTGAACGCCTGCGCCAGATGAGCCGCCAGGAGACCGCCAAGGTCACCCGCGACGTCGTCCTGCCGGAGGTCATCACGGTCCAGGAGTTGGCCAACCGCATGGCCGAGCGTGGCGCCGACGTCATCAAGGCGCTGATGCGCATGGGCGTGATGGCGACCATCAACCAGACCATCGACGCCGACACCGCCGAGCTGCTGATCACCGAGTTCGGTCACCGCGTCCGCCGCGTGTCGGAGTCCGACGTCGAGATCGGCCTGCGTGCCACCGAGGAAGAGGGCGCCATCCTGGTGTCCCGTCCCCCGGTCGTCACCATCATGGGCCACGTCGACCACGGCAAGACCTCACTGCTCGACGCGCTGCGCCAGACCGACGTGGTGTCGGGCGAGGCCGGCGGCATCACCCAGCACATCGGCGCCTATCAGGTGCAGCTGGAGTCGGGTGCGAAGATCACCTTCATCGACACGCCGGGCCACGCCGCCTTCACTGAGATGCGTGCCCGCGGCGCCAACGTCACCGACGTGGTCGTGCTGGTGGTCGCCGCCAACGACGGCGTCATGCCGCAGACGATCGAGGCCATCCGCCACGCCAAGGCGGCCAAGGTTCCGATCATCGTCGCCATCAACAAGTGCGACCTGCCCGATGCCAAGCCGGAGCGCGTCCGCCAGGAACTGCTCCAGCACGAGCTGGTGGTCGAGGAGATGGGCGGCGACGTGCTCGACGTCGAGGTGTCGGCCAAGGCCAAGCGCAACCTGAGCAAGCTGGAAGAGGCCATCCTGCTCCAGGCCGAAATCCTGGAGCTGCGGGCCAACCCCGAGCGTGCCGCCGAAGGCGTCGTCATCGAGGCGAAGCTGGAGCGTGGCCGCGGTTCGGTCGCCACCGTGCTGGTCCAGCGCGGCACGCTGAAGGTCGGCGACGTGTTCGTCACCGGCGCCGAGTGGGGCCGCGTCCGCGCCCTGATCAACGACCGCGGCCAGAACGTCAACGAGGCGGCCCCGGCCGTGCCCGTCGAGGTCCTGGGCCTGAACGGCACGCCGATGGCCGGCGACGACTTCTCCGTCGTCGAGTCCGAGGCCCGTGCCCGCGAGATCGCCGAGTTCCGCCAGCGCAAGAAGCGCGAAGCGGCGGTGGCGGCCTCGGCCCGCGGTTCGCTGCAGGACATGTTCAGCCGCATCCAGGCCGGCGAGGCCAAGGAACTGCCGGTCGTCATCAAGGGCGACGTGCAGGGCTCGATCGAAGCCATCGCCAGCTCGCTGGAGAAGCTCACGGCCGAGAACACCGAGGTCAAGGTCCGCGTCCTGCACAACTCGGTCGGTGCGATCAACGAGTCCGACATCACGCTGGCCAATGCGTCCAACGCGATGATCATCGGCTTCAACGTCCGCGCCAACCCGCAGGCCCGCGACCTCGCCAAGCGCGACGGCGTCGAAATCCGCTACTACTCGATCATCTACAACGTGATCGACGACGTGAAGGCGGCGCTGACCGGTCTGTTGTCTCCGACGCTGCGGGAACGCTTCATCGGCTACGCGACCATCCGCGAGGTGTTCAACATCACGAAGGTCGGCAAGGTCGCCGGTTGTATGGTCACGCAGGGCACCGTCAAGCGCGGCGCCGGCGTCCGCCTGCTGCGCGACAACGTCGTCATTCACGAAGGCACGCTCAAGACGCTCAAGCGCTTCAAGGACGAGGTCAAGGACGTCCGCGAGGGTTACGAGTGCGGCATGGCCTTCGAGAACTACGACAACATCCAGGCCGGCGATCAGATCGAAGCCTTCGAGATCGACGAAATCGCTCGCGAGCTTTGAGACCGACGGTCCGCCCGGCCCCTCCCGGTGTTTTACCGGACGGGGCCGGGCGGTTCGTTTTTCGGACGAGAGGTGATGCCACCTGGAGGTGACGCTATGGATCGCATTCCGCTATCCGAAGCCGACGGGCATATGGCCGAACTGATCGACCGGGTGGAGAATGACGAGGAGATCGTCATTCTTCGCGATGGGAAACCTGCGGTCAGGCTGGTGCCCGTCGCGGAAGGCCCCCTCGCGGAAGACGGAGTGTCCGCGCCGACGCCGTCCGGCAAGCGGCCGGTGCGGTTCGGCTTCGCCAAGGGACAAATCCGGATCGCCGACGATTTCGACGCTCCGCTGCCCGACGACCTGCTGAAGAGCTTCTACGGTCTCGCTCCGGACGAGGAGTGGCCGGATCAGTGGAAAGGGATGCCGGGGTGAGGCTGCTGCTCGACAGTCATGTGCTGCTGTGGCTGGCGACCGATGACCCGAAGCTCGGTTCCGCCGTCCGGACCGTGATCGCCGACGGTTCCAACACCGTGCTGGCGAGCATCGCGTCGCTCTGGGAACTCACCATCAAGTCCAGCTTCGGAAAACTGACCTTGCCCGCCGGGTTCCATCGCCTTCTGGTCGAAAACGGTCTGACGATCCATGCAATCGACGTCCGTCACATCGACCGGCTGGACCATCTGCCCCGGCATCACGGCGACCCCTTCGACCGGATGCTGATCGCCCAGGCCCAGGCCGATGGCCTGACTCTGGTCAGCGCCGACCGAACCATCAGACTTTACGACGTGCCCGTTCTCTGGTCCTGACACCGGTCAGGCCGCCGCGGGCGCCAGACATCGACGAAAGACACGTACCATGGCCAGCAAGAAGCGCGGCGCGTTCATCGCCGGCAAGCCCCCGTCCCAACGGCAACTGCGCGTCGGCGAGGAGGTGCGCCACGCCCTTGCCGACCTGTTCCGCCGCGGGGACTTCCACGATCCGGAACTGGCCTCGCTGAACGTCACGGTCACCGAGGTGCGGATCAGCCCCGACCTGTCCAATGCCACCGTCTTCTATGCGACGCTGGGCGGCGAGCGGATGGAGGAGGCCCAGGTCGCCCTGAAGCGGGCCGCCGCCTTCCTGCGCGGGCAGGTCGCGCGCATGGTCAACCTGCGCCACGCCCCGACGCTGAGCTTCGAGGGCGACACCTCCTTCGACTACGCCCACCGCATCGACAGCATCCTGCACAGCCCGGAGGTCGCCCGCGACCTGAGCGGCCATCCGCTGGGCCGCGTCAATGGCGACGACGACCACGACGAGGACGAGGACGACTCCTGGGACGAGGAGGGCGACGAAGAGGGGGATGAGGACGGCGACGACCTCGGCCCCGACGAGACGGACGAGGACGACGATCTCGACGACGACCGCGCCATGCTCGACGACGAGGACAAGGGCGGGGACAAGAGCGGGGACAAGGACGAGAGCCGGGGCGGCCGTCGTGGCTCGTAAGCGCAAGGGCACGCCGATCCATGGCTGGGTGGTGCTGGACAAGCCGGAAGGCATGACCTCCACCCAGGCGCTGTCGAAGGTGCGCCGCCTGCTGAACGCCGAGAAGGCCGGGCATGGCGGCACGCTGGACCCGCTGGCGACCGGCATCCTGCCGATCGCGCTGGGCGAGGCGACCAAGACCGTGTCCTACGCCATGGACGGTGCCAAGACCTACCGCTTCTCCATCCGCTGGGGCGAGCGCACCAGCACCGACGACCGCGAGGGCGAGGTGATCGCCCGCTCGGACCACCGTCCGGCGACCGAGGCGATCCGCGCCGCCCTGCCCGCTTTCCTGGGCGAGATCCAGCAGGTGCCGCCGCAGTTCTGCGCCATCAAGATCGACGGCGAGCGCGCCTACGACATCGCGCGCGAAGGCGATGCGGTCGATCTGGCCGCCCGCACCGTGCGCATCGACCGCTTCGAGCTGGTCGAGGAACCGGACGCCGACCATGCGGTGTTCGAGGTCGATTGCGGCAAGGGCACCTATGTCCGCTCGCTGGCGCGCGACCTGTCGGAAGCGCTCGGCACGGTCGGCCATGTCGGGCTTCTGCGCCGCCTGCGCGTCGGCTCCTTCACGCTGGAGCGCGCGATTTCCCTGGACGAACTGGCCGCCATGGAGCAAGGTGCGGCCGTCGAACGACTTCTGTTGCCGATCGAGACCGCGCTGGACGACATCCCGGCGCTGGCCCTGACGGAAGCGGAAGCGCACCGACTGAGGCACGGCCAGACGGTCGCTCTCCTCACCCGGCAGGATCGTGAACGCCTGATGGCGCTTCAGGGTGCTGACGGTGGGGATGGCACCGTCATTGCGCTTTTCGGCGGAACGCCGGTGGCGTTGGCCCGTGTCGAGGGGGCGGAGGTCCGTCCGGTGCGCGTGCTCAACCTCACGTGATTTAGGAGACCCCGATGTCGATTACGCCCGAGCGCAAGCAAGAGCTGATCAAGGAATTTTCCCGCGGCACCAACGACACCGGTTCGCCCGAGGTCCAGGTGTCGATCCTGACGGAGCGCATCAGCAACCTGACGGATCACCTGAAGGGCCACAAGAAGGACTTCCACTCCCGCCGTGGTCTGCTGGTGATGGTCGGTCAGCGCCGCCGTTTGCTCGACTATCTGAAGAAGAAGGATCACTCACGCTACGCCGCTCTGATCGAGCGTCTGGGCCTGCGCCGCTAACGGCTGCGCCGTCCCGCTGACGGGTTCGGGTTCCCCCGGCCGGCCACCCCGGCCGGGGGCTTCCCCCGGAAGCCGGCGGGACCACGGACGTCGGATATGGGCGTCGAACATCGAAGTCCTCGTTCACCTGTACCGTTCCGGAACACCTCATTGGTTATTGGCAATAGAAACTGGATCTTGAGCGTTTCGTGATGGACAGGCCGGCCCGATCATTCGGGGACCGGCCTTTTTTGCATTCACGCCACTTCTATCTCGATTCGTTTGGTGCTGTTGTCGAACACCGTCATTTCAGTTTTCTCGCGGGGTCCTACGACCGATGGCCCCGGCCTTGGGCGGCAATCCGGCCGTTGCAGGGTGTCGGATGGAAGGAAAGAATCCATGTTCACTGTTCATCGCAAGGAAATCGAGTGGGGCGGCCGCAAGCTGGTCCTGGAAACGGGCAAGATCGCCCGCCAGGCCAACGGCGCGGTTCTGGTCACCTATGGTGACACCACCGTCCTGTGCACCGCCGTCGCCGCCAAGGCGCCGAAGCCGGGCGTCGATTTCTTCCCGCTGACCGTCAATTACCAGGAAAAGGCGTTCGCGGCCGGCAAGATCCCCGGCGGCTTCTTCAAGCGCGAAGGCCGTCCGACCGAGAAGGAAACGCTGGTCAGCCGCCTGATCGACCGTCCGATCCGTCCGCTGTTCGCCGACGGCTTCCGCAACGAGACCCAGGTCGTCTGCACCGTGCTGAGCCACGATCTGGAGAACGATCCGGACATCGTCGCGATGGTCGGCGCGTCCGCCGCGCTGACGATCTCCGGCATCCCGTTCCTGGGTCCGATCGCCGCCGCCCGCGTCGGCTACAAGAACGGCCAGTACATCCTGAACCCGACCCGGGACGAGGTCGGCGACAGCGATCTGGATCTGGTCGTCGCCGGCACCGTCGAAGGCGTGCTGATGGTCGAATCGGAAGCCAAGGAGCTGACCGAAGAGGTCATGCTGGGCGCCGTCATGTTCGGCCACACCAACTTCCAGCCGGTGATCAACCTGATCATCGACCTGGCCGAGGAAGCCGCCAAGGAGCCGTGGGACCTGCCGGAGCCGGCCTATGACCGCAAGGCCCTGAAGGCCCGCCTGCGCGAGACCGTCGGTGCCGCCGTCGAGGCCGCCTACACCGAGACGGTGAAGCAGAGCCGCTACGAGAAGGTCGGCGCCGCCAAGGCGAAGGCGCTCGAGACGCTGGCCGAGGAATTCGACGCCCAGTCCATCGGGTTCGAGTTCAAGGAACTGGAAGCCGACATCCTGCGCGGCGCCGTGCTCAAGACCGGCCGCCGCATCGACGGCCGCGACACCAAGACCGTGCGCCCGATCGTGTCGGAAGTCGGCGTGCTGCCGCGCGCCCACGGCTCGGCCCTGTTCACCCGCGGCGAGACCCAGGCGCTGGTCGTCACCACGTTGGGCACCAGCCAGGACGAGCAGATCATCGACGCGCTCGAGGGCGAGTACCGCGAGCACTTCATGCTGCACTACAACTTCCCCCCGTACTCGGTGGGTGAAGCCGGCCGCATGGGCAGCCCGGGCCGCCGCGAGATCGGCCACGGCAAGCTGGCGTGGCGCGCCATCCACCCGCTGCTGCCGAAGAAGGAAGACTTCCCCTACACGCTGCGCGTCGTGTCGGAAGTCACGGAGTCCAACGGCTCCTCCTCGATGGCCACCGTCTGCGGCACCTCGCTGTCGCTGATGGACGCCGGCGCGCCGCTGATCCGTCCGGTCGCCGGCATCGCCATGGGCCTGATCAAGGAAGACCACGGCTTCGCCGTCCTGTCGGACATCCTGGGTGACGAAGACCACCTGGGCGACATGGACTTCAAGGTCGCCGGCACCGAGGTCGGCGTCACCGCGCTGCAGATGGACATCAAGATCACCTCGATCACCGAGGAGATCATGAAGATCGCGCTGGGCCAGGCCAAGGACGGCCGCCTGCACATCCTCGGCGAGATGTCGAAGGCGCTGACCGGCGCCCGCGAAGGCGTCAACGAGAACGCCCCGCGCATCACCGTCATCAACATCCCGAAGGAGAAGATCCGCGACGTGATCGGCTCCGGCGGCAAGGTGATCCGCGAGATCGTCGAGCAGACCGGCGCCAAGATCGACATCGAGGACGACGGCACCGTCAAGGTCTCGGCCGTCGACCAGAAGAAGTCGGACGCCGCCATCGAGTGGATCAAGGGCATCGTCGCCGAGCCGGAGATGAACGTCGTCTACACCGGCAAGGTGGTGAAGGTCGTCGATTTCGGCGCCTTCGTGAACTTCCTGGGTTCGCGCGACGGCCTCGTCCACATCTCCGAACTGGCGCAGCAGCGCGTCGGCAAGGTGTCGGACGTCGTGTCGCAGGGTGACTCGGTTAAGGTCAAGGTCATCGGCTTCGACGACCGCGGCAAGGTCAAGCTGTCGATGAAGCAGGTCGACCAGGCCACCGGCGAGGACCTGACCAAGAAGGCGGAGTGATCCGCCGGTAAGGTTCGGGAACGCCGGGCAACCGCCCGGCGGGACCTGCCATGAACAGGGGCGCTTCCCATCGGGGAGCGCCTCTTTGTCATTTTAGGTGTCATTATGGGCACCCTTCCCTCTTCCGCAGTTCCCGATGTCCCGCGCCGAACGTCTCCTCGATCTGATGCAGGTTCTGCGGCGGCATCGCCAGCCGGTCAGCGGCAAGTCGCTTGCCGGCGAACTGGGGGTCAGTCTGCGCACGCTCTACCGCGACATCGCCACGCTGCAGGCGCAGGGCGCGATGATCGAGGGGGAGCCGGGGGTCGGATATCTGCTGCGCGCCGGCTTCCTGCTGCCGCCGCTGATGTTCACCGAGGAGGAGGTCGAGGCGCTGGTGCTGGGCTCGCGCTGGGTGGTGGAGCGCGGCGACAGCCGGCTGGGCGGGGCGGCGCGCAACGCGCTCGCCAAGATCGCCGCGGTGCTGCCGCCGGACAAGCGCGAGGGGCTGGACGGCTCGGCCCTGCTGATCGGTCCGGGCGAGCCCATCGCCGGAGGCGATAACAATGTTTCGGCGGGAGATGCGGAGCTGGCGACCATCCGCGGCGCGATCCGCGGGGAGCGCAAGCTGGAGATCGCCTATCGCGACCGCGACGGGTCGGAGAGCCGGCGCACCGTCTGGCCCTTCGCGCTGGGCTTCTTCGACCGGGTGCGGGTGATGGTGGCGTGGTGCGAACTGCGCCAGTCCTTCCGCCATTTCCGCACCGACCGCATCCTGGCGCTGACCGCCAGCGAGACCCGCTATCCCCGCCGCCGGCAGGCGATGCTGAAGGAGTGGCGGGCGGCGGAGGGCATTCCGCAACGATGACAGGATGCTGACGGAAACTGTCAGCATGCCGGCCTAGTCTTGGCTTTGCCGGTGAGGGCGCCGAACGGAACCGCCCCACCCCAATCCTTCAAGACCGGAGCCGACCATGCCCGCCACCCAGACCGTCAGCAAAGCCGCCGCCCTCGCCCTCGATTTCGTCCTGCTCTATGTCGACAACCCGGCCGCCAGCGCCGCCTTCTATGCCGACCTGCTGGGCCGCAAGCCGGTGGAGGCCTCCCCCACCTTCGCCATGTTCAAGGCGGGCAACGGGCTGATGCTGGGCCTGTGGTCGCGCCACTCGGTGGAGCCGGCGGCGACCGCGCCCGGCGGCGGCGAGATCGCCTTCACCGTCGCCGACGAGGCGGTAGTGCGCGACCTGCACGCCGACTGGAGCGCCCGCGGCCTGACCATCCTGCAACCCCCGACCGCGATGGATTTCGGTCATACCTTCGTTGCACAGGACCCGGACGGCCATCGCCTGCGTGTGTTCGCGCCCAATCAGGGTGAGGAAGCCCAGTCCGAACAGGTGCGGTCGTGAGCGGCGGCACAGACACCGGTGCCTGGATCGCCGTGGCCAGCGCCGAGCATGTCCGGCGCGGACGGGCCGGCGGCTTCATGCAGGTCTGCCACGGCAAGGCGGCCCCGCTGCGGCGGATCCGGGCGGGCGACCGGGTGGCGTACTACTCCCCCACCGACCGGTTCGGGGCGGCAGACGGGCTGAAGTCCTTCACCGCCATCGGCGCCATCCTGCCGGGCGAGCCCTACCGCTTCGACATGGGCGGCGGCTTCATCCCCTTCCGTCGCGACGTGTCCTGGTGGCCGGCGGAGGAGGCGCCGATCCAACCGCTGCTGGACCGGCTGGAGCTGACCGCCGGGGTGCGGAACTGGGGCTATCCCTTCCGCTTCGGCCTGCTGCCGGTCAGCCTGCGCGACTTCGACCTGATCGCGGAGGCGATGGGGGTGGCGGCGCAGAAGGCGATGGCGGCCTGATCGGGAAAAAATCACCGGGGCGCGGCGGATGAAACGCCCCGCCTCCGGCGTCCCACACCGGGGAATACGGGCGCCGCCGGAGGTCCGGGGCGCCTGATACCTTGGTGTCAGAGTACAAACGAATGGCGGATCGGCCTGACCGAGATCAAGGCGAAACCCCTCGCAGTCCGTCATACATGCGCTTATATCGTCCGCAAGCCTGACCAAGGTCACCTGTACCGGGGCCATCGTTCCATGCATCGTTTCGCCAACCCCGCCCGCTTCCTGCGCCTGTCGGCCCTGCTGTTGCCGTGGTGCGCCGGGGCGACCGTGATCCTGACGATCCTCGGTCTGTGGTTCAGCCTGTTCAGCTCGCCGCCCGACTATCAGCAGGGCGAGACGGTGCGGATCATGTACATCCATGTCCCCGCCGCCTGGATGAGCCTGTTCGTCTACACCAACATGGCCATCGCCGCGGCTTGCGGCCTGGTGTGGAAGCACCCGCTGGCCGATTTGTTCGCCAAGGCCGCCGCCCCCATCGGCGCCGGCTTCACCTTCGTCTGCCTGGTGACCGGGTCGCTGTGGGGGGCGCCGATGTGGGGAACCTGGTGGGTGTGGGACGCCCGGCTGACCAGCGTGCTGATCCTGTTCTTCCTCTATCTCGGCTACATGGCCCTGGTGAACGCCTTCGACGATCCGCAGCGCGGCATGAAGGCGGGCAACGTCCTGCTGCTGGTCGGCATCGTCAACGTGCCGATCATCAAGTTCTCGGTCGACTGGTGGAACACGCTGCACCAGCCGGCCAGCGTCGTGCGGATGGGCGGTCCCAGCATCGACCCCAGCATGCTGACACCGCTGCTGGTGATGGCCGGCGCCTTCACCGCCTATTTCCTGTCGGTGGTGCTGCTGCGCGTGCGCACCGAGATCGCCCAGCGCAAGATCCAGACGCTGCGGCTGGCAGTCGCCGGCGGGGTTGCTGGCGATGGTACCGTCCATGACGGGATGCGGGGGTAAGGACGATGAGCGAATTCCTCCATATGGGCGGGTATGCCGCCTATGTCTGGCCGGCCTACGGCATCGCCACCCTCGTGCTGCTGGGGCTGCTGGTCGCCACCTGGAAGGGGCTGCGCAACGCCGAGGCGACGCTGAAGGCGCTGGAAAGCGCCCGGCCCGCCCGCCGCCGCACCCGCAATGCCGGCCGCAAGATGGCCGATCAGAGCGCCGGAAGACCGGCGGAAGCGAGCGAAGGATGACCCGCAAGAAACGCCGCCTTTATATGCTGGGCCTCGCCCTTCTCGGGCTGGGTTCGGCGACCGCCCTGGCGCTGACCGCCTTCCAGGACAACATCGTCTTCTTCTACAGCCCGAGCCAGCTGCAGACGCAGCAGGTCGGCGACCGCAATTTCCGCCTGGGCGGGCTGGTCGAGGAAGGCAGCGTCCAGAAGCAGCCGGACGGCGTCACCACCGCCTTCCGCGTCACCGACACCGCCCACACCGTGGATGTCCGCTATCGCGGCCAGCTGCCCGACCTGTTCCGCGAGGGCCAGGGCGTGGTGGCGGAGGGCCGGATGACCGGCGGCGTCTTCGTCGCGCGCGAGGTGCTGGCCAAGCATGACGAGAACTACATGCCGCCCGAGGTGTCGGAGGCCCTGAAGCAGGCCGGCGTCTACAAGAACCCGGCGGAGTCCGCGACGAAGACCGCGAAGAAGGAGTAGCGGACCCGTGATCCCCGAACTCGGCCATTACGCGCTGGTGCTGGCGCTGTTCGTCGCGCTGGTGCAGTCGGTGCCGCCGCTGGTCGGCGCCGCCACCCGCAACGGCGCCTGGATGAACGTCGCGGTGCCGGCGGCCATCGCCCAGATGCTGCTGGTGCTGCTGTCCTACGCGGCGCTGACCTGGGCGCATGTGGTGTCCGATTTCAGCGTGCTGAACGTGGTGCAGAACAGCCACTCGGCCAAGCCGATGCTTTACAAGGTGTCGGGCGTCTGGGGCAACCACGAGGGCTCGATGATGCTGTGGATCGTCATGCTGACGATCTTCGGCGCCGCCGTCGCCCTGTTCGGGCGCAATTTGCCGCCGACGCTGAAGGCACGCGTGCTGGCGGTCCAGGGGCTGATCGGGGTCGGCTTCCTGCTGTTCATCCTGATCACGTCGAACCCCTTCATCCGCGTGATTCCGGCGCCCATCGACGGCAACGATTTGAACCCGCTGTTGCAGGACCCCGGCCTCGCCTTCCACCCACCCTTCCTCTATGCGGGATATGTCGGCTTCTCGATGGCCTTCTCCTTCGCCGTCGCAGCATTGATCGAGGGGCGGGTCGATCCCGCCTGGGCGCGCTGGGTGCGGCCCTGGACGCTGGCGGCCTGGTCGACCCTGACCATGGGCATCGCCATGGGCTCCTGGTGGGCCTATTACGAGCTGGGCTGGGGCGGCTGGTGGTACTGGGACCCGGTCGAGAACGCCTCCTTCATGCCCTGGCTGGCCGGCACCGCCCTGCTGCATTCGGCAATCGTGGTGGAGAAGCGCGACGCGCTGAAGAGCTGGACCATCCTGCTGGCCATCGTCACCTTCTCGCTGTCGCTGATGGGCACCTTCCTGGTGCGCTCCGGCATCCTGACCTCGGTCCACGCCTTCGCCGTCGATCCCAAGCGCGGCATCTTCATCCTGGTTCTGCTGGCGATCGCCACCGGCGGCTCGCTGCTGCTCTACAGCCTGCGGGCGCCGACGCTGAAGGCGGGCGGGCTGTTCGCGCCGATCAGCCGCGAAGGCGCGCTGGTGTTGAACAACCTGCTGCTGTCGACCGCGACGGCGACGGTGTTCATCGGCACGCTCTATCCGCTGTTCCTCGACATCCTGAAGCTGGGCAAGGTGTCGGTCGGCGCCCCCTTCTTCAACGCCACCTTCGTGCCGGTCGCCATCCCGATGGTGATCGCCATGGTCGTCGGCCCCTATCTGTCCTGGAAGCGGGCGGATCTGGGAGCCGCGCTGACCCGGCTGTGGGTGGCCGGCGTCGCCGTGGTGGCCGCCGTCGCCGTCACCGCCTATGTCAAGGCGGGCAGCGGCCCGCTGCTGGCGCTGGTCGGCATCGGGCTTGCCGCCTGGGCCTTCGTCGGCTCGCTGGTCGAGTTCGCCGACCGCATCGCCCTGTTCCGCACCTCGTTCAAGAACAGCTGGAACCGCGCCGTGCATCTGCCGCGCAGCGCCTGGGGCATGACCATCGCCCATGCCAGCATCGGCCTGTCGATCCTCGGCATGACCGGAACCTCGGCTTGGCAGACGGAATCGATCACGGCGATGAGACCGGGCGACCGGGCCAGCGTCGCCGGCTACGAGTTCCAGTTCGACGGCGTCGGGCTGGTCGACGGCCCGAACTTCAAGGCGGAGCGCGGCACCTTCACGGTGACGAAGGACGGCCAGCGCATCGCCACGCTGGAGCCGGAACGCCGCAGCTACAGCACCACCCGCATGACCACCACGGAATCGGCCATCCACACCACGGTCCTCTCCGACCTGTATGTGGCGCTGGGCGACCCGACGCAGAACGGCACCGCCTGGATCGTCCGCATCTACCACCACCCGCTGGTGCCGTGGATCTGGATCGGCGGCGTCGGCATGATGCTGGGCGGGCTGGTCAGCCTGACCGACCGCCGCTTCCGCATCGGCGCGCCGGAACGCCGCCGCACGGCCGGAAAGACCGGTGGCAAGTCGGCTCCGCTGCCGGCCGAATGAGGACACAAGACACCATGCGCCGCCTTCTGTACCTGCTGCCCTTCCTGCTCTTCATCGGGGTGGGCATCGCCTTCTACCTGGGGTTCGAGCGCGACCCGCGCGACATCCCGTCGGCCCTGATCGACAAGCCGGCCCCGACCTTCGACCTGCCCGCCATTCCGGGCCAGATGGTGCAGGGCCAGCCGGCCGCCAGCGGCCTGTCTTCGGCCAAGCTGGCCGGCGACGTGACGCTGGTGAACGTCTTCGCCTCCTGGTGCATCCCCTGCAAGGCGGAGCATCCCGTCATCACCCGCCTGTCGCGCGAGCAGGGGGTGACGGTCTACGGAATCAACTACAAGGACAAGCCGGAGGATGCGCTGACCTGGCTGTCGCGCAACGGCAACCCCTATGCCGCCATCGGCGCCGACCAGGACGGCCGGGTGTCGATCGACTGGGGCGTCTATGGCGTGCCGGAGAGCTACCTGATCGACCGCAAGGGCCGCATCCGCTTCAAGCATGTCGGCCCGCTGACCCCGCAGGTGGTGGAGGAGCAGATCCTGCCGATGGTCAAGCATCTGAGGCAGGGCTGATGAAACGCTTCCTCCTCTCCGCCCTGCTGGCGCTGTCCGCGCTGTCTTCCCCCGCCCTGGCCGTCCAGCCGGACGAGGTGCTGCCGGATCCGGCGCTGGAGACCCGCGCCCGCACCATCAGCCAGGAGCTGCGCTGCCTCGTCTGCCAGAACCAGTCCATCGACGACAGCAACGCGCCGCTGGCCCGCGACCTGCGCGTTCTGGTGCGCGACCGGCTGAAGGCCGGCGACAGCGACGACAAGGTGATGGAGTACGTCACCGACCGCTACGGCGACTATGTGCTGCTGCGGCCGCCCTTCAAGGCGACGACGCTGGTGCTGTGGATCGGTCCCTTCGCCGTGCTGCTGCTGGGGGCGGCCGGCACCTTCCTGTTCCTGCGCGGGCGGCGCGGCGTGGCCGCCGGTGCCGACACCGCGCCCCTGAGCGCGGATGAGCGGCGGCGGCTGGACGCCCTGCTGCGGAAAGACGACTGATGCTGTTCTGGATTTTCGCCGCCGTCCTGACCGCGGCCGTGCTGCTGCTGCTCGTGCCGCCGCTTCTGCGCACGGCCGGATCCGGCCATGACCTTGTCCCTGGCCGCGAGGAGTTCGACCGCGAGGTCTACCGCGACCAGCTGGACGAGCTGGAGCGCGACCGCGCGCGCGGCCTGATCAACGACGCCCAGGCGGAAGCGGCCAGGGCGGAGATCGCCCGGCGCATGCTGGCGACCGCCGAGACGGGCGCGGCGACCGGCGGCGGCGCCGTCACCCCGCGCAGCGCCCGCGTCCTGGCGGTGCTGCTGGCGCTGGTGCTGCCGGTCGGCGCGCTTGCCGTCTATGGATCGGTCGGCCGTCCGGATCTGCCGGCGCAACCGCTGGCCTCGCGCAACATCGAGCAGGAGCGCGGCGGCCCGCCGAAGAGCGTGCTGGCGGCGATGGACAAGCTGAAGGCCCAGCTGGCCGAGAATCCCAGCGACATCCAGGGCTGGCTGATCCTGGGGCAGGCCTATGCCAAGATGGGCCGCAACGGCGATGCCGCCGACGCGCTGCGCCATGCCGTCGCCCTGAACCGGGACGATGTCGAGGTGCAGGGGCTGTTCGCCGAGACGCTGGTCTCGGCCAACGACGGCATGGTGCCGGAGGAGGCGGTGGCCGCCTTCGACGCCGTGCTGGCGAAGGAACCCAAGGACCCGCGCGCCCGCTTCTTCGCCGCCCTCGCCCGCTTCCAGGCCGGCGACCAGCAGGGGGCGCTGGACCGCTGGAGCGCGCTGATGGCGGAGTCCCCCGCCGATGCGCCGTGGGTGCCGGTGGTGCGCGACCAGATCCGCGAGGCGGCGGTGGCGCTGAACCTCGACCCCGCCAAGGTCACGCCGCAGCCGCTGCCGCCGGAGCAGAAGGAACAGCAGACGGCCCCGAACGCGCAGGCCCAGGCCAACCCCCAGGGCAACAACGCGGCGGGCCAGGACGAGATGATCCGCGGCATGGTCGCCACCCTCGCCGCCCGGCTGGACGCCGACCCAACGGATGTCGATGGCTGGTTGAATCTCGCCCGCTCCTACGGCGTGCTGGGCGACACCGCCAAGGCGCTGGACGCCGCCCGCAAGGCGCGCGAGCGGGCGCCGGACCGCGCCGACGTGCAGGTCGCCTACGCCAACGCCGTCTTGCAGAGCCAGCCGCGCAACGAGACGCCGAAGCCGCTGCCGGAAGAAGCCACGTCCGCCCTGCGGCTGGCGCTGAAGGTGGAGCCCGACAACAAGGATGCGCTGTGGCTGCTCGGCCTCGACGCCATGATGTCGGGGCACAAGGACGAGGCCGCCGCCCATTGGGGTAAGCTGATCGCCCAGTTCAAGCCGAGCGATCCGGAATACACTCTGTTGAAAGGACGTTTGGACGCGTTGAAGGCCGGCGGCTGACCCGCCGGACAACGTCCAACCAGAAAGCGGCAAGGAGAGGCTTGGTTGCCCCACAAGATCGACAGAGACACGCGCCTGTGCATTTCGCTTTCGGGCCGCCCGAGCAACATCGGCACGCGCTTCCACAATCACCTCTATGAAGCCCTCTCGCTGAATTACGTCTACAAGGCGTTCACCACCAACGATCTGCCGGGCGCCATCACCGGCATCCGGGCGCTGAACATCCGCGGCTGCGGCGTGTCGATGCCCTTCAAGGAAGCCTGCATCCCCTTCCTCGACGAGCTGGACCCGTCGGCCGCGGGCTTGCAGTCGGTCAACACCATCGTCAACGACACCGCCGAGGACGGCGGCAGCCGGCTGCGCGGCTACAACACCGACTATCTCGCGGTGCGCACGCTGCTGGACCGCCACGATGTTTCGCCCGGCCTGCCCTTCGCGCTGCGCGGCAGCGGCGGCATGGCCCGCGCGGTGCTGTGCGCGTTGCGCGATTCCGGCTTCACCAACGGCACGCTGATCGCCCGCAACGAGACGACCGGCCGCCGGCTGGCCGACGAGTACAGCCTGCCCTGGCAGCCGGACACAACCGGCATCGCCGAGGGGTCGCTGCTGGTCAACGTGACACCGCTCGGCATGGCCGGCGGACCGGAGGCCGACACCCTGGCCTTCGAGCCGGCATTGATCGAGGCGGCGGCGCAGGTGTTCGATGTCGTCGCCATGCCGGCCGAAACCCCGCTGATCCGTGCCGCGCGGGACGCCGGCAAGCCGGTGATCACCGGCGCGGAAGTGATCGCCCTGCAGGCGCTCGAACAGTTCGTGCTCTACACCGGCGTCCGTCCGACCGACGAGCAGATCGCGGCGGCCGCCGCCTGGTCGCAGGCCTGAGCCGGCACATCGTTTCCGAGCCATCATTTCCCGCGCGCTCTTTTTCTTTGCAGCGCGGCAACACACATTGACAGGGGCGGGCCGACGGGCTTTATCCGTTGGCACCGCCCTTTTCCTTGCCGCAGAAGGTTCCGCGCCGATGACCCGCAGACGACTGCCCACGCCCGACGAGCGGCGCCTGTGGCGGATCGCCATGCGCGACGCCGAACCGATGCCCGGCCGCGCCGTCGAGGCCGAGCCGGAACCGCTGGCGACCATGGCGGAACTGGTGGAGGAACCGGTGGCGACCAGCCTCGCCCCGCCGCCGACCGCCAGGCAATTCCCCTCCCCGGCCCGGCCGTCGCACGCGGCCCATCCGCCGCTGACGCCCGGTTCGACCGCCAACATCGACCGCCGCACCGGCGACCGGTTCCGCCGCGGCGAGCTGGAGATCGACGGCCGCATCGACCTGCACGGCATGACCCAGGCGCAGGCGCACCACGCGCTCGCCGGCTTCGTCCACCGCGCCTGGAACGAGGGGCGGCGCTGCGTGCTGGTGATCACCGGCAAGGGCAGCTTCGGTAGCCTGGGCGTGCTGCGGCAGGCGACCCCCCGCTGGCTGGCGGACCCGGCCCTGCGCCCGATGGTGCTGGCGATCCAGCCGGCCCAGCCCAAGCATGGCGGCGACGGCGCGCTGTATGTCTTGATCAAACGGCGGCGCGACCGTAAGGACTAGGTCCCAAACAGTCAGCGACTTAAACCAGGGACTCCACATGACCCCGTTCGGCGAACGGGTCCGGTCGCTGCGCGACGCCAGGGGCGTGACGCTGAAGCAGATGGCGACCGACCTGTCCATCTCGTCCGCCTATCTGTCGGCGCTGGAGCATGGCAAGCGCGGCCAGCCCTCCCCCCAGCTGGTCCGGCAGATCTGCGCCTATTTCGGCATCATCTGGGACGAGGCGGAGGAGCTGGAACGGCTGGCGGATTCTGTCCCACCCGCGGGTGACGGTGGACACCTCCGGCCTGAGCGCGCGGGCGACGGAACTCGCCAACCTTCTGTCGGAACGGATCGGCGATCTGGACGAGGACGGGATCGCGGCGATCCTGGCGATCCTGGACGCCGTGCCGCCGAAGAAGGGGACACGGCGCCGGGCGGGGATGCGGCGGCGGTAGACGCTACCGGCGGCAGATGCCGCCGGCGCCGGGCGGCTCAGGCCTTGCCGATCATCCGGCCCAGGTCGCGGCCGGCGAACAGGTGGATGTGCAGGTGGGGCACTTCCTGGTGTGCGGCCTCGCCGCAGTTGGACAGGATGCGGTAGCCGGGGCCGTCGGCGCCGACCATGCGGGCGACCTCGCCCACCGCGCGGAACAGGCCGGCAATCTCCGCCTCCGACGCCTTGGCGGTGAAGTCGTCCATGTCGGTGTAGGCGCCCTTCGGGATCACCAGCACATGGGTCGGCGTCTGCGGCTCGATGTCGTGGAATGCCAGCGCGTGTTCGGTCTCGTGCACCTTCTTGCACGGGATTTCGCCGCGCAGGATGCGGGCGAACACGTTGTTGGCGTCATAGCTCTTGGCCATCGCATGCGTCCTCTTGCTGGGGAGTCCCGGTCAGGTCTTGCGGGACTTCTTCTCGTCGATGCCGCTGGTGCCCTCGCGCTGGGCGAGCTTGCTCCAGACCTCCACCGGATCCAGCCCGGTGTCGGCCCACAGAACCAGCAGGTGATAGAGCAGGTCGGCGGATTCCGCGGCCAGCGCCGCCTTGTCGCCGCGCACCGCCTCCAGGATCGCCTCCACCGCTTCCTCGCCCACCTTCTGGGCGATCTTGGCGGTGCCGCGGCTGTAGAGCTTCGCGGTGTAGGAGCTTTCCGGATCCACGCCCTTGCGGGCCTGCACGGTGACGAACAGGCGGTCGAGCACCTCGGCGGACGGGGTGGCCGACGGGGTGGCCTGAACCTTCTCGGCAGACTTCTCGCCGGCTTTTTCCGCAGCCTTCTCAGCGGCCTTCTTGTCACCCATTGGTCGTCTCCAGCGCCTTGGCCGGGCGCACCGGGATGCCGGCGGTGGCGAGCGCGGCCTTGGCCTGCCCGATGGTGTAGGTGCCGAAATGGAAGATCGAAGCGGCGAGCACCGCGGTGGCGTGCCCCTCGCGGATGCCCTCCACCAGATGGTCGAGCGTGCCGACGCCGCCCGACGCGATCACCGGGACGCGGATCGAGTCCGCCACCGTGCGCGTCAGTTCCAGGTCGAAGCCGCTCTTGGTGCCGTCGCGGTCCATCGAGGTCAGCAGGATTTCGCCCGCCCCCAGCGATTCCATCCGCTTGGCCCACTCCACCGCGTCGATACCGGTGGCGTTGCGGCCGCCATGGGTGAAGACCTCCCATTTGGCCGGCCCGACCTTCTTGGCGTCGATGGCGACGACGATGCACTGGGCGCCGAACTTCTCGGCGCCTTCGCGCACGAACTCCGGCCGGTGGATCGCCGCGGTGTTGATCGACACCTTGTCGGCGCCGGCCAGCAGCAGCTTGCGGATGTCGTCAACCGTGCGCACGCCGCCGCCGACGGTCAGCGGCATGAAGACCTGCTCCGCCGTCCGCCGCACCACGTCGAAGATGGTGTCGCGGTTCTCGTGACTGGCGGTGATGTCGAGGAAGGTCAGCTCGTCGGCGCCTTCGCGGTCATAGACGCGGGCCTGCTCCACCGGATCGCCGGCATCGACCAGATCGACGAAATTGACCCCCTTCACCACCCGGCCGTCCTTGACGTCCAGGCAGGGGATGACACGCATCTTCAGCATCAGTCGGCGTCCTCGACGGCGGGGGCGGACAGCAGGGCCAGTGCCTCCTTGGGATCGATCCGGCCATCGTACAGCGCCCGGCCGCAGATCACGCCCTCGATCCCGGTGTCCTCCTCGACCTTCAGCGCCTTCAAATCCTCGATGGAGGAAACGCCGCCGGACGCGATGACCGGGGTGGTGAGGTGGAAGGCGAGATCGGAGGTGGATTCGACGTTGACGCCGCCCATCGCGCCGTCGCGGTTGATGTCGGTGTAGATGATGGCGGCGACGCCGCAATCCTCGAACTTCAGCGCCAGATCCAGCGCCTTGATGTCGGAGGTCTCGGCCCAACCGGCCACCGCGACATAGCCTTCGCGCGCATCGATGCCGACGGCGACCCTGCCGGGGAACTCGCGGCAGGCCGCCTTCACCAGTTCGGGATCGCGCAGCGCCACCGTGCCCAGGATGACGCGGCTGATGCCCTTCTCCAGCCACATGCCGATGGTGTTGAGGTCGCGGATGCCGCCGCCGAGCTGCACCGGGATGGTGACCGACTTCAGGATGCTCTCGACCGCCGCACCGTTCACCGGCTTGCCTTCGAAGGCACCGTTGAGGTCGACCAGATGCAGCCATTGGAAGCCCTGGCTCTGGAACAGGCGGGCCTGTTCGCCGGGATCGGTGTTGAAGACCGTGGCCTGGCTCATCTCGCCGCGCAGCAGGCGGACGCAGGCACCGTCCTTGAGGTCGATGGCGGGGTAGATGATCATCGCGGGCGTCTTCCTATGGCGTGGCTGGCGGTTGTCGGGCAGGCGGTGTCAGGCTGGCGGTGTCGGGCTGGCGCTCATGGGGCCGGCGGCTGTTGCGCAGGCTCGAGATCCTTGCAGTAGTAATGTCCGGCGAGCGGCTTTCCCTGCACCAGCGCGTAGAAGGGATGGGTGCCCCAGCGCTTGAAGCCGAGCGATTTATAGAGCGCGATGGCCGCATCCTGCGTCACGCGGACATCAAGGTTCAGCACCTTGAAGCCGACGGCGCGCGCCTCTTCCAGCACCGCCACGGTCAGGCGGCGGGCAAGGCCGTGGCCACGCGCCCAGGGGGCGACGAAGCTGGTGGTCAGCTGGGCGGCGTGGGCCTGCGCCTCGTTGTTGCGCGGCGGCTTGACCAGCTGGGCGGATCCGGCCACCACCCCGTCCAGGCGGGCGACGAACATCACCCGTTCCGGCACCACCAGAACGCCCTTCCAATAGCGTTCCATCACGTCGCGCGGCGGCGGCTCGACCCAGCCGAAACCGCCGCCGGCACGGATGGCGTCGTCGGCGGCGTCGCAGAGGTCGTGCAGGTCGGCGGTCTTCAGCGCATCGACCTTGTCGATGGCGATCTCGGCCATCTCGTCAGACCTTCCAGCGCAGGAAATTGGCGATCAGCGCCAGGCCGGTCGCCTGGCTCTTTTCCGGATGGAACTGGGTGCCGACCAGATTGTCGCGCCCGACCACCGCGGCGAAGGGCCCGCCATAGTCCGCCGACGCGACCAGCGTCTCGGGATCGGCGAGCCTGAACTGGTAGGAATGGACGAAATAGGCATGGCTGCCTTCCGGCAGGCCGGCCAGCACCGGGTGCGGGTGGCGGATGTTCAGCTCGTTCCAGCCCATGTGCGGAATCTTCAGGGCCGGATCGGACGGCTCCAGCTTCACCACCTCGCCCGGGATCCAGCCCAGCCCCTCGGTCACGCCATATTCGCGGCCGCGCTCCGCCATCAGCTGCATGCCGACGCAGATGCCGAGGAAGGGCCGGCCGCGGCGGTGGACCACCTCCTCCAGTGCCTCCAGCATGCCCGGCACCTCCGACAGGCCGCGCTTGCAGTCGGCGAAGGCGCCGACGCCGGGCAGGACCACCCGGTCGGCCCGGCGGACCGCATCGGCGTCGGAGGTGACGAGGACGGTGTAGGACGCATCGGCTTCGCCGGCCGCGCGCTCGATCGCCTTGGCGGCGGAGCGCAGGTTGCCGGAGCCGTAATCGATCAGCGCGACCGTTTCCATGAACGTGACAAACCTTCCGATAGGACGGCGGAGGGGGAGGACTGGACCGTGGTCCCCGCCGTCAGAGCGATCCGCCGAGCGTGCCCTTGGTGGAGGGCACCGCATCGCGCTTGCGCGGGTCGATCTCCACCCCGGCGCGCAGCGCGCGGGCAAGCGCCTTGTAGCAGCTTTCCACGATGTGGTGGTTGTTCTCGCCATACAGGTTCTCGACGTGCAGCGTCACGCCGGCGGCCATGGCGAAGGCCTGGAACCACTCGCGGAACAGCTCGGTGTCGAAATCGCCGATCTTGTCGCGGGTGAAGTTCACCTTCCAGATCAGGTAGGGCCGGTTGGAGAAGTCCAGCGCCACCCGCGTCAGCGTCTCGTCCATCGGGACATAGGAATGGCCATAGCGCTGGATGCCCTTGCGGTCGCCCAGCGCCTTCGCCACCGCCATGCCGATGGCGATGCCGGTGTCCTCGGTCGTGTGGTGGTAGTCGATGTGCAGGTCGCCATCGGCCAGGACCGTCAGGTCCATCAGGCTGTGGCGCGACAGCTGTTCCAGCATATGGTCGAGGAAGCCGACCCCCGTCTTGACGTCGTAGACGCCGGTGCCGTCAAGGTTCAGCGCGACCCGGATCCGGGTCTCCGTGGTGTTCCGCTCGATCGAGGCGCGGCGGCCGCCATTGATGGGGGTCTGGTCCATGGCGGTTTTGTAGCAGGAAGCATCCCTGCACGCCAGCATCCGGCACGATTGATGCGCGGCCTGTCCATTCCGACGATTGTCCTACGAACGTGTGCAGGATAGAGTTGTTTACACTTCCTGCGTGCATATCCGCTTATGACCGACCATCCGCGCTTTTTCGCCGCAGTCCTGATCCTCCTTCTCGGCCTGCCGCCGGCCGGCTGCACCGGCCTTTCCCCGCCCCCGCCGGTCGCCCGGACGGCGCCGCCGGTGGCCGCCGGGACCACGGCGCCCTTCCGCTTCGGCGAGCTGACCATCGGGTCGATGCGGCGCGGGATGCAGATCGGCCGCTATGTCTGGGGCATCGACTGCGCCCCGCCCTATGACGACGTCTATTGGACCAGCGGCGTCAACATGCGGCGCGGCTCCACCTTCGACGAGCGCTTCGCCGAGGCGATGACCGCCGCCGGCTTCGACGTGGTCGGCCGGCCCGGCGGTCCCGACAACCCCGACGGCAACCGCAGCCGTGCCCGCTTCACCGTGCAGGGCGACCTGCGCGACGTGCAGCTGGAATTGTGCCACCGCACCAACTGGCTGACCGGCAGCAGCAAGGGCAGTTCCGGCACCGGCAGCGTCAAGGTGGAATGGACGGTCTACGACGCCCGCGGCGGCGGGATGGTGCACCGCGTGGTCACCACCGGCGCCATCGCGCAGGAGAGCGGCGTGCCGCAAGGCGACACCCTGCTGGTCGAGGAGGCCTTCGCCGCCGCGGTCGAGGCGCTCGCCGCCGACAACGGCTTCCGCGCCCTGCTGTCGGGCGGCGCCCTGCCCCGGTCACAGCCTCAGTCCCAGTCTCCGCCACCATCGGCGGCTCCGCCGGCCGTGTTTCCCGTGGCGGTGCCGGCCGGATCCGGCCCCACGCCGCTGACGCCGGACGCCGCACCCCCTGCCCTGGCCGCGGGGTCGGCGGCGTACCGTCCGGGCCGCCTGCTGCTGCGGACCGGGGCCGGAACCGGCCGGCCCGCATCGGCGAGACTGCCGGTCGGCGGGTCGCATGGGCTGGTGATCGGCGAGACCGATGCGGCCGGCGAGGTCCAGGCGGTGCTGCTGGCCCCGCTGCCCGGATCCGACCCCACCGTCACCGTCCGGCCCGCCCGCGGGGTGGAGCTGACCGGCTGGGTGGTCGGGCGCGACCCGGCCAGCGGCTTCGCCCTGGTGCGGGTGCCGGCCCGGCTGCCCGCCCTGCCCGTCCGCACCGCGGCCCTGCACGTCAGCGAGCCGGTGCGGGCGATCCCCGGCGGACGGGGACGGGAGATCGCCGGCATCGTCGGCGGGCTGCCGGCCGACGATGGGTTCGGTGCCTCCAGGATCCAGGCGGATCTGGGCTCGGCCGCCCTGCTGACCGCGGTGACCGAGGCGGGCGATCCGCTGCTGGACGGCAGCGGCGCGCTGGTCGGGATCGCGCCCTCCGCCGGCCGTTCCATCTCCACTCCGGCCGGTCTGGTCGAGTTCCTGGCACTCGGCCCGCTGCTCGACCGGCTGGGGGCCGATCCGGCCGGCCCCATGCCGTCCGCCGCTCCGGCCAAACCGGGCAAAACGCGCAGGAACGGCCCGGTCGAGTCCCTGTGGGAGGAGGATGAGCCAAACGGCGACATGCTTGACGGCGACAGCGCCCCTCCCACATAGACCGGATGCCCTGCCGCCACGACTTGCAAGGTCCATTTGCAAGGTCCACGCGTCTGCGACGGCGCCCCGGATCCGGGGCGGCGGGACCGTTTCCCATTCTCCAGCGTGGTTCCCGCATGACCTATCCAGCGTCCAATCCTCATGATCCCATCCAGTGGCACGGCACGACGATCCTGTCGGTGCGCAAGAACGGTCAGGTGGTGATCGCCGGCGACGGGCAGGTCTCGGTCGGCCCGACGGTGATGAAGGCCAATGCGCGCAAGGTCCGCTGGCTGGCCGGCGGCACGGTGATGGCGGGCTTCGCCGGCGCCACTGCCGACGCGATGACCCTGTTCGAGCGGCTGGAAGGCAAGCTGGAGCAGTATCCCGGCCAGCTGACCCGCGCCTGCGTCGAGATGGCCAAGGACTGGCGCACCGACCGTTACCTGCGCCGCCTGGAGGCGATGATGGCGGTGGCCGACAAGAGCGTCAGCCTGGTGCTGACCGGCAACGGCGACGTGCTGGAGCCGGAGGACGGGCTGATCGGCATCGGCTCCGGCGGGTCCTACGCCCTGTCGGCGGCGCGTGCGCTGGTCGACATCGACGGGATGGATGCGGAGGCCGTGGCGCGCAAGGCGATGAAGATCGCCGCCGGCATCTGCGTCTACACCAACGAAAACGTCACCCTGGAAAAGCTGTGATCGCCATGAGCCAGACCGCATCCGTTTCCGCCGACACCGCCGCCTTCAGCCCGCGCGAGATCGTCTCCGAACTCGACCGCTACATCGTCGGCCAGAACGAGGCCAAGCGCGCCGTCGCCATCGCGCTGCGCAACCGCTGGCGCCGGCAGCAGCTGCCCGAGGGGCTGCGGGAAGAGGTGTTGCCGAAGAACATCCTGATGATCGGCCCGACCGGCGTCGGCAAGACCGAGATCGCGCGGCGCCTCGCCCGGCTGGCCCAGGCCCCCTTCCTGAAGGTCGAGGCGACCAAGTTCACCGAGGTCGGCTATGTCGGCCGCGACGTGGAACAGATCGTCCGCGATCTGGTCGAGGCCGCCATCGGCCTGACCCGCGAACGGCTGCGCAAGGAGGTCGCCGCCAAGGCCGAACTGCGGGCGGAGGAGCGGGTGCTCGACGCGCTGTGCGGCGACAACGCCAGTGCCGAGACGCGCGCCAAGTTCCGCAAGATGCTGCGCGAGGGCACGCTGAACGACAAGGAGATCGAAATCCAGGTCGCCGACACCGGGGCGCCGGCCGGCATGCCGACCTTCGACATCCCCGGCATGCCGGGCTCCCAGATGGGCATGCTGAACCTGAACGACATGTTCGGCAAGATGATGGGCGGCCGCACCAAGACCCGCCGCATGACGGTGGCCGAGAGCCACACCGTGCTGATGGCCGAGGAGTCGGACAAGCTGCTGGACCAGGAGAAGGTGGTGGCGGAGGCGATCCGGGCGGTCGAGCAGAACGGCATCGTCTTCCTCGACGAGATCGACAAGATCTCCGCCCGCTCCGACGCCCGCGGCGCCGACGTCAGCCGCGAAGGCGTGCAGCGCGACCTGCTGCCGCTGATCGAGGGCACCACGGTGTCGACCAAACATGGCCCGGTGAAGACCGACCATGTCCTATTCATCGCGTCGGGCGCCTTCCACGTCGCCAAGCCGTCGGACCTGCTGCCGGAGCTGCAGGGCCGCCTGCCGATCCGCGTCGAGCTGAAGGCGCTGAGCCAGGACGACTTCAAGCGCATCCTGACCGAGCCGGAAGCCAGCCTGATCCGCCAGTATAAGGCGCTGATGAAGACGGAGGAGGTCGATCTGGTCTTCACCGACGACAGCATCGACGAGCTGGCCCGGCTGGCGGCGGAGATCAACGGCTCGGTGGAGAACATCGGCGCGCGCCGCCTGCACACGGTGCTGGAGCGGCTGCTGGAGGAGATCAGCTTCGCCGCCAGCGACCGCGCCGGCGAGACGGTCACCATCGACGCCGCCCTGGTGCGGGAACGGGTCGGCGGGCTGGCGAAGAACGCGGATTTGTCGAAGTTCATCCTGTAAAAACGCGAGGGGCGCCCGAGCGGGCGCCCCTTTGCTTCACGTGAAACATTGCCCGGCGATCACCCCTGCCCGACCCTAGCTTCCTGCCGCCACCTTCACGCTTTTCGGCAGCAGCAGCACATAGCTCCCGCGGCTCTTCATCAGGCCGGCCCTGTGCTCCGCGTCTGCACCATGGCCCCAGAAGACATCGCCGCGCACCGGTCCGCGGATCGCTCCGCCGGTGTCCTGGGCCACCAGCAGCCGTTGCAAACGCTGCCCGGCATCGACCGGATCCTCGGCATCCAGCCATACCGGAACGCCATAGGGCATGAACTTCGAGTCGACTGCCAGGCTGCGGCCGGGCGTCAGCGCCACGCCCTGGGCGCCGTTCGGGCCGTCGCCGGTCAGCGTCTGGAAGAAGACGTAGGACGGGTTGACGTTCATCACCGCCGCCGCCTGGTCGGGATGCGCCAGCAGCCAGGCGCGGATGGTCTGGAGCGAGACCTCCTCCCGTTTCAAGGCGCCGCGGTCGATCAGTTCCTTGCCGATGGCGACGTATTTGTGGCCGTTCTGGGCGGCGTAGCCGATGCGCGTCTCGCTGCCGTCGGCCAGCCGGATCCGGCCCGACCCCTGGATTTGCAGGAAGAAGGCGCCGATCGGGTCCTTCACCCACACCAGCTCCAGCCCCTTGCCCTTCAGCGATCCGGCGACGATGGCGGCGCGATCCTCGTAAGGCTTCAGCTTGCCGTCGACCACGCGGCCGGCGGTGCGCTCGCCCTTCCAACGGTCGGAGAAGTCGCCGAGATCGACCATCACCAGATCGGGCGGCCGGCGGTAGAGCGGAACCGGATAGGCCGGATCCGGGCGCAGGCTGCCCTCCAGCTCGGCCTCGTAATAGCCGGTGAACAGGCCCTCGCGGGTACCGTTGTTGCCGGCGGCATAGGGGGTGAAGTTCTGCTCGAAGAAGGTCCGGGCGGCGGCATCGTCACCCGCGGGCAGATCCGCCAGCCGGGCGCAGGGGCCCTGCCAGTCGGCGATGGTCCCGGCCACCCCGTTCGGCCCGACGATCCGGTCGGCCGGCAGGCTTTTGAAGCGGGCGCAGGAGCGGGCGAGCGCCGGCACCGCCTGCGCCACCGGGTCGCCGCGCCAGCCGGCCAGATCGGCAAAGGACAGCGGCGCCAGGGTCAGGGCGTCGGGCGGCGGCTTGGCCTCCTCCTTGGGCGCGCAGGCCGAAAACAGCAACGCCACCGCCCCGAAGAGGGCGATGGCGCTGAAACCGGTACGGTGACGATGCGTCATTGCTGGCGGTCGTTCCTCACTGGACAGGACGCACCTCGACCAGCGCCCAGTTCGGATCGCGGGAGCGGAGGTTGCGGGCGAAGGTCCAGACGTCGGTGTTCTCCACCAGTGCCTTGGGATCGCCATCGATGACGGCGCCGTTGCGGTCGCGCACCACATTCACCTGATCGGAGACCAGACGCACGGTGACGCGGGCGGTGCGGCCGGCATCCAGCTTCGCCTCCACCACCTCGGCCTCGCGGACCTGCTCGATGCGGGCCTCGTGCTGCTCGCCGGCGGCCTGGCGGTCGCGGATGACCTGGGCGAAGCTGTCATAGACGTCGTCGGCCAGCAGCGGGCGCAGCGTCGCGGTGTCGCCGCGGGCGAAGGCATCGACGATCATGGCGAAGGCGGCCTTGGAGCCTTCCAGGAAATGCTTCTCGTCGAAGTTCGGATCGGCGGCCCGGATCTGGTCGATGGAGGCGGCGAGCGACAGCGGCTCGTCCGAAACCACCACGTCGGCGCCGGGTGCGACATCCGGTCGCGTCCGGTTGCGCTCCGGCAGGTTCACGACGTTGTCGGGCTTCGCCGCCCCCGGAGCCGGGGTGAAGGGGTTGGACCGCTGCCGCTCCTCCCCCGTGCGGCGGCCCAGCACGCTGCGCAGCCGATAGACGAGGAAGGCCGCGATCATCGCGAAGATCACGATCTCGATGAACACGAACCCGTCTCCCATCATCTGTTCCTTCCGATACGATTTGTCGTGAACGTCTGGCTGCGGCGAAATCGCCGGCGGATCCGGCCCGCCTCTGGACCTTGCGGCCGCTCGGCATTACGTGTTGCTTGCCCGCCGGTAATTGCCGATTGAACCGCCAATTGGGTGAGGCCGGCAGTCTTTCGACCGGTCGACCTATCCAAACCTAGATAGGGGCAGCGAGCCCGAAGAGCAAGGACACCATGAATCCCCTGTTGTTGATCCTTCTTCTGCCGATCCTGGAGATCGTCGGATTCATCCAGGTCGGCGATTGGATCGGCGCCGGGCCGACCATCGGGCTGCTGGCCCTGTCGGCGGTGGTGGGCGTGCTGCTGGTGCGTCACCAGGGGCTGGCCTCGCTGAGCAAGGCCCAGGCGGCGGCGGCGCGCGGCGAAGCACCCATCGGCACGGTGCTCGACGGCTTCTGCGCGGTGCTGGCCGGCGTCCTGCTGATCATCCCCGGCTTCCTGACCGACATCCTCGGCATCCTGCTGCTGATCCGGCCGCTGCGACGCGGCATCGGCCGCTGGTTGTTCAGCCGGATCGGCGCCGGCATGCCGGTCTTCACCACCACGGGCCGGGGTGGATTCGGAGCCGGGGGCTTCGGTCCCGGTTTCGGAGGCGCGGCCGGCGGACCCACCAGCGGCGACCAGGGTTTCGGCAGTGCGGAATTCGGCACCGGCGGTCCGCGCCGCGGTGACGATCCCTTCCGCCCCGCTCCCGGCGTGCCCGGCGTCATCGATGGGGATTTCCGCGACGTTACCCCGGAGGACAGGACCGGTGAGGATCGCGACGCGCCGCGGCTGACCGATTCCCAATGGGGCAGGCAGCGTCCGGACGAGCGGCGCTGAGCCGCCGGCCAATGGCCGGTTTCCCGTCGGCGGTTTCCGTTGGCAGGACGGCCGATCCATGATAGCCAGCCCGTTGGGCGAAGGCACAACCGTCGCGAACCAAACCCTGTCACCTCACATCCGGGTCGGCCTGCGACCCCTGCCCTCCGTCCCTACCGGGATCGGGGATGGAAAGCGGGCCGGCGATTAGGAGTCCGTTATGTCCGATCAGATGAGCAACGGCGCCGAGCAGCAGCAGAACGTCCTCGCTGCCGATGCATGTCCTCGCGCAGTATGTGAAGGACTTCTCCTTCGAGAACCCCAACGCCCCGCAGAGCCTGCTGCCGAACCAGCCGCAGCCGCAGGTCAACATCGGCGTCGACGTCCAGGGCCAGAAGGTCGGCGACGACATTTACGAGCTGACGCTGAACTTGCGCTGCGAAGCCCGCCAGGGCGAGTCCGTCGCCTTCCTGGTCGAGCTGGCCTATGGCGCGCTGTTCCAGTTCCCCGGCCTGCCGGAAGAGCATCACCGCCCGGTCCTGATGATCGAAGGCGCCCGGATGATCTTCCCGTTCGCCCGCGCCATCGTCTCCAGCGCGACCCGCGAAGGCGGCTTCCCGCCGCTGATGATCAACCCGATCGACTTCGCCGAGCTGTACCACCGCCAGTCGGCCCAGCAGGCCGAACAGCCGCAGCAGCCGCCCTTCTGATCCCGGTCAGGGATTGATCGAAGGGACCGAGTTGAGTTGAGAAAGAGAAAGGGCGGGTGACCGGAAGGTCCCCGCCCTTTTTCTGTACCGCGGCAGATGGCCGCCCCCTCCGCAGAGGAGAGGGCGGATCCGGCGCGACCTTACTGGTTCATGCTTTCGAAGAACTCGTTGTTCGACTTGGTGTGCTTCAGCTTGTCGACCAGGAAGTCCACCGCGTCGGTCACGCCCATCGGCATCAGGATGCGGCGCAGGATCCACATCTTCGACATGGTGCCCTTGTCGACCAGCAGCTCCTCCTTGCGGGTGCCCGACTTGGAGATGTCGATGGCCGGGAAGGTGCGCTTGTCGGAGAGCTTGCGGTCCAGCACGATTTCCGAGTTGCCGGTGCCCTTGAACTCTTCGAAGATCACCTCGTCCATGCGGCTGCCGGTGTCGATCAGCGCGGTGGCGATGATGGTCAGCGAACCGCCCTCTTCCACGTTGCGGGCGGCACCGAAGAAGCGCTTGGGCCGCTGCAGGGCGTTGGCGTCGACACCGCCGGTCAGCACCTTGCCCGATGACGGCACCACGGTGTTGTAGGCGCGGGCCAGGCGGGTGATGCTGTCCAGCAGGATGACCACGTCGCGCTTGTGCTCGACCAGCCGCTTGGCCTTCTCGATCACCATTTCAGCGACCTGGACGTGGCGGGTCGCCGGTTCGTCGAAGGTGGAGCTGATGACCTCGCCGCGGACCGAGCGGGCCATGTCCGTCACCTCTTCCGGACGCTCGTCGATCAGGAGGACGATCAGGTAGGCTTCGGGGTGGTTGGTGGCGATCGAGTGGGCGATGTTCTGCAGCATCACCGTCTTGCCGGTGCGCGGCGGCGCCACGATCAGCCCGCGCTGCCCCTTGCCGAGCGGCGCCACCAGGTCGACGATGCGGCCGGTGAGGTTCTTCTTGGTGGGATCCTCGACCTCCATCCGGATGCGTTCTTCCGGATAGAGCGGCGTCAGGTTGTCGAAGTTGATGCGGTGACGGACCTTGTCGGGCGCGTCGAAATTGATGGTGTTGACCTTCAGCAGGGCGAAATAGCGCTCACCGTCCTTGGGCGAGCGGATTTGCCCTTCCACCGTGTCGCCGGTGCGCAGGCCGAAGCGGCGCACCTGGCTGGGGCTGACGTAAATGTCGTCGGGACCCGGCAGATAATTGGCTTCTGGCGAACGCAGGAAACCGAACCCGTCCTGCAGCACCTCCAACACGCCGTCGCCGAAGATCGGAATGTCGTTTTCCGCCAGCTGCTTCAGGATCGCGAACATCATGTCCTGCTTGCGCAGCGTGCTCGCGTTCTCGATCTGCAGCTCCTCCGCGAACGCCAGCAGTTCGGCGGGGCTTTTGCACTTCAGCTCTTGGAGATGCATCGGATTGCCTGTGAAATCGTCATGCGGGGGAGTGGCCTTGGAGGTGGGGAGTGCCGGAGGGTCCGGCCGACGGCGGCTGGGGGCGGCGGACGCCGCAACGCGGTCGCGTCGGGTGGGCAGCGGGTGGCGCTTTGGCGGGTGCGCACCAGGGCGTCCGGAAAATGGCCGCACGGGAGCAACTCGCCAGCCACCAGGCCCGGCTCAAGATCAGAGCGTCGGATCGGCAGATGTGGGCGTGGGAGGCCGCGGGGCGAAAACCCCGTGGTCCTGACATGGTTATCGGATCGGTGGACGCAAGTCAAACGAAAGCGGAACCGGCAAAGGTCGCGGATTCCGCTTTTTCCGGGGGATGGAAGGCCGGCGATTTACCTGCCCCCTGGTTCGGAAGGGGCCGGTCAGAAGGGCTTCACGATGACGAAGATGACGATGCCGATCATCAGCAGCGTCGGCACCTCGTTGGCGATGCGGAAGAAGCGCTGCGGCCGCGTGTTGCGGTCCTCGGCGAAGTCCCGGCGCCAGCGGGCCATCATCATGTGGCTGGCGGTCAGCAGCAGGACGAACAGCAGCTTGGCATGCAGCCAGCCCTGCTTCATCCATTCCGGCGTCAGCACGATCATGGCGATGCCGAACACGTACGCCGCGATCATCGCCGGGTTCATGATGGCGCGCAGCAGGCGGCGTTCCATCACCTTGAAGGTCTCCGACGCCTCCGATCCGGCCTGCACCTGGCAATGGTAGACGAACAGGCGCGGCAGATAGAGCAGCCCCGCCATCCAGGCGATGATGCTGATGACGTGCAGCGCCTTGATCCATTCGTACAGCACCGGGCGTGTCCCCTTTTTTCGTTTCGGTTCAGCGCCGCGCCTGCGGGCAGCCGGAGAAGTTGGACGGGCAGATCCGGTCGCCCTTCTGCGAGCAGATCGCAGCCCTGCCCGCGACCGTCTGCCGCACCAGTTTGGCCAGCCCGTCGATGAAACCGGGGTGCACCCCGACCGTCGGCACGCGGGTGAAGTGCGGCACCCCCGCCTCCTTGGCGAGATGGCGGTATTCGACCTCGATCTCCACCAGCGTCTCGGAATGCTCCGACACGAAGGCCATCGGCACCACCAGGATCGGCACGCCGTCCTGGCCGGCGCGGCGGATCTCGGCGTCGGTGCTGGGGCCGATCCACTCCATCGGGCCGACGCGGCTCTGGTAGCAGTTGATCCAGTCCAGATCGTCGATGCCCAGCGCCGCGGCGATGGATTCGGCCGTCCGCTCGCACTGCCACTGATAGGGGTCGCCCCCAGCCACCACCTTCTTCGGCAGCCCGTGGGCGGAGAACAGGACGCGCGGCTTGCCATGGGCCTTGGCGGCCTCGTAGAGCGGCCGGATCAGGTCCGCGGCACCGTCGATGAAGCCGGCCTGGGTCGGGTAGCAACACAGCAGCTTCGTCGGAGCCGTCAGCCCGACGGTGCGCGCCGCCTCATGCCACGCTTTCGCACTCGATGCCGTCGTCGTGGTGGAGAATTGCGGATAGAGCGGCAGCAGCACGACCAGATCCGGGTCGTAGGCCTTCACCTTGGCAGCCGTCTCGGCGCTCATCGGGTGCCAGTAGCGCATGGCGATGAAGACCTTGGTCTCCGCCCCAGCGACGGCCGGATCCGCCCCCAGCACCCCTTCCAGCGCCGCCGCCTGGGCCTCCGTGTTCTCCAGCAGCGGCGACTTGCCGCCGAGCTGGGCATAGATCGCCGCCGCCGGCTTCGCCCGCCGCCCGCTGATCAGGCTGGCGATCAGGAAGCGGAACGGGTTCGGCAGCCGGATGATGGCCGGATCCGCGAACAGGTTGAACAGGAAGGGCCGCACCGACTCCGGCGCGTCCGGACCGCCGAGGTTGAACAGCACGACGGCGACGCGGCGCGGCGAACCGCCGGGGCCGGCATTGGAAGCTGTGTTATTCGAGGCGGAGGTCTGGGGGAATGGCTGGCTCATGGTGCCCGCTAAACTGGAGCGTTGCCGCCGCTCTGTCCAGACCCCCGCCGTCGCTTTTTCAGTCCCTTGAGGCGCGGCCCGGTGGAAAGGCCCTCAGCCCTGCCAGTCGCGCAGGATGCGCGTCAGCGCCTCCACATGGGCCGGCGGGGTCGACTGGATGACGCCATGGCCCAGGTTGAACACGAAGGGTCCACCGGACAGAGCCGCCAGGATGTCGTGGGTCGCCGTCTCCAGCGCCTTGCCGCCGGCCGCCAGCATGATCGGATCGAGGTTTCCCTGCACCGGCAGCCGCGGCTGGAGGGTCTGTGCGGCCCACACCGGCGGAACGGTGGTGTCGAGCCCCACGGCGTCCACCCCGGACCCGGCGACATACTCCTCATAGGCGTGGCCGGCGCCGCGCGGGAAGCCGATGACCGGCGTGTCCGGGTGCTTCGCCTTCACCAGTGCGACGATCCGCCGCGTCGGCTCGATCACCCAGCGGCGGAACTCCGCCACCGGCAGCACGCCGGCCCAGCTGTCGAACAGCTGCACCGTCTCGGCCCCGGCCTCGATCTGGCGGCAGAGGTAGTCGGCGGTCACTTCGACGATCAGGTCGATCAGCTGGCCGAAGCCGACCGGATCGCCGTAGGCCCAGCGCTTGACATGCGCATACTCCTTGGAGCCCGCCCCTTCGACCATGTAGCAGGCGATGGTCCAGGGAGCGCCCGCAAAGCCGATCAGCGTCGTGCCGGCGGGGATCGCGGTGGAGAGCCGGCGCACCGTCTCGTAGACCGGCGCCAGCGTCTCGTGGAAGCGGTCGCGCGACAGGCGCTTCAAATCCTCGACGCTGCGGACGGGGTCCAGCTTCGGCCCCTCCCCTTCCAGATAGGCCAGCGGCTGCCCCAGGGCATGCGGCACCACCAGGATGTCGGAGAACAGAATCGCCGCGTCCATGCCGTAGCGGCGGAGCGGCTGCAAGGTGACCTCGACCGCGAAGTCGGGATTGTAGCAGAGGTCGAGGAAGCTGCCGGCCTTGGCCCGCAGTTCGCGATACTCCGGCAGATAGCGTCCGGCCTGACGCATCAGCCAGAAGGGCGGTTGCTGCCGCACCTCTCCCGCCAGGGCGGCGAGCATCGGCTTCAGGGCAGGCTTGGAAGCCTGATTCTGGACGTCGGAGCTGGTGGCGGACAAGACGGTGCGTTCCCCTGACATGCGAATCCGAAAAGCCCCGCGCGATTCCGACGCCGATTCCGCGCCAGAATCCGGGACGGGTTTATCCCCTCTTCTTCACTATATTTTTTAAAGGGAGAAAGGAAGAGGATGAGGTGGATGGCTGTGGATAACGGTGATCCCCGATTCTGGAGAATCTGTCCACAGATCCGGGAGCTTGTGCCGGCATGTGTGCGGATCTGTGGACGATTCGGAGCACTACCGCCGGAAACGGCGGAAATGCTATAGCTGGACGAGCGGGAGTCCCGTGGATAACCGGGCGGACGGGGCCGGATCTTCCCAGCTTCCGAAGCGGTCGGCGGAGTTGTTCCGCGCTTGGCCGTATCGGGGAGGAGGAGTCCCCCAGCCGGGACGAAACGACGGTGAATCCGGTTGTCCACAGATCTGGGCCGGATTCTCCACAGAATGTTGGGGACGGATGAAAGAGTTCCACCTACATCTCGTATCCGATGCGACGGGCGAGACGATCAACAGCGTGGCGCGCGCCTGCGTCATCCAGTTCGACGACGTACGGCCGATCGAACATTTCTGGAATCTGGTGCGGACCGACCGCCAGCTCGACCTCGTTCTGGAGGGAATCCGGGACAATCACGGGCTGGTGATGTTCACGCTGGTCGACGAGACGCTGCGCCGCCGGCTCCAGGATTTCTGCCGCGAGATGCAGGTGCCCTGCATCCCCGTGCTCGATCCGCTGATCAACGCGCTCGCCGCCTTCCTGGGCGTTGAATCGCAACGCCAGCCCGGCCGCCAGCACGTCCTCGACGCCGAATATTTCAGCCGCATCGACGCCGTCGATTTCGCCCTGTCCCATGACGACGGCCAGTCGAACTGGGACCTGCACGAGGCCGACGTCGTGCTGATCGGCGTGTCGCGCAGCTCCAAGACGCCGACCTGCATCTATCTGGCCAACCGCGGAATCAAGGCGGCCAACATCCCGCTGGTGCCGGGCAGCCCGCTGCCGGCGGAACTGGACCTGCTGACCCGGCCGCTGATCGTCGGCCTGACCAAGGACCCCGACCGTCTGGTGCAGATTCGCCGCAACCGGCTGAAGCTGCTGAATCAGGGCGAGGGCTCCAGCTATGCCGATCCCGAACTGGTCCGTGCCGAGGTGCAGGAGGCGCGCCGCCTGTTCAGCCGGCGCGGCTGGCCGGTGATCGACGTGTCGCGCCGCTCCATCGAGGAGACCGCGGCCGAAATCATGATGCTGCTCGCCCGCCGACAGAGCGGCAATTTCAGCCCGGAAGGGAAGAAGACGTGAGCGCGGCTCCGAAGCTCGTCCTGGCGTCCGGCTCGCGCACGCGGGCGGCGATGCTGGAACAGGCCGGCGTGTCCGCCATCCTCGACAAGCCGCTGGTCGACGAGGACGAGGTGAAGGCCGCCGGCCGGGCCGAGGGCGTCCCCGCCGACGCCGTCGCCGAGGCCCTGGCCGAATTGAAGGCCCAGCGCATCGCCCGCCGCCATCCGGGCGCGCTGGTGGTCGGCGCCGACCAGATGCTGGAATGCGAGGGGCGCTGGTTCGACAAGCCGGCCGACCGCGCCGCGGCACGCGCCCAGCTGCTCGACCTGCGCGGCAAGACCCATCGGCTGGTCAGCTGCGCCGTGGTGGTGCGCGACGGCGAGCGGATGTGGCACAAGACCGACAGCGCCCGCCTGACCATGCGCAACTTCAGCGAAGCCTTCCTCGACGACTATCTCGATCGCGTCGGCGACGACGTGCTGCACTCGGTCGGCGCCTATCAGCTGGAAGGGCTGGGGGCGCAGCTGTTCCACCGGGTCGAGGGCGATTTCTTCACCATCCTCGGGCTGCCGCTTCTGCCGCTGCTCGGCTTTCTGCGCGTGCATGGAGTGGGCAGGGAATGACGGCGGGTTCTGCAAGCAATGCTGGAGCGATCAGCGGCAAGGCGAAGATCGCCGGCGTGATGGGCTGGCCAATCGGCCATTCGCGCTCTCCCCGGCTGCATGGATTCTGGCTGCGGCAATATGGCATCGACGGCGCCTATGTGCCGCTGGCGGTGGCGCCCGACCGCGCCGAACAGGCGATCCGCGCCCTGCCCGCTTTGGGCTTCCGCGGCTGCAACGTCACCGTCCCGTTGAAGGAGATCGCCTTCCGCACCGTCGACCGGCTGGACGGGACGGCGCGGCGGATGGGAGCCGTCAACACCATCGTGGTGGCCGATGACGGCGCGCTGGAAGGCGGCAACACCGACGGCTTCGGCTTCATCGAGAATCTGCGCGCCGAACAGCCGGACTGGACGGCGGAGCAGGGCCCGGCGGTGGTGATCGGTGCCGGCGGTGCCGCCCGCGCCGTGGTGGTCGCCCTGCTCGACGCCGGTGCGCCGGAGGTCCGTCTGGTCAACCGCACCCGCGCCCGCGCCGAGGAGCTGGCGGCGGATTCTGGCGGCTGCTGGGCTGAATGGCGGCGTGACGGTGGTTGATTGGGTTTCACGTGAAACCGCGCTCGACGGTGCGTCGCTGCTGGTCAACACCACGACCCAGGGCATGGCCGGCCAGCCGGCGCTGGACCTCAGCTTGCGCGCCCTGCCCGTCTCGGCTGTCGTCAACGACATCGTCTATGTGCCGCTGGAAACCCCGCTGCTGGCCGAAGCCAAGGCGCGCGGCAACCGGGTGGCCGGCGGCATCGGCATGCTGCTGCATCAGGCGCGTCCCGGCTTCAAGGCCTGGTTCGGCGTCGAGCCGCAGGTGACCCCGGATCTGACCCGTTTCGTCCTGGAAGGCTGAGGCGACGGCCATGATCGTGCTGGGCCTGACCGGTTCCATCGGCATGGGCAAGAGCACCGCCGCCCGCATGCTGAAGGCGATGGGCGCCCCGGTCTGCGATTCCGACGCGGTGGTGCATGGGCTGCTCGGCCGCGGCGGCCGGGCGGTGCCCGTCATCGAGGCTGCCTTCCCCGGCGTGGTGATCGATGGGGCGGTCAGCCGGCCGGCGCTGGGGGCCGCGGTGTTCCGCGACCCGGACGCGTTGAAGCGGCTGGAAGCGATCCTGCACCCGATGGTCCAGGCGGCGCAGCGCGATTTCCTCGCCCGTGCCGCCCGTCGCGGTGCCGGGATCGCCGTGCTGGACATCCCGCTGCTGTTCGAGACCCGGGGCGAGCGGCGGGTCGATGCGACCGTCGTGGTTTCGGCCCCCTTCGCCGTCCAGCGTGCCCGCGTGCTGGCCCGGCCGGGCATGACGGCGGAGAAGTTCGCCGGCATCCTCGCCCGCCAGATGCCGGATGTGGAAAAGCGCCGCCGCGCGGACTATGTCGTGCCGACCGGGGCCGGTCGGCTGGTGACGCGGCGGGCGCTTCAGGGCATTGTGCGCGACGTGGCGCGGCGGCCGGGCAGGCATTGGCCGCCGCGCGGTTATCAACCAGGGCAGATCCATCATGCGTGAAATCGTTCTCGACACCGAAACCACGGGCTTCAAGCCGGAGGAAGGCCATCGGCTGGTCGAGATCGGCTGCATCGAGCTGGTCAACCACCTTGCCACCGGCGAGCGCTTCCACGTCTATCTGAACCCCGAGCGCGACATGCCGCCGGAGGCCTTCGCCGTCCATGGGCTGAGCACGGAGTTCCTGGCCGACAAGCCGCTGTTCAACGACGTCGCCGCCGACTTCGTCAAGTTCATCGGCGACGCGCCGCTGGTGATCCACAACGCCGCCTTCGACATGCATTTCCTGAACTGGGAGCTGAAGATCGCCGGCTATCCGGTGATGCCGAAGGATCGTGCCGTCGACACGCTGCTGATGGCCCGGCAGAAGTTCCCCGGCTCGCCCGCCACCCTGGATGCGCTGTGCAAGCGCTTCGGCGTCGACAACTCCAACCGAACCCTGCACGGCGCGCTGCTCGACGCCCAGCTGCTGGCCGAGGTCTATCTGGAGCTGCTGGGCGGCCGGCAGACCGGCCTGTCCTTCGCCGGTGGTCCGGCAGGGAAAGGCGGCGTCGCCAGCCCGGTCCGCATCGACCGCCCCTTCCGCGAAGCCCGCGTCTTCGCCGTCAGCGAGGAAGAGACCGCGGCCCATGCGGAGATGCTGAAGAAGATCAAGAACCCGCTCTGGGCGGTGGAGTAAGGAGGCAGATCCGGGTCTCCGCCCCCCGGCTCCGGCTCTTAGGGCACCAGCACCGTCGAGCCCGTGGTCGCCCGCGATTCCAGCGCCCGGTGGGCGTCGACGGTGTCCTTCAGCGCGAAGCGCTGGTTGACGGTGAAGGTCACCCCACCGTTTTTCACCGCGTCGAACAGATCGGCGGCCGAGGCCATCGAGATCCTCCCGCTTGGCGGTGTAGGTCGCCAGCGTCGGCCGCGTCACATACAGTGATCCCTTCGCCGCCAGCAGCCCGAGATCCAGCGGCTCCGGCGCGCCCGATGCGGCGCCGAACAGCACCATCAGCCCGCGTGGCCGCAAGCAATCCAGCCCCTTGAGGAAGGTCGTCCGGCCGACGCCGTCATAGACGACCGGCACGCCCTGCCCGTCCGTCAGCTCCTTCACCCGGACGACGAAATCCTCGCGGGTGTAGTCGATGGTGTGATGGCAGCCATGGGCCTTCGCCAGCTCGGCCTTCTCCGCCGAGCCGACGGTGCCGATTACCGTGGCGCCGAGATGCCGGGCCCAGGAGCACAGCAGCAGCCCCACCCCGCCGGCGGCGGCCTGCACCAGGATGGTGTCGCCGGGCTGGACCGCATAGGTGCTGCGCAGCAGATACTGTGCGGTCAAGCCTTGCAGCAGCGTGGCGGCGGTCGCCTGCTCGTCTAGCCAGCTCGGCAGCGGCACCAGCCGGTCGGCGGCGATCAGCCGGCTCTCGGCATAGGCGCCGATCGACATGGCGTAGCCGACGCGGTCGCCGACCTTCAAGGTGGTGACGTTTGGACCCAGCGCCTCGACCACGCCGGTCCCCGCCATGCCGATCACCGCCGGCAGATCCGGCAGCTTGTAGGCGCCGGAGCGGTGATAGGTGTCGATGTAGTTCAGCCCGACCGCGGTCTGGCGGATGCGCACCTGTCCCGGACCGGGCTCTCCCACCTCGATCTCGTCCCAGCGCAGAACCTCCGGCCCGCCGTGCTCATGGATGCGGATCGCGTGAACCATGGTGGTTGGTTTCCTTTGTCGTTGGTCGTTGGTTGCTCGTTGAGATTTCCGCGTGGCTCAGAGCAGCGCGAACTGCTCAGCCGCAGCACCGTTGCCCTGGCCGACACCGGCATGCCGGCGCTCCAGCGCCAGCAGCCAGGCCTTGGTGTCGAGCCCGCCAAGGCCGGAATAGCCGCCGGGAGCGCCGCCGCTGGCCAGCACCCGGTGGCAGGGGATGACGATGGGGATCGGGTTGGCGCCGCAGGCGCCGCCGACCGCGCGCGGCCCGCTGCCGAGCATCCTCGCCATCCCGCCATAGGTGGCGGTGCCGCCATAGGGGATCGCCAGCATCGCCTCCCAAACGCTTTGGCGGAAGGCGGTGCCCGCCGGCTTCAGCGGCAGATCGAAGCGCTGGAGCCGTCCAGCGAAATAGGCCTCCAGCTGGCGCGCCGTCTCGACCAGCACGGCGTCCGGCTCGTCCCGGTCGAAACGGCCCCATCCGACCGAGGTCAGGGCGGATCCGTCCCCGGCCAGCATCAGGGGCCCGAGCGGGCTGTCGATGGAAAGGCGCGCCATGGGGTCCTCCCGCGGTAAGTCAGCTGTTCGTCGTCAGAAGTGCGGCCAGATCCGCCGGCGCCGTCACCGGGGCCGAACAGGTCATGCCGCGGCAGACATAGGCGGTTGCCATCCCGTCGCGCATTCCCTTGCCCTGCGCCGGGTGGTTGGCGGGCAAATCCATCCCCGGTGCCAGCACGCTCAGGATGCGGTTGGGCAGCGAGCGCTCCAGCACCGTCCGCCGCAGCGCCTCGGTCTCCGCAGTTTTGGGTGGGCCGACGATGACGATCTGCATCGGCGCCGTCATCAGCTCCACCGCGTTCAGGAAGGTCGGCAGCGGGAAGAAGTTGCGCGCCAGCTCGCCGGAGAAGGCGGCGGCGAGCGCTTCCGCCCGCTCGCGGTAGGCATCCTCGCCGGTGCGCTGGAACAGAGTTGTCAGCACCGCCAGCATGGTGCCGTTGCCGCTGGGGGTGGCGTTGTCATGCGGGCTCTTGGTGCGGACGATCAGCCCTTCGGCATCGTCGGCGGTGAAGAAATAGCCGCCGTTGGCGCCGTCCCAGAAATGGGCGTCGAGCGTCGCCACCCAGACCCTGGCCTGGTCGAGCGCCGCCGGATCCCCGGTCGCCTCGTGCAGCGCCAGGGCGGCGCGTGCCATGTGGGCATAGTCGTCCAGCATGCCGGTGTGCTTGCCCTGCCCGTTCCGCCAGCTGTGGCAGAGCCGCCCGCCCGTATCCATGCGGTCACGGACGAAGGCGAAGGCGCGCCCGGCGGCGTCCAGCCACTCCGGCTCGTCGAGCGCCAGGGCGGCATGGGTCAGGGCGGCGATCATCAGGCCGTTCCAGTCGGCCAGCACCTTGTCGTCCCAGCCCGGCCGCACCCGCTTGGCCCGCGCCCGCAGCAGGATGTCCCGGCCCTTGGCGAGCATCGCCTCGGTGGCGTCGTCGGCGAGCGTCAGGCCGCCCAGCCGGTTCAGGATGGTGACGCCTTCCCAATTGCCCTGGGGCAGCACCTCGTAAACGCGTTTAAACGTCGCCAGCCCGTTGTCGCCGAGGACAGGACCGAGCAGCCGGTCGACCTCATGCTCCTGCCAGATATAGAAGAGCCCCTCCTCGCCCTCGCTGTCGGCGTCCAGCGTCGCGGCGAAGCCGCCGCCGTCGGCGATCATCTCGCGCAGCAGCCAGCCGACCGTCTCGCGGATGCGGGTCTCCAGCAGCGGGTCGCGCGTCTCCTGCCAGACCAGGGTCATCAGGTCGAGCAGCTCGGCGTTGTCGTAGAGCATCTTCTCGAAATGCGGGACCAGCCAGCGTTCGTCGACCGAATAGCGGGCGAAGCCGCCGCCGAGATGGTCGTAGATGCCGCCCTGCGCCATGTTGGCCAGCGTGTGGGTCACCGCCTCGCGGAAGGGATCGCGCCCGGTCCGCTGCCAAGCCCGCCACAGCAACTCGAACAGCGGCACCTGCGGGAATTTCGGCGCGCTGCCAATGCCGCCATGGATGGGGTCGACCTCGCGCAGCAGCCGTTGCGCCACCTGGTCCAGCACCGCGGCATCGACTGCACCGGCCGAGCGGTTCTCCCCCATGCCGGCGAGCGCCGATTTCAGCGCGTCGACATTCTTGACGACCTTGTCCTGTTCGTTGGCGTAGGTGTCGGCGATGCCGTGCAGCACGTCGGGGAAGCCGGCGCGGCCATAGCGTGCCGCCGGCGGGAAATAGGTGCCGCCCCAGAAGGGCTCGGCATCCGGCGTCAGGAACATGGTCAGCGGCCAGCCGCCCTGCTGTCCCAGCAGCGCCAGGGCCGACTGGTAGATGGTGTCGAGGTCCGGACGTTCTTCGCGGTCGACCTTGATGTTGACGAACAGCTCGTTCATCAACCCGGCGATCTCGGGATTCTCGAAGCTTTCATGCGCCATCACGTGGCACCAGTGGCAGGCGGCATAGCCGACCGACAGCAGCACCGGCTTGTTCTCCGCCTTGGCACGGGCGAAGGCCTCCGGGCCCCAGGGCATCCAGTGCACCGGGTTGTCCTTGTGCTGCAGCAGATAGGGGCTGGTCTCCCGGCCTAGCAGGTTCGCGCCCAACGGAGTGGCGGGCATGGCGGTGTCCGATCTGTTGGTGTGTCGTTGGACAATAGGTGGCGCCGGGGTGGCGTTGCGCCAGTGCATCCTATCTGTATAGTGGGGCATGAGCCGCCGCGGCGCTCAACCCCAAAATCAACAAGGGCCATTGGCCGGACAGCTCCCTCCACGGGTGCCGGCTCCGGCTCTGGAGGGGGTCCCCATGAAAATCACCGTCGACATCGACTGCACCCCGGACGAGGCCCGGCACTTCCTCGGCCTGCCCGACGTGAAGCCGATGCAGGATGCCATGATGCACGAGATCCAGGAACGGATGCGTGCCAACCTCCAGGCGATGGACCCGGAGACCATGCTCAAGACCTGGCTGCCCGCCGGCATCCAGGGCATGGAGCAGATGCAGAAGATGTTTTGGTCCCAGATGGCCTCGGCCCTGGGCCAGGAAGGAAGAAAGTGACCGACCGTCCCATTGAGTCCCAGAAGCCTTACTTCGAAGCCCATGTCTTCTGCTGCACCAACCGCCGGCCCGACGGCCACCGGCGCGGATCCTGCGCCGCCCACGGGTCGGAGAAGCTGCGCGACTATATGAAGGCCCGCGCCCGCGAACTCGGCTTCGACGGCAAGGTGCGGATCAATTCCGCCGGCTGTCTCGACCGCTGCGAGCTGGGACCGACGCTGGTGATCTATCCGGACGGCGTCTGGTACACCTACCGCAGCACCGGTGACGTCGACGAAATCCTCCAGACCCATCTGGTCGAAGGCCGCCGGGTCGAGCGGCTGATGCTGACGCCGGAGCAGCGCGAACTGCGGCCCGAGCAGCAGGGCTGATCCTCCGCCGATGTCCACCGACACCATCTACGCGCTCGCCACCGCCCCCGGACGATCCGGTGTGGCGGTGGTTCGCATTTCGGGGCCCGGGGCCGGATCCGCCCTCGCCGTCCTGACCGGCCGCTCCCTGCCCGCGCCGCGCCGCGCCGTGCTGACCAAGCTGCGCGATCCGAAGAGCGGCGATGCGCTCGACGACGCACTGGTCCTGCGCTTCAGCGCTCCCGCCAGCTTCACCGGCGAGGATGTGGTTGAACTGCATCTGCATGGCGGCCGCGCCGTCGTCACCGGCGTGACCGAGGCGCTGGCCACCCTGCCCGGCCTGCGGCTGGCCGAGCCCGGCGAGTTCACCCGCCGCGCCTTCGAGAACGGCAAGCTCGACCTGACGGAGGCCGAGGCGGTCGCCGACCTGATCGACGCCGAGACCACCGCGCAGCGCCGGCAGGCCTTGCGGCAGATGGAGGGCGCGCTCGGCAAGCTCTATGACGGCTGGCGGGAGCGGTTGACCCGTGCCCTCGCCCACATCGAGGCCGACATCGACTTCGCCGAGGACGACCTGCCCGGCGGCGTCGCCGACGCCGTCCGTCCGGTGATCGCCGGTCTGGCCGGGGAGATCGCCAGCCATCTCGATGACGGCGGCCGTGGCGAGCGTCTGCGCGAAGGGCTGCACATCGCCATCGTCGGCGCGCCCAATGCCGGCAAGTCGAGCCTGCTGAACGCGCTGGCCCGCCGGGACGCCGCCATCGTCTCCGCCCGCGCCGGCACCACCCGCGACATCATCGAGGTGCATCTCGACCTCGGCGGTTATCCCGTCGTGCTGGCCGACACCGCCGGGCTGCGGGAGGCCGCCGCCGACGAGGTCGAGGAGGAAGGCATCCGCCGTGCCCGGGACCGCGCCGCCCGCGCTGACGTGAAGGTCGCGGTGTTCGATGCCGCCACCCTGCCCGATCTCGACCCGGCGACGCTGGACCTGATCGACCGCGATACGGTGGTGGTCTTCAACAAGACGGATCTTGCTGCCGTCACCGATCTGCGCCCGGATCTGTCGCCGATCCTGGTCTCCGCCCAGACCGGTGCCGGGCTGAAGTCGTTGGAAGAGAAGTTGACGGAGTTCAGCGCCGACCGGCTTGCCATCGGCAGCGCGCCGTCGCTGACCCGTGCCCGTCATCGCGCCGCGCTGACCGAGTGCCGGGAGTCTTTGCTGCGGGCGTTGGACGCGCCGCTGCCCGAACTGGCGGCGGAGGATGTGCGTCTCGCCAGCCGGGCGCTGGGGCGCATCACCGGGCGCGTCGATGTCGAGGATTTGCTGGACGTGATCTTCCGGGACTTCTGCATCGGCAAATGAGGATGGCCAACGGCCGCGTGTTTCACGTGAAACAGGGCTGACCTGCGGCACTTGTCCCTGTCCGCCTCCCTGCCTGCCTCCCCGCCTTCCTCTTGGATCCGTGCCGCCGTTCCGCTATGGTCCCGCACATGCGAAGCTATGATGTCATCGTTGTCGGCGGCGGTCACGCCGGCTGTGAGGCTGCCGCGGCGGCAGCGCGCATGGGTGCGCGCACGCTCCTGCTGACCCACAAGGTCGAAACCATCGGCGAGATGTCCTGCAATCCCGCCATCGGCGGCTTGGCCAAGGGCCATCTGGTGCGGGAGATCGATGCGCTGGACGGGGTGATGGCGAAGGCCATCGACCGCGGAGGCATCCAGTTCCGCATCCTGAACCGTAGCAAGGGCCCCGCCGTCCGCGGCCCGCGCGCCCAGGCCGACCGCAAGCTTTACCGGCAGGCGATGCAGGCTTTGCTGGCCGAGCAGGAAAACCTGTTCATCGAGGCCGGCGGCGCCGAGGACCTGATCGTCGACGAGGAGAAGCGCATCGTCGGCGTCGTCACCGGTGCCGGCGAGTCCATCCGCGCCGGCGCCGTGGTGCTGACCACTGGCACCTTCCTGCGCGGCCTGATCCACATCGGTGAGGAGCGCACCCCCGCCGGCCGTGTCGACGAGGCGCCGTCCATCGGCCTGTCCGACACGCTGGCCCGTCTCGGCTTCCCGCTCGGCCGTCTGAAGACCGGCACCCCGCCGCGGCTCGACGGGCGCACCATCGATTGGGACGCGCTGGAGAAGCAGCCCGGCGACATGCCGCCGCCGCCCTTCTCCTACATGACCGAGCGGATCGACACGCCGCAGATCGATTGCGCGATCACCTGGACGACGCATGAGGCCCATGCGCTGATCCGCGCCAACCTGCACCGCGCCCCGATGTATTCCGGCCAGATCACCGGCACCGGTCCGCGTTATTGCCCCTCCATCGAGGACAAGGTCGTCCGCTTCGCCGAGAAGGAGAAGCACCAGATCTTCCTCGAACCGGAAGGGCTGGACGATCCCACCGTCTACCCGAACGGCATTTCGACCTCCCTGCCCCGCGACGTGCAGCTCGGCATCCTCGCCAGCATGCCGGGGCTGGAGAAGGTGGTGTTGATCCGCCCCGGCTACGCCATCGAATACGACTATGTCGATCCGCGCGAGCTGAAGCCAACTCTGGAGACCCGCCGGGCGCCGCGCCTGTTCCTAGCCGGACAGATCAACGGCACCACCGGCTATGAGGAAGCGGCGGCCCAGGGGCTGATGGCCGGCATCAACGCGGCGCTGGCGGCGGGCGGCAATGCGGACGGCTTCGTGCTCGACCGGGCCGACGCCTATATCGGCGTGCTGATCGACGACCTGATCGGCCGGGGCACCAACGAGCCCTACCGCATGTTCACCTCGCGTGCCGAATACCGGCTGCTGCTGCGCGCCGACAATGCCGACCAGCGTCTGACCGCCAAGGGCGTCGCCATCGGCTGCGTCGGCTCCGAGCGCCGCGATGTCTTTGCCGCCAAGAGCGCCGCCCTGTCCGCCGGGCGTGCCCTGGTCGCGTCGCTGCAGGCGACGCCGGTCGAGCTGTCCCGCCAGGGCGTCGCGGTCAATCAGGATGGCGTGCGCCGCAGCGCCGCCGACCTGCTGCGCTATCCCGACATCGACCTCGCCACTCTCGCCCGCCTGTGGCCGGAGCTTGGCGGGATCGCGCCCGAGATCGCCGAGCAGCTGGAGATCGACGGCAAATATGCCGGCTATCTCGGCCGGCAGGAGGCCGATATCCGCGCCTTCCGCAAGGACGAGTCCCTCGCCCTGCCCGACGATCTCGATGTCGATGGCATCGGCAGCCTGTCCGCCGAAATCCGGCAGAAGCTGCGCCAGTCACGTCCGGCGACGCTGGGTGCCGCCGCGCGCATTCCCGGCATGACCCCGGCGGCTCTGGTCGCCCTGCTGCGCCATGTGAAGCGCCGCGATGCGGGGTCGTCCGAAATTGACGCCTCCGGGGTGGCCGCGGAATGAGCGGGTTCGATGCGGTTGCATTTCAGGAGGCCACCGGTGTTTCACGTGAAACGCTCGACCGCCTGATCGCGTATGACGGTCTGCTGCGCAAGTGGCAGCCGAAGATCAATCTCGTCGGCCCCTCCACCCTGCCGGACACCTGGAAGCGCCATTTCCTCGACTCCGCCCAGCTCTACCCTTTGCTGCCGGACGGTGTGCAGGTGCTGGTCGATCTCGGCAGCGGTGCCGGCTTCCCCGGTCTGGTGCTCTCCATTCTCGGCGTGCCGCAGGTGCATCTGATCGAGAGCGACGTGCGCAAATGCGCCTTCCTGCGCGAGGTCGCCCGGGTCTGCGAAGCTCCGGTCACCGTCCACACCAAGCGGATCGAAACCGTCACCGGCATCGAGGCCGATGTCGTCACCGCCCGCGCCCTGGCGCCGTTGGCCGACCTGTTCGGCTGGGCCCATCCCTTCATCGGATCGCGCGGCAAGTGCCTGTTCCTGAAGGGCGCGGCACTGGACGACGAATTGACCGCTGCAACGCAATATTGGACACTGGTTCCTGAGCGATTCGACAGCCGCACCGATCCGAGCGGGACCATCCTGCGTGTGAGCCATCTTGAGCGTGCGTGAAGACCGTGCCTGACACCGTTCCCCCGCCCTCTTCCCGCCAACCGGACTCCCGAGAGGCTGCCATGTCTGCCGTCACCCGTCCCCTTGCCCGCGTGGTTGCGATTGCCAACCAGAAGGGCGGCGTGGGCAAGACCACGACGACGATCAACCTCGCCACCGCGCTCGCCGTCATCGGCAAGCGGGTGCTGGTGATCGACCTCGACCCGCAGGGCAACGCATCCACCGGTCTCGGCATCCCCCGCTCCGACCGCCGCGTCGGCATCTACGACGTGCTGTTCGACGACGTGTCGCTGGAGGAGGCCGCCACTCCCTCCTCCGTGCCTAACCTGTCGATCATCACCTCGTCGGTCGATCTGTCGGGTGCCGAGATCGAGCTGGTCGGCGCCGAGCGCCGCGAGTTCCGCCTGCGCGAGGCCGTCGCCAACAGCGCGCTGGAATACGATTACGTCCTGATCGACTGCCCGCCGGCGCTGGGATTGCTGACGCTGAACGCGCTGGTCGCGTCGCATGCGGTGATGGTCCCGCTCCAGTGCGAGTTCTATGCGCTGGAAGGTCTCAGCCATCTGGTCCGCACCATCGAGCGGGTGAAGCGCGCCTTCAACCCCAACCTCGACATCCACGGCGTCGTGCTGACCATGTTCGACAAGCGCAACAACCTGTCGGACATGGTCGCGGCGGATGTCCGCGGCTTCTTCGGGGAGAAGGTGTACGACACCGTGATCCCGCGCAACGTCAAGGTCTCGGAGGCGCCGTCCCACGGCAAGCCGGTGCTGATCTACGACATGCGCTGCCCCGGATCTCAGGCCTACATCCATCTGGCGGGCGAGGTGCTTCGCCGTGAGAAGAGACTGACCGCATGATCGACGACACCAAACAAGGCGGCGCCCGCCGCGCCAGCCTGGGCCGCGGCCTGTCCGCGCTGTTCGGCGAAGCGACCGAGGATTACTCGGCGCTCGACAAGGTGCGGCAGTCCAAGCAGGTGCCGATCGAGTTCGTCCATCCCGGCAAGTACCAGCCGCGGCGGAAGTTCGACGACGAGGCGATCCAGGGCCTCGTCGAGTCCATCCGCGACAAGGGCATCCTCCAGCCGCTGCTGGTCCGCCGCGACGCCGAGGACGCTAATTCCTATGAGCTGATCGCCGGCGAACGCCGCTGGCGCGCGGCGCAGATCGCCGGCCTGCACGAGGTGCCGGTCATCATCCGCGATCTCAGCGACCGCGAGGCGCTGGAAATCGCGCTGATCGAGAACATCCAGCGCCAGGATCTGACCCCTCTGGAAGAGGCGGAAGGCTATCGCCGCCTGATGGAGGAGTTCGAGCACACGCAGGAGGATCTGGCCCGCGCCGTCGGCAAGAGCCGCAGCCATGTCGCCAACATGATGCGCCTGCTGGCCTTGCCGGAGCCGGTCAAGTCGATGGTGCAGGACGGCGCGCTGACCGCCGGCCATGCCCGTGCCCTGCTGACCGCCCCGGATCCGGCCGCCGTCGCCCGCGAGGTGGTCACCCGCGGCCTGAACGTGCGCCAGACCGAAGACCTGATGCGCGGCGACCAGCCCAAGGCGAAGAAGGGCAAGGCCGCGGCCGGCGGAGCTGGATCGGCGCCTGCAATGAAGGACGTCGACCTGATCAATCTGGAGGAGGAGATCTCCGCCCGCATCGGCTTGAAGGTCGCCATCAACCCGCAGGGACAGCGCGGGACGATCACCATCCACTACCAGACGCTCGACCAGCTGGACGATGTGCTGCACCGGCTGGGCGGGGAAGAGTAACGGGGCTTTGTCGGGGGTGTTCGCGCCCCTACCCCCTCTCCTTCGCGAAGTCGATGTAGCGGTAGATCAGCCCGTTCTCTTCCATGGGCGCGCTCGACCACACCTCGGCCCAGTCCGTTCCGATCGGCGGCATCAGCGTGTCGCCCTCGATGGCGCTTTCGATGCGGGTCAGGTGCAGGCTGTCGGCGATCGGCATCGTCTCGCGGAACAGGGCGGCGCCGCCGATGACGCAGAGTTCGGCGGCGCCGGACTCCTGCGCCCACGACACCGCCGCACCCAGCCCGTTGAACCAGCGGGCGCCGTCCTTTTCGCCAACTTCGGCTTGGCGGCTGATCACCAGATTGTCCCGGCCGGGAAGCGGACGGCGCGGCAGCGACTCCCAGGTCTTCCGGCCCATCAGGATCGGCTTGCCCATCGTCAGGTCCTTGAACCGGCGCAGGTCGCTGGGTAGGGTCCAGGGAAGCCGGCCGTCGCGGCCGATCACGTCGTTCGTTGCGGCGGCGACGATCAGAGTGATGAGCATGCCATGCCCTTTCCCCGGTGGAGCTGAGCGATTTTACGCCAGAATTGCGCCGAGCACCGCGTTCAGACGCTGTAGCCCCTCCGGTGTGGCAACCAGACGGTCGGCATCGCGAGCGAGGAAACCGCCGTCGATCAGACGGGACATGGCCGCCGGATCGACGAAATCGTCCAAAGTCCGTCCGGTCTCCTCCGCCAGACGGGCAAGCCGCACGCCTTCGGTCAGGCGCAGCCCCATCATCATCAGCTCGGTCCCGCGGGCGTCGCGGTCGATGGGGTCGGGAGCGGCGGCGCCATGACCGTCGCGCTCCACCCGCTCCAGCCAAATCTCCGGGGCGCGGTGGGCGCGGGTGGCGAATTTCCCGCCGTCAAGCGTCAGCCGGCCATGGGCACCGGGACCGATGCCGACATAGTCGCCATAGCGCCAGTAGGTCAGATTGTGGCGGCTTTCCTCACCCGGACGGGCATGGTTGGAAATCTCGTAGGCCGGCAGCCCGGCCGCCGTCAGCTGGCTCTGCGTCGCCTCATAGAGATCGCCGGCCAGATCCTCGTCGGGCAGCACCAGATCGCCGCGGGCATGGAGCGGATAGAAGGCCGTGCCCTGCTCGATGGTCAGCTGATAGACCGACAGGTGGCCGACCGCGTAGTCCAGCGCCCGCGCCAGCTCCGCCTGCCAGGCCGCCACCGTCTGGCCGGGACGGGCATAGATCAGGTCGAAGGAGAAGCGGTCGAAAATCCGCGCTGCCAGGTCTATGGCGCCGGTCGCCTCCGCCGCGTTGTGCTCGCGGCCGAGGAACTTCAGGCTGGCGTCGTCCAGCGCCTGGATGCCCAGCGAGACGCGGTCGATCCCGGCGCTGCGGAAGGCGCGGAACTTGTCGGCCTCGACTGAGGTCGGGTTGGCCTCCAGCGTCACCTCCAACCGCTCGGCGACCGTCCAGCGCTGGGCCACACGGTCGACGATGGCGGCGACGGTGGCGGGCTCCATCAGCGACGGGGTGCCGCCGCCGAAGAAGATCGAGGTGACGGTGCGCCCGGCTGTCAGGTCGGCGTAATGGTCCAGCTCGCGCAGCAGCCCGGCCCGCCAGCGGTCATGATCGACCCGCTCGCGGACATGGCTGTTGAAATCGCAGTAGGGGCACTTCGACTTGCAGAAGGGCCAATGGACGTAGACGGCAAAACCGGGATCAGAACCGCTCACCGGAAGCACCGCTCCACCAGCTGGCGGAAGGCGTCGGCGCGGTGGCTCATCTCATGCTTCTTCGCCGGGTCCATCTCGCCGAAGGTCAGCCCGTGCCCGTCGGGCAGGAACATCGGGTCGTAGCCGAAGCCATGCGGCCCGCGCGGCGGCCACACCAGCGTGCCATAGCAGCGGCCCTCCACACTCTCGACATGGCCGTCCGGCCAGGCGAGCGACAGGGCACAGACGAAATAGGCGCTGCGGTCGGACTTGCCGGCCAGACCGTCCTCGACCTTTTGCATCGCCATGGCGAAGTCCTTGGACGGGCCGGCCCAGCGGGCGGAGTAGATGCCGGGATCGCCGTTCAGCGCCGGCACCACCAGCCCGCTGTCGTCGGCGAGCGCCACATGGCCGGCGGCGGCGGCGGCCTTGGCCTTCAGCTCCGCATTGGCGATGAAGGTCGTGCCGGTTTCCTCAGGCTCGGGCAGGCCCAGCTCCCCGGCCGCGGTGAAGGTGGCGACATAGGGGCCGAGCAACTCGGCGATCTCGCGCACCTTGCCCTTGTTGTGGCTGGCGATGACGAGGGTGTCGCCTTGAAAAATTCGAGGCATAGATTTCATTACGGTGTTTCCTTCGCGTCCACTGTTTAGCGCTCGGTGAGTGGAAGGTCCATAAGGAAACGTTCTATTCTGGACCCTTTGCCTGGGCTCTTGTATATAAAACAGTCTATTCCCTTTGAAGTATGGAGTTTGTTCATATGAGCAACTTTAAATTACTTGATACAGATAGAGTTCGCTCTTTAGATGAAATCGAGAATAATCTTGATGAATGGAGAGCGTACAATGATTTATTTGATCATTTTACCAAGGATTTTGACGAAATTTTTAGCTCCGATTATAATAACAACCGTGTAATAGATGAGCTATATGTAGAGAGATTTGATGGAAGCAAAGATCAATCATTTGAAGATAAAATGGTAAATCTTCTGTTTTTCGATCACAATCTACCCGAGGGAAAGATTTACGTACTAACTGGAGATGTTGGTACAGGAAAAACAACTTTTATAAAATACCTATGCGAGAAAAAAATTAGAGTGAGGCATAATAAGAGCTTTCTTTGTGTCTATATGGATATGTTTTCCTCGATGATATCAGAGTCTACACCATTCTCAGATGTAGAAAAGAACTTCCTAGAAAAGTTGAAAAATCAAATCTGGTCGTCTTCACATTCAAAATTCAGTGGTCCTCTAGATTTTTCTAAATTTTACTTAAACCAGAATGGCATACATAATGTATCTATTCAGGACATTATTAATATGTCGGAGTCGATAAACCGTATGTCGCTCTCAAACTTGTTAAGCTTTGTGCTTACCAATTGTGGTTTTACTCACGTTGTTTTTGTTGTAGACAATATCGATGAGGGGAACTTTCACAAGAAAATGGCAGGTGGTGAATTCGCTAGGTATTTGAAAGGATTGTGCAGTGAGACTGTTTGTACTGCAAAGACATGCATAATTCTTCCAGTCAGAACTTACACTAGAAACGAGTTTTTTTCTACCGATCACTATTTTACTAAGAAGATGCCTCAACCTCCAGCAAGTGCCATAATCTCCAAAAGAGTTTATGCAATGCGAAATAGGTTCTCGCATTATATAAAGAACAAGTCTCATAGCATCGAGATTTATGAGCAAGACAAGCATGGACAAAAGAGATTTGTAACAGCAAAGAGCGTCAGAATTTCCCCAGAAACTGCTCATGCTTTTCTGATGGAAGTGTTAAAGATCCTTGATCTTACGCAGGAGAGACCAGCCCGATATATGCTACTTTGTATATCAAACAAAAACATGAAAATATTAATGAAGATAGTTTATTACCTATTTCACTCATGTAAACTCAATTACCTGCCAATATTCCAGTTGGTGTTTGGTGGTACGAGGGCGGTTGATAAAACATCACATGGAGATGAAAGCATATTCCCAATTCATCTTATAATAGAGTGCTTGATGGCCATACATTACCCCTTTTACGACAAAGATGCATCACCTATCGCAAATATATTTAATGCAGACATATCAACTAACGTTAATGATTATAGAAACACACTTATCATTCCAAGGATCATGTTCTTCTTGAAGCGCAGACCGTCTGCAGAATATGAAGAAATGACCAAGGAATTCAATGCAATCGGATATGATACCTTCTCAATCCGTCAGGCTTTGAATGTCTTGCTTAAGTATGGGTTGGTAGAAATTGATGTTGGTTATATTGTCGAGCACGTAAGAGAGAAATCGAAGATAAAATTATCAATGTCAGGAGATTTTTATGTCAATTGTATATTTACGCAAGTTAGATATCTAGAACTGATAGTTGTTGATGTAGTAATGCCTAAAAGGTATATCATTCCCATAAACGAGATCTATCCCGCTAAGCACGCTGATAGCAAGCATCCTGCAGCAGTAGTAAAGAGCAAGGTTAGACAAGCAGTAAAAAACTTTCTTATGTTTCTCAGATTAGAGGAAGAAAGGGAATGGGAGGTGATTGAGAAAAGGTCCCGACTGGATAGGCTGAATTTTATGGCAAAATTTGGACCTCCGGGTGGGCAGCCAACGTCAATCGCTGACTGCCTCACCCAAGCTATATCAAGGCAGTGGAACTGATAGGGTCATATCTGAAGAACCTGCTTCTGCAACGCCACCAGCTCGGTGACACCCTTGCGGGCGAGCGTCAGCAGTTCCATGAACTGCGGCTCGGAGAAGGGGGTTTCCTCGGCGGTGCCCTGGATTTCGACGATGCCGGCCTTGCCGGTCAGGACGAAGTTGGCATCGGCCTGCGCCTTGGAGTCCTCGTCGTAATCGAGGTCGAGCACGGCGTTGCCCTGGTAGAGGCCGCAAGAGACGGCGGCGACCTGATCGGTCAGCGGCATGGTCTTCAAGGCACCGATCTGCATCAGGTGCTGGAAGGCCAGATGGAGGGCGACATAGCTGCCGGTGATGGCGGCGGTGCGGGTGCCGCCGTCGGCCTGGATCACGTCGCAGTCGATCTTGATCTGCTTCTCGCCCATCGCCGAGCGGTCGGTGACGGCGCGCAGCGCGCGGCCGATCAGACGCTGGATTTCCTGGGTGCGGCCGGACTGCTTGCCCTTCGCCGCCTCACGGTCGCTGCGGCTGTGGGTGGAGCGCGGCAGCATGCCGTATTCGGCGGTGACCCAGCCCAGCCCGGTGTTCTTCAGGAAGCGCGGCACCGTCTCGTCGACGCTGGCGGTGCACAGCACATGCGTGTTGCCGAAACGCACCATGCAGGACCCCTCGGCATAACGGCTGAAGCCGGGTTCGAGGGAGACGGTGCGCAGTTGGTCGAAGGCGCGGCCGGAGGGGCGCATGGGCATCATTCCGAAGGTCGTTTGCAGATCGGCGGCAAGCTAACGGCTCCGCCCCGCCCCGTCCAGTACGGCGTCCGCCGCCACCGGTACAGGTGCCGGCATGACGGCGGCTGTCGGCGCCGGGGCGCGCGTCGCCCGCTCCAGCCACAGGGTCAGCATGGGAATGGCAAGCCCGATGGCGATGGAGACCATGGCCATGGTCGAGACATGCTCCAGCCGGCCGTCGGGCGCGTTGGTCAGGATCTCCGCCGACAGGAAGGCGCCGAAGGCCGAGCTGAGATGCTGGACCGCCGACACCAGCGCCATGAAGCCGGCGCGCTCCTGCGGGTCGGGCACGCGGGAGAAGGCGGCGCCGTTGGCGACCATGCGGACGCCGACGAAGGTCATGAAGAAGGGGAACAGCCCCAGCACCGGCATCCAGGGACGGTAGCCGATGAAGGCGGTGAAGATCACGACGCTCAACCCCACGGTCGCCGCGAAAGTGATGGCGCTGGAGCCGTGGCGGTCGACCAGACGGCCGGCCCAGCGCGAGGCGAAGAAGCTCAGCGCGCCGCCGGTCATGTAGACCAGGCTCAGATGGTCGCGCGGGAAGCCCAGATTGCCCTGCACATAGGCGGCGATGTTGGGGACGATCATGAATTGCTGGACCTGCACCAGTGCCACGGTGGCGTAGGCCAGCCAGACCTTGCGGCGGGACAGCAGCGCCGTCATCCGCACCCACGCGCCGGTCTTCACCCCCGCCCCTGCCCCGGCGGCCAGATGGCCGCGCTGCGGCGGCAGGATGGCGATGGCGGCGACGGCGACGACCAGCCCGGCGGCGGCCACCGCGAAGAATGGCAGGCGCCAGCCGCCATAGAGCGCCAGCTCCAACCCGACCGGCACCCCGGCGATGGCCGACAGCGAGAAGGCCGACATCACGGCCCCCATCGCCTGTCCGCGCCGCTGCGGCGCCACCTGGTCGGTCAGCGTGGCGATGGCGACCGCGACGGCAGGACCGCCGAACAGCCCGGCCAGCACGCGGGCCGCCAGCAGCGACGGGAAGTCCCAGGCCAAGCCGCCGAGTGCGGTGGAGACGATCAGCCCGGCCATCGCCACGGCAAGCGCCCTGCGGCGGTCGAAGCGGTCGAGCAGCATCGAGCCGATCAGCCCGGCCACCGCGGCGGCGGCGGTGTAGCTGCCGCCGATATAGCCGATGTGTGCCGCCGGAATGCCAAGCGCCCGCGCGAAGTCGGGGCCGAGCGGCATCACCATCATGAAATCCAGGATGTTGATGAACTGCACCGCCGCGATGACCAGCGTGATGCGGCGTTCGTCGGGCGTCAAAGCGGTGGGCGCCGCAGGGCGTGTGGCCTGGGACAAGATGGAGGCTCCGGCAGAGGCGGAAAAGCGCGGATCGCGGGACCGCCCCCGATGGTAACAGCCACCGCCCGGCCATCCCAAACGCCATGGTCATGCAAGGCGAGCGCAGCAGATAGGACGCAATACCAACTGAATGTGTCTTCAATCGTCAAAAAAATGCATGATTCGTACAAAAAGCGGGCTTTGGAGGCTTGGCGAGTTGCGCGTGCCGCGTGTACCATCGCGGCCCCACCGTCGGCAGCGCACCGCCCAGAAGGGCATCAATGAAGACCGACGGGCTATGCACTCCGTTGAGGAACACGACATCCATGTCCGACACCAAGCGCGTCACCGACGAAGAGGCCCTGCTGCTGCATTCGAGCGGCCGGCCCGGCAAGCTGGAAATCACCCCGACCAAGCCGCTGACCACCCAACGCGATCTGGCGCTGGCCTATTCCCCCGGCGTCGCCGCCCCCTGCCTGCGCATCGCCGAAGACCCGTCGCTCGCCTACGACTACACGGCCAAGGGCAACATCGTCGCCATCATTTCCAACGGCACGGCGGTGCTGGGGCTGGGCGACCTGGGTGCGCTCGCCGGCAAGCCGGTGATGGAAGGCAAGGCGGTGCTGTTCAAGCGCTTCGCCGACGTCGACGGCATCGACCTCGAGGTCGACACCCGCGACGTGGACGAATTCGTCAACTGCGTGCGCTTCCTCGGCCCCAGCTTCGGCGGCATCAACCTGGAAGACATCAAGGCGCCCGACTGCTTCATCATCGAGGAGCGGCTGCGCGAACTGCTGGACATCCCGGTCTTCCACGACGACCAGCACGGCACCGCGATCATCGCCGCCGCCGGCCTGATCAACGCCTGCGACATCACCGGCCGCAAGGTCGAGGACGTGAAGATGGTGGTGAACGGCGCCGGTGCGGCGGGCATCGCCTGCGCCGAGCTGTTCTGCACGATGGGTGTTTCACGTGAAAACATCATCCTGTGCGACACCAAGGGCGTGGTCTACCGCGGCCGCACCAACGGCATGAACCAGTGGAAGTCGTCCTTCGCCGTCGACACCGACAAGCGCACGCTGGAAGAGGCGGTTGCCGGCTCCGACGTGTTCGTCGGCCTGTCGGCCAAGGGGGCGATGACGCCGGAGATGGTCAAGTCGATGGCGGCCAAGCCGATCATCTTCGCGCTGGCCAACCCTGATCCGGAGATCACGCCGGAGGAGGTCAAGGCGGTGCGCGGCGACGCCATCGTGGCGACCGGCCGCTCCGACTATCCGAACCAGGTCAACAACGTCCTGGGCTTCCCCTATCTGTTCCGCGGCGCGCTCGACGTCCGCGCCACCACCATCAACGAGGCGATGAAGGTCGCCGCCGCCAAGGCGCTGGCCGCACTGGCGCGCGAGGACGTGCCGGACGAGGTCGATGCCGCCTATTCCGGTCGCCGGCTGCGCTACGGCCCGGACTACATCATCCCGGTGCCGTTCGATCCGCGCCTGATCGTCACGGTTCCGGCCGCCGTCGCCCAGGCGGCGATGGAAAGCGGGGTGGCGCGCAAGCCGATCCTCGACCTGACCAGCTACAAGCACAGCCTGCGCACCCGCCTGGACCCGACCGCCGACAGCCTGGAGCTGATCCTGGAGAAGGTGCGGACCAACCCGCGCCGCGTCGTCTTCGCCGAGGGCGAGGAGGAGCGGACGATCCGCGCCGCCATGGCCTTCCGCGCCCACGGCTACGGCACGCCGGTGCTGATCGGCCGGGAGGAGGTCATCCGGGAACAGCTGACGGCGATGGGGCAGCCCAACGTCCAGTTCGAGATCCACAACGCCCGCCTGTCGGACGCCAACCGCCGCTATGCCGACCACCTTTACCGCCGCCTGCAGCGCAAGGGCGCGCTGCTGCGCGACTGCCAGCGGATGGTCAACCAGGACCGCAACGTCTTCGCCGCCTGCATGGTGGCGCAGGGCGACGCCCATGCCATGGTGACCGGCCTGACCCGCAGCTTCGGCGTCGCCTACGAGGAAATCCGCCGCGTCATCGATCCCAAGGCGAGCGGGCCGGTGTTCGGCCTGCACCTGTCGATCACCCGCAACCGCACCGTCTTCATCGCCGACACCACCGTCCATGTCCGTCCCGACGGCAAGACGCTGGCCGACATCGCCATCGGGGCTGCGGCCAAGGCCCGGCAGATGGGGCACGAGCCGCGGATCGCGATGCTGTCCTTCTCCAACTTCGGCCAGACGCCGCATCCGAACACCGATCCGCTGCGGGAAGCCCTGTCGATCCTCGACAGCCGCCGGGTCGATTTCGAGTATGACGGCGAGATGTCGGCCGACGTGGCGCTGGATTACCAGCTGATGAAGCGGGTCTACCCGTTCTGCCGGCTGTCCGGTCCGGCCAACGTGCTGATCATGCCCGGCCTGCATTCGGCCAACATCTCGGCCAAGCTGCTGAACAAGATGGCCGGCGGCCAGATGATCGGCCCGCTGCTGATCGGCTTGGACAAGCCGGCGCAGATCGTCACCATGGGCGCCTCGGTCAACGACATCGTCACCGCCGCAGCATTGGCGGCGCATGACTCGCTGCCGTGGTGAGGTGAGGTAGGACGCCTCTTCTTCCGCCGCGGTGGAGGACACCCCCCTCTCCCGCCCCGGGAGAGGGGTTTAAAGGATGCACTCACCCCAACGCCTTGTAGAAGAACGCCGTGTCGCAGAGCCCTCCTTGCGGCCACAGGGCGAAGTTCGGGATGACGCCGACCTTCACCCAGCCGGCGCGGGTGTAGAGCCGTTCGGCCTCGGGCGAGGCGGTGTCCAGCACCAGCAGGGTCTTGCCGGCGGCGCGTCCCGCATCCTCGGCAGCCTGCATCAGGGCGGCGCCGACGCCCCGGCAGCGGGCGCGGCGGTGGACCAGCATCTTGGACAGGTCGGCGCGGTGCGGCTGGTTCGGCGGCTGGGCGACAACCAGCTGGACGGTGCCGAGCACGCCCTCGCCATCCTCCGCCACCAGCAACATGCGCTCCCCCCGCTCCACCCCGGCCGCCACGCTCCGCCAGAAGCCTTCGGCGGTGGCGCGGTCGAGGGGAGCCATGAAGCTGACCGACGCGCCGCCCTCCACGCAATCCAGCAGCACGTCGGTCAGGCCCGGCACGGCGGCGCCGGCGTCCTCCGCCGTCAGCAGGCGGACCGTCACCGCACCGTCTCCACTCCGCCGGTTCGGGTCCAGGCAGGCAGCGTCCATGGCTCGCTCCTTCAGCGTTTAACGGCGTTTGACCCGCCGCGCCCCTCAGTGGTCAGCGCCACGATGTAGCGGGCGGTGCGGTCGGTCGGGTTGTGGAAGCCGGTCGGCCGGTCGAGCCGCATGGCGAGGCAATCGCCCGTGTCCAGCCGGTGCGTCACCTCCCCCACCGTCAGCTCGATGGTGCCGTCCAGCAGATGGATCTGCTGCTCGACAACGGCGGCGCGGGTGCCGCTGTCGTAGGAGACGCGGGCGCCCGGGGGCAGCTCCACCTCCACCAGCTCGATGGGGGACGGATAGCCCGGCGGCGACAGGTTGCGGCGGCGATAGCCGGTGGCCGGGTCGGTCCAGGCGATCTGGTCGGCGCGGCGAACCACCGGGTCGGCGTCCTCGCGCTCCGCCTCGGCGAACAGCGTCGCCAGCGTCACGCCAAGCCCGGCGGCGAGCCGTTCCAGCACCGAGGCCGTCGGGCTGCTCTCCCCGCGCTCCACCAGCGAGATCATCGAGCGGCTGACGCCCGACCGCTCGGCCAAGCCGTCCATCGTCAGGCCACGATCCGCCCGCAGCGTGCGCAACCGGGTTGCAAGCCGGCTGTCGATGTCGTTTTCCATCTTTTCCATGAAGATAGAATGAAGGTCCAGGATATTGGAGTCAACGGCCAGCCGCACAGTCGCCGCCATGAATCTTTTATGACCGCCGCGCGGGGGTCGTGGCGATGGTGTAGAAGGGCTGAACCTGCGGTTTCCTGTTCCGTCTCCACTCTCAAATCCGGTGCCACCCCATGCGCCAGAAGGCGTCGCCGCCCACCCCGCTTCTGACCGCCATCCTGCTGATGCTGGCCCCCCTTGCCGGCGTGCTGAGCTGGGCGGTCTATGGCGGGGCCTTGCATGGCGGGCTGGCGCTGGCGGCCGGCATCGTGGCAGTGGCGGGTGCGGTCCAGATCCTGCGGACCTATCGGCGCGATGCCAACGCAGTGACCGACTATGCCGCCCGGCTGGCCGAAGCCGACGAGCCGCTGGCCCCGGCCGGCACGCCGCCCGCGCTGAAGGCGCTGGCCGCCACCATCGGCCGCCTGCACCGGGTCGGGCTGCGCCGGGCCGAGAGCGTGCGGATGCAGCTGGACGCCGACGAGGCGGTGATCGACGCCCTGCCCGCCCCTCTCCTGCTGATGGATGCCGACCGGCAGGTGGTGCGCGCCAACCAGACGGCGCGGGAGCTGTTCGGCGACAAGATCGTCGACCGCGACCTCGCCTCGTCCCTGCGCACGCCGGCGGTGCTGGAAGCGGTGGATTCGGTGCTGCGCGGCGGTGCGTCCCGCATCATCGAGTTCACCCTGCCGGTGCCGGTGGAGCGCAGCTTCGAGGCGCAGGTGAAGCCCTTCCAGCGGCTGGTGCAGGAACCCGACCCCTCGCTGCTGGACGGCGAGATCGAGGAGGAGCCGGCGCCGCGTCCGCCCACCGTCGCCCGCATGGCGATCCTGACCCTGCACGACGTGACCGCCGCCCGCCGGTCGGAGCAGATGCGCGCCGACTTCATCGCCAACGCCAGCCACGAGCTGCGCACGCCGCTGTCCTCCCTGCTGGGTTTCATCGAGACGCTGCGCGGCCCGGCCCGCGACGATCCGGAGGCGCAGGACCGCTTCCTGGCGATCATGCACGATCAGGCCAGCCGCATGACCCGTCTGGTCAACGACCTGCTGTCGCTGTCGCGCATCGAGCTTGACGAGCACATGCAGCCCAACGGCCGCGTCGATGTGGTGGAGGAGCTGGAGAACGTCATCGCCGCGCTTCAGCTGAAGGCGGCGGAGCGCCGCATCCGCCTGCGCCTGGAGGCGCCGGAGGAGTTGCCGCCGGTCGTCGGCGACGAGGACCAGTTGACCCAGGTCTTCCAGAACCTCGTCAGCAACGCGATCAAATACACGCGCGAGGACACCGACGTGACCGTCAGCGTGGCGCTGGCCGACGGTGCCGCGGTGGGCTTCACCGGCCTGCCGGCGCCGGGCGGCGTGGCGAAGGACAAGCGGGCCGGGCGCGGCGGCACTGCCATGGTGTCGGTGTCGGTGCGCGACCGCGGCGACGGCATCGCCCGCACCCACCTGCCCCGCCTGACCGAGCGCTTCTACCGCGTCGACGCCGCGCGCTCCCGCGCCATGGGCGGCACCGGGCTGGGGCTGGCCATCGTCAAGCACATCCTGAACCGCCACCGCGGCCGGCTGACCATCGAAAGCGAGGTCGGGGTCGGCAGCGCCTTCACGGTCTATCTGCCGGCCGAGGCCCCTTCCCTTTCCCGAGCTGAGGGCCGGGGAGAGGGGGAGACGCGTCAGGATTTTCGTGGAAGGGCCGCCGTGCTTCCCCCTCACCCTAACCCTCTCCCCGGGGGGGAGAGGGGATATGGCGGGGTGTGAGAGGGGCGCACCATTCCATGACGCTGTCATGAAAGCGTCATAAAAACGTAATCAATCGGTCGCCCTCCGGGTCTATGGTCCGCGCAATTCCGCTGGACCAGTCTCCGTTTGATCGAGGAGGGCACCCGTGACCATCCGGACCCATGTTTTCGCCGCGACCGCTTTGGGCCTGGCTGTGGGTTTCACCGCCCCGGCCTGGGCGCAGTCGCGCGACCAGAATCCGTGCGGTCGGCTCCTCCACCGTCTTCCCTTTCACCACCGCGGTGGCGGAGGCCTTCGGCAAGACCGGCAAGTTCAAGACCCCGGTGGTCGAATCGACCGGCACCGGCGGCGGGCTGAAGCTGTTCTGCGCCGGCGTCGGCCCGGCCCATCCCGACATCGTCAACGCCTCGCGCCGGATCAAGAAGTCGGAAATCGACCAGTGCGCCGGCAACGGCGTCACCACGATGACCGAGCTGAAGATCGGCTATGACGGCATCGCGCTGGCCTCCTCGAAGAAGGCAGCGCCGGTGTCACTGTCCACCGTCCTGCTGTGGAAGGCGCTGGCGAAGGAGGTGCCGGTCAACGGCGCCCTGGTCGCCAATCCTTACAAGCTGTGGTCCGACATCGACCCGTCGCTGCCCAAGGCGGCCATCGAGGTGCTGGGGCCGCCGCCCACCTCCGGGACGCGCGACACCTTCAACGAGCTGGCGATGCTGGAAGGCTGCAAAAAACTGGCCGAGGTCGCCAAGGCGGTTCCCGACGAGAAGGCGCGCGAGCGCGCCTGCATGACGATCCGCGAGGATGGCGTCTATGTCGAGGCCGGCGAGAACGACAACCTGATCGTCCAGAAACTGCTCGCCAACCCCAACGCCTTCGGCGTCTTCGGCTACAGCTACCTGGACCAGAACCGCGACACGCTGCAATCCGCGAAGATGGACGGGGTGGAGCTGACGGCGGAGACGGTGGCCGCCGGCAAGTATGAGCTGGCCCGCCCGCTCTACATCTATGTCAAGAACGCCCATGCCGGCGTCATTCCGGGCATCCGCGAGTTCATCGGCGAATACACGTCGGAGCGGGCGATGGGCGACGACGGCTATCTGGTCGACAAGGGCCTGATCCCGGAGCCGAAGGCGCTGCGCGACACCGCCCGCGTCGAGGCGGTCAACCTGACGCCGTTGCAGTTCTGACCAACTCCTCCTCTTGAGCGACCCGCATGCAGCTGACCCTCCTCGCCCTGATCCTGGCCCTGCTCACCCTGATCGGCTTCATGATCGGCCGGTCGCGGGCGGCGGCGTCCGTTGGCGGGCGGGTGGCGGAGCTGCATTCGGTCCCGTCATATCATGGCGTCTATGTCGCGCTGTGGGCCGGGCTGCCGGCGCTGCTGCTGTTCGTCGCCTGGACGGCGTCGGAAGGCTGGCTGGCGATGCAGCTGGTGCTGTCGGCCCTGCCGGAGCGGCTGACCACCGGTGACGGCCAGTCGGTCGCCCTGCTGAAGGCCGACATCCTCAACCTCGCCCACGGCATCTCGACCGGGCGCGACTCCGATCCGCTGGTGGTCGAGGCGGCGCGCCGCTATGCGGGCTTCCGCGATCTCGCCGGCTGGAGCCTGCTGGCGGTCGGCGCCAGCCTCGCCGTCGCCGGGCTCGCCTGGGGCCGCCACCGCATCGGCCCGGACCTGCGCGCCCGTCCGGCGGTGGAGCGGGTGGTGCGGGTGGCGCTGGTCGTCTGTTCGCTGGTCGCCATCCTGACCACGGTCGGCATCGTCCTGTCGCTGCTGTTCGAGGCGCTGCGCTTCTTCAGCGTCGTCTCACCGCTCGACTTCCTGTTCGGCACCCATTGGAGCCCGCAGATGGCGATGCGGGCCGATCAGGTCGGATCGAGCGGTTCCTTCGGTGCCATCCCGCTGTTCGCCGGCACGCTGCTGATCACGGTGATCGCCATGGCGGTGGCGGTGCCGGTCGGGCTGATGGCGGCGATCTACATGTCGGAATATGCCGGACGCGGCGTGCGCACCTGGCTGAAGCCGGCGCTGGAGATCCTGGCCGGCATCCCGACCGTGGTCTACGGCTTCTTCGCAGCACTGACCATGGCGCCCTTCGTGCGCTCGGTCGGCGAGGCGCTGGGGCTGGACGTCAGTTCGGAATCGGCGCTGGCCGCCGGCATCGTCATGGGGGTGATGATCATCCCCTTCGTCAGCTCGCTGTCGGACGACGTCATCAACGCGGTGCCGCAGAGCTTGCGCGACGGCTCCTACGGCCTCGGCGCCACCAAGTCGGAAACCATCAGGCAGGTGGTGCTGCCGGCGGCGCTGCCGGGCATCGTCGCCGCGGTGATGCTGGCGGTCAGCCGCGCCATCGGCGAGACGATGATCGTCACCATGGCGTCGGGCCTGACCGCCAACCTGACCGCCAACCCATTGCAGGCGGTCACCACCGTCACCACCCAGATCGCCACGCTGCTGGTCGGCGACCAGGAGTTCGACAGCCCGAAGACGCTGTCGGCCTTCGGCCTCGGCCTTGTGCTGTTCCTCGTCACGCTCTGCCTCAACATGGTCGCCCTGCGGGTGGTCCGGACCTATCGGGAAAAATATGACTGACCTCGTCGAGCGGGACGCGGCGGCCGTGACGCCCTCCCCCGCCTCAACCACCCCGCCGAAGTCGCGCCTGCGCAGCGAGGCCTTCGCCCGCCGTCTGCGCGCCCGCCATGCCGCGGAGCGCCGCTTCCGGCTGGCCGGCGCCGCCGCGGTGGCGCTGGCGGCGCTGATGCTGGTTCTGCTGCTGGGCTCCATCGTCGCCAAGGGCGCCAGTGCCTTTTGGGAAGCGCGCATCCGGCTGGAGGTGACGCTGGACCCGGCGGAGGTCGCCGACCGCAACTACGCCGCCCCGCTGCGCCGGGCGCTCTACGCCCAGTTCCCCCAGGTCACCGACCGCGCCGGCCGCCGCGTGCTGAACGACCTGCTGTCGTCGGGGGCACCCTACGAGCTGGAGGCGATGGTGGCGAAGAACCCGGCGCTGGCCGGCACCACGCAGACGATCTGGGTCCGCGCCGACGACCAGATCGACCAGCTGGTGAAGGGCGGCTACCGCCGCGACCTGCCGGAGAGCGAGCGCGGGCTCAGCGACGCCAAGGTCGCCGCCGCCGACGCGCTGCTGGCCTCCGGCGCGCTGGCGCAGGGCTTCAACACCACCCTGTTCACCGCCGGCGACAGCCGCGAGCCGGAACAGGCCGGCATCGGCGGCGCCATCGCCGGCTCGCTGCTGACCCTGCTGGTGACCATGGCGCTGTCGGTGCCGACCGGCATCGCCGCCGCGGTCTATCTGGAGGAGTTCGCGCCGAAGAACCGCTGGACCGACCTGATCGAGGTGAACATCAACAACCTCGCCGCGGTGCCATCGATCATCTTCGGCCTGCTCGGCCTCGCGGTGTTCCTCGGTTTCTTCGGCATGCCGCGCTCCGCCCCGCTGGTCGGCGGGCTGGTGATGGCGCTGATGACGCTGCCGGTCATCATCATCGCGTCCCGCGTCGCGCTGAAGGCGGTGCCGCCGTCGATCCGCCAGGCGGCGCTGGGCATCGGCGCCTCGCCCTTGCAGACGGTGCTGCACCATGTGCTGCCGCTGGCGATGCCCGGCATCCTGACCGGCACCATCATCGGCATGGCCCGCGCGCTGGGCGAGACGGCGCCGCTGCTGCTGATCGGCATGGTCGCCTTCATCGTCGACGTGCCCCACGGGCTGACCGACAGCGCCACGGTGCTTCCGGTGCAGATCTACATGTGGGCCGACAGCCCCGAGCGGGCCTTCACCGAGCGCACCTCGGCGGCGATCCTGATCCTGCTCGGCGTCCTGATCCTGCTGAACGGCGCGGCCGTGATCCTGCGCAAGATTTTCGAGAGACGGTGGTGAGCGTCATGAGCATTCAGAACCCGCTGAAGCTGCGGCCCCGCGCCGAAGACCGCCCCGGTCAACGCGCGGGTGCCGCCCTGCCCAACAAGATGACCGCCCGCGGGGTGACGGTGTTCTACGGCGCCAAACAGGCGTTGAAGGGCATCGACCTCGACATCCAGGAAAACCGGGTGCTGGCGCTGATCGGCCCGTCCGGCTGCGGCAAGTCGACCTTCCTGCGCTGCCTGAACCGGATGAACGACACCATCGAGGGCTGCCGGGTCGAGGGGCGGATCGCGCTGGATGGCGAGGACGTCTATGGCAAGGCGGTCGATGCGGTGCAGCTGCGCGCCCGCGTCGGCATGGTGTTCCAGAAGCCGAACCCCTTCCCCAAGTCGATCTACGACAATGTCTCCTACGGCCCGCGCATCCATGGCCTGGCCTCCGGCCGCGACGAACTGGACGAGGTGGTGCAGACCTCGCTGAAGCGCGCCGGGCTGTGGGGCGAGGTCAAGGACCGCCTGCGCGAACCCGGCACCAGCCTGTCCGGCGGCCAGCAGCAGCGGCTGTGCATCGCCCGCGCCATCGCCGTCAGCCCCGAGGTGATCCTGATGGACGAGCCCTGCTCGGCGCTCGACCCCATCGCGACCGCCCACATCGAGGAGCTGATCGACGAGCTGCGGGCCAACTACACCATCGTCATCGTCACCCACAACATGCAGCAGGCCGCCCGCGTGTCGCAGCGCACCGCCTTCTTCCATCTGGGCGAGATGGTGGAGTGCGACGACACCGAGGACATCTTCACCAACCCGCGCGACGAGCGCACCCAGGGCTACATCACCGGCCGCTATGGCTGAGCCCCGCCTTACCTCTGCGCCCTCCCCTCCTCCTTTGTTGAAAAGGCTGTCCCATGCCGGTTAACGTCGAGACGCGCGCTGTCAACGGAGCCACCATGAACGCGGCCCTGAAGCCGCTCGTCCTGATCGTCGAGGACGAGGCCGACATCCTGACGCTGCTGAAGTACAACCTGGAAAAGGAAGGCTTCCGCGTCGCCACCGCCAGCGACGGCGAGGAGGCCCTGCTGGCCGCCGGCGAGCAGACGCCGCACATCGTGCTGCTCGACTGGATGCTGCCGCTGATGAGCGGGCTGGAGGTCTGCCGCCAGCTGCGCCGCAACGCCAAGACCCGCGACATCCCGATCATCATGCTGACCGCCCGCGGCGAGGAAGGCGACCGGGTGCGCGGCCTGAACTCCGGCGCCGACGACTACATCACCAAGCCCTTCTCGCCGACCGAGCTGGTCGCCCGCATGCGCGCGGTGCTGCGCCGCGCCTCTCCCGGCATGACCGACGAGGTGCTGACCTTTGCCGACGTGACGATGGATCTGGCCGCCCACCGCGTCCGCCGCAACGGCCGTGACGTACACCTCGGCCCGACCGAATTCCGCCTGCTGCGCCACTTCATGCAGCATGCCGGCCGGGTGTTCTCGCGCGAGCAGCTGCTCGATCTGGTGTGGGGCCACGACGTGTATGTCGAGCCGCGTACGGTCGACGTACACATCCGCCGCCTGCGCAAGGCGATGAACGAGGAGGACGAGCTGGACCTGATCCGCACCGTGCGGTCGGCCGGCTACGCGCTCGATACCAAGTCGGTGTGAGTGCGGGGTTCGGATGGGGGTAGGATGGGGGCCAAGACCACCACAGCACTGGTGAGAAGGCCCTCGATGATCCTGCTTTTCACCGATTTCGGACTTTCCGGCCCCTACACCGGCCAGATGAAGGCGGTGTTGGCACAACAGGCGCCCGGCGTGCCGGTCATCGACCTGTTCGCCGACGCCCCCGCCTTCGACCCACAGCTGTCCGCCTATCTGCTGGCAGCCTATGCTCCGGCCTTCCCGGCTGGCAGCGTCTTTCTCTCTGTTGTCGATCCCGGCGTCGGCACTGACCGGCGGCCGGTGATGGTGGAGGCCGACGGGCGCTGGTTCGTCGGTCCGGACAACGGCCTTTTCGCCCTGATCGCGCGCCGCGCAACGTCGCTAAACGCCTGGACAATCGACTGGATCCCGGACCGGCTGTCCGCCAGCTTCCACGGCCGCGACCTGTTCGCCCCCGTCGCCGCCAGCCTTGCCACCGGCCGGGCCGTCGCGCGCAGCCCGCTCAATCCCGCCGCCATCGACCGGCCGGACTGGCCGGAGGAGCTGCCGCGCATCGTCTATGTCGATGTCTACGGCAACGTCATGACTGGCCTGCGGGCCTCCGCCCTGCCCGCCGACGCGGTGCTGACCGCCGGTGGCGCCCGCGTCGCCCGCGCCCGCACCTTCGGCGCCGTCGGGCCGGGGCAGCCGCTGTGGTACGAAAACTCCAACGGGCTGGCCGAGATCGCCGTCAACCGCGGGCGGGCCGACCGGGTGCTGGGACTGGCCGTGGGCGACCTGGTGACGGTAGAGTCCTGAGCGGGCCCAAAAGAAAACCGCCCGGAAGCGGGTGCTTCCGGGCGGCTGCTGCGTCGATCAGGTGCTTGTCCGATCGGGCGTCTCGGGTCGGATGTCCTCAGGCTCAGTCGTTGTTGCGCTGGCCCAGGAACTGCAGCAGGAACTGGAACAGGTTGATGAAGTCCAGGTACAGCGTCAGGGCGCCCATCAGGGCCAGCTTGCCGGTGCTCTCGTGATCGTAGCCCTCGGCGTAGCTTTCCTTGATCGCCTGGGTGTCGTAGGCGGTCAGGCCGGTGAAGATCAGCACGCCGATGGCGGAGATCGCGAAGTGCAGGGCCGGCGACTGGAAGAAGATGTTCGCCAGGCCGGCGATCACCAGGCCGATGACGCCCATCATCAGGAACGAGCCCATCTTCGACAGGTCGGCCTTCGTGGTGTAGCCGTAGAGGCTCATCGCCAGGAAGGTCGCGGCGGTGACGAAGAAGGTCAGCGCGATCGACGCCCCGGTGAAGACCAGGAAGATGGCCGACATCGACAGGCCCATGGCACCGCAATAGGCCCAGAAGATCATCTGTGCCGATGCGAAGGAGAGGCGCTGGATGCCGAAGGACAGCACCATGACGAAGGCCAGCGGCGCCAGCATCACCACCCACTTCAGCGGCGTGCCGAAGATGGTGGCCATCATGGCCGGGCTGGACGACACGAGCGCGGCGACCAGACCCGTCAGGATCAGGCCGGCACCCATGTAGTTGTACACGCGCAGCATGTGCTGGCGCAGGCCTTCGTCGAAGTATCCCCGATCTGTCGCGCGGCCTGCGGTCGCGAAGCGGTTATAGGTCGGGTCTGCCATGGTTTGGTTTCCTCGGTGGAATTGGGTGATCCCGTCGCAGGACATATTGGCGAGTCCGCCAGGCGGTTCAATAGGAATCGGCGGCGCTTTTTCCAGATGAAAAAGCTTTCACGATTCGTTTTTCCTGCGGCTTCATCATACGGGAGTCACTCGTTCCGAAGCAATGGCGCCGAAGGCTGGCCCAGAGCCCGCCAAGTACCATAGAACCCGAAAGCCAGCGTGATCGCCGTACTCAGCAACGCGGTGGTGACGACAGCCGACGGCAGGAAGCTCCATTCCCAATGCATCAGGAACTTCAGCACCGCCCAGGCGGTCAAGGTTCCGATGAAGCCGGCAATGACCGCGGTCAGCAGGCCGAGCAGCCCGTATTCCAGCAGGAAGGCGCGCAGAATGTCGCCGCGCGTGGCCCCCAGCACCTTCAGCACCACCGCGTCGTAGACCCGGCGGCGGTGGCCGGCGGCGACCGCCCCGGCCAGCACCAGCGTGCCGGCGGCCAGCGTGATGCCGGCGACGATGCGCACCGCGGTGCCGATATGGCCCAGCATCTCCGCCACCGTGTCCAGCGCGTCCTTCACCCGCACCATGGTGATGTTGGGGAAGCGTTGCAGGACGGCGCGCTGCACCTGCGTTTCGGCGTCCGGCGTGGCGCGGACGGTGGCGACCCAGGTCTGCGGCGCCCCTTCCAGCGTGCCGGGGGCAAAGACCATGGTGAAGTTGATCGCCATGCTGCTGAAATCGGCGGAACGGACGTTGGCGACCTTCGCCTCGAAGCTGCGGCCCAGGATGTTGACGGTCATGGTGGCGCCGGGACCGATGCCGAAGGCCTCGGCGACGCTCTGGTGGATGGAGATCAGCGGCGGCCCGGCATAGTCGGTCGGCCACCAGGACCCGGCGGTGACGGTGGAGTGCTTCGGCAGCGTCGCCGAATAGGTGATGCCGCGGTCGCCGGCCAGGATCCAGGCCTGCTCCGGGTTGACCAGCGCCTTTTCGGCATCCTCGCCGTTCACCCGCTCGATCCGACCGCGCAGGCTCGGCACCGCCTCGAAGGCGCTGGCGCCGGGGACGGCGGTGACGAGCTCGCGCAAGGGGTCGAACTGGTCGCGCTGGATGTCGACGAAGAAGAAGGCCGGGGCGTCCTGCGGGATCGTCTCCGACACCCGGCGGGAGAAGTTGCCCTGGATCAGCGCGATGGCGACCAGCACCGTCAGGCCAAGCCCCAGCGACAGCACCACCGCCGCCGTCGGGTTGCCCGGCCGGTGCAGGTTGGCGAGCGCCAGCCGCAGGCCGGGACGCCTGACCCGCCCTACCCTCGCAGCACCCCAGGTGACCAGGGCGGCGGCGGCGCGGAAGGCGAGGAAGGTGGCGATGGAGCCGCCGACGAACCACAGGGCGAAGATCTTGTTGTGGGCGGTCAGCACCGCCAGCCCGGCGAGCGCCGCGGCCGATACCACCATCGCGACCGTATAAGGCGTGCGCGGCCGTCCGCCGGCCGGGGCGATCACGTCGCGGAACAGGGCGCCCGCCGGCACCTCGCGCGCCCGGCCGAGCGGCCACAGCGAGAAGGTCAGCGCGGTCAGCACGCCATAGAGGGCGGCGAGCGCCAGGGCGCCGGGATAGACGCCGATGTGGGCCGACACCGGCAGCACGCCGTCGAGCAGCCGGCCAAGCGCCAGCGGCGCCACGGCCCCCAGCGCCAGCCCGATGACGATGCCCAGCAGCGCCAGCGCCAGGATCTGCGCCAGATAGAGCTGGAACACCAGGGCGCCGGGCGCACCGATGCACTTCATCATGGCGATGGTGCGGGCACGCGAATCGAGATGGCTGCGCACCGCGTTGCCGACCCCGACGCCGCCGACCAGCAGCGCGGTCAGCCCGACCAGCGTCAGGAACAGCGTCATGCGGTCGATGAAGCGCTCGATCTGCGGCGAGGCGTTGGTGTAGTCGCGCATCCGCCAGGGCGCGTCGGGGAAGCGGCTGCGCAGGGTATCCTGCCATGCCTTGAGGTCGGTGTCCGGCGGCAGCGCCACCTTGGTGCTCCACCAGGTGAGGCTGCCGGGTTGCAGCAACCCGGTGTTCGCCAGCGACGGCAGCGCCACCAGCAGGCGCGGTCCGAGCGAGAAGGCGTTGGAGGAAGCGCGGTCCGGCTCGCGGTCCAGCACGGCGGCGACGCGGTAGGCGCCCTCGCCGACATGGATGGTGTCGCCGGGCTTGATGCCCAGCCGGTCGACCAGACTGGCCTCGACCACCGCACCCCAGCGGCCGTCCTTCTGCGCCAGCGCGTCGCGCAGGTCGCCGCCGCCGTCCAGCGTCACGGCGCCGTAGAGCGGATAGAGATCGTCGACCGCCTTCAGCTCGACCAGCGATGAGCGGACGTTGTCATCCGCGCGGGCCATCGCCCGCATCTCGGCGGAGGTCGACACCCGGCCGCCGGCCTTCAGCGCGGCCATCTGCCCGTCGGCCGGCGGATTGTAGAGTTGCCGCAACGCGACGTCGCCGCCAAGGATGGAACGCCCGTCGCTCGCCAGCCCGTCGAGCAGCCCGCTCGACACCGACTGCACCGCGGCGATGGCGGCGACGCCCAGGGCGAGGCAGGCGAGGAAGACCCAGAACCCTTTCAGGCCGGTGCGCAGCTCCCGCCGGGCAAGCCGGAGCGCGAGGCTGAGGTTGGTCATCGCGTAGCCCCCTTCCACCTGCTGCTGTCCCCTCTCCCCCCCGGGGAGAGGGTTAGGGTGAGGGGGGTGCGTGGCGAGGATTGCTTCAATGGCGAGGACTTTGCGCGTCGAGCAACGCCACGCACTGCGTCCCCCTCACCCCGACCCTCTCCCCGGGGGGAGAGGGAGTATTTGGCGCGAACATCCTTTCCATCCCCCTCACTCCCCCGCCGCCTGGAGCTTCGCGCGCCGGGCGGCCTGCCCATCGTCGGCGATCCGCCCGTCCGCCAGCCGCACCGTGCGGTCGCAGCGCGCAGCCAGGCTCTGGTCGTGGGTGATCAGCACCAGCGTCGTGCCGCGCCGCTCGGCCAGATCGAACAGCAGCTTGACGATGGTGCTGCCGGTGTCGATGTCGAGGTTGCCGGTCGGCTCGTCGGCCAGCAGTAGCGACGGCTCGGTGACGAAGGCGCGGGCGAGCGCCGTGCGCTGCTGCTCGCCGCCCGACAGCTGGCCGGGATAATGGTGGATGCGATGGCTTAAGCCCACCTGCTCCAGCCCGACGCGGGCGCGGTCGAAGGCGTCGGCGACCCCGGCGAACTCCAGCGGGATGGCGACATTCTCCTGCGCCGTCATGGTCGGCACCAGATGGAAAGCCTGGAAGACGATCCCCACATGCTGGCGGCGGAAGCGGGCCAGCCCATCCTCGTCCAGCTTCCCGAGATCCTGGCCGGCGACGCGGACGAGGCCGCCGCTGGGGCGTTCCAGCCCGGCCATCACCATCATCATGGTGGACTTGCCGGAGCCGCTGGGGCCGACGACGCCGACCCGCTCGCCGGCCGAAACCTGAAGATTCACGCCGCGCAGGATGTTGACGGGTCCGGCGCCGCTGTCCAATTTCAGGTGGACGTCGTCGAGTTCAACGATGATTTCGTTTGAAGGCCGGGCGATGGAGTTTGACGACGTTGCAGGGGACTGAGCCTTGGACATGCGACACTCGCACAAGCGGAATGGACCATCGCCATATGGCACGACCCGCCGGGCTTTCAACACGGGCGCCCTTGGCGCCGCACTCGCCTTTCTTCTTGCCGCAGGGGCATCGATGACCGTTCCGACCCGCGCGGCTGCCGCGCCGCCGGTGAAGCTGCTGGCGCTGGGCGACAGCCTGACCGCCGGCTACGGCTTGCCCGAACCGCAGGGCTTCACCCGCCAGCTGGAAAAGGCGCTGGCGGCGAAGGGCTACAGCGTCACCGTCGTCAACGCCGGCGTGTCGGGCGACACCACCGCCGGTGGGCGGGCGCGGCTGGACTGGGCGCTGGCCGACAAGCCGGACGCCGCCATCGTCGAGCTGGGCGCCAACGACATGCTGCGCGGGCTCGACCCCGGTCAGGCCAGGGCCAACCTCGACGCCATCCTGAAGACGTTGAAGGAGCGCAAGGTGCCGACCCTGCTGGCCGGCATGTTCGCCTCGCCCAGCCTGGGCAAGCCCTACACCGACAGCTTCAACGCCATCTACCCGGATCTCGCCAAGACCTACGATGTGCCGCTCTATCCCTTCTTCCTCGACGGGGTGGCGTTGCAGCAGGCGCTGATCCAGCCGGACGGCCTGCACCCCAACGCCCAGGGCGTGGCGGTGATCGTCGAGCGCATCCTGCCCTCCGTCACCGCCCTGCTCGACAGCCTGCCGCAAATCCAGAAGACTACAGAAAAGACCGGAGGCTGAGCCGCCATGACCGTGACCCCCATGACCGTGCCCCAGGACAGCGACACCCGCTTTACCGCCGCCTGCGCCGCCGGGTCCGAGTGGGGGCCGACGGTCAAGGCCTGCCTGGACCGGCTGGGGCCGGTCGCCGGCTGCAACCTGGGCTTCCTCTATCTGACCGACGGGCTGGCGGAGCATGCGACCAGCATCGTCACCCTGCTGCGCGGCGTTACCGGCATCCGCCATTGGGTCGGCACCGCCGGCATCGGCGTGATGGCGAACGGTGCGGCCCTGTTCGACGAGCCGGGGCTGGCGATCATGGCCGCCCGCCTGCCGGAGGACAGCTTCCGCCTGTTCCCCACCCTGACCGACGGGCTGGAGCCGCTGCGCGGCAATGCCGGCGGCTGGCTGGACAAGCATGGCGCGGCGCTGGCGCTGATCCATGTCGACCCGCACCATGCCGACATGGCCGGGCTGGTCGCCCGTTTGTCGGAGGAGGCCGGCGTCTTCCTGGTCGGCGGCCTGACCGCCTCGCGCGGGGAGTTCCCGCAGATCGCCGCCGGGGCGGAGGATGCCGACCCGGTCACCGACGGCGGCGTGTCCGGCGTGCTGTTCGCGCCGCAGCTGCCGGTCGCCACCGCGCTGACCCAGGGCTGCCGCCCCATCGGGCCGACGCGCACCGTCACCGCCAGCGACGACAACGTGATCCTGGAGATCGACGGCCGCCCGGCGCTCGACGTGTTCAAGGAGGACATCGGGCCGGAGCTTGCCGCCGACCTGCGACAGGTGGCCGGGGTGATCTGCGCCGGGCTGCCGATCGCCGGCTCCGACACCCAGGATTATCTGGTGCGCGACCTGATCGCCATCGACCCGCGCGCCGGCTGGCTCTCCATCGCCGAACGGGTGACCACCGGCCAGCCGGTGATGTTCACCCGCCGCGACGCGGAGACCGCCGCCGCCGACATGCGCCGGATGCTGGACAGCCTCAAGAAACGGGTGAAGGCGACGCCGAAGGGGGCGGTGTATGTCAGCTGCATCGCCCGCGGCCCCAGCCTGTTCGGTGCCGCCAATGCCGAGCTGTCGATGATCCGCGAGGTCTTCGGCGACATCCCGCTGACCGGCTTCTTCGCCTCGGGCGAGGTGTCGCACAACCGGCTCTATGGTTACACCGGCGTGCTGACGCTGTTTCTGTAAAGATCATTTCGAATAAGGAACGTTCCGGATGCAGTATCGTCCGCTTGGCCGCACCGGCCTGTCGGTCAGCGCCATCGGCCTGGGCACCATGACCTGGGGCCGCCAGAACACCGAGGCCGAAGGCCATGCCCAGATGGATGCGGCGCTCGACCGCGGCATCAATTTCTGGGACACGGCGGAGATGTACGCCATCCCGCCCACCGCCGACACCTATGGCAAGACGGAGGAGGTGATCGGCAGCTGGTTCCAGTCGCGCGGCAAGCGCGACCGGGTGATCCTTGCCAGCAAGATCATCGGCCTGCCGGCCGGCGGCTTCGGCTGGATACGCGACGGCAAGTCGCGGCTCGACCGCGCCAACCTCTTCGCGGCGGTGGAGGCCAGCCTGTCGCGGCTGAAGACCGACTACATCGACCTCTACCAGATCCACTGGCCCGACCGCGTCACCAACCGCTTCGGCGGCCGCACCTATCAGCACAAGCCCGAGCAGGACGCCGTGCCGATCGAGGAGACGCTGGCGGCGCTGGCCGAGCTGGTGCAGGCGGGGAAGATCCGCCATGTCGGCCTGTCGAACGAAAGTCCGTGGGGCGTCATGCGCTGGCTGCGCGCCGCCGAGGTGGCAGGGGAGCCGGCCGGTCTGCCGCGCGTCGCCTCGATCCAGAACGCCTACAACCTGCTGAACCGGACCTTCGAGAACGGCTTGTCGGAGGTGGCCCTGCGCGAGGATGTCGGGCTGCTGGCCTATTCGCCGCTCGCCGCCGGCACGCTGACCGGCAAGTACCTGAACGGCGCCATCCCGCCGGGCAGCCGCCGCTCGCTCGACCACCGGCCGTCGCGCTACAACACGGTCAATGCCGACGCGGCGACCGAGGCCTATCTGGACATCGCCCGCCGCCACGGTCTGGCGCCGAACCAGATGGCCATCGCCTTCACCCTGCAGAAGCCCTTCGTCACCTCCTCGCTGATCGGGGCGACGACGATGGAGACGCTGATCTCCAACATCGACTCGGTCGGGCTGACCCTGTCGCCCGAGGTGTTGGCGGAGATCGACGCCGTGCACAACCGCATGCCGGATCCCTGCCCGTAAGCCACCGTACGGCCCGCACCCTTCATCGAACGGGGGCGGGCCGTTGCAGCAACCGGCCCTGCAAGTCTGGAGGTGCCCCATGCTCCGCCTGTTCGTCGCGCTCGACCTGACGGAGGAGGTTCGCCGGCGGCTGGCCGGTCTGGGCGGCGGGGTGCCCGGCGCGCGCTGGACCGAGCCTGAGAATATGCACCTGACCCTGCGCTTCATCGGCGAGGTGCCGGAGGATCAGGCGATGGACATCGACGCCGCCCTGGCGGAACTGCGGGCGCCGGCCTTCGCGCTCACCCTCGACGGGGTCGGCGTGTTCGGCGCCGGCCGCAAGGCACGGGTGCTGTGGGCGGGGGTGGAGCGCAACGAGGCGCTGGCCCATCTCCAGGCCAAGGTCGAGTCCGTCGTCGTCCGCTGCGGCCTGCCGGCGGAGGAGCGGAAATTCTCCCCCCACATCACGCTGGCCCGGCTGAAGGACGCGCCGGCCGACCGCATCGGCCGTTTCCTGTCCGACCGCGGCCTGTTCCGCGCCGGCCCGATGCCGGTCGACCGCCTCACCCTCTACCGCAGCCATCTCGGCAACGGCGGCGCGGTGTATGAGGCGTTGGGGGAGTATCCGCTGGACGGCCCGGCGGAAAGCTGACTGGGCGCTCAGGCGGTGATGCCGTCCCAGGGATCGGTCTCGGCGTCGGGCTTGACGCCGGCGCCGGTGACGACCACCCGGTCCTTGCCGTCCTGCTTGGCGCGGTACATGCGCTGATCGGCCAGTTCCACCAGCGCTTCCCAATCGGCGGGGCGGTCGGCCGTCTGTTCGGCGATGCCGATGCTGGCGGTCTGCAAACTGCCGTCCGGCCGCTTGCCGAAGCCGGCGCGGCGCATGCGCTCCACCGCGATCATCGCGCCGTCCACCGGGGTGTCGGGCATGACGACCAAAAACTCCTCGCCGCCCCAGCGGATCAGGGCGTCGGACTGGCGCAGCAGGCTGCGGATGGTGTTGGCGGCATGACGCAGGACGCGGTCGCCCTCCTCATGGCCATAGCGGTCGTTGACCGCCTTGAAGTCGTCCAGATCGACGAAGATCGCCGTCAGCGGCTGTGATGCCCGCTCGGCATGGGCGACCTGGAGTTTCAGCAACTCCTCGCCGATCCGGCGGGAGAAGGCGCCGGTCAGCGCGTCGTGCGCCGCCTGCTCCAGCAGCGCGATCATGAAATGCAGCTGGCTGATCGCCGCCAGCGTCGCCACCACCGCGATCAGCGCCAAGAGCCACAGCGCGCTGATGTAGGAGGGGAACGGCATCACCAGCGAGCCGTAGAAGCCGGCGGCCAGATGGGCACCCAGCATCGGTGCGGCGAACAGCGCCCCCTCCAGCGCGGTCAGCGGAAAGACGCTGAGCCCCGCCACCATCACGAAGGGCAGATAGCCGTAGCCGGCGCTGACGGCGATGCGCAGGTCGTCGACCCCCTGGTTATAGAGGAGCGGGTGCGAGACGGCGAAGAACACGGTCGGGATCGCCAGCAGCGCGGCCAGCCGCCACCAGGCGCAGGCCATGTCCTCGCAGGACCGGCGGTCGAAGGCGAGCGCCAGGAAGGCGGCGCTGGCGGTCAGGCGCAGCAGGATCAGCCAGATCGCCAGCGACCATTCAAAGACGGTGACGTCGATGGCGATCCACAGCGGCGTCAGGATGCCGAAGATCAGCGCCACCATGCGCACACGCGACTGGATCATCGCGGCGCGGCGGCGTTGCAGGATCGGCGAGTGGCCCGCCGGCAGGATCAGGTCGGGCAGCTCGTCGCCGCGGACGAAAGCGTCGACCAGCGCGGTGAGAAGCCTCTCAACCCGCATGAGGCAGCCTGCCCCCGGCACCGGCCGGGCATGTCGCCAATGGATTAGCCATGCTGGGTGATTACACGTGCATGACCGCCCCTTCAACGGCTTTCGCGCAAAAACCGCTCGGCAGCCGTGGAAAACACGCAAAGATCCCAGTATGCGACAAAAAGTAACGGGCGGCGCATCATCGACGCGCCGCCCGTCCAGACAGTCCCGATTTGTCCCCGGCGATGGCCGGGATCAGTCCTTCAGGTCTTCCCAAAGCTCCTTCACCTTGGCGAAGAAGCCTTCCGACTGCGGGTTCGACCCTTCCTTTGCGGCGCCCTCGAACTCGCGCAGCAGTTCCTGCTGGCGCTTGGTCAGGTTCACCGGGGTTTCCACCACCGCCTGGATGTACATGTCGCCGCGCTGGGCGCTGCGCAGCACCGACATGCCCTTGCCCTTGATGCGGAACTGGTGGCCCGACTGGGTTCCCGGCGGCACCGTCACCTTGGTGCGGCTGCCGTCGATGGTCGGCACCTCCACCGCCCCGCCGAGCGCCGCCGTGGTCATCGGGATCGGCACCCGGCAGTGGATGTTGGCGCCGTCGCGCTGGAAGATCGGGTGCGGGGCAAGCGCCAGGAAGATGTAGAGGTCGCCGGCCGGCGCCCCGCGCAGGCCCGCCTCACCCTCGCCCGCCAGACGGATGCGGGTGCCGTCCTCGACGCCGGCGGGGATGTTGACCTGAAGGGTCTTCTCCTTGCGCAGCCGGCCGGAGCCGCCGCAGGTCTTGCAGGCGTCCTTGATGACCTTGCCGGCGCCGTGGCAGCCGGGGCAGGTCCGCTCGATGGTGAAGAAGCCCTGCTGCGCCCGCACCTTGCCGTGACCCTGGCAGGTCGGGCAGGTGATCGGCTGGGTCCCCGCCGCGGCACCCGACCCGTTGCAGCCGTCGCACTGCACGGTGGTGGGCACGCGGATGGTGGTCTGGGTGCCCTTGAAGGCCTCCTCCAGCCCGATCTCCAGATTGTAGCGCAGGTCCTGGCCGCGGCCGGACGCACCGCCGCCGCCGCGGCGCCCGCCCATGAACTCGCCGAACATCTCGTCGAAGATGTCGGCGAAGCCGCCGCCGCCGCCGAAGTCGAAGTTGAAGCCGCCGGCGCCCGCACCGGCACCCGGACCACGGCCATTCTCGAAGGCGGCGTGGCCGAACCGGTCGTAGGCTGCGCGCTTCTGATCGTCCTTCAGGACCTCATAAGCCTCGCTGACTTCCTTGAACTTCTGCTCGGCGTCCTTGTCACCCTGGTTGCGGTCCGGGTGGTACTGCATCGCCATCTTGCGATAAGCCTTTTTCAGCTCATCCGCGCTGGCGTTCTTCGCCACACCGAGCAGCTCGTAATAATCCTGTTTCGCCATGGGGGCCGACCGCCTTTGAGTCGTTCTGGTCCAAACTGTCCGCGTCGCGTCGGAGCCTGACCCCAGCATACCGAAGGCCCGCCGCCGGGGAAAGGCGGCGGGCCATCGATGCTCGCGTCAGGTCCGTATCAAAAAGAAGCTGGCGTCGGGCTTATGCCGACTTCTTCTTGTCGTCCTGGACCTCCTCGAAGTCGGCGTCGACGACGCCCGGCTCGTTCGGCTGGGCGCCCGGCGCCTCGCCGCCCGCAGCCGGGGCCTCGCCCTGGCCGGCCTTGTACATCGCCTCGCCCAGCTTCATGGAGACCTGGGCCAGGGCCTCGGTCTTCGCCTTGATGCCGTCCAGATCCTCGCTGTCCAGCACCGACTTCAGTTCGGCGACGGCAGCCTCCGCGGCGGTCTTGTCGGAGGCCGGGATCTTGTCGCCGTTCTCCTTGATGGTCCGCTCGGTGGTGTGGATCAGGGCGTCGGCATGGTTGCGGGCGTCCACCAGTTCGCGGCGCTTCTTGTCGTCGGCCGAATGGGCCTCGGCGTCCTTGACCATCTTCTGGATGTCGGCGTCCGACAGGCCGCCCGAGGCCTGGATGCGGATTCTGCTGCTCCTTGCCGGTCGCCTTGTCCTTCGCCGTGACGCTGACGATGCCGTTGGCGTCGATGTCGAAGGTCACCTCGACCTGCGGCACGCCGCGCGGGGCCGGCGGGATGCCGACCAGGTCGAACTGGCCCAGCATCTTGTTGTCGGCCGCCATCTCGCGCTCGCCCTGGAAGACGCGGATGGTGACGGCGTTCTGGTTGTCCTCGGCGGTCGAGAAGGTCTGGCTCTTCTTCGTCGGCACCGTGGTGTTGCGGTCGATCAGGCGGGTGAAGACGCCGCCCAGCGTCTCGATGCCCAGCGACAGCGGGGTGACGTCGAGCAGCAGGACGTCCTTGACCTCGCCCTTCAGCACGCCGCCCTGGATGGCGGCGCCGATGGCGACCACCTCGTCCGGGTTGACGCCGCGGTGCGGCTCACGGCCGAAGAACTGCTTCACCGCGTCGATGACCTTGGGCATGCGGGTCATGCCGCCGACCAGGATCACCTCGTCGATCTCGCTGGCCTTCAGCCCGGCGTCCTTCAGGGCCGCCTTGCAGGGCTCGATCGTGCGCTGCACCAGCTCGTCCACCAGGGCTTCCAGCTTGGCGCGGGTCAGCTTGATGTTCAGGTGCTTCGGACCGGTCTGGTCGGCGGTGATGAAGGGCAGGTTGACTTCGGTCTGCGTGGTGGACGACAGCTCGATCTTCGCCTTCTCGGCAGCTTCCTTCAGGCGCTGCAGCGCGAGCTTGTCCTTGCGCAGGTCGATGCCCTGCTCCTTGCTGAACTCGTCGGCAAGATACTCGATGATGCGGCTGTCGAAGTCCTCGCCGCCCAGGAAGGTGTCGCCGTTGGTCGACTTCACCTCGAACACGCCGTCGCCGATCTCCAGCACGGAGATGTCGAAGGTGCCGCCGCCCAGGTCATAGACCGCGACGGTGCCGGACCCCTTCTTCTCCATGCCGTAGGCGAGCGCCGCGGCCGTCGGCTCGTTGATGATGCGCAGGACTTCAAGCCCGGCGATCTTGCCGGCGTCCTTGGTGGCCTGGCGCTGGCTGTCGTTGAAGTAGGCCGGGACGGTGATGACCGCCTGCGTGACCTTCTCGCCCAGATAGTTCTCGGCGGTCTCCTTCATCTTGGTGAGGATGAAGGCGCTGATCTGGCTGGGGCTGTACTTCTTGGAGTGCGCCTCGACCCAGGCGTCGCCGTTGTCGCCGGAGATGATGCGGTAGGGAACCAGGCCCTGGTCCTTCTTCGTCAGCGGATCGTCGAAGCGGCGGCCGATCAGACGCTTGATGGCGAAGAGGGTGTTTTCCGGATTGGTGACCGCCTGGCGCTTGGCGGGCTGGCCGATCAGCCGCTCGCCGCCCTGGCTGAAGGCGACCATGGACGGCGTCGTCCGCGCGCCCTCGGCGTTCTCGATCACCTTGGCGCTGCCGCCTTCCATAACGGCGACGCACGAGTTCGTGGTGCCGAGGTCGATACCAATCACTTTGCTCATGTTCAGCCTCTTTCGTTCGGCAGATGCGTGGCGGCCCGTCTGGTCCGGCACCGCCGCGATCCCCATAGGGTCGGTGAAACGTCGGTGGAGCGCTTGGGGTCCTGGTGTCCGGGGGCGACACATGAAAGCGATGCCCCCGGGTCCGGCCCGTGCTGGCGGAGATATAGGCGGAGCCGTTTCGGGCTGCAACAGGGTGGCGCGCCTTTCAGCCTGCAAAAGCGGGGAAAAAACGCGTCCCCAACAGCCTTTGCCACACCGCCGCCGTCCTATTGCTCCTGGCAATAGAATACCGGTGTATTCAAGTACGCAAGGACGAGTATCCCGATATTCAAGCGCGATGATTCAAATCGTCACAGGTGTTACAAGAGATAAATCCTTAGCTTATGAACTAGTCAAGGAAGTTAACCTTTCATTAACAAGCAACCGCGTGCAAAGCTGTGTGCAATCAATTCGCAGTTGCTATGATTATTCAAGTTTTGGAGAATCTAATAGTGAAACCCCAAAAGGAATATGCTATCTCGTTTACCCATTGGGGATGACCGCAAGGGAAGGGGCCGGCAATGCTGCCGCTGCCGCCGCCGGGCCATGCGGTTCAATTGCGATGCTGGTCACACAGGTGTGAAAGGGAAGCGCGATGATGGACGAACGACGCGACGTGGCCCTGGCCATCAAGTCCTGCCTCGACAGCCTGATGAGCGATGCCACGCGATGCGATCTGGACGATCTGGTGCGCTTCCTCAGCCTCGCCGCCCTTGCGGCCGAAGAGGCCGCCGTCGCCCACGACCCGCATGCGCTCCGCATGAAGGCGCTGATGGCCACCGGCGCCGGCCACTGCTGACCGGCGTTCCTCCCATGACGGCGTTGCGGTAACCCTGTCCCGAAGAGGCGGATGCCTTCCGTCTCACAAAACCTGCCGCCTCACAAAATCTCCGCATTGCGGATGGCGTCGTCGATCCGGCCCAGCATCTCGGCGCAGGATTCGTCGCCATCCATCAGGTCGGGCAGCGCGAAGCTGAACATGGCGACCGCGGCGACGGACCCTGCCGCATCGGCGCGCTCCGCACCGACCAGCCACAGATAATGGGTCTCCGCCCGGCCGTCCTCTTCCGTCCGCATCATCGCCTGGGCGATCACGGCGCCGTCGGACCGGCTGTCCACGGTCCGGTCCCCTGCCCGCTGGTCCTGCGGCCGGACAAAGCGCAGAGCCATTTCCTGCAAGGTTGCGGCGGTGCCGCCGGAGTCCGGCCGCGGCACCACCCGGTCGGTCACCAGCCGCAGGACGCCCGCGGCCGGCGGCGGCGGCCGGAAGGTGCCGACCGGCTGCCCTTCATGCTCCTCCACATCGACGGCCCAGCCGGCCGGCAGCCGGAACCGCACCGTGTCGGCCCAGCCGATGTCGGAGCCCTGCGCGCCCCCAGGCCCGCTTGCTGAATAGGTGTCGTCGGCCATGGCCCGCTCCCGAAAAATCGCCCGCTTGTGAAAACGCCCATTTCTGGAAACCGCAGCGCGCCACGCGACGGCCCGCCGGAACCGGCACCATAGGCGTGGCGGAACCGGCCGCCAATGCCCGATTGATGCGGTCGGAAATGCCCGGGGACTGCCCTGGGGACTGCCCTGGGAACTGTTGGTGCGGCCGGTTTACTCCGGGATCAGGAACTGCACGCCCAGCCAGCGCCAGCGGCCGTCGGCGGCCGGCAGCGTGCAGTTGACGCGCGCCCGGCCCGGCGGGAAGGGATCGCGGATGCGGACCTCCACCCGGTCCTCGGCGATGCGTTCCAGCGCGGTGCGGCCCTGGCCGGTGGCGAAGCAGGCCAGCTTGGAGCTGTCGCCCACCCCGTCGGCGATGGTGAAGCCGAGCGGCGGCGGGTTGACGGTGACCAGCGGGTCGTCGGGCGTCAGGTCCGACACCGGCAGCGGCAGCGCGTTGGCCGCCAGCTCGAACCGGTCGGCGCTGCCATAGGTCTCGTTCATGACGAAGCGCGGCAGGCTCCAGGGATCGGCCTGCGGGTGCAGGACCCCCGACTGCTGGCCGAAGGCGGCGGTGAAGCCCTGGTCGATCACCATCTGCCGCACCGCCAGCGAATATTCGCCCTGCGGATAGGCCAGGACCGCCGGGCGCCGCCCCAGCTCCGCCTGGAAGCGGTCGGACATCCGGCGCAGGTCGGCGGCGAGCTGGTCGGGGCTGCGCGCCAGCATCGACTGGGTGGAGGTGCCGAGCGCCCCGATGGTGACGCCGGCCGCCGCCAGCTGGCGGATTTCGCCCCAGGTCATGTGGGCGGGGGAGCCGCGGTCCACCGCATCGGTGGCGACGAACAGGGTGAAGGGCAGATTGGCCGCCTTCAGCCGCGGCCACGCCTCGGTGAAGGCGGAGCGGCTGGCCTCGTCGATGGTGATCGCCACGGTGCGGTCGGGCAGCGGCTTGCCGGTGCGCAGCGCGTCCAGGATCTTCGGCAGGGGCAGGACGGTGTAGTCGCCGTCGGTCAGCTCGTCCAGATGGGCCTCGAACTGGTCGATGCGGATGCTGATCGACGGGTTCTGGTCCTCGCCGAAGCGGTCATAGGCGAACACCACCGCGCTGGCGCCCTGCGGAGAGGCGGCTTCGGCGGCGGCGGGCCGGGACACCGGCACGAACGCGGTCCAGATGGACAGCGCGGCGGCGGCGACTACCGAGACGGCACGACGGAACGGCATGGCGCCCTTGCGGAAAAGGCTGATTGGGGCGACCTCCGCCCCAACGCAAATGATGTGCCACAGTCCCCGTCCTGCGAACAAGCGCCGTCCGCCGCTTTCCTGCGGAGAGCAGAGATGCGGTGCGCGCGTGCAACAATGGAACGCCTCAGGCGTAGCACACGTAGAAATGAGCCGGGGCAAATGAGCTTCGGCAGATGGGTTCGGCAGACGGGTTTGGGCCGGTACCGGCCGCCCCTGTCCCTACATCAGCCGGCCGCCGGCCGCGGCGTCGGTCAGCAGCGGGTAGCGTTCGGCATCCGGCAGCTGGTAGTGCCACCATTCCGAGGGGTAATGCTCCCACCCCGCCCCCACCATCACGCCCAGCAGCAGGGCGCGGTTGCGCTGCTGGTCGGCGGTCAGGTCGCTGCGGCCATGGTGCGACCGCTCGGTCATCGCGTCGAACCCGGTGCCCATGTCCAGCGGCACGCCGGCGGCATCCACCAGCGTCAGGTCGATCGCCACGCCGCGGGTGTGGTTGGACCCCAGCCGCGGGTCGGCGATATAGGTGGGATCGGGGAAGGCGTGCCAAAGCCTCCATTGCGCCTCCGCCGGGCGGAAGGCATCGTACACCCGCAGCCGGCAGCCGATGCCGCGGGCCAGCCGGATGGCGTCGCCGAGCCGGCGGGCCGCGTCGGGGTGCAGCATGCACACCGCCGAGCGGTAGATCGGCACGCCCGACAGATTGTCGGCGGTGGCGTAGAGAAGCTCCAGGTCGATGTCGAAGGCCGGAGGCGTGATCTCGGTCAGCATGAACAGGGCAACCGTCGGCATATGAGAAAGACGATCGTCCTGTAGCATGGCCGCGGCGCCGTCTGCCATGGTCGCGGGTCTGCCATTCCCATGGCGGCGTGCCATGACGGCCGGCCCCATTTCGGGATGATGCCGCACGGTGAGGAAATCCGTGGCAGTCTGGCTTGCGTATCATGAACGGGCCGTCCGCGGGTCGCGGCGGCAGGGAAGGTGGGGTGATGAAGGTTCTGGGTCTGGATACGGCCACGTCGGGCTGTTCGGCGGCAGTGTGGGACGGAACGGCCGGTCAGGATGACGGTGCGCGGGTGACCGTCCGGCGCAGCCCGCCGATGGCGCGCGGGCAGGCCGAAGTGCTGGTGCCGCTGGCGCAGGAGGTGCTGGCCGACGCCGGCGCCGGTTTCGCCGACCTCGACCGCATCGCCGTCACCGTCGGGCCGGGCGCCTTCACCGGGCTGCGCATCGCGCTGGCCGCCGCGCGCGGCATCGCCGTCGCCCGGGACCTGCCGGTGATCGGCATCACCAGCTTCGACGCCATCGCCCATGGCGTGCCGGTCGCCGAGCGTGCCGGCCGGTTCCTGCTGGTTGCCGTCGACAGCCGGCGGGCGGAACCCTTCCTTCAGCTCTACGACGCGGCGCTCGCCCCCGTCGGCGATCCGGCGATGCCCGATCCGGCGGCGATCCCCGGCTGGCTCGACGGGCTGTACCCGTCCGGCCCGCTGCTGCTGGCCGGCGACGCGGCGGCGGTGCTGGCGCCGCTGCTGGCCGGGCGTGGCGATCTGGCGCTGGCGTCCGGCGACGGGCTGCCGGATGCCGCCGTGGTGGCGGCGCTCGGGGCCGTCCGCCCCACCGGCCTGCCAGTCGACCCCTTCTATCTCCGCCCGCCCGACGTCACCCTGCCTAAGACGGGGGGGCCTAAGACGGGGGGGCCGAAGACCGCGGGACCGAAGACCGCGGCAGCCAAGCCGGGGAGCAAAGCCGTACCGGGCGGAGCCGCGGCATGACCGCCGCCGTCCGCCTCCACCCCGCCGGCCTGCTGGAGGCCGGTGTGGTGGCGGCCCTGCAGCAGGCCTGCTTCCCGGACGATCCCTGGGACGAGGCGTCGGTCGCCACCCTGATCGTCCCGCCGGCCGGCTTCGCCACCATCGCCCTCGACGACCGGGACCGGCCGCTCGGTTTTGTGATGGCCCGGGTCGCGGCGGAGGATGCGGAGATCCTCGCCATCGGCGTGCTGCCGCAGGCCCGCCGCGGCGGCATCGGCCGCCTGCTGGTGGAGGCTGCGGTCAGCGGATCGCAGGACCTGGGCGCGACTGCATTGTTTCTTGAAGTTGCCGAGGATAACCCGGCAGCTTCGAGTCTATACAAGGCCAGCGGCTTTTTTTCGGTCGGGCGTCGCCCCGGATACTACAAACGACCGGATGGACGGGTCGCGGCACTTGTTCTGCGCCGCAATCTTGACGGGGCATAGGGGTTAATTTTTCTGCACGATCAGGCGATGGACGCCGTCGGGCTCATCCATTCGTTCGGGGTGGACAGAGAGAATGCTGTGACCCAACTCGATCAAGGATCGTGGAACGTTTTCCAAGGGTTCACCGGCATTCAGCCGGACTTCGAGGGTCTGCCCCGCGTCCATCCGCTCCACCATCAACTTGGTCTTGACGAAGGTTAACGGACAAACCTGCGAGGTGATGTCGAGAAACAAGTCTGTGGAGATTTTTTCGGTCACCGATTCCTCTTTGTTCCAAAGGATGGATATTGCACGATGCAGGAAACCTCTTTATATGGTGAGGTACGAATGCCGCGGAGCAAGCTTACATGAGCAACGGGTCCCCTTCCAACGCGCTGTTGTCTCTGACCACGGAGATCGTGGCGGCGCATGTCTCAAACAATACAGTCGCACTGACCGATCTTCCGACTCTGATCGAACAGGTCTACAAGTCGCTGGCCAATGTCGGCACCGAACCGGTGGTGGCGGAAGAGCGTCCGCAGCCTGCCGTGCCGATCAAGAAGTCGGTCACGCCGGACTATATTGTGTGCCTGGAAGACGGCAAGAAGCTGAAGATGCTGAAGCGCCATCTCAAGACGGCGTACAATATGACACCAGAAGAATACCGTGACCGCTGGGGCCTGCCGGCCGACTACCCGATGGTCGCGCCGAACTACGCCCGCCAGCGCAGCTCGCTGGCCAAGCAGATCGGTCTCGGTACCCGCGCCCGCCGCGGCGCCTGAGGGTTGGGGGTCCCGCAGGGCGGACCGGTGCCGTGCCGGCGCCGCCGCCCTTTTCCGCCCCCTCCCCTTCCCTTCCGCGCCCGTCGATCCCGCCTTCGCTGCGGGTGGTCCGTCCGGCAGGGCGTCGGCGCCGACCTGCTCTCCGGCGCTCCAGACTCCACAACTGCAAAATCACGCAGGCCGATCCGCTGCCGGCCAAGGGTGCCGGCTGACCGCGTGCCGCGCTGTCGGCTACGATGTCGGTTGACCGGCAACCGGCGGATCGTGTTATGCCTTGTGGCGCGCGCGACTCTGTCGTCCCGACCCAGCCGCTGTGGCCCGGCCGTTACAGTCCGGCGGCGTCAGGCAGGGAGGCGCAGCGCATAGTCCCGAACCATCATCGCAGCGGACCCTCGACATGGCTGATGCAAGCTTGGACCAGCCGGGCATGACCCGGACTAGCCCGGAGCGGCGCGAGGCGTCCGCACCCGATGCCTCCGGTGTCGGCGGCGAGAAGCTGACGGACGGTATTCGCCTGGGCACACTGGAGGTGCGGCTGGCCCGCTCGGCTGAGGAGATCGATTGGGCGCAGGCGCTGCGCTACCGCGTCTTCTATGAAGAGATGGCGGCGGTCCCCTCTCCGGCGATGCAGGCCCGGTCCCGCGATTTCGACGATTACGACGGTGTGGCCGACCATCTGCTGGTCATCGACCACGCCCGCGGCAACGGCCCCGACATGGTGGTCGGAACCTACCGGCTGATCCGCCGCCCCGCCGCCGAGAAGGTCGGCCGCTTCTATTCCAGCGACGAATACGACATCGGCCGCCTCGCCAGCTATCCCGGCGAGGTGCTGGAGCTGGGGCGCTCCTGTGTCGATGCCGGCTATCGGTCCCGCGGCAGCATGCAGCTGCTGTGGCAGGGCATCGCCGCCTATGTGTTCCAGCACGACATCGCCCTGATGTTCGGCTGCGCCAGCCTGCCCGGCACCGATCCGGATGCGCTGGCGGAGCCGCTGTCCTACCTTTACCATCACCATCTCGCCCCGGCGGAGCTGCGGGCGACGGCCTTGCCGGAACGCTTCGTCTCGCTGAACCGCATGCCCAAGGACCAGATCGATCCGCGCCGCGCGCTGAACATCCTGCCGCCGCTGATCAAAGGGTATCTGCGGCTGGGCGGTTTCATCGGCGACGGTGCCGTGATCGACCATCAGTTCAACACCACCGACGTCTGCATCGTGGTGAAGAGCGATCTGATCACCGACAAGTACGCCAAGCATTACGAGCGTCGCAGCCGCGACAGCCAAACCGGCTGAGGCCATCATGACCCGCACCGCCCGCGCCCTGGGCTCCTCCGGCCGCGGCGCCCTGCGCCTGACGATCTATCTGCTGTGGACGCTGCTGCTGATCCCGCTGCAAGCCCTGGCGGTGGCGCGCGGCTGGCGGCTGCGCAGCACATTGCCGGCCTTCTATCACGGCGTCTGTGCCCGTGTGATGGGGCTGGATGTGGTGGTGCGCGGCCAGCGGGTGGCCGACGGGCCGGTGCTGTTCGTGTCCAACCACTCCTCCTATTTGGACATCACGGCGCTGGGGTCGCAAATTCCCGGCTCCTTCATCGCCAAGTCGGAGGTTGGGAGCTGGCCCTTCTTCGGGCTGCTGGCCCGGCTTCAGCGCACGGTGTTCGTTGAACGCAAGGCCCGCGCCTCGGTCGACAAGCAGCGCGACGACATCGGCAGCCGTCTGGATGCCGGCGACAGCCTGATCCTGTTCCCGGAGGGCACCTCCAGCGACGGCAACCGCACCCTGCCCTTCAAGACCGCCCTGTTCGCGGTCGCCGCCCGCCGCATCGACGGCCGTCCGCTGACGGTGCAGCCGGTCAGCGTCGCCGCCACCCGCCTGGACGGCATCCCGATGGGCTTCGCCTTCCGCCCCTTCTATGCGTGGTACGGCGACATGGATCTGGCGCCGCACCTGTGGCAGGCCTTCCGCCTGGGCGGCATGACGGTGGAGGTTGAGTTCCACCCGCCGGTGACCATCGACGGCTTCAGCAGCCGCAAGGCGCTGGCCGAGCATTGCCATCGGGTGATTTCCGACGGCGTCGCCTGCGCCATTTCCGGCCGTCCGTCCGTCCCCGCCCCGGCGAAAGAAGCCACGTCTCCGGCCCCCGCTCCCACCGCCGCGAGTGCTTGATTCCGCTCTTGTATCCGATGCGGCACTCGCCTATAAACAGCGGGCGCGCGGGTGTAGCTCAATGGTAGAGCAGAAGCTTCCCAAGCTTACGACGAGGGTTCGATTCCCTTCACCCGCTCCAAACGCCATGCCGGCTGCATGGCATCCGGCCTTGGGCCGCTTCAGTTCCTGAAAATTTGAAATTTCAAAGACGGGCGGTTCGCACCGATGGGTGCGGATGGGCGCTCTCTTTTGCGTGGGCGGTTCGCCGATGGCGCAATTGCTCGAAGAGCCCCGATCTCTGAAGCTGGGCGATGCCGTTCAGCAGAAAGAAGGGAACCGCCGATGCCGCCGATCGAAAGAGCCCGCAGGCTGAGCCGTTCACTGCAGGCGCGCTTCCGCATCGACCTGTTCTCCGCCCTTGTCGAGCGCGAATTCGAACGGCGTCTGGCCGACGCCATCGTCGAGGCCGAACGCGACGCCTACCGGCGCGGGCGCGAGGAGGCACAGGCGGGGCTGGCCGCCGGTGCGGTCAGTCCAGTTCAGCGGCCGGAAGCGACGGTGCGGCCGGACGGCCCGCCCATGACCATGTAAGCCCGGCACGCTCGGCGCAGGCGTAATGCCAAGGGTTCTGGTCGCCATGCCCGGCCCAATGGGGGTCGCCGGCACGGATCGGCCTGCCGCAGCAACAGCACAGCGGCCCGTTGCGGCCGGCACGGCCACCATGCGCGCGCGATGCACCGGTCTTGGTCGACTTCGGCTTCGGTTCCCAGCCCAATGAGGCGGGATGCCGTCCATACAGCGCCATGGTGGTTCCCCCGGTTCGCCCTGATTGCGTTCGCCCTGATTGCGGATGATCCCCCGATCCCGGTCCGGCGACCCTCGCAACGAATCCTCCGAAAACGAGGCCGTCGATAACGATGCCGCCGTGACGGGGCGAGAATGCCGTCCTCAGTCCGCTTTGCCAACGACAAGGATGGACAGGATCCAACCCGAAATCGCCGGGCCCGCACCTATGCAATCTTTCAAAACCATTTCCATCACAGGGCGCCGGGGCAGAGGACACACAATAATCACCGGCTTTGACGACGGGAGACACATGATTGCGCTTCCCAACTTTCGGTGGTTGCCAGCCGGTCGTCTTTTGGTCTGTTTCCGGTCACATCGATGTTCATATCTGGTTAACCGTCCGGGACTAGCGTCCGCCGCCTTCGCTGCACTGCGGCATGTTCTTCGTGCGAAGGCGTTCCATGACGGCATTTCTGCTGGATTATCTTCCGACCCTGACCTCCCAGTCCGTCACGCTGTCGCCGGTTGCGGCAACCGGCATCGCCGGACTGTCGGCGGCCACCCTGTCGACGCTGCTCGGCGGCCGGCGGGCGATCCTGCTGGCGCAGGCGACGGCCTCCTCCCTCTTCCTGCTTCACTTCCTGTTGCTGGGCGCCCAGACCGGCATGCTGATGTGCGGGCTGGGATTGATCCAGATGGCGGTGCGCGTGCGCCGGCACCCCGGCCGGGCGCTCGGCCTTCTCTATGGGTTGACCGTTCCGGCGGCGCTGGCGGTGGCGGCGCTGAGCTGGCAGGGGCCGATGTCGGCGCTGTCGGCGACCGGCTTCCTGCTGGCCACGCTCGGCCGCTGGCAGAGCGAGGTCGGGCGGATGCGCCTGTTCTTCATCCTGGCGACCCTGGTCGGGTCGGGACACAATATGCTGGCCGGCTCTGTCTTCGGGCTGGTGTCGGACGCGATGGGCCTGTCCGGTCATTGCATCGGCTTGTGGCGGGCTGGGATATTCCGCGGCCGTCCGTTCCCTGCACGCAACCCCTCCGGCCAAGTGGCGGCATAAGGCGTCCTCGTTCGCCTGCCCGCCTTGTCTCCCTTGGCGTGTCTCTCCCCGCCTGTCTCTCCCGGAGTGCTCCCGGTGGCTGGCGGGAACATTCAGCCCTGCGCATTGGTTGTGGCACCGTAGGGGACGCATGGGAGGGCTTGCCGTCATGGAAAAGGACGAGATCGTCGATACGCTGAACGAGCTGATCCGCATCGTCGAGGACAGCCATGAAGGCTATCGGCAGGCCGCCGAAACCGCCGAGGACGGGGATTCTGAAGGCCCTGTTCAACGATCTCGCCGCCCAGCGCGGCGCCATCGTGCGCGAGATTCAGCGGCTGGTCGCCGAACAGGGCGGGGCGCCGGACATGGGCGGCACCATGCTGGGCGGCGCGCACCGCTTCTTCCTGGAACTGAAATCCACCGTGCTCGGGCATGACCGGGCCGCGATCATCACCGAGGTCGAGCGCGGCGAAAGCGAATGCCTGCGCCGCTATGACGAGGCGATGGCGAAGGAGCTTCCGCTGCCGATCACAGCGGTGATCGCCCAGCATCTCGACCGCATCCGTGTCGACCGGGACCGCATGGCGGCCCTGCGTGGGGTGGTGGCTTGATGGTGCGTCGCAGCATTGCGGGTGTGGAAAAGCGGGCGTAGGCTTTTTGCAATGGCTGCGACGAACCGGTACGGCCGCAGGGTTGTGCCGCCGCCATTGCCGATCATCCGGCTCCGGTGGCCGGATGTCCACTCCACCTGGACATGGATTGATGAACAGCGACAAACCGAAGAACGCGGACCTGACCGGCAACGATCTGGTGACGAAGGGCGCTTTCGCGCTCTATCGCGCCGAGAATGCCCACCGTGTGTCCGAATTCGAGAAGTCCCAGAATGCCGAGGCGGCCATCGCCGCCGATTTCGACGCCTACCGCACCCGTTACCTGCGGAAGTTCAAGGACGTCTTTGAAAGCCTGTCCGAGCAGGGACTGACCGTCACCCGCGCGGTCTGAGCGTTATGTGGACGGCGCCCGGAACGACGGCCGCAAGGGCGACCGCCGCCTGGGCGCCGTCCACCCCGCTTCCGTCTGCCAACGCCGCCGCTGCGGCAAGCCGTCAGCACCGACGGATTGCGGATTGAAACGATTGGGAAAGCTGCGGGGCCGCCGCTATACTGCGCGGCATGGCCCGTATGCTGTTCCTCCGCGACATCGACGCCGACGTGCAACTGCGCTGCCGCGCCTGCGGACATGGCGGCGTGCTGCCCCGTGCCATGCTGGAGCGGCGCTTCGGCCCCAATTACCCGGTTCTGTCGATCGCGCCGCATTACCGCTGCTCGCGCTGCGATTCCCGCGACACCGAAAGCCGGCCGATCCTGGCCGTTCCGGCGGCCCCCACCGCTGCCCCCGCCGCTGACGAGCCGTCCTTCGACGCGCCGCTGGCGGCGCTGAACGGGCTGCTCGCCTCGTTGCGGGGAGACAATGGTCCGGACAGGGCCGTGGACAGGGATCCGCCCGCTCCCCCGCCTCCCCCCGCTCGCGCCAAGCCCCTGTCGGAGCTTCCGCTGTCCGATCTCGTGGCCGACGGGCCGGGAGACGGCGAGGCCGAACCGTTGTGGGAGCCGGTGTCCCTCGCCGACATGGCGGCCCGGCTTGGCCGCAGTTCGCCGCCCGACGAGTGGGAGGACAAGTGGAACGACGATCCGGAGGAGGAACCGGCTGCGGGCGATTCCAGGGGTCCGACCAGGTTCCCGGCCAACGACGCGTTGCCGGAACCGGCTCCTGCGGGCGCTCCGGACGATGTCGATGATGATGAGGATGGCGACGACGAGACGCTGATGGCGATGCGCCAGCTGCTGGCGCAGGCCTATGGGTCGGATGACGAGTTCGACGAGGATCAGGAGGGTGAGCAGGAGGACGGGCGGAACGGCGCCATGCCGCAGCCTCCCGCCGGCCGTGCTGCGAACGCCGCTGACCGGCGGCCTGCCGACGATTTCGCCGGCGACAGCTTCAGCGGTGGTTTGAGGGGCGATTTGAATGGTGGCAACGGGCCTGCCCCCGGCCCTGATGACGACGAACCGACGGCCTTCTCGCACAAGGTTCTGGTGCGCCGGGATTTCGAGGACGAGTGGGCCGATAGCGATGCCGATGGCGATGCCGACCCCTGGGCGGCGGACGCGGACGAGGACGACCGCGAGGACGGGTTCGACGACGGCGAGCCGGACGGCGAGGAACCGTCGGAGGAGGACATCCTGTCCTTCGCCATCCGCGACCCGGAAAAGCCCGCCACAGCCTCCCGTCCCGCCAAACCCGTGCCGGCGCCGGCCGCCGAGCCACTCGACTTCGACCAGCACCGCGCCGAACGCCGCGCCCTGCGCCCGCCGCCGCCGGAGGACGAGGAAGGTTTCGACCGCACCCTGGCCGCCCTGCGGTCGATGATCGAGGATGCGGCGAACGAGACGGAGGAGGAGGACGCCGCGCCCCTGCCCCCGCCCACGCCGCCCCCGCCGCGCAGGACGCCGCGCGGCGCCGGCCAGACGGCCGACAGGTCCGCGGTGAAGCCGGTGGACAAGCCTCTTCCCCGCGAGGAGGAGGACGAGCCGCCGGCCGGCCGGGACGATGACGACGACGATGGTTGGTCGCTGCCGGCCGGCTGGGGCGATCCCGACCCGGCGCCGGAGCCGCCCGTCGCGGAGACCGCCTCCCCCGACGCGGCCCCTGCCGGGCGCCGCTCGGCCCAGGAGCGCGAGATCGAGGAGGCGATGAAGGCCCTGCGCGGGCTGATCGAGGACGAGGTGAACGCTGACCCGCCGGCATCTCCCCCGGCATCTCCCTCGGCGCCTCCGCCGGTTCAGCCGAAGCCCCGTGCCGGCAAGCCGCGCCAGTCCCGCGGCGGACCGGCCGCGCCGGATGCCGTCCGTCCGCAAAGCGTCCAGGCACCGGAGGTGGCGCCGCCGGAAGAGGACCTGTCCGGCAAGCCCGCCGGCGAGCCGACGCCGCTCAGCAAGACCATCGCCGCGCTGCGCGGCATGCTGGAACTGGACGGCCGGCGCAAGCGCTGACGCTCCGGCCGTCCAGCCGGAGGGCGCTTATCTCCGCAGGCGCTTTTCCTGCATGATTTCCAGCTGCAGCTGCTGGATTTCGGTCAGCCGCTGCCACTGGCGCTGGATCAGATAGTCCATCTTCTCGTGCAGGTGTCGGATTTCCAGCTCTGCCTTCAGGTTGACGCGGTAGTCGTTTTCGGAGCGCAGCCGGTCCTTCGCCTCCTGCCGCTTCTGGCTCATCATGATGACCGGCGCCTGGATGGCGGCCAGACAGGACAGCAGCAGGTTCAGCAGGATGAAGGGATAGGGATCGAAGGCGCGCGCATCGCCCTCGACGATGTTGATCAGCATCCACACGCCGAGGAAGAAGGCGAAGGAGATCAGGAAGGCCCAGCTGCCGCCGAAGGTGGCGAGGCCGTCCGACAGCCGTTCGCCCAGCGTGCGGTGGTCGTCATATTCCTCCTCCGGGTTCTCGGCCAGCGTCTCGTGCCGGGCGAGGCTTTCGGCGACCTCGCGGTCCAGCTCGCTGAGTTCGCCATGCTCCTCCTTCAGCAGCTCGGCGACATAGAGCGAACGGTAGCGCGCCAGCTCCTGCCGGCTGATCTGCGCGTCATGCTCCAGATGCGGGTGGTCGTGGCGGATGCGGTCGGCCAGGCTGGGGCGCAGCGCGTCGAGCGCGATCAGGTCGCGCTTCGGCCGGCGCTTGCCGCTGATGGCGCAGGGCTGCCGCTTGGACGCCTGATCGGCGGCATCGTGATTGGTGGATGGGAAAGTCGGCTCCGCGGACTCGTCACCGTCCCCCGGTGGAAACTGATGATCGGCCATGATGTCGCCCTCCCCGCATGCACATTCCGGCGCGGGCGACTTTATGCCTGATTATTTTGACAATCCGGTTAAATCACCGAAAGGCGAAGACCGCAGGTAAGGAAGCGATGGCCTTGCAAAGGCTGGACATCACCGGCGACGCCGGCCGCATCGGCTGTCCATCGGGCAATTCCGGATGAATTCCGGTTCATCTTCGCCACAAGCGGACAACGCCGAACGGAAAAGGGGCCGCCTTGCGGCAGCCCCTATCCTTACTTGACCGATGGGCCTTACCTGCGACCCGCTCTGGACGGTCAGCCGATGCGCCAGACGTCCGGGCTGTTCTCCAGCCGCTTCAGGACGTTGACGCGCTGCTGCTCGATCTCCTCGGGCAGGCGGTCGCCGAAGCGGTTGAACAGCTCTTCCTGGTCCTTCGCCTCGGCCTCGGCCTCCTTGCGGTCGATGTCCATGATCTTGGCGAACTTGTCGGCCGGGAAGGTCAGGCCGGACCAGTTCAGATCCTGGTAGCGCGGGGAATAGCCGAAGGGCGATTCCGCCACGTCGGTGGCGCGGCCGCGGACGCGGTCGACGATCCACTTCAGCACGCGCATGTTGTCGCCGAAGCCCGGCCAGACGAACTTGCCGTTCTCGTCCTTGCGGAACCAGTTGACGCGGTAGATGCGCGGCAGGCTTTCGACCTTGCCTTCCATCGACAGCCAGTGGTTCCAGTAGTCGGCCATGTTGTAGCCGCAGAAGGGCAGCATGGCGAACGGGTCGCGGCGGATGGCGGCCTGGCCGACGGCGGCGGCGGTGGCCTCCGAACCCATGGTCGCCGCCCAATAGACGCCTTCGCGCCAGTTGTAGGCCTCGAACACCAGCGGGAAGGTCTTCGACAGCCGGCCGCCGAAGATGAAGGCGCTGATCGGAACGCCGGCCGGATCCTCCCAGGCCGGGTCGATCGACGGGCACTGCGCCGCCGGGGCGGTGAAGCGGCTGTTCGGGTGGGCGGCCGGACGGCCGGAACCCGGCGTCCAGTCCTTGCCCTGCCAGTCGATCAGGTGCGCCGGCGCCTCGTCGGTCAGGCCTTCCCACCAGACGTCGCCGTCGTCGGTCAGCGCGACGTTGGTGAAGATGACGTTGTGGTCCAGCGTCTTTAGCGCGTTCGGGTTCGACTTCACGCTGGTGCCGGGGGCGACGCCGAAGAAGCCGGCCTCCGGGTTGATGGCGCGCAGCGTGCCGTCGGGCTGCGGCTTGATCCAGGCGATGTCGTCGCCGATGGTGCGGACCTTCCAGCCCTCGAACTCCTTCGGCGGGACCAGCATGGCGAAGTTGGTCTTGCCGCAGGCCGACGGGAAGGCGGCGCCGACATAGGTCTTCTCGCCGGCCGGGCTTTCCACGCCGAGGATCAGCATGTGCTCGGCCAGCCAGCCCTGCTCGCGGCCCATGGCGGACGCGATGCGCAGCGCAAAGCACTTCTTGCCCAAGAGCGCGTTGCCGCCATAGCCGGAGCCGTAGGAGACGATGCGGTGCTCGTCGGGGAAATGGACGATGTACTTGTTGTCGGCGTTGCAGGGCCAGGCCACGTCCGGCTGGCCGGGCTCCAGCGGGGCGCCGATCGAATGCAGGCAGGGAACGAAGTCGCCGTCGCCCAGGATGTCCAGCACTTTCTGGCCCATGCGGGTCATCATCCGCATGTTGACCGCCACATAGGGGCTGTCGGAGATCTGCACGCCGATGTGCGAGATGTCGGAGCCCAGCGGGCCCATGCTGAACGGCACCACATACATCGTGCGGCCGCGCATGCAGCCCTCGAACAGGCCGTCCAGCTTGGCCTTCATCTCGGCCGGGTCCATCCAGTTGTTGGTCGGACCGGCTTCCTCGCGCGTCTTCGAGCAGATGTAGGTGCTGTCCTCGACACGGGCGACGTCGCCCGGATCGGAGCGGCAGAGGAAGGAGTTCTGGCGCTTGGCCTCGTTCAGGCGGATGAAGGTGCCGGCCTCGACCATCTCGTTGCAGAGGCGGTCATATTCCTCCTGCGAACCGTCGCACCAGTGAACGCGCTCCGGCTTGCATTTCAGGGCGATCTCCTCGACCCAGGCCAGGAGCTTCTTGTTCCGCGTCCGTGTGTTACCAGTCATATCGTCCCTCTCGAAGGCTGGGCCGGTACCGCCGCGCCGGGCATGCCCCTTGTCCGGGGCTCCCGCGGCCGGTCCGGCCGTTCTTTCGTCCGTTGTCGTGTCAGATGGATGGCATCGGCCGCATCAGCGGCGTGCCGGTCCGAACAGGCGGCCGGGCTGCGAACCCGCCGCGAGGCGCGGCACCGGCAGGGTGCGGCGACGATACGGGGCAAAAGGCGGTCCTGAGGCGACAGGTCTGGGGGCCAATGGCCCGGACGGGAAACGGGTCGATCCGTTATGGTCCACTGAAGTGTTCTCCTGGTTGCGCGTGCCCGCGCGTCGCGTTCTTGTTTTTGGTGCGGCGCCCGGTGGTGTCGAAGCGACCTCTCGGCTGGTCGTTTATGCTTGCGGTTGGCAGGCTGACGGTTGGCTTCCCGCCTCTCTCATTTTTTTGCTTCTCTGACCGTTCTTTTTGTTCTTTTTGACCTGTTTCTTGCTTTTGTCCGGCTGCGGAGATGTCAGGCGCCTCCGCCGCTGTCAGGTGGGGTTCCAGCCGTTGGTGTCCCGGATGTCGATCCTCCGGGTTGTCCCGACCCGTCCGGCGGCCGGACCAGCGTGTCCAGCATCAGTTTAGCCGATTCGGGGTCATGGATTCTCTGCTCAAAATCGACGCGGGCGACGTACCCCCCGCGTCGCAGGTCGCATCCCTCCGGGTCGATCCCGGTCACGCTCCAGCCGTCCGTCCCATCGTCTGAGGCGGGCGCCAGCCGGGGGCCGTACCCCTCGCCGTTCAGACGGTCGAGCAGCGCCGCCTCATCCGCCGCCAAGGCAGGGGCAGGGGCGGGAAGGTCCAGCTCCGCGGCGGACAGCCAGTGGATGCGGCCGAAGCCGGCGACCAGATGGGCGCGCTCCACCGCCACGCGGTAGATCGCGAAGTCGCCGAAACCGGCATAGAGGGCGGCGTCGGGATGGCGGCGCAGGTAGCGCGCGCGGTGGTCCGGATCGTCCGACCGTTCCGCCCGGCCCTGGACCGACAGGCGCGCGCCGGTCAGCGGCTGCGCCAGCCCGGCGGTGCCGTCGAACAGCAGCCCGACCCGGCCGTCGGCCAGCAGGTTGCGCGTGTGGTCGGCGAGCGTGGAAAGAAGCAGCAGCGGGCTGCCGTCATGGTCGAACGCCACCAGCACCAGCGAGGGGTAGGGCCAACCGGCGGCATCCGCCATCGCCCCGGCACCCTCGTCGGCCGGGGTCGGCCGCTGCACGGTTGCCAGCGCGGCGCGGTCGCAGGCGCGCATCAGGCGCCGGGCACGCAAGGCCGGAGCCATGGTCGCCGGACCCTGGGTCGCCGGAGCCGGGTTGGCTTGAGCCGTGCCAGGCCGGTCGGAACCCGGCGGCGTCGCGCCCCCCTGGCCGTCCGCAGTGGCGCCGGCCGGAGAGGACGCGGAAAGGGCGTTCGAAAAACTCATTCCAAAACGAGCGCGTTCTCCCGCGCGGCACCGTTGTTCGGCGCCGCATTGCCGCCATATTGGCCCATACAAATGCTGCGGGAAAAGAGAAAACTGCCGCTGGTACCTGGACTCTGGCATAAAGTATTGGAATGACCACTCGTCCTATGCCTGATGTTTCCGCTAACATTACCGGGTTCCGGCAGTTCGACCGCGCCAACCTGTTCCCGACTGTCCGCTTCCCACTGTCCCTGCCCCGCTTCGATAGGATCAGTTACGACCATGGCCCACACCGTCGCCCTGGTGGATGACGACCGCAACATCCTGGCCTCGGTCTCCATCGCCCTGGAGGCCGAGGGCTTCGACGTGCGCACCTACACCGACGGCGCCGAGGCGCTGCGCGGATTGAGCCAGCGCCCGCCCGACCTCGCCGTGCTCGACATCAAGATGCCGCGCATGGACGGCATGGAGTTGCTGCAACGCCTGCGCCAGACCAGCCAGATGCCCGTCATCTTCCTGACCAGCAAGGACGACGAGCTGGACGAGCTGATGGGCCTGCGCATGGGCGCGGACGACTACATCAAGAAGCCCTTCTCGCAGCGCCTGCTGATCGAGCGCATCCGGGCGCTGCTGCGGCGCGAGGCCCTGCGCGGCGAGAGCCCGGAGGTCGATCCCGGCCAGATCATCACCCGCGGCCCGCTGCTGCTGGACGGCGCCCGCCATGCCTGCAGCTGGAAGGGCCAGCCGATCGACCTGACCGTGACCGAGTTCCTGCTGGTGCGTGCGCTGGCCCAGCGGCCGGGCCATGTGAAGAACCGCGACCAGCTGATGGACGCGGCCTATGGCGAGCATGTCTATGTCGACGACCGCACCATCGACAGCCACATCAAGCGGCTGCGCAAGAAGTTCAAGGCGGTCGACGCCGACTTCTCCCAGATCGAAACGCTCTATGGCGTCGGCTACCGGTACAAGGAATAACGCGGTGTCCACGCTCGGCAGGGCTGGGGGCGGAACCGGGGGCGGGAAGCGGCGGAGGCTGGGCGGCGTCTCGCCGCTGACCCTGCGCATCCTTGCGGTGAACGTGCTGGCGCTGCTGGTGCTGCTGGCGGGTCTGCTCTATCTCGGCCGCTACCAGGACAGGCTGATCCAGGCGGAGACCGAGGCGCTGGCGACGGAGGCGCGCATCTTCGCCTCCGCGCTTGGCGAAGGGGCGGTGAACCGCATCCTGACCGCCCCCTCCCCCACCGGCGACGAGAGCGGCGAGCGCTTCGAGCTGGCGCCCGAACTGGCGCGGCCGATGATCCGCCGGCTGGCAGAGGCGACCTCGACCCGCACCCGCCTCTTCGACATCGACGGGAACATGCTGTCCGACAGCCGGGTGCTGGTGGGATCGCAGGGCCGCATCGAAATCCGCGAGCTGCCGACCCCGCCGTCCGGCGATCCGGTCAGCCGGGCGATCAACGACCTCTACACCCGCCTGATCGACGTGGTGCCCAGCCGTGAAGGGCTGCCGGTCTACCGCGAGAAGCCGGGCCAGCCCAATCCGGACGTGGAGCGGGCGCTGGCCGGCGAGGCGGCGGCCACCGTCTGGCGCGTCGACGGCGCCGGCGGCGACCCGGAACTGCTGCTGACCGTGGCGGTTCCGGTCCAGCGCTACCGCGAGGTGCTGGGGGCGGTGCTGCTGACCCGCGGCGGCGGCGAGATCGACCGGGCCATCCGCTCCGTCCGCTTCGACATCCTGCGGGTGTTCGGCGTGGCGCTGCTGGTGACCATCGCGCTGTCCTTCTATCTGGCCGGCACCATCGCCCGGCCGATCCGCCGGCTGGCCCAGGCCGCCGACCGGCTGCGCACCAGCCATGGGCGCCATGCCGAAATCCCCGACCTCACCCGCCGCGGCGACGAGATCGGCGAGCTGTCCGGCGTGCTGCGCGAGATGACCGACGCGCTGTGGACGCGGATGGACGCCATCGAGCGCTTCGCCGCCGACGTCGCCCACGAGATCAAGAATCCGCTGACCTCGCTGCGCAGCGCCGTGGAGACGGCGGAGCGCGTCAGCGACCCGCGCCACCGCGACCGGCTGATGGCGATCATCGCCGACGATGTGCAGCGGCTGGACCGACTGATCAGCGACATCTCCAACGCGTCGCGCCTGGATGCCGAACTGTCGCGGGCAGAGCCGGAGCCGGTGGACATCGGACTGCTGCTGACCATGCTGGCGGAGCTGCGCCAGACGGTTGCCGCAACCATGGACGAGCGGGTGGCGGCCGGAGATGGCGATGGCGGGAATGGCGGGGCGCGGCCGCCGCGCCTCGTGCTCGACCTGCCGGCCGGCGAGCGGCTGGTGGTGCCGGGGCTGGAAGGGCGCCTGACCCAGGTGTTCCAGAACCTGATCGACAACGCCCTGTCCTTTTCGCCGCCCGGCGGCACGGTGCGGCTGACCGCAAGGCGCAGCGGCCGCAGCGTCAAGGTGGTCGTGTCGGACCAGGGGCCGGGCATTCCCGACGGCAAGGAGGAGGCGATCTTCGACCGCTTCTACACCGAACGTCCGGCGGGCGAGAAGTTCGGAACCCACTCCGGTCTCGGCCTATCGATTGCCAAGCAGATAGTCAGTGCGCACAATGGTTCTGTATTTGCGAAAAATCGTCATGTATCGGACGGGACCATCGAGGGCGCCGACTTCGTGGTGACTTTGCCTTTGCTGTGAGAAACTCTGCGGAATTCCAGGCTTCCTTCCCACTCTCGGCTAGACAAGCCCTGTCCAAGCATCGATCATGGTCTTGGTCGTTCTCGCTTGTCGGCTGCCGGGTCGGACGGACCATGCCGGTCCGGTTGTGTGCCTGCACCATACGGCAACGGGAAGGTGGCCATACCCCGGGACAAAGATGTGGGGTTGCCATGCTTGAGTGCGTTCCGCCCGAATCCTCCTCCGTGCATACCCTGTCCGCGGCCGGCCGCCGTTCCGCAGTCGTGGGTGCCGCCGCGGGCGCCGTCCCGGGTGCTGCGCCGGGCGACGTCGTCGACCTGCGCCGCTACCGTCTGGCCCGCCTGATCCGGGATGCCGGCCGGCAGCAGGGCGAACTGGCAAGGATGATGCGGCAATCCGCGCGGGAACGGACCCAGCTCGCCGAAGCGCTCCAGGGCGCGCAGCGCCACCTCGCCAGCATCGCCGACAACTACAAGGTCCTGCTGGTTCGGCTGAAGCGGGAGAAGGATTTCCGCGACGCCTGCCAGGAGGCGGCGGAACTGGAGGATCTGGACGAGATGATCCGCCGCCGCGACGCCCTCGCCCTGGAGCTGGAGGCGATCCGCCGCACTCCCCGCGGCGCCGCCGGCGCCTGAGGTCGGCACAGTCCTTATCCATGCCGAAAGAACGGTTGGAAGCGGATGGGGGATCCCGGACAGGTTTCCCCGCCTGACCTTGCGGGACACCGTTCCGTTCCCATTGACAGAACCGGCGCCACGTCTCACCTTCGCCAGACTATGGTGACGATTCACGGCACCTGCGTCTTGCTCTCCGGCATCGGCGTGCTGCTGCGTGGGGAGTCCGGACGGGGAAAATCGGATTTGGCCTTGCGACTGATCGATGGCGGAGCCTTGCTGGTCGCGGATGACCGGGTGGCGCTGCATTGCGATTCCGGCCGCCTGACCGCCTCTCCCCCGCCCGCCCTGGCCGGGCTGCTGGAGGTGCGGGGCGTCGGCATTCTTCCCGTTCCGTCGGCCGGGCCGTCCCCCGTCGGCCTCGTCGTCGATCTGCTCGAGCGTGACGAGGTGGAGCGGCTGCCGGAGGCGGAGACCGACACGCTGCTGGGCGTCGCCCTGCCCCGCCTCGGCCTGCACGCCTTCGATGCCTCCACCCCCGCGAAGATCCGCCTTGCCGCCGCCAGCCTGTGCGGCGGACGGCTGGACCGGGTGCCCGCCAGCCTTTCGGCCCCATCATGAAACCTCCCGACACCCTGATGTCCGACGCGCCGGCCGACCCCGCCGCCCCTGCCGCCCGCGGGCGCATCGTCCTGGTCACCGGCATGTCGGGGGCCGGCATGTCGGTGGCGCTGAAGGCGCTGGAGGATCTGGGCTACGAGGCGGTGGACAATCTGCGCCTGTCGCTGGTGCCGGCCCTGATCCGGCAGGCCGATCCGAAGCGCCGGCCGCTGGCCCTGGTGATCGACAGCCGAACCCGCGACTTTTCCGCGCAGAACTTCCTCGACGAGCTTGAGGAGCTGCGGCGCGACGGCGATCTCGACGTCAGTCTGGTCTTCCTGGACTGCGGCGACGAGGTGCTGCAGCGCCGCTTCACCGAGACGCGCCGCCGCCATCCGCTGGCGGAGGACCGCACGGTGCCCGACGGCATCCAGCGCGAACGCGCCCTGCTGTTCCCGCTGAAGGAGGAAGCCGACGTCACCATCGACACGACGCAACTGTCCATTCACGATTTGCGGCGCATCCTGTCCGGGCATTTCCGGCGTGACGCCCAGGCAGCCTTGCAGGTGTTCGTGACCTCCTTCTCCTTCCGCCAGGGTCTGCCGCGCGAAGCCGATCTGGTCTTCGACGTGCGGTTCCTGACCAACCCGCATTACGACCCGGAGCTTCGGCCGCTGACCGGCCTGAACCCGGCCGTCGCCGCGCGGGTGGAGAGCGATCCAGATTTCCCCGCCTTCTTCGGCAACCTGACGGAGCTGCTGCGCCCGCTGCTGCCGCGCTACAACCAGGAAGGCAAGAGCTATTTGACCATCGCCATCGGCTGCACCGGCGGCAAGCACCGGTCGGTCTTCATCGCCGAACGGCTGGCGGCCTGGCTGAAGGACCAGGGGCTGCGGGTCAATCTCAGCCACCGCGAACTGGAACGGCTGGGCTTGCGGACCGCCGGGGCCGGCCCGGCCAACAATCAGCCGGCCGGTGGCCAGCAAGCCGGCGGCCAGCAGGCCAACCATCAGGCCAACCATCAGGCCAACCATCAGGCCAACCATCAGGGATGATGCAAATTGCGCCTTGACGACCATGCGTCCAACCAACGATCCAGATGCGATGAGCGCTGCCGCCCCGCGGCGGCGGCCCTCGCGCAGGTCTCCGGGGAGGACCCAACCTTGAAGGATGTCCCATGATCGGTATGGTTCTTGTCACCCACGGGCGGCTGGCCGAGGAATTCATCGCCGCACTGTTCCACGTGGTGGGCGAACAGCAGCAGGTGCGCGCCGTGTGCATCGGCCCGGACGACGACATGGAACAGCGCCGCCAGGACATCCTGAACTCGGTGGCGGAGGTCGACGACGGGTCGGGCGTCGTGGTGCTGACCGACATGTTCGGCGGCACGCCGTCCAACCTCGCCATCTCCATCATGGACAAGGCGAAGGTCGAGGTGATCGCCGGCGTCAACCTGCCGATGCTGATCAAGCTCGCCAGCGTGCGCAAGACCGAGCCGCTGGACAAATCGGTGATCGCCGCCCGCGACGCCGGGCAGAAATACATCAACGTCGCCTCCACCCTCCTGTCGGACTGACCGCCCGCGATGAGCCACCCCGACGACACGGCATCCGCCGACGGCGAAATCCGCCGCACCGCCACCATCACCAACCAGCGTGGCCTGCACGCGCGCGCCTCGGCCAAGTTCGTCAAGCTGGTCGCCACCTTCGATGCCGAGATCTCGGTGCGCCGCGGCGAGTCCGTGGTGTCCGGCGAGTCGATCATGGGGCTGATGATGCTGGCCGCCGGTCCCGGCACCAGTGTGGAGCTGCGCGCCAGCGGCGCTGAGGCCGATGCCGCGATGGACGCCCTCCTGGACCTGATCAACCGCAAGTTCGATGAAGAATGACCTGCCCCCCGCCGGCCAGACCGGCGGCCCAACTGGCGGCCAAGTATCCGGCCCCGACCGCGGCGGTTCCGGCGGCACCCCGTCGCCCGAGCCGGTGAGCGCTTCGGCCAGCGCTGCGGCGCGCGCCCTGCGCGGCCTGGGCGTGTCGCCCGGCATCGCCATCGGCCCGGCCCATGTGGTGGAAAGCGGCGCCGTCGCCATTCCCGAATACGCCGTCGAACCGCAAGCGGTCGAGGCGGAGGTCGCCCGATTCAACGAGGCGGCGACCAAGGCGCGCCGACAGATCAAGAAGCTGAAGAGCAAGGCGCTCGTCCTGCCCGACTCGGCGTCGGAGGAGATCGGCTTCCTGCTCGACGCCCACCTGTCGATGGTCACCAACTCGCGCCTGACCCGCGGGGTGGAGCATCGCATCAAGCAGGACCGGATCAACGCCGAGGCCGCCATCCAGGCGGAGATCGCCACCATCGCCGCGACCTTCGCCGGCATGGACGACGCCTATCTCGCCGGCCGCATCGACGACATCCGCGAGGTCGGGCGGCGGCTGACCCGCAACCTGATGAAGCAGGAATACCGGGCCTTCAGCAGCCTGCCCCCCGGCAGCATCATCCTTGCGGAGGAGCTGACCCCCGCCGACACCGCCCTGCTCGACCCCACCGTCGTCGGCGGCTTCGCCACGGTGCTGGGCGGGGCGGAAGGGCACACCGCCATCCTCGCCCGCTCGCTCGGCCTGCCGGCGGTGCTGGGTGCCCCCGGCCTGCTGGCCGGCGTGCGCAACGGCGTGACGGTGGTCGTCGACGGCCTGCAGGGCCGCGTGCTGATCGACCCGCCGGCCGATGTGCTGGCCGATTACAGCGAGCGGCGCGCCGCCCGCGAACGCGAACGCCAGGGGCTGAAGAGCCTGCGCAAGCTGCCCGCCGTCACCCGCGACGGCACCGCCATCACGCTGATGGCGAACCTGGAGCTGCCGCGCGATCTCGACCACGCGCTGGAGCATGGCGCCCAGGGCATCGGCCTGCTGCGGACCGAGTTCATGTTCATGAACCGCGACCATCTGCCCGACGAGGATGAGCAGTACGCCGTGCTGCGCACCATGATCGAGGGGATGGGCGGCCGCACCGTCACCGCCCGCACCATGGATCTGGGTGGCGAGAAGCTGGCCGGCTGGATGGCCGGGCGCTATGGCGAGCCGGCCAACCCGGCGCTGGGCCTGCGGGCCATTCGCCTCGGCCTGCGCGAGCCGAAGCTGCTGGAGACGCAGCTCGCCGCCATGCTGCGGGCCGGCGTCCACGGACCGCTGCGCATCCTGCTGCCGATGATCGCTTCGGTCACCGAGGTGCAGAAGGTGCGCGAGATGATGGGGCAGGTCGCCCGCCGGCTGCGCCGCCGCGGCGTCGCCATCGCCGACCCGCTGCCGCCGGTGGGCGTGATGGTGGAGGTGCCGGGGGCGGCGCTGGCCGCCGACGCGCTGGCCTATGCCGCCGACTTCTTCTCCATCGGCACCAACGACCTGACCCAGTACACGCTGGCCATCGACCGCGCCGACGAACAGGTCGCCACCCTCTACGACCCGCTGCATCCGGCCGTGCTGCGGCTGATCCAGTTCACGGTGGAGGCCGCCCTGCGCGCCCGCATCCCGGTGTCGGTCTGCGGCGAGATCGCCGGCGACCCGCGCTATACGGCGTTGCTGCTGGGGCTGGGCGTGCGCGAGCTGTCGATGGCGCCGCTGGCGGTGCCGGCGGTGAAGAAGCGCATCCGCTCGCTCGACCTTGTGGAGGCGGGCCGCCGCGCCCGCGTCATCATGGACCAGAGCGACAGCGGCCGCATCGCCACGCTGCTGGACGATTTCAACGCGACCCTATGACGCCCCGCCGGATGTGTCGCCGGTGGGATGGGGGCGAAAGCCCCCCTCTCACGGCGCCTTCCGCCCCGCCATATGGCCGAGATAGGCGACGACCCGGTCCAGATCGGCATCGCTCAGCATTGTGGTGTCGAAACCCGGCATCTGCTGGCCGGGCCATGTCCGGACGGATCGCGGATCGCGGATCAGCGTCTTCAGCCCGGCGGGCGTGAGGTATTGGGTCGGGTTCATCGGCCGGTTCAGGTCCGGCCCCATCGTGGCGCTGCCGGCGCCGTTCAGGGTGTGGCAGGCCATGCACTGGGTGATGAACACCGCCTGTCCGGCGCGGATGGCCGAGTCGGCGGGCAGGCCCTGCTCGACCGCCAGCTGCGGCCAGCGGCGCAGCGGATCGTCGGAGGCGACGATGCGGGCCAGCTGATAGGGCCATTGTTCGCTGCGCACCCCCGACGCCTCCGGCCGCACCCACACCAGATAGAAGGGGCCGGCGGAGACCTCCTTTCCCGGCAGGTTGGGCCAGGGCCGGTCGGCCGGCTCCACCGCCAGGAAGGCGACGGCGCCGTCGGGACCGCTGCGCAGGCACAGCTCCGGCGGCAGCTGCGCGGTGAAGCCGTCCGACGCCACCCCCTCCAGCACCGTGCCGGGCGGAAAATCTACGGTACCCAGCAGGCTGGCGAGCGGCACGGCGCGGTAGCTCATCGGCCGGCCATAGGAGATGTCGGCCGGGATGTCGACGGTCACCGCGTCGGGCCGCGCCAGCAGGGTGTCGCGGTCGAACACCCGCTCGGCCCCGGCGACGGCGACGGTCAGCGCCGGCCCGCCGGCCAGTGCCGGATGCAGCGGTAGGGCGACGAGCAGCAAAGACAGGGCGGCAAACAGGCGTCCAGCCACAGGCCCAAGCGACGGCTTCCTCATTCCGGATTCCTCCTCCCCTTCGTCGTCATCCCATGGGTCGTCATCGTCGGCGCCGGCACGCTGCGGGGCGGCGGCGGCCGGCTCCCGCTCCAGCCGCTCGATCTGGTCGGGATGGGTGATCTCGATCATGGGGCCATTGCGCAGCGTGATCCAGCCCCGCACGCGCACCCGGCGGCCTTCGTAGGACAGCGGGTCGATGCCGGCGCGGGTGACCTCGCGCATCGCGGCGCGGCCGATATGGACGGTGACGTCGCTGCGCCAGTCGGTGCCGAAATCGAGCCAGCTCTCGCCGCCGCCCTTGGACACCGCCAGCACCAGCCCTTCCACCAGCTGGAAGCTGTCGCGGTCGCGGGAAAGCCCGTCGGCGTCGGCGGCGTCGCGCACGGCATAGACCCGGCTGCGCCACAGCCCGCGCCCGGCGTTGCGCGCGGCCTCCTCGCCGGCCAGCAGCTCCGCCGCATAGGCGCGGGCGTCGGGCCGGGTGTGGACGCGCGCCAGCCCGCGGACCAGCAGCGCCGATTGCAGCCACAGCCCGTCTTCCCGCACCAGATGGGCGAGCAGCCGGCCATGGCGGTCGGTCGGCGCCGGCCCATGCAGCCTGACGCGGCGGCCCAGCGACAGATCGGCCAGCGCCGCGGTCGCCGCCTCGGCCAGCGGCCAGACCCGCCCGTCGGCGGGATCGGCGTTCCGCGGCGGCTTTGCCGCGTCGATCCCGGCCAGACGGACCCGGCGGCCGTCCTCCAACTCCAGCGTGTCGCCGTCCAGCACGGCGGTGACCCGGAGCCCGTCCGCCCAGGCGGCGCCGGTCACCGGCAGCCCGGCCAGCAGCAGAATCGACAAGCGCACAAGCGGAAGCGTGACACGTCGCATCGGGAAGGCCGTCCTTGCGGAACATCCGCCGCCGGGCGGGGTTTTGACCGGTATGCCGACCCATCTCCCCTTCCGCAAGCCCCTCCGCGCCGCACCCCTCCGCGCCGCACTGGCCACCCTGATGCTGGCAGCCGCCGCGCCCGCCCTTGTCGCGCCCGCGCCCGCCCGCGCCGGGCTGCTCGACAATGTCCTCTCCGGCGGCGACGAGGCGGCGCTGGGGGCGCAGGAACACCCGAAGATCCTGGCCCAGTTCGGCGGCGCGGTGAAGGATGCCAAGCTCCAGGGCTACATTGACCAGCTCGGCCGCAAGCTCGCCGCCACCACGGCGCTGGCGCGCGAGCCCTGGACCTTCACCGTGCTGGACAGCGACGTGGTCAACGCCTTCGCCCTGCCCGGCGGCTATGTCTACGTCACCCGCGGCCTGCTGGCGCTGGCGAAGGACGAGGCCGAGGTGGCCGGGGTGCTGTCGCACGAGATCGGCCACGTCACCGCCCACCACTCGGCGCAGCGCCAGACCCGACAGACCATCGCCGGGCTGCTCGCCGCCGGGGTCGGGCTGGTGTTCGGCAACGACACGCTGGCGCAGCTGGCCGGGCTGGGCGGCACCGCGATGGTCGCCAGCTATTCGCGCGAGCAGGAGCTGGAGGCCGACCAGCTCGGCGTCGAGACGCTGCGGCGGACCGGCTACGATCCCTTCGCCATGGCGACCTTCCTGGAGACGCTGCGCCGCGACAGCCAGTATGACGGCCTGCGCGCCGGCAACAAGGGCGGGGGCGGCTTCGACTTCCTCGCCAGCCATCCGGCGACCGAGGAGCGCGTCCGCCGCACCGCCGACCTCGCCCGCGCCATCCCGCCGGGCGGTGCCCGCCCGCGCGATCCTTACCTGGCGGCAGTCGACGGCATGATCTATGGCGACAGCCCGGAGAACGGCTATGTCCGCGGCCGCACCTTCGCCCACCCGCAGCTTGGCATCGCCTTCACCGTGCCGCAGGGCTATTCGTTGTTGAACGGCGCCGATCAGGTGGTCGCCAAGGGACCGAACGGCACCGCCATGGCCTTCGACGGCGGATCGGCCGCCGGCGTGTCCGACCCGGCCGGCTTCCTGACCGGCGTGTGGGGCAAGGACGCGACGCTGTCGAACCTCCAGCGTCTCACCATCGGCGGCATGGCAGCGGCGACGGCCACCACGCGCGGCGAGACCGACGGCACCAGCGCCGACATCCGGCTGGTGGCGATCCGCGCCCAGGACGGCAAGATGTACCGCTTCACCTTCCTGGCGCCCGCCGGATCGCTGGCTCGTTTCGACAGCGATTTCCAGGCGGCGGCCAACAGCTTCCACCGCATGACCGCGGAGGAGGCCGCCCGCTACCGCCCGCGCCGGGTGCAGGTGACGGCGGTGCAGCCCGGCGACAGCGTTGCCGGCTTCGTTCGCCGCATGCCGCAGGAGCCTTATGCCGAAGAATTGTTCCGAATCATCAACGACCTCCCGCCCGGCACGCCGCTGCAACCCGGCCAGCGGGTGAAGGTGATTGTCGGGCAATAGGGCGGGCAATAGTGAGCAGGGAGTAGCGGCAACCCCAAGCATGAGCATGACCGCATGAAATCCGCGTAAGGATACAGCCCCGCGGGTTGCCGCCGGCCGGATGGGCGGGTAGGCTGCCGCGCATGTCCGATACCCCGTCAGCGCGCCCCCAGATTGCTCCGCCCCTTCCGGCGACGGCCGTGAAGCCGGCCGGACAGGCGGTGGCGAAGGCGTCGGCGAAGGCTGCGGGAAAAGCCGGCCTGAAGCCCGCCGGGCGCCGGCGCCTGCGGCTGCCCATCGCCGCGGTGCTGGTGGCGGGGTTCGGCTCGCTGATGCTGGCGGCGGTCGCCAGCGTCCTGGTGCTGGGTCTGGTCAGCGCCAGCACCAACACCTTCGCCCTGCTGAACGACAAGGCCGATCTGGCGCTGGCCGGGGTGGAGGTGCGGGTCCGCCACCAGCTTGATCCCGCGCGCGAGATGGCGCGCTTCGTCGCCGGACTGATCGAGCGCGGCGACCTGCGCGCCGGCGACAACACGGCGATGATCGACACGCTGCGCGGCGCGCTGGCCGGCGCCCCGGACGTCACCGGCCTCGCCTTCATCCGCCCGGACCTGACCGGCGTCCGCGTCGGCCGGCTGAACGGCGGGCTAGCCGCCGATCCCATCGACTTGCAGGGCGACAGCGACATTCCGCCGGAGATCCTGGACGGCCCCAACCGCAGCGCCGCGACCTGGGCCGACCCGCGCTGGCTGAAGGAGGCGCAGAACAGCTTCGTCACCCTCTACCAGCCGGTGCGGCGCGACGGCCGCTATCTGGGGCAGGTGGCGGTCGGCGTGTCGCTGGGCGACCTGTCGCGCTTCCTGTCGGTGCTGTATGTGGAGCAGGGGCTGAACGCCTTCGTGCTGTATGACCAGAGCCATGTGCTGGCCCATCCGGCGCTGGTCGGCCGCAGCTTCGATTTTTCCGGCAAGCTGGACGGCCCGCCGCTGCCGCGTACCGATCAGGTCGACGACCCGGCGCTGGCGGCGCTGTGGTCCAGCGGCGTGCCCGTCCAGTCGCTGAAGAAGCGGGTGGAGGCGCGCGCCGTCCAGGTTCTCGGCAGCGACTACATCTTCCTGACCCGCAAGATGTCGGGATACGGGCAGCAGGACTGGATCATCGGCATCGGCTATCGCGACGGCGAACTGAATGTCGAGGTCCGCCGGCTCTACATCACCGGCGCCGTCGGCCTCGCCATCCTGCTGGTGTCGGTCGGGGTGGCGCTGCTGGTCGGGCGGCGGATCAGCCGGCAGGTGGCGCGGCTGGCCGAGGCCGCCGACCGCGTCCGCGCCTTCGAGTTCCGCGCCATTTCCGACCTGCCCGACTTCCCGCCTGCGCGAGATGGCGCGCGCCGCCACCGCCTTCAACGCCATGGTCGCCGGCCTGCGCTGGTTCGAGACCTATGTGCCGAAGGCGCTGGTCCTGCGCCTGATGCGCCAGCGCGAGACCGAGGGCGGGCTCGACTCGGTGCAGCGCGAGGTGACGGTGATGTTCACCGACATCCGCGGCTTCTCCCGCATGGCCGAGCATATGGCCGCCGCCGACACCGCCGCCCTGCTGAACGAGCATTTCACCCTGCTTGCCGCCTGCATCGAGGCGGAGGGCGGCACGGTGGACAAGTTCATCGGCGATTTGCTGATGGCCTTCTGGGGCGCGCCCGAGGCGCAGGAGGACCATGCCGTCCGCGGGCTGCGTGCCGCACTGGCGATACACCATGCCATCCGCGCCGACAACCGCCGCCGCGTCGCCGAAGGCCGGGCGCCGATCCATGTCCGCGTCGGGCTGCACAGCGGCCCGGTGGTGGTCGGCAACATCGGCTCCGACAGCCGGATCAACTACACCATCGTCGGCGACACCGTGAACGTCGCCGCCCGGATCGAGGAGCTGTCGGCCGCCCTCCAGGGCGAGTCCGAGGTGATCGTCCTGACCAGCGGCGTCACCGCCGCCAAGGGCAAGGACGCCGTTCCGCTGGTCCGCCAGGGCGGCCGGTCGCTGCGCGGCCGGACCGGGATGACCGAACTTTGGCGCCTGGTGCTGGAGGAGGAGAAGAAGGACGCCGCGAAGGCGGCGGCAGTGGCAGCGGCGGCAGTGGCGCCGGCAGCGCCGCCCGCCGCACCCCCGCCGGTGGCGGGTGAGACTGCCAAGCCGGTGTTCGCAGGTAAGGATACGCCCTGAAGCGGGCCGGCGTTTCCAGATAAGTCATTGGAAAGACTGGAAACGCCCCTGCCCGCTTCCTTACCTCAGCGCCAGCTGCGACGGCCGCCGCGGCGGTCGTCCTCGTCGAACAGTTCGGCCAGCTTGTTCATCATCGTGCCGCCCAGCTGCTCCGCATCGACGATGGTCACGGCGCGGCGGTAATAGCGGGTCACGTCGTGGCCGATGCCGATCGCCACCAGCTCGACGGGCGAGCGGGTCTCGATCTGCTCGATGGTCTGGCGCAGGTGGCGTTCCAGATAGTTGCCGGCATTCACCGACAGGGTCGAGTTGTCGACCGGGGCACCGTCGGAGATCACCATCAGGATGCGGCGCTGTTCCGGCCGGCCGAGCAGCCGGTTGTGCGCCCATTGCAGCGCCTCGCCGTCGATGTTCTCCTTCAGGATGCCTTCGCGCAGCATCAGGCCGAGATTCTTGCGGGCGCGGCGCCACGGCATGTCGGCCGCCTTGTAGACGATGTGGCGCAGGTCGTTCAGCCGGCCGGGATGCGGCGGCTTGCCGCCGGCCACCCAGGCCTCGCGCGCCTGTCCGCCCTTCCAGGCGCGGGTGGTGAAGCCCAGCACCTCCACCTTCACCGCGCAGCGCTCCAGCGTGCGGGCGAGGATGTCGGCGCTCATCGCGGCGATGGAGATCGGCCGGCCGCGCATCGAGCCGGAATTGTCGATCAGCAGCGATACCACGGTGTCGCGGAAGTCCATCTCCTTCTCCGCCTTGAAGGAGAGCGGCAGGACCGGGTTGGCGACGACGCGGGCCAGCCGGGCGGCGTCGAGGATGCCTTCCTCCAGGTCGAAGTTCCAGGAACGCTGCTGCTTGGCCATCAGCCGCCGCTGCAGCCGGTTCGCCAGCTTGGAGATCACGCCCTGCAGGTTCTGCAACTGCTGGTCCAGCAGGTGGCGCAACCGTTCCAGCTCGGCCGGGTCGCAGAGGTCTGCGGCGTCCACCACCTCGTCATACTGGGTGGTGAAGGCCTTGTAGGCGTTGGGATCGGGCTCGTTGCGGCGGTTGAGGTCGTTGCGCCAGGGCTGGCCGGGGCCGGCGGGCTCCTCCGCCCCCTCGCCCTCGCCCATCTCCATGTCGCCTTCCTCGCCGGCGCCCTCCTCGGCGCTCTCGCCGGCCTCCGACGAGTCCTGCATCTCCGACGAGGCCATCGATTCGGCGTCGGACTGGTCCTCGTCCTGGCCGCGGGTCTGGCCGTGCTGGGGCGATTCCTCGTCCTCGGAGGACTGGGTCTGCTGGTCCTCCTCCTCCTCCTGGTCGGCTTCCTGCCCGACTTCCATGTCGAGGTCGGCCAGCAGCCGGCGGACGGCCTTGGCGTAGGCCTCCTGGTCGCCGACGTAGTTGGCCAGCCCCTTCATGTCCCGGCCCAGCCGCTCCTCGATCCAGGGGCGCCAGAGGTCGACGGCATGGGCGGCGGCGGGCGGCGGCGGCGCACCGGTCATCGCCTCGCGCGCCATCATCCGCAGCGCTTCCGACAAGGGCACCTGTCCGCGGTCGTCGAAGCGGTCGAAGCCCTGGCGGGTGTAGCGATCCTCCAGCGCCGCTTCCAGATTGTGGGCGACGCCGGCCATGTCGCGGCTGCCCAGCGCCTCGCAGCGCGCCTGCTCCATCGCGTCGTAGGCCTGGCGCGCGGCGTCGCCCAGCGGCATGCGGTGGGCATGCACCGTGGCGTCGTGATGGCGCAGCCGCAGCGCGACGGCATCGGCCGCCCCGCGCAGCTTGGCGACCTCGACCGGGTTCAGGTCGCGCGCCGGCAGCGGCACCCGCACCCGCTGGCCCGCCAGACCCGGCGGATCGGACGAAAAGCCCACCTGCACCTCCGCCCGCCGGGACATGGCGCGCACCGTGGCGGTGGTGGACCGCTTGAAGGCTTCGACGGGGGTGTCGTTCTGGGTGGTCATTTCATCAAGCCGGATGTTGGAATTCGGGCAGGCGCGCGGCCTTCCGGTCAAACGTAAGTGTGCAGGCGCAGCCGGAAACCCGGTTGCCCACGGCGATAAGCCCGTCGGCGAAACCGGCCGGGCCGGCACGGTAACGCTCCAAGGCCTCAAGCGCCACTTCGTGGTCTTCGACGATCAGGTCCACGGTGTTCAGAAGGCGGTCGAGGATCGAGCAGATCTCCGCACGCGGGCGTTTGTAGGCCCGCTCCATCACCCAGACGACCTCCGTCAGCACGATCCTGTTCACGAACAGCCGCTTGCCCTCCGCCACCGCGCGGCTGACGGCGTTGCGGGCGCGGGCGGCCTGTTCCTGGTCATCGTCGACGATCAGGCGGACGAGTGTGTTCGTGTCCAGTCCGATCATGTCCGCCGGAATCTCTCGGCGGTGGCATCCTGGATGGCCTCGTCCATGTCCTCGACCGACACCGGCGGGTGGAACCGGCCGGCGATGCCGAACAGATCCTCGATCCGGTGCTGCGGAGGGGAGGGTGTCGCAGTTGCCGCGACCCCTGGCAAGGCCAGAGGCGTGCCGGCGAACGGGTCCGCAGCGGTCGATTCCCCTCCCTCGCAGGCCCGGCGGTAGTAGCCGGTGATGTAGACCCGCAGTGCCGACGCCAGGGTCTGCGGTCCATTGTCCGGTGCCCGGTCGCCGCGGCGGGCGATGGCGGCGATCCGCTCCCGCACCAGATCGCACAGCTCCTCGACGGAGCGCCCTTCCCGCTTCGCGATGTCCGCCAGGGCATCCCACAAGAAAGGCTCCAGCGGCGGCGAGGCCGGGGAAAGCGCGAGACCGTGGTCGTCGCCGGTCACCTCGACCCGCAGGGAATCGCCGGGACCGAGCCGAAGCCGGTCACGCACGCTTTGCGGAAGCGTGAGTTTCCCGTCCGGTCCGATCCATGCGTATCCCATCGCTCTCCTCCGCCCGGTCTGCCGCCCGGTCTATCGGCCGACCTCTCACACGAGGTTCGCCTGGACCCCCGTCTCCGGCAGCTCGACGCCGAAGCAGCGCTGGTAGTATTCGGCCACCGTCGGCCGCTCCACCTCGTCGCACTTGTTGAGGAAGGTGATGCGGAAGGCGAAGGCGACGTCGCTGAAGATCTTGGCGTTCTCGGCCCAGGTGATCACCGTGCGCGGGCTCATGACGGTGGAGATGTCGCCGTTGATGAAGCCGGCGCGGGTCAGGTCGGCCAGACGCACCATCGACGCCACCGTGTCGCGGCCCTTGGCGTCGTCATAGGACGCGACCTTGGCCTGGACGATCTTCACCTCGGCGTCGACCGGCAGGTAGTTCAGCGTCGCCACGATGTTCCAGCGGTCCATCTGGCCCTGGTTGATCTGCTGGGTGCCGTGATAGAGGCCGGTGGTGTCGCCCAGCCCGACGGTGTTCGCGGTGGCGAACAGGCGGAAGGCCGGATGCGGGCGGATGACGCGGTTCTGGTCGAGCAGCGTCAGCTTGCCTTCCACCTCCAGCACGCGCTGGATCACGAACATCACGTCGGGGCGGCCGGCGTCATATTCGTCGAACACCAGGGCGCAGGCATGCTGCAGGGCCCAGGGCAGGATGCCCTCGCGGTATTCGGTGACCTGCACGCCGTCGCGGAGCACGATGGCGTCCTTGCCCATCAGGTCGATGCGGCTGATGTGGCTGTCCAGGTTGACGCGGATGCAGGGCCAGTTCAGCCGGGCCGCGACCTGCTCGATGTGGGTCGACTTGCCGGTGCCGTGATAGCCCTGGACCATGACGCGGCGGTTGTAGGCGAAGCCGGCGAGGATGGCCAGGGTCGTGTCCCGGTCGAAGCGGTAGGCGCTGTCGAGGTCGGGCACATGCTCCGAGCGCTGGCTGAAGGCCGGCACCTGCATGTCGCTGTCGATGCCGAAGACCTCACGCACCGAGACCGTCGTGTCGGGCTTGTGGTCGAACAGGGCCGAGCTGGCCTGGGTCGCTCCTTGGGAAGCCATGGGTGGTTTCTTACGTTCCAGCGAGTGTCGGTTGTCCAGCGGCCGCGGGATTGACCCGGCCCGCCAACGGGGGTTCAGGCAGCATAACAGGCTTTCAGCGTATTGTAGGCCTGATTGATTTCTTTCAGGCGTTCTTCCGCAGCCTTGTCGCCGCCGTTGGCATCGGGATGATGCTTTTTCGCAAGCTCCCGATAGCGTGCTTTGATCCGTGCGAAGTCCACCGGCGGAGTCAGTTCAAGGACCGCCAGCGCCTTTTCCTCTTCGGTACGGGCGTGGTGGCGCCGGTGCGCCTTTTCCTCGGTCTTCGTCTTGCCGGTGTCCTGGCCGAATTCGAAACTGAAGCCGTTGACCACGCGGTCGCGGATGAAGCGCTCCTGCGTCGCCCATTTGCCGAGCGGCCAGCTCGGCCGCTGCCAAGTGGTGTCCTGCCGCACCTCCGCCTCGATCTGGTCGGTGGACATGCCGGCGTAATAGTCCCAGGCCCGGTTGTACTCCCGGACATGCTCCAGGCAGAACCACCAGTACTCGTTGAGGCTGCTGCGGCTTTTCGGCGCACGGAATTCGCCGGCGGCGACGCAATCGGGATGGTCGCACACACGGGTGGCCGCGCGCGGGGCGGCGTAGCTGTCGTAACTGGAGCGGGCGCGGTTCCTGGTCATCGGCCAAGTATGGGAAGAGCCGGTGCCTCTGGCAAGCGCGCCGAATCGAGCTTCCGTCATCCGCAATCTGCGGGTCGCCGGGCTTGACAGACGCTTGACAGGGCAGGGATCGCACCGTCTCCTGACCGTTGGCGCGCCGGGCGGGTCACGACGTCCCGCCGCAGCCTCTCCCATCCCTCCCCGACCAGCGACGAGACATCAGGATCCGCCATGGAATACGCCACCCGCATCCGCGAAAAGCTGACCGCCGGACTGGCGCCGGACCGGCTCGAGGTCGTCGACGACAGCGCCCGCCATGCCGGCCATGCCGGGGCGGACGCCGCCGGGGAAACCCACTTCCACGTCACCGTGGTCTCCGCCGCCTTTGCCGGCAAGTCGCGGGTGGAGCGCCAGCGGATGGTCTATGCGCTGCTGGCCGACGAGTTGCGCGAGCGGGTGCATGCGCTGGGGCTGACCACCCACGCCCCCGGTGAAGCCGGGGCCTGAACGGGGCCGGAAAGCCCGCACCCATCCCGTCCGCGGGGCGTTCCCGTCGATCGTTCGTGCGCCTCAAATAACGAGCGGTTGAGCGGCCGAAATGACATACATATGGATGCAACCAAGAGTCGATTTTAGGAAAACTTGTAAGAATGAGAGGCGCTAGCGTGGTTGCATTTCCCGCTGCGTTTAGTAAAGTATGATATATGCAACCATTTATCGCGCCGTGGCGGACACAAACTTCGCATGTCCGCTGGCGGCTTCGTGGAAGGGGCTGCGGATGGCGAAGCGTGGGCCGAAGAAAAAGCGCGTGATCACTTCCCATGCGGGGGTGGAACCGCTGAGGAGCCAGAACATCATGATCGGCGGGCACCGCACGAGCATGCGGCTGGAACCGTCGATGTGGGATGCTCTGGAGGAGATCGGCCGTCGGGAAGGCCTGACCGTCAACCGCCTCTGCACCCAGATCAAGGAGCGGATCGAGGAGCAGGCGCGCCGCAAGGGCATCAAGCCGGAAGACGCCGATGTCACCCTGACATCGGCCGTGCGCGTCTTCATTGCGTCCTATTACCGGCGGGCCTGCACCGAGGACGGTCATCTGCGTGCCGGCCATGGCGGCAGCGACCCGTTCGTCGGCACGCCGTTCGAGCTGCCGCTGGCTGACGAGGAGGACGGTGTCAAGGCCGCGGTCGCCGCGGGCGGCAGCTTCCCCACGCCCGGTCCGACCCCCGGCCCGACCCAGGCCGCAGGTCCGGCCCAGCCCGGCCTGGACGCCTGAGCGGCGCCACCCGGCGCCCGCCCGGCTGATTTCCGGCGGGCGCCCGGGGCGAAGGCTATCCTATTCCGCCGCCTCGTCCCGGGCGGCGTCTTCGTTTTCAGGGCCGGCGCGATCATCGCCGGTGTAGTGCGCAGGCCAATGTCTGCGCACCGCCTCGCCGTTGCTGTCGAAGATATGGCACATGTTCAGAAGCACCGGCCGCTTGCCGTCGTCCTGGGCCGGCTTGCCGGACGCCTTCGCGCGGTCCGCCGCCTCGCGGGCCAGGATCGGGTAGACGGTCTGGAAGGCGGTGGTCGCCAGCGGACCCAGCAGCTCGACCAGATGGGTGCAGCCCTTCGCTCCGCCCAGCCGGTCCTTCACCGCCCGGGTCCAGCCCGGTCCGACGCGCAGGCCCACCAGCTGCTGGAACTGCGGCGTGATGCTGCCACAGGCCTTGTAGGGGCTGTGTTCGGTCACCGCCTCCACCGCCTGGACGGTCAGTTTGTCGTCGACGGTCAGGCGCATCCACATCTGGTGGATCGGGGTTCCCGGCTCCAGATGCCCGCGCTCCTCCGTATGGAAGCCATAGCTTTTGACGTCGGTCAGATGGCCTTCGATGTCCCACAGCCCGTCGGCGCGCCGAAAGCCCTGGCAGGTGACACGACGGGTGTGGATCGGCTCGCGCGCGGCGGGGGCGGACAGCGAGGGCGCGGACATCGGGCTTTCCAGTTCAGCAAAGAGGATGGCTCACCCTCGACTATCGGTGGGGCCGGGCGCCCGGTCAACCCGACCCCACCGCAACGCAGCGTTACCTATGGGTCAAGCTTGCCGTCAGCCCAGCGTGGCCTCCGCCGAATAGCCGCTGCCGAACATGTAGGCTTCGCGGCTGCGCAGTTCGTCCTCCAGATGGGTGCGCACCACGGCGAAGAGGTCGCGGATCGACACCATGCCGACCGCCTCGCCCTCCACCGCGATGGGCAGGTGGCGGTAATGGTGACGCTCCATCAGGTCGAGCGCCTCCAGCGCCGTCGCCGAGGGCTCCAGCGTGTCGGGATCGGCGGTCATCACCGACGACAGCAGGGTGGTGTCGGGGTCGAGCCCGGCCGCGACCACGCGGGCGGTCATGTCGCGCTCGGTGACGATGCCCTTCAGCGTCCTCCCGTCGGTGACCAGCACCGCGGCGATGCGCTTCTGCGCCATCAGCGTGGCGGCATCGCGCACGGTGGCGCCCGGCGGCAGGCAGGTCAGTTCCTGGTTCTTGATGACATCGGGCATCAGTCGGCGTGTCGGCATGTGTCCCATCTCCCTCGTGATTGCAGGTTTTGTGGACGAACGATGCACTCGACCGCGATTTCGCAGCGCGGCATACACGATCCTGTCAGCTTGATGGACCGATCGTCAATAGAACTGATTGTCTGGAACTTCCCGCATGTGCCGGGGCACTGCCGACGGCGTTGTCGTTACTGGCCGGACTCCAGCCGCTTGCGCAACCCGTCGAAGCCGCTGGTGTAGATGCCGGCAATCGCCTTGCGCGCGTCCGCATCGGAGGCGCCGCTGGCCTGGAAGCGCGAGGACCAAGTGATGCGGGTGGTGCGGGCGTCCACCGCGCTCAGCCGGATGGTGGAATTGTAGTTCTTCACCGGCAGCGGCCCGTTCAGCAGGGTGTAGCGCAGCCGGTGCTTGGCGGCGGAAAGGCCGGTCAGCCGTTCCTGGATCGCACCGCCGCCCTTCAGGGCGATGTCACGCTCCTGGCGGTCGCCGGTCTTGCGCAGGGTGCAGCCCTCCACCGCCGGGTGCCAGTCGCTGATCGCGCAGAAGGGGGCGATCTGCTTCCACACCTGCTCGACCGGCGCCTTGATCGTCGCCTGCTCGCGCACCTCCAGCGCCATGGCCGGCGCCGCCGCCAGCAGCACCGCACCCATCGCCGACATCCCAAGCGTCGCCTTCATCGCTCATCCTCCCCGTTGCGGCCGCGGCGGGATGGCCGCGGTGTTGGAGGGAGTATGGGCGGGCAACCGCCGCCGCTGCTATTGTGCGAAAGACGGATTATCCGTGATGACCGGGGATCAGGCGGGCTGGACCGACTCGTCCAGAACGGCGCGGACGGCGGCGGCATCGACGTCGCGGCGGGTGAAGGCGTTGCCGATGCGGTCAGCCAGGATGAAGGTGATGCGGCCGTCCTGCACCTTCTTGTCCTTCGCCATCGACCGCACCAGCCCATCCACGTCCCAGGCGACGCCGGGGATGTCGGCCGGGCGCACCGGCAGGCCGACATCGGCCAGATGGGCGCGGGCGCGCCGCGCGTCGTCGGCCGGGCACAGCCCGAGCCGGACCGACAGGTCGAAGGCCAGCACCATGCCGATCGCCACCCCTTCGCCATGCAGCAGGGTCTGGCCGAAGCCGGTCGCCGCCTCCAGCGCATGGCCGAAGGTGTGGCCCAGGTTCAGCAGGGCGCGGTCGCCGCTCTCGCGCTCGTCGACGCCGACGATGTCGGCCTTGGCGCGGCAGCTGACGGTCACCGCATGGCGCCGGGCGTCGCTGTCGCCGTCCACCACCCGCCGGCCGTTCCGCTCCAGCCAAGCGAAGAAGTCGGGCTGGCGGATCAGGCCGTATTTCACCACCTCGGCATAGCCGGCCAGCACCTCGCGCCGCGGCAGGGTGTCCAGCGTGGCGGTATCGGCGATGACCAGGCGCGGCTGGTGGAAGGCGCCGATCAGGTTCTTGCCGTGCCGGCTGTTGATGCCGGTCTTGCCGCCGACCGAGCTGTCGACCTGGGACAGCAGCGTGGTCGGCACCTGGATGAAGTCGATGCCGCGCAGCGCCGACGCCGCGGCAAAGCCGGTGATGTCGCCGATCACCCCGCCGCCCAGCGCCAGCAGAACGGTGGACCGCTCGATGCCGCGGCCCAGGACGTCGTCCATCAGTTGCTGGAAATGGGCGAAGTCCTTGGTCTTCTCGCCGGCCGGCAGGACGATGGCCGGCTGCGGTGCGATCCCCGCCGCCAGCATCGCGGCGTTCAGCGTGTCCAGATGCAGAGGCGCGACGTTGGCGTCGGTCACCACGATGGGCGCCCGGCCGCGGGTGATCGCGGCGATGCGCTCGCCGGCATCGGCCAGCACCCCGTCGCCGACGAGGATGTCGTAGCTGCGGGCGCCCAGCTCCAGGCGGACGGTGTCGAGTGCGGCCGGGGTGGTGGCGTTGACGGAGGTCATCGGGGCAGTCCGCGAAGCTGGTGGTTCATGACAAGGGGCGGGAGGCGGGGATCAGGGCGCGTCGGTTTTTGGGGCGTCGGGCTTTCCGGGCCGGCCGCCGCGCTGGGCGTTGCCCTGGCCCTGCGGTTGGCCCTGGGGCTGGCGGTGGGGAAGCTGGACGCCGAAATGCACCTCCAGCGCGTCGATCACCAGCTCCACCGTCACGTCGGGCGGGCGTTCGTCGCTGACCACGGTCAGGTCGGCCTCGGCATAGACGGGATAACGCTGCTCCATCAGCCGGCCCAGGATGGTGCGCGGATCGCCCTGGTTCAGGATGGGGCGGTGGGTGCGCCGGGCGGTGCGGGCGACCAGCACGTCCAGTTCGGCGCGCAGCCAGACCGAAATGCCGTGCTGGCGGATGGCGGCGCGGGTCTCCGGGTCCATGAAGGCGCCGCCGCCGGTCGCCAGGATGTGCACGGGCTCGTCCTTCACCAGGCGGGTGATGATGCGCCGTTCGACGGAGCGGAAGACCGGCTCGCCGTCGCGGGCGAAAATCTCGGCGATGGTGCAGCCGGCCGCGGCCTCGATCTCGGTGTCGGCGTCGCGGAAGGGCAGGTGCAGGCGCGTGGCCAGCCGGCGCCCGATGGCGCTCTTGCCGGCTCCCATCAGCCCGACCAGCACCACGGTGCGCGGCAGCAGCGGCACCGCATCCTCCGCCGCACCCGTGCCCGGACCTGCTCCCGGACCTTGGGCCGTCATCGCCTTGCGCAGTCCCATAACATCCATCCGATCCGCCACCCGCACTCCCGGCGCCAGCATGCCGGCGTCTTCGCCGGCCGTCACACCGCTGCAACAGACAACACTCATACCCGCCGAAAGCTGGCCGGCACAAGCGCCCCGGTTCCGCCATGCCCTGCCCCGCATCCTGCTGCGGAGCCGGCGAATGGCCCGGTGGACGGGTTGCGCCGCGGTCCAACCTGTGGCTACACTGCGCCGTCCTCCGGCCGCCGGCCGGGGCCGCGGATGCTTTAGCAGAAAAGCCCTTGCTTGTCCCAAGCCCTGCGGATGCAGGACATGGTAGCTCCGCTCCGATCCTCCGTTTTCCGACACAACACGTCCCTGGTGCCATGAGCCGGTTTCTTTCGATCCTCTTCGTCCTGCTGTTGCTGGTGATCGCCGGTGGCATGGTGTTCCTCGCCTCGTGGGACCTGCCGGCTCCGTCGAAAACGGTGGAGAAGGTTCTGCCGGATGAGCGCTTCCCGCGCTGAACCCCGACCATCGGCCGGGAAGGTCAGGCCCCAGGGTGTCCGACAGGCAACCGTTCCGCTGCTGGCCGGACTGCTGACGGCCGTCTGGTCCATGGCCGCCGCCGCGCAAGCCTTCGGCCCGCCGGTCCGGCTGACGCCCGACGCCGCGGTGGAAACCCCCGTCCGGTCCCGGCCTTCCATCCCCGCTCCGGTCATCGTGCCGGCCTATCCGCCCATCGTCACGCCGCCGCCCGCCGTCTCCCCGGTGGTGGCGCGGCCGGCGCCGGTCGCGCGCGAGCCGCTGGGGGCGCCCGACCCGGACGGCGCCGGCCTCCTCGACGGGGTGCAGGGGCTGGGCGGCGACCCCTGGCGCGGCATCGGCCGGGCCGAGCTTCTGCCCCTGATCGCCGCCCTGCCGGTCGACACCCCGTCTCCCACCGTCAAGGCGCTGGAGCGCCGCCTGCTGCTGAGCGCCGGCTCTCCGGCGGTCGCGACCGGGGAAGCGCCGCCGCCCCGCCGCCTCGGCGCCCTGCGCATCGAAAAGCTGGCGCGGCTCGGCGATCCCGCCGGGGCGGCCGAGCTGGCCGGGCGCCTGCCGGCGGCGCTGGCGGCGGACGAGCCGGCGGCCCGGGCGCTGACCGATGCGGAGCTGGTGCGCGGCGGCCTGGATTGCCCGCGCGCGCTGGCCCGCGGCAAGAGCTTCGCCTCCGCCTACTGGGCCAAGCTGGGCCTGTTCTGCCGTGCCCGTTCCGGCGACCGGGCCGGCACGGACGAGGCGCTGGCGGTCTTGCGCGACAGCCGCCGGTCCGACCCCTTCCTGCCGGTTGCCGAGGCGCTGGCCGGTGCCGCCCCACCGCCGGCCCGCTCGCTGTCGCTGCAAGCCGATGCGGACGGGCTGGCGCTGCTGCTCGCCGCCCTGCGCATCGCGCGGATCGGCGTGCCGCCCGACCGGCTGCCGCTGGACAATCTGCCGGCGCTGGCCGCCATCGCCACCAACCCCGCCGTCGATCCCACCACCCGGGCCGCCGCCGGCGAGCGGGCGGCGGCATCCCTGTTCCTCGATGCCCGCCAGTTGCAGGATCTCTATGCCCAGATCCCGGCGGTGGGGGACGAGCTGCTGCGGGTCCGCGACATCGCCCGGCGCGACCGCGGCGCCCGCACCCGCGCGCTGGTCCATCAGGCGATGGCGGCGGCGATGGACGGGCGGCGGCGCGTGGCGCTGGCCGCGCTGGCGGTGGAGCTGGTCGATCCGCGCCTGCGCGCCGGGCCGGTCGGCGGTGCCGCCGCCGGTCTGCTCGACGGCGTGTCGCCGACCGGCGACGCCGCGGCGCTGGCCCCGGCGGCGGCGCGGCTCTATTACGCGCAAGGCCGGCTCGACCAGGCGCAGCGCTGGCACGATCTGGCCCTGCGCAGCGGCCGCAGCGCCGACACCGCCTGGCTGTGGCCGCTGGCGGTGGTGGCGACGGGGCAGGGGGCTCAAGACCCGAGGGCCCTGACCGAATGGCTGGACGAGGCGCTGCGCGGCGCCGACACCGCCGCCCGCAGCCGCATCGCCGGCCAGCTGGCGCTTCTCCAGGCGACCGGGGTCGCCGTCCCGGACGAGGCCTGGATGACCGTCACCGACGGTGCCGGCCCGCCCAGCGGCAGCGAGGCCGGTGTCGATCCCGCCTTGTGGCAGCGGCTGGGCGACGCCGCGGCCGGCGGGCGCATCGGCGAGACGGTGGCCGTCGCCCTGATCCTGCTTGGGGAGACCGGACCCGCCATCCTTCCGCCCGTCGTCACCGCCCGCGTGGCGGCCAACCTGAAGGCGGTCGGGCTGGAACCGGACGCCCGCGCGCTGGTTCGCGAGGCGATGGCCGCAATCGCCGGCCCCACCGCCCAGGCCCCCATCCCGAATCCGACCCCAAATCCGACTCCAAATCCGACTGCCGAATGACCTTCCGCCCCGTGGAGCCCGCCACCACCATGACGCCGACACCATGACCGGCAGCAAAAAGACCGCCGTCAAAGCCGGCGCCAAGCGGCGCGGCCGGCCGTGCAAGCCGCGCCCGCTCGCCACCTCGCCGCATCTGGACGCCTTCCTCGACATGCTGACGGCGGAGCGCGGGGCGGCGGTGAACACCCGGCTGGCCTACGAGCGCGACCTCGCCGACCTCGGCCGCTGGCTGGCCCAGCGCAGCGTGGCGCTGGAGGCGGCGGGCACCGAGGATCTGCGCGCCTATCTGGCGGTGCAGAGCAAGGACGGCGCCCCCCGCACCGTGGCGCGGCGGCTGTCGGCGATGCGGCAGTTCTACCGCTTCCTGCTGTCCGAAGGCCGCCGCCTCGACGATCCCGCCTCGCCGCTCGACAGCCCCAAGCAGGGCCGTCCGCTGCCCAAGATCCTGACGGAGGCGGAGGTCGGCGCCATGCTGTCCACCGCCGAGGTGCGCGGCGGGCCGGAGGGGCTGCGGCTGGTGGCCCTGCTGGAGGTGCTCTACGCCACCGGCCTGCGCGTGTCGGAGCTGGTCGGCCTGCCGATGACGGCGATCATGCGCGACGGCCGCGGCCTGCTGGTGCGCGGCAAGGGCGGCAAGGAACGCATGGTGCCGCTGTCCGACCCGGCGCTGGCGGCGCTGGCCGGCTACATCCCGTTCCGCGGCCACTTCATCCCGCCCGCCGCCGGTGCAGGGGGAGCAGGCGAGGCCGGGCACAGCCCCTTCCTGTTCCCGTCCCGCATCTCCGCCGAAGGGCACCTGACGCGCCAGCGCTTCGCCCAACTGTTGAAGCAACTGGCCATCGACGCCGGCATCGACCCGGAAAAGGTCAGCCCCCACGTCCTGCGCCACGCCTTCGCCACCCATCTGCTCGACCATGGCGCCGATCTGCGCTCCGTCCAGAAGATGCTGGGCCATGCCGACATCGCGACGACGCAGATCTACACCCACGTCGTGACGGAACGTCTGAAGCGGGTCATGCACGACCACCATCCGCTGGCGCGCCGCAAGGTGGAGGAGGCGTCGGAGGGGTAGGGCAGGTAAGGATGGGTGGGGAGGTGAGGGCGTCGAGTCCCGCACCTCCCCGGTCAACCCTTACTTCTTCTCCAGCATCAGCGTGCCCTGGCGCGAGACCTTGTTCTTGATCTTGTCGGCCAGCAGGGCCAGCGCCCAGGGCAGCTGCACCTCCATCTCGACCCGGTCGTCCAGCACGTCGATGTGGCCGGCGATGGTCTGGGCCAGCGCCACGACGTGGAAGTTCAGGCGGTCGTCGGTCCAGCTGTCGTCGACGCTGGCCGACACGGCGCTCAGGCGCGCCCGCACCTCGCCCATGCCGTCGACCAGCCGGCGCTTGGCCTCCGCCCGGCCAAGCGAGTGGGGGATGGACAGGGTCAGGGGTTTCGGCATGGTCGGCGGCTCCGCACGTCACAGGGCTAGGGTAACGCCCGCAAGCGGGCGTTGGGTCCATCAGCGGTCGTGCAGGGGCGCCATCTGGTCCAGGCGATGGGCGAAGTCGATGTCGGCCTGGGTCACCGCGTCGTTGTTGCGGGTGTAGAGGATCACCTCGACCCGGCCCAGATCGTTGAACCATTCGGGATGGTGGCCGGTCTTCTCGGCCAGCAGGGCGACCTGGTTCATGAACCCCCAGGCGGCGGGGAAATCGGCGAAATGGTAGGTCTTGCGGATGGCGTCGCGTTCCAGCACCTCCGCCCAGCCGTGCAGTTCCTTCAGCGCCGTCTGGCGATGCGCGCCGACAAGACGATCCGACATGATGACCTCCCTTTCCTCAAGTCTCTCTTTTGCCGCCCGCAGCTTCTTGGCGAACGGGCGGCGGTTCGCTACCTTCTGCGGCATGATACGGAAACCTTCAGGTCCCCATACGGTTCCGCCCACGGTCGAAGACCTGGAGCGCATGGCCGAAGAGGCGCTCGACACCATCCCGGCGGAGCTGCTCGCCCCGGTCGGGAACCTCGTGATCCATGTCGAGGATTTCCCCGATGAGGATACCGAGCGGGAGATGGAGCTGGAAAGCCCATTCGACCTGCTGGGCCTCTATCGGGGCGTGGATTTGACGCGGCAAAGCGTCGCCGACCTGCGAGGCGGGCCGGACATGATCTTCCTCTACCGCCGCCCGATCCTCGATTACTGGTGCGAGACGGGGGAGGAACTGCCGGCCATCGTCCGCCATGTCCTGATCCACGAGATCGGCCACCATTTCGGCTTCTCCGACGACGACATGGAACGGATCGAGACGATGGAATAGTCCGACAATCCCGACAATTGGGAGGAGGTGGCGGCCGAGACCTACGAGTGAAAATCGCACCGCTCCGTCTTGGAATAATGTACCTTCGGAAAGCGTTTCCCACCCTGGTACTCTGTAGCGGAATCGATAGATGAGCGCGTCGGCGATCCTGAAGCTTCAGAAAGTTGGCTTCACCTCCGAGCAGGTGGAGGCTCTGGCCGACTTCATGGACACCCAGGCCGCCAGCAAGGCGGACCTGGAATCGACCGAGCACCGGCTCGATGTAAAGATCACCGAGGTCAAATCCGAACTCAGGCTCGTTGAAACCGGGTTGCGCGCCGAGTTGAAGCAGATCGAGCAGCGGATGACGATCAAGCTGGGGGCCATGCTGCTGGCGCTGGCCGGATTGCTGCTCGCTGCGATCCGGTACCTGCCACCGCATCCGTAACGGCTGCCGCACATTCCCAGTTCTCCCCTATGCTTCGCCTTCGACGGCGCGAAGAGCAGGGGGCGCATTCAATCGTCCAGCGCGTCGGCCACCCGGCGGCGCAGGGCCGGCACCAGATCCTCATCGAACCACGGGTTGCGGTTCAGCCAGGCGGTGTTGCGCCAACTCGGGTGCGGCAGAGGCATATAGGCCGGGCCGTACTCCCGCCAGTTCGCCACCGTTTCCGTCATCGTCGCCTTGCGCCGCTCGCCCAGATAGCGCGCCTGGGCGTACTGCCCGATCAGCAGGGTCAGCCGGACGCCCGACAGCGCGTCCAGCAGCGGCGGGTGCCACAGCGGCGCGCATTCCGGACGCGGCGGGTAATCGCCGCCCTTCGGCATGGTGCCGGGATAGCACAGCCCCATCGGCACCACGGCGATGCGGGACTCGTCGTAGAAGGCGGCACGGCCCATCGCCAGCCATTTGCGCAGCCGGTCGCCGGAGGCGTCGTCCCAGGGGATGCCGCTGGCATGCACCCGCGCGCCGGGCGCCTGCCCGACGATCAGCAGGCGGGCGGTCGGGCTGCCGCGCAGCACCGGGCGGCAGCCATGGGGCAGCACGCCTTGGCACAGGGTGCAGGCGCGCACCCGCGAGAACAGGCGGTCGAGATCAGAGCCGCCGTCAACGGTTTCATCAGACAAGCGTCAGCAAATCCTGGACGAAGGCCGGCACCACCTGGGTCGCCGGGCCGTGGATCGAGCTGTGGAAATAGGAGGCGCCCTCCGACGGTTCCAGGTTCAGCTCGACCGTATAGGCGCCGGCCGACCGCGCTTCCGCCACGAAGCCGGCGGCGGGATAGACATGGCCCGAGGTGCCGACCGACACGAACAGGTCGCATTCCTCCAGCGCCCGCTGGATGCGCTCCATCTGATAGGGCATCTCGCCGAACCACACCACGTCGGGCCGCATGCCGCCCTTGCGGCCGCAGGTCAGGCAATGGTCGTGCACCGACAGGTCGCCCTGCACCTCCACCACCGTGCGGCAATGCAGGCAGACCGCCTTCAGCAGCTCGCCATGCATGTGCAGCGGGGCCTTCGAGCCGCCGCGCTCGTGCAAATCGTCGATGTTCTGGGTCACCAGCAGGACATTGCCCGTCCAGCGCCGCTCCAGCTCCGCCAGCGCCCTGTGCGCGGCGTTGGGCTGCACCGCCGGATCGGCGAGGCCGCGGCGGCGGTCGTTGTAGAAGCGGTGGATCAGATCGGGGTCGCGGGCGAACCCTTCCGGCGTCGCCACATCCTCCAGATCGACCTGGCTCCAGATGCCGCCGGCGCAGCGGAAGGTGTCCAGCCCCGATTCCTTGGAAATCCCGGCCCCGGTCAGGATGACGATCCGGTCGGTCGGGCGCAGGCGGTTGGTCAGGGCGGGAGCGGGCATGAAATCCCCTTAGCGGTTCGGAAACCGGTCATGTGGAAAACTTCTGCGGCGTACGCCCGTCACGCCCCGATGTAAAGCCGCAAGAAACACGAGAGAGGGGATACCGAAGGTGGTCAAGGTCCTGTTCGTCTGCACGGGCAACATCTGCCGCTCGCCCACCGCCGAAGGAGTGTTCCGCCATCTGGCCGACCGCGCCGGGCTCGGCGCCCTGGTGAGCGCCGACTCCGCCGGCACCCACGGCTATCACGTCGGCGATCCGCCCGATCCGCGCACGGTGCGCGCGGCGCTGGCCCGCGGCGTCGACCTGTCGGGCTTGCGCGCCCGCAAGGTGACGGCGGCCGACTTCACCCGCTTCGACCACATCCTGGCGATGGACCACGGCCATCTGGCCCAACTGCGCCGCATCGCCCCGGCGGGCGCCACCGCGGCGCTGCGCCTGTTCCTGGACGATGCGCCTGGGTTGGAAGGCCGTGAGGTGCCCGATCCCTATTATGGCGGCCCCGACGGTTTCGAGCAGGTGCTGGACCTGTGCGATGCCGGGTCGCGCGGCCTGCTGGACCGCCTGTCGCGCGAAAGCCGGTTTCCGATTCGCGAAAGCCTCGGGTAACGTCTCGCGGTTTCCCGGCTGCTTGATCTATGCTGCCGGGACAAGGCCCATTCGGAGCATCCCCTCACCATGACCAGCGCCACCACCGGCACAACCGCGCCCGGCGGAATCCTCGACGGCATCGTCCTGTTCGAGGCCTTCTCGCCGGAGGAGCGCGCGGCCGTGGCCTCGCGCGGGCGGGTGTTCGACGCCCCGGCCGGCGCCGTCCTGATGCGCGAGGGCGACAGCGCCAGCTCGCTCTATGTCCTGCTCGACGGCACGGTGCGCGTGGTGCGCGACGATCCCTTCGGCGGTCAGGTGGAGGTCGGGTTCCGCCGGGCCGGCGACTGTTTCGGCGAGATGGCGCTGATCGACGGCGGCGCCCGCTCCGCCTCGGTCATCGCCGCCACGCCGGTCACGGTGTTCGAACTGGAACGCGACCTGTTCCTGGCGCTGATCTCCCCCTCGCCCGACCTGCTGGCGAAGCTGCTGCGCGAACTCAGCCGCATGATCCGCGAGGTGTCGGAGCGGGTGGTGCGCGAGGATCTGGAGCGCCGCGCCCGCATCGCCGAATTGGCGCTGGCCCGCCAGCGCGCCATCACCCAGGCGGTGACCGGGCTGGCGCATGAGCTGAACACGCCGCTCGGCGTCTGCGTCACCGCGGCCAGCCATTTGCAGGATCTGGCCCGCCCCGGCAACGGCCCGCTGGCGACCGAGGAACTGCGGGAGCCGGCAGCCCTGCTCGACGCCAACCTCGCCCGCGCGGTGGAGTTGGTGGAGGCATTTTCCGCCATCGCCGCCTGCCAGACCGCCGAACCGCTGGAGGCGCTGGACCTCCGCTGCATGGCGGAGGACGCGGCGAGCCTGTTCGCGGTCCAGCATCCCGACCTGCCGCTGGCCGTCCGGGTCGTACCCGGCACCGCCTGCCCCTGGATCGGCTATGCCCCGCATCTGGAGCGTGTGCTGCACCATCTGTTCACCAACGCCGCCGCCCATGGCTATGGCGGCGGCCCGGGCGAGGTGGAGGTGACGGTGGAGCCGGCGACGCTGGATGCGGTCCCGGCCTGGAACCTGATCGTCCGCGACCGCGGCGCCGGCATTCCGGCCAACAACCTGCCGACCCTGACCGATGCCTTCTTCACCACCGCGCGCTACCGCGGCCACAAGGGGCTGGGGCTGGCGGTGGTGTTCAACACGGTGACCGGCCCGCTCGGCGGCCGGCTCGCCATCGACAGCGCGCCGGGCAACGGCACCACAGTGACGATCACCGTCCCGCAGGAGCTGTGACGGGCGGGTTGACGCTACCCCCTGTTGTTCCTCATCCGTGCAGGGTGAGGCCCTTCACCGTCTTGTCCACCGCCTTCTTCGGCCCGCGCAGGGCCAGCCCGACCAGATCGGGGCTGTCCGGGTCCTCGGCCTGGAAGGCGGCGCGGTTGGCGGCGTCGTGGCCGGTGGCGAACATGGCGGCGACATAGGGCACCAGCGTCAGGCCCCGCTCCAGCGCCGCATCGCGGACGGCGCGCAACTGGTCGCGGTCGGCGGCGAAGATCATCATCGGCTGGCCCAGCATGCGGCCATAGCGGCGGCCGGCACCGTCGACATACTCTTCGCCCAGCGCATCCGGTGCCGCGGCGGCGATCCCGGTGGCGAGGAAGGCGGCGACGTTCAGCTTCTGCCAGACCGCCAGATCGGCGCGGACGACCAGCGCGACCTTGGTGTCGAAGCGGACGGGTGCGTCCGCGGGGGTGGTTTCGGGCATCTGGCTGTGGGGCATCTGGCTGTCGGGCATGGCAATCATCTCCTTTGCCCCTTCAGATGCCCGACGGCGGCGCCTCAGTCTGGAACGTTCGTGCACAGATCGCGGTAGGCGGCCGGCGTCAGGCCATAGGCGCGGCGGAACCAGCGGCCGAGATGGCTCTGGTCGGCGAACCCCACCTCGGCCGCCACCAGGGCCGGCGCCTCGCCCTCGGCCAGCCGGCGCCGGGCGGCGCGCAGGCGCAGCCGGACCAGATAGGCATGCGGCGACAGGCCGAAGGCTGCACGGAAGCCGCGGTTCAGCCGGAACCGGTCGACGCCGGCCGCGGCGGACAGCGCGTCCAGCCCGACATCCTCGGCCATCCGGGCATGAAGCAGGTCGCGCGCCAAGCGGGCGGCGCGGTCGGGCTGCTGCGGCCGGCGGCCCTCCGGCGGTGCCAGATGGCCGGCCAGCCTCGCCGCCAGCCGGTCCAGCGACAGGTCGCGGGCCAGCCGCCCCTCGCGCCGGTGCAGGGCCAGGAAGGCGGAGCGGATCGTCGCCGCAAGGCCGGGATCGTCGGCCAGCGTGTCGCGGAAGCCCAGCGGCATGCCGGTTCCGCGCGGCGTCAGGCTGCGCAGCGCCTCGCTGCGGGCGGTCAGCAGCGGCACCGGCAGGTAGAGCATGGCGTAGGTGAAGCCATCCTCCCCCGGGCTGTGGCCGTCATGGGCCTCGCCGGGTTCGATCAGGATGACGCGGCCGGGAACGCTGGTGTGCAGCCGCCGCCGGCAGCGGAAGGCCTGCACCCCCTGCTCGGTGACGCCGACCAGAAGCTCGTCATGGTCGTGCAGGTCATAGGCATGGCCGCGGAAATGGGCGCGGATGGTCTCGATGCCGGTCTCCGCATCGCGGCGCACCGCCACCCAGTCATTCTTTCCGGCTGCCGTTCTTTCGGCCATGTGGCACCTCCGTCACCGGATCGAAGGACGGCGAAGCATGCCGCCGTCCTTCCCCCAGTCTCCACCGCCGTGGATGGTCAGCCGAACCGCTTGGCGATCACCGCATAGGCGGCGCGCAGGCCCAGCGCCTCGCCACCTTCCGGACGGCCGGGACGGGCCGAACCGTTCCAGGCATAGGTGTCGAGATGCGCCCAGGGCGTTTCCTTCGACACGAATTCCTGAAGGAACAGCCCGGCGGTGATGGCGCCGGCGAAGCCGTTGGCGGTGACGTTGTTGATGTCGGCCACCTTGCTGTCCAGCCCCTTGCGGTAGGGCGCCCACAGCGGCAACCGCCACATCGGATCGTCCTCCGCGGTCCCGGCCTCGGTCAGGTCGTTGGCCAGCGTGTCGTTGTTGGACATCAGCGCCGGCAGGTCGGGACCGAGCGCCACGCGGGCGGCCCCGGTCAGGGTGGCGAAATCGATCAGCAGCTCCGGCTTCTCCGAATCAGCCTCGGCCAGCGCGTCGCACAGGATCAGGCGGCCCTCGGCGTCGGTGTTGCCGACCTCGATGGTCAGGCCCTTGCGGGTCTTCAGCACGTCCTGCGGCTTGAAGCTGTCGCCGGACACGACATTCTCCACCGCCGGCACCAGCACGCGGAGCCGCACCGGCAGCCCGGCCATCATGATCATCCGGCCGAGCGCCAGCGCATGCGCCGCACCGCCCATGTCCTTCTTCATGATCAGCATGGCGGACGACGGCTTCAGGTCCAGCCCGCCGGTGTCGAAGCAGACGCCCTTGCCGACGATGGTCACCTTCGGGTGTTCCGGATTGCCCCAGCGCAGGTCGACCAGCCGCGGCGCCCGCGGGCTGGCGCGGCCGACGGCATGGATGGCCGGATAGTCGCGGTCGAGCAGATCCTGGCCGACGATGACCTCGACCGCCGCGTCGAACTCGGCGGCCAGATCCTGCGCCGCCTGGGCCAGCTCGGCCGGACCCATGTCGCAGGCCGGGGTGTTGACCAGATCGCGCACCAGCCAGGTGGCGGTCGCCGCCCGCTCCACCTCGCCGCGGTCGGCCTCCGCCGGCCAGACCAGGGCGGCGAAGCCCTTCTCGGGCGGCTTGCGATAGCGGGTGAAGCGGTAGCTGCCGAGCGCCCAGCCCAGCGCCGCCCGCGTCGCCGCCCGCGCATCCAGCGCCGCGTCGATCCGGTAGGAGCCGGCCGGCAGCGCGGCGGGCAGGCCGGCGAAGGCCCACAGGTCGTCGACCGCCGACACGCCGGCCAGCACGCGGGCGACGGCGCCGTCCGGCCCCGGCAGGAAGACGGTCGATCCGGCCTCGCCGGTGAAGCCCACGGCCTTGACCCAGGAGGCAACGGCCGGCGACTGCGCCGCCAGCCAGTCGGCCAGCCCGGCCTTGGTCACGGGGGTGAGGGCGACGGTGTCGGGACCGTCGACGGCAAGCAGGGTGGCGAGCAAGACGGGGGGTTCCTTTTCACGAGAACACGTCACGCATCCGATGCGGATGCCCATCCCCCAAGGATGGCGCGCCTGGAGCCGGCTGGAAAGGGGGGGCGTGGAACGGAGTGAAACGGTTGGCGCATGGATGTTTCCTCCGATCGGCATGGGCGCTGGGCGTCAGGTCCGGTGACTGCCGAATCCATGCCTCAACAAGCCTTTAAGGACAGGGAAAAGGAAAATCCGTCATGCGAACCAGAAGCCTTCGATTTCACCCACTTCACCAAAATCAGCGGAAAATTTCATGGCCCCGATCATTTTTGCAAAGCTCGATTGCGGTGTCCGATATTTCAGACTGAGAGATTTTCCCCAACGGCCCGGTTCACCAACAGCGACGTTCACGGTATAAGACCCTGTGATCATCAACCGGCGTTGCCGTCCATGATTGTGCTCGACATCGCCACAGTGCTGTTTCTGTACCAGTCATCACTTCTGGTGGGGGCGGCCGTCTTTCTGCTCGCGCGGTTGCGAAACGTCCCCGCATCGGGATTCGGCACGCTGGCGGCGGCGTTTTCCCTGGTGGGGACCGGCGGCGCCCTGGCCGGATTCGGCGAGCAGGCCATGCTGCCGAAGTTCGTCTGGACCCTGGGCAGCCTGCTGCTCGGCGTGGTCGGGCATGGGCTGCTGGCGCTGGGGATCGAACGCCTGCGGTCCGGGCGCCTGCCGCGGGGGTGGCGCCTGCTGGCGCTCTATCCGCTTTCGGTCCTGATCGCCGCTTGGGCGACCGGTTTCCACCTGGACAACCAGCTCCGCGCCGCCTTTTTTCATCTGAATGCGGCGCTTTGCCTGATGCTGGCGGCGCGGATCGTGACCCGGCTCCGGCGGGTCGAGCAGTTGCCGTCCTGCCGGCCGCTGGCGGCGGTGCTGGCGCTCAGCGGGGCGTCGTTCCTGCTCGGTGCTGTGGTCATCCTGTTCGTCGCGGATTTCGTGCCCTGGCTGGCCTGGGAGTTCTTCATCCAGATCCTGGGCAATTTCGCCGTCTCGATCCTGATCTACAGCGTCGCCACCGACCGGGCGGAGCGCAAGCTGAGCCTGATGGCGGAGCTGGACAGCCTGACCGGCATCGGCAACCGGCGCTGGCTGGAACGGATGCTGCCCGGCCATCTGCGTCCCGGCGACACCGTCTTCTGCATCGACCTCGACCATTTCAAGCGGATCAACGACCGGTTCGGCCATGCCGCCGGCGACACCGTACTGGTCGCGGTGGCGGCGACGCTGCGCAACCTGAAGCGTTCCGACGATGTGCTGGCGCGGATGGGCGGGGAGGAATTTCTGCTGTTCCTGCCGGAATTGCGGACATCGGACGCGCTGCCGGTCGCCGAGCGGATCCGCGAGGCGATCCAGGCGATCCCGTTCCAGCTTCAGGGAAACCCGCTGGGGGTGACGGCCAGCATCGGCGTCGCCCAGGTCGTCCGGCTGGGGGAGAACTGGCCCGACCTCGTCCATGCCGCTGACATGGCGCTCTACGAGGCCAAGCGCGACGGCCGCAACCGTGTCGCGCACGCGCCGCGGGTTCCCCAGGACCTCGTGCCGGCGTAAGAAGGGGGGAGCGGTTGCGCGAAGGCGCAATCCGTCGCTCCAACCGTTCCCATCCTATTCCTTCGCGCGAAAGGTGCCGTCCGATGTCCGACCCGACCCTGGTGATTGGGAACAAGGCCTATTCGTCCTGGTCGCTGCGTCCATGGCTGGTCCTCAAGCAGGCCGGGATCGCCTTCGCCGAGACCCCGATCGTCCTTCGCCAGCCGGACAGCGCCGCGCGCATCGCCGAGCATTCGCCGTCGGGCCGTGTGCCCGCCCTGATCCATGACGGGCTGACCGTCTGGGATTCGCTGGCGATCTGCGAGTATGTGGCGGAACTGGCGCCGGAGGCCGGGCTGTGGCCGGCGGACCGGGCGGCGCGGGCGGTGGCGCGCTCGGTGGCGGCGGAGATGCATTCCAGCTTCGTTTCGCTGCGCACCACCATGCCGATGGACCTCAAGCGCGACCGCAAGGGCCAGGGCATGACCGAGGCGACCGCCGCCGACATCGCCCGGATCGAGGCGCTGTGGGCCGATGCCCGCACCCGCTTCGGCGTCCCGGCCGGCGGTCCCTTCCTGTTCGGCGCCTTCACCATCGCCGACGCCATGTTCGCCCCGGTGGTGACGCGGCTGGAGACCTATGGCGTCGCGGTTTCGCCGGTGTCGCGCGCCTATATGGACGCCGTGCTGGCGCTGCCGGCGATGCGGGACTGGACCGCGGCGGCCAAGGATGAGCCGTGGGAATTTGAACCGTGAGCTTTACCGTCCGCACCGCCTGGCCGGAGGATGCCGCGGCGGTGGACCGGGTGCTGTCGGCCTCCTACCCGGCCCTGATGCCGGCCGGCTATCCGCCCGAGGTCATGGACCGGGTGCTGCCCATCATCACCCGGTCGAATCCGGCGCTGCTGGGCGCCGGCACCTATTATCTGGCGGAGGCCGCGGATGGCACGCCGGTGGGCTCCGGCGGCTGGAGCTTCGACTGGCCGGGTGAGCCGGTGCGTCCGCAGCAAGCCGGGCTGGCCCATGTCCGGCACTTCGCCACCCATCCCGGCTGGCTGCGCCGCGGCGTCGGACGGGCGCTGCTCGACCGCTGCTTCGCCGATGCCGCCGATGCTGGTGCATCGCGGATGCTGTGCTACGCCAGCCTGGTGGCGGAGGAGTTCTATGCCTCCGCCGGCTTCGTGGCGACCGGCCGGAATTCGATGGAGTTCCCGCCCGGCAACCGCTTCGACAGCATCGTGATGGAGCGGGGCCTTTAGCCAGGCCTCGCCCCGCGGAAACGGAAAACGGCGCGCCGTCCTGCCGGATGGCGCGCCGTTCTCCTATCCGCCCGCCGCCCCGCCGGTGAGGGCGGGGCGGAGGTTCGGCCGTCGGTCACTCCGCCGGGATGGCGCGCGGCAGGGTCACCGGCACGGCCAGACGGTGCAGCATCTCCTTCGGGACCACCTGCCAGAAGTGGCCGAGTTCACGCTGCCAGTCGTTGAGGATCTCGGCGGCGAAACGGCTCTGCGTCTCGGCGACATGCTCCTCGATCAGGGCGCGCAGCTGGGCCTCGTAATGGGCCACCTCGACCCGCTGGAAGATGACGCTCTCTTCGTTGATGAAGAGCGGCAGCGAGTCCTCCGGATCGTAGATGTAGGCCATGCCCCCGGTCATGCCGGCGCCGAAATTGTCGCCGACCTTGCCCAGGATGACCGCCGTACCGCCGGTCATGTACTCGCAGCCGTTGGAGCCGCAGCCCTCCACCACCACGGTGGCGCCGGAGTTGCGCACCGCGAACCGCTCGCCGGCCTGGCCGGCGGCGAACAGCTTGCCGGCGGTGGCGCCGTACAGCACCGTGTTGCCGATGATGGTGTTGCGGTTCGACTCCAGCGGGCTGCTGGTCGCCGGACGGACGACGATGGTGCCGCCCGACAGGCCCTTGCCGACATAGTCGTTGGCGTCGCCCATCACCTCCAGCTTGATGCCCTGGACCGCGAAGGCGCCCAGCGACTGGCCGGCGGTGCCGCGCAGACGGACGGTGATGTGGCCGGGCTGGAGCCCGAACATGCCGAACTTCCGCGTCACCATCGAGGACAGCCGCGTGCCGATGGCGCGCTGCGTGTTGCGGGCGTTGTAGGCGAGCTGCATCTTCTCGCCTTCCTCGAACAGCGGGCGGGCATCGGCGACGATGCGGGCGTCCAGCGTGTCCGGCACCTCGTTGCGGCCCTGCAGCGTGCAGTAGCGCGCGTTCTCGCCGGGATCGACCTGGGCCAGCAGCGGGTTGAGGTCGAGGTCGTCGAGATGGGCGCCGCCGCGGCTGACCTGATGCAGCAGGTCGGTGCGGCCGATCACCTCGGTCAGCGAGCGGAAGCCCAGCTTGGCCAGGATCTCGCGGACCTCTTCGGCCAGGAAGGTGAAGAGGTTGACGACCTTCTCCGGCGAGCCGACGAACTTCTCGCGCAGCTTCTCGTCCTGGACGCAGACGCCGACCGGGCAGGTGTTGGAATGGCACTGCCGGACCATGATGCAGCCCATGGCGATCAGGCTGGCGGTGCCGATGCCGAACTCTTCCGCGCCCAGCATGGCGGCGATGACGATGTCGCGGCCGGTCTTCAGGCCGCCGTCGGTGCGCAGCCGCACGCGGTGGCGCAGCTTGTTCAGCGTCAGGACCTGATGGACCTCCGACAGGCCCATCTCCCAGGGCAGGCCGGCGAACTTGATCGAGGTCTGAGGGGACGCGCCGGTGCCGCCGGAGTTGCCGGAGATCAGGATGATGTCGGCGTTGGCCTTCGCCACGCCGGCGGCGATGGTGCCGATGCCCGACCGGCTGACCAGCTTCACCGTGACCTTGGCGTCCGGGTTGATCTGCTTCAGGTCATAGATGAGCTGCGCCAGATCTTCGATCGAGTAGATGTCGTGGTGCGGCGGCGGGCTGATCAGCATGACGCCCGGCGTCGAGTGACGCAGCCGCGCGATCATCTCCGTCACCTTGAAGCCGGGCAGCTGGCCGCCCTCGCCGGGCTTGGCGCCCTGGGCGACCTTGATCTCCAGCTCGCGGCACTGGTTCAGGTACTCGGCGGTGACGCCGAAGCGGCCCGACGCCACCTGCTTGATGGCGGAGTTCCAGTTGTCGCCGTTCTTGTCGGGACGGAAGCGCGCCGGATCCTCGCCGCCCTCGCCCGAGTCGGACTTGGCGCCGATGCGGTTCATCGCGACGTTCAGCGTGCCGTGCGCCTCGGGCGACAATGCTCCCATCGACATGCCGGGCGTGATGAAGCGCTTGCGGATCGAGGTGATGCTCTCCACCTCGTCCACCGGAACGGCGGCCTTGGTGGTGCGGAACTCCAAGAGGTCGCGCAGCTGCATCGGCGGCCGCTTGTTCACCTGCTCGGAATACTTCTTGAAGGTGGTGTAGCTGTCGTTGGTGACGGCCTGCTGCAGGGTGTGGATGATCCCACCCTCCCAGCCATGGCGGTCGCCCGACTTGCGGAAGCGGTAGAAGCCGCCGACCGGCAGGGGCAGCGCCTCGCCGGCATAGGCCAGCGCGTGCTGCTCCAGGACCTTCTTCTGGATGCCGTTCAGGCCGATGCCGGAGATGCGGCTGACCATCGCCGGGAAATGCTCGGCGACCAGGGCGCGGCTGAGGCCGATGGCCTCGAAGTTGCCGCCGCCGCGGTAGCTGCTGATGACCGAGATGCCCATCTTGGACATGATCTTCAGCAGGCCGTCGTCGATGGCCTTCTTGTAGTTCGTCATCGCCTTTTCCAGCGACAGCGAGCCGAGCAGGCCGCGGCGCTGGCGCTCGGCCACCGCTTCCTGCGCCAGATAGGCGTTGACGGTGGTGGCGCCGACGCCGATCAGCACCGCGAAGTAATGGGTGTCCAGGCACTCCGCCGTGCGCAGGTTCAGCGAGGTGAAGGTGCGCAGGTTGGAGCGGATCAGGTGGGTGTGGACCGCACCGGTCGCCAGGATCGCCGGGATGGCGGCGCGGGCCGGGCCCATCGCCTCGTCGGTCAGGGTGACGTGGTTGGCGCCGCCGCGGACGGCGTCCTCCGCCTCCTGGCGGATGCGGCGCAGCGCGTCGCGCAGCGCGTCGGGGCCGCCGTCGACCGGGAAAGTGGCGTCGATCACCGCCGCGGTGTCGGCCATATAGTCCCGCATGGCGTGGAATTCGGCGGTGGTCAGCACCGGGCTGTCGAGTTGCAGCAACCGGGTTCTGGCTCTCATCCTCGTCCAGGATGTTGCCGAGATTGCCCAGACGCGTCTTCAGGCTCATCACCCGGCGCTCGCGAAGCGAGTCGATGGGCGGATTGGTGACCTGGGAGAAGTTCTGGCGGAAGAAATGGTGCAGGCCGCGGTACTTGTCGGAGAGCACGGCGATGGGGCTGTCGTCGCCCATCGAGCCGACGGCCTCCTTGCCGTCCTCCGCCATCGGGTGGAGGATCAGCTCCATGTCTTCCATGGCGAGGCCGAAGGCCATCTGGCGACGGCGCAGCTCGTCCTTCTCCATCTCCGACGGCTCGCCCTTCAGCGCGGCGGTCTTCACCAGCTCGTCCAGATGGGTGGTGTTCTTGACCCACTGGCCCCAGGGCTTCTGGCTGGCCAGATGGTCCTTCAGCTCACGGTCGTTGAACAGCTTGCCGGCCTGCAGATCGACGGCGATCATCTCGCCAGGCCCGAGGCGGCCCTTCTCGACCACCTGGTTCTCCTCGATCTTGACCATGCCGGTCTCGGAGCCGCCGATGATCAGGCCGTCGGTGGTGATGGTGTAGCGCATCGGGCGCAGGCCGTTGCGGTCCATGCCGCCGACGACCCAGCGGCCGTCGGTCATGGCGAGTGCTGCCGGGCCGTCCCACGGCTCCATGACGGAGTTGCAGTAGGCGATCAGGGCCTTGTGGTTGTCCGGCGTGGTCTGCGAGCTGGTCAGCGCCTGCGGCACCAGCATCATCTTGACCATCGGCGCGCTGCGGCCGGCGCGGACCATCACCTCGAACACGCTGTCGAGCGCGCCGGAGTCGGACAGGCCGACGCCGATGACCGGCTTCAGGTCGCCCATGTTGGCGCCGAACACCGGATGCTCCATCCGGGTCTCGTGCGCCTTCATCCAGTTGACGTTGCCCTTCAGCGTGTTGATCTCGCCGTTGTGGGCGAGCATGCGGAAGGGCTGCGCCAGCGGCCAGGTCGGGAAGGTGTTGGTCGAATAGCGCTGGTGGTAGATGGCGAAGGACGACTCGAAGCGGTCGTCGGTCAGGTCCGGATAGAAGGTGGACAGCTGTTCGGCCAGGAACATGCCCTTGTAGATGATCGAGCGCGCCGACAGCGAGCAGATGTAGAAGTCGTTGATGCGCTCGTTCTGCACCGCCTTCTCGATCCGGCGGCGGATGATGTAGAGGTCGAGCTCGAACTGCTCGTCCGACACGCCCTTGGCGTTGCCGATGATGATCTGTTCGATCTCGGGCCGGGTGGCGTTGGCCTTTTCGCCGATGATGTCGACGTTGATCGGCACCTGGCGCCAGCCGTAGATGTAGTAGCCGAAGGCCAGGATCTCGGTCTCGACGATGCAGCGGCAGGCTTCTTGGGCGTCCAGGCTGATGCGCGGCAGGAAGACCTGGCCGACCGCCAGATTGTTCTCCGGCGGCAGGTGGCCGATGATCTTGACGTGGTCCTTGAAGAACTTCTGCGGCACCTGGACATGGATGCCGGCGCCGTCGCCGGTCTTGCCGTCGGCATCGACCGCGCCGCGGTGCCAGACCGCCTTCAGGGCTTCGATGCCTTTTTCGACCACCGAGCGGCGGGGCTTGCCGTCGATCGCGGCGATGAAGCCGACGCCGCAGGCGTCGTGCTCGTCGGCCGGATTGTAGGCGTGGGCAGTGGTCAGCGCCGCGGCGTTGGCGCGGAAATCGGCGACGAACTGCTCACCCTGGTTCATCTCGGTGGTCATGGAACGACCCTTTCACAGTCTGGACGTTGACCTGGGGGGCCGAAGGGAAGGCCCCCTGGGGTAGACGGTGTTCTGATAGCGGAAAGACGGAGCGCCTTACTCGGCCGCGACGGCCAGCTTGGGCGCGCCGACGGTCTGGGCGTAGGCGTGCATGGCGTCGGCGGCGTCGCGGCCGTCGCGGATGGCCCACACCACCAGCGAGGCGCCGCGGACGATGTCGCCGGCGGCGAAGACGCCGTCCAGGCTGGTCATCTTGGTGCGGTGGTCGACCAGCAGCGTGCCCCAGCGGGTGACGGTCAGGTCCGGCGAGCCGAACATGCCCGGCAGATCCTCCGGCTCGAAGCCGAGCGCCTTGATGACGAGGTCGGCCGGCTCGGTGAAGTCGGAGCCCTCGATCACCTGCGGGGTCTGGCGGCCGGTGGCGTCGGCGACACCCAGATGGATGCGCACGGCGCGCACACCGGTGACGACATCGGTGCCGGTGAAGGCCTCGGGTGCGGCCTGCCAGACGAACTCGACGCCTTCTTCCTCGGCATGCGCCACCTCGCGCTGCGAGCCCGGCATGTTCTTGCGGTCGCGGCGGTACAGGCACTTGACCGAGGTCGCACCCTGGCGGATCGCCGTGCGGACGCAGTCCATCGCGGTGTCGCCGCCGCCGAGAACCACCACCTTCTTGCCGGCGGCGTTCAGCGAGCCGTCCTCATAGGCCTCCATGGAATCCCCGAGACCGACCTTGTTCGAGGTGGTCAGGTATTCCAGCGCCGGGACGATGTTCTTCAGCCCCGAGCCGGGGGCCTTGATGTCGCGGGCCTTGTAGACGCCGGTGGCGATCAGGATGGTGACGTGGCGCTCGCGCAGCTCGGCCAGGGTGGCGTCGCGGCCGACCTCGAAATTGGAATGGAAGATGACGCCGGCATCGGCCAGACGCTGGACCCGGCGGGCGACGACGTCCTTCTCCAGCTTGAAGCCGGGGATGCCGTAGACCAGCAGGCCGCCCATGCGGTCGTAGCGGTCGTAGACATGGACCTCGTAGCCCTTGGCGCGCAGCTCCTCGGCGGCGGCGAGACCGGCCGGGCCGGCGCCGACCACGCCGACCGACAGGCCCAGCTCGCGGGCCGGCTTGCGCGGCTTGACCCAGCCGTTTTCCCAGGCGGTATCGTTGATGTACTTCTCGACCGAGCCGATGGTGACGGCGCCGTGGGTCGACTGCTCGATGACGCAGTTGCCCTCGCACAGCCGGTCCTGCGGGCAGATGCGGCCGCAGATTTCGGGGAAGTTGTTGGTGGCCTGGGAGACCTCGTAGGCCTCCTCCAGACGGCCCTCGGCGGTCAGCTTCAGCCAGTCGGGGATGTTGTTGGAGACCGGGCAGTGCACCTGGCAGAAGGGAACGCCGCACTGCGAGCAGCGGTTGGCCTGCTCGCCGGCGCGCTCGTTGCTGAAGCGGGCATAGATCTCGGCGAAGTCCTGGCGGCGGTCGGCGGCAGACCGCTTGTCGGGCATCTTCTGCGCGGTGTGCACGAAGCCCAACATTTTCTGGTTCGCCATGACGTCTGCTCCTTGCTTCGCGGCCCCGCCCGCTGTCGCGGGGGCATCGCCTTGCTGGGCCTGACCGGGGGCTGCGGCTGTGGCCTACACCGACCGGATGGGTTGAAATCGAACGTCCGCGAAGTGGCGGACGCTCGTCATATAACGCATGCGCCCACCCCGCGGAAGCACAAAAACACCGATAGGTCCGGTTTGTTGACCTTTTCTTCCGCAAGGCTGAAATGCGTGGGCGTGGCGGTGGGGTGTCACAAAAACGCGACAGAAAATTAGTCCCAATTCAGGACTATCGCCCGAATAGGGGTACCGACCCCACGCCATCGCCAACCGCCGCCGCCGCCTGCTATAAGCGCTGCAACATTCACCGTGCCGAAGGCTGCGTGCCGCGATGATGATCGATCAATATCTGGACGCCACCCTCCTGGGGCTGATCGAGGGGCTGACCGAGTTCCTCCCCGTCTCCTCCACCGGCCACCTGATCATGCTGGACGAACTGCTGGGTTTCGAGGGCCCGCCCGGCAAGGTGTTCGAAGTCGTGATCCAGCTCGGCGCCATCCTGGCGATCTGCGTGGTCTATTTCCAGCGGCTGTGGCATGTCGCCACAGGGCTGAAGGACGATCCCGGCGCCCGGCGCTTCGTGATGGCGGTGGTCATCGCCTTCCTGCCAGCGATGGTGCTGGGCGCCGGCCTGCACGGCGTCATCAAGGCGGTGCTGTTCAACCCCACCGTGGTCAGCATCGCGCTGATCGTCGGCGGCATCGCCATCCTGCTGGTGGAGCGGCTGATCCCGGTCGCCCGCTACCACAAGATCGAGAATTTCTCCGCCCCGCTGGCGCTGAAGATCGGCTTCTGCCAGTGCCTCGCCCTGGTGCCGGGCGTGTCGCGGTCGGGTGCCAGCATCCTGGGCGCCCTGCTGATGGGCGTCGACCGCAAGGCGGCGGCCGAGTTCTCCTTCTTCCTGGCGGTGCCGACCATGGCCGGCGCCACCGTCTACGACCTCTACAAGAACTGGTCGGTGATGAGCCTGGACAGCGGCCTGCTGATCCTGGTCGGCTTCGTCACCGCCTTCATTGCCGCAGCATTGGTGGTGAGGACGCTGGTGGACTTCGTCGGCCGCTACGGCTTCACCCCGTTCGGCTGGTACCGCATCGCCGTCGGCACCGGCATGCTGGCGTTCCTTTACCTGTAAGGACGAGGGCCGCGACTGCGGCCCCCGCAGGCCCATGCCTGCGCAGGCAAGCGGCCGGATGGCCGCGCCCGCCGATTGAGGGCAAAAAAGCTAAACCACCCGCCGCGGCACCGCACGGGCCGCGGCGGCGGCCATGCCCAGCGCCAGCAGCGCGATCATCGCGAAGGCGGTGGCGAGGCTGGTGGCCTCGGCGATGAAGCCGACCAGCGGCGGACCGGCCAGCACGCCGGCATAGCCCATGGTGGACACCGCGGCGACCGCATGGTCGGGATGACCGCTGTCCACCGACCCCGCGGTGCTGAACAGCACCGGGACGATGTTCGACAGGCCGATCCCGGTCAGTCCGAAACCGACCATCGCCAGCACCGGCGCTCCCCCTCCGACGATCCCCCCGGCCAGCACGCAGCCCAGCCCGGCCGTGGCCAGCAGGCCGCCGGCACGCATCAGCGTCGCCCCGCCGAAGCGGTGGCGAAGCCGGTCGCCGCTGAACCGCCCGGCCGCCATGGCGGCGCAGAACACGCCGAAGCCCATGCCGGCGATGGAAGCCGGCGCCCCCAGATCGTCGCGCAGGTGGATGGCGCTCCAGTCCAGGATGGCGCCTTCGCCCATGAAGGCCATCGCGGCGAGCAGGCCAAGCAGCAGGGTCTTGCGGTCGGGCAGCACCAGCCCGCCGCCGCCGGAATTGCGGTCGGGCAGGAAGCGCCCCTGCAAGGCCAGGAACAGCGCCAGCAGCCCGGCCGACACCAGCCCGGCCTGCGCCGCCGGCGGCATCAGCGGCAACAGCAGCCCGCCCAGGCCGGCGCCGGCCAGCCCGCCGAGGCTCCACATTCCGTGCAGCGATGACATGATCGGCCGGCCCATCCGCCGTTCCACCAGCGCGCCCTGGGCGTTCATCGCGACGTCCATGGTGCCGCCCGACGCGCCGAACAGCGCCAGCACGATGCACAGCGTCGTCACGTCCGGCACCAGCGAGGGCAGGGGAAGCAGCCCGGCGAACAGCAGGGCGGTCACCCGCGTCACCGGCGCGCTGCCCAGCCGGCCCAGAAGCGGCCCGCTGGCGATCATCGCCGTCAGGGCGCCGACGGCGAGGCAGAGCAGGGCGGCACCCAGCACCGCCGGGCTGAGGTCGAGCCGGTTCTTCAGCAGCGGAATCTGCGTCGCCCACACGCCGAAGACGGTGCCGTTCAGGAAGAAGGCGGCGACGGTCGCCCAGCGCGCGACCGATGCCTGTTCCGCCATCCGGCCCGACACGCCCCGGATATCCTCTGCTCCCGTCATCACCGTTCCCGCCCTGGTTGAACCGCCCACATGACGGCGGCGGCGGGGTAATTCAAGCGGCGTTGGAGCAGGCGTGCCATGCCCGCGGCAGCAGGCCGATGGTCCGGGCAAAGGAAAAGCCCCGGCGCAGGGCCGGGGCTTTCGGGAGGCATGGGCGCGAACCTGCCTGCTGGCGGGCCTTGGCCCGGCAGGCGTTGTCAGTGCGCGCTGTTGGTCTGGCCGCTGAACTTGCCGCCGACGATGAAGCGCGACAGGTAGGTCGGCAGGATCACCTCGCAGGCCGCCAGCTCGGTGATGCCCAGATCCTTGAAGCCCAGCGCGCCCGGCGAGACGACGTTGTCCTGCTTCAGCAATGCCACCTGGTCGCGGGTCAGGGCCGGGGCCAGCACCGGCACCTTCTCCAGGATGCCGGCCAGCGACTCGGCGGCGTTCCAGGGGATGGTCACCAGCGGGCGGTGGCGCTGGATGTCCTTCTGGGTCAGCTCCAGCAGTTCGCGGAAGGTGTAGATGCGCGGACCGCCCAGCTCGTAGGTCTTGCCGCGGCTGGCGTCGCTGTCCAGCGCCGCGATCACGGCGTCGGCCAGGTCGCCGACATAGACCGGCTGGAACAGGGTCTTGCCGCCGCCGATCAGCGGCAGGACCGGGGCCTTCTGCGCCATCGCAGCGAACTTGTTGAAGAAATTGTCCTCCGGCCCGAAGACGATGCTGGGGCGCAGGATGGTCGCCGCCGGGAAGGCGGACAGCACCGCCTGCTCGCCGGCCGCCTTGGAGCGGGCATAGACCGACGGCGAGGAGGCGTCGGCGCCGATGGCGGAGATCTGGATCAGCCGGTTGACGCCCGCCGCGGCGGCCAGCCGGGCGATGCGCGACGCGGCGTCGACATGCACGCCCTGGAAGCTCTGGCTGCCGCGCTCGTACAGCACGCCCAGCAGGTTGATGGCGACATCCGCCCCCTGCAGCGCGCGGCCGACCGACACGTCGTCGGTGCAGTCGGTGGCGAACGGCACGATCTGGCCGACGGCGCCGGCCGTCTTCAGGAAGCCGGCCTTGCCCGGGTTGCGGGTGGCGATGCGGATGACGGCGCCCGACTTGGCGAGGCGCCGGATCAGGTGGCGGCCGATGAAGCCCGAACCGCCGAACACCGTGATAACCTGAGTGCGATAGGACATCGACCGTCTCCCGTGCCGTTGCGCGCCGAAACCGGGGTCTTCGCGCTTTTTGCGCGCGCCCCCGCGCGTCGTCCGACTGTGTGTCGCCATAAAGGACTGCTGGAACTGCGGTCCTGCTTATAGCGAATGGACCGCGCCCAATCTAGGGACTGCATCGCCGCGGCCGGTGCTCCGCGGGCGAAAACCCGCGATGCGGCAAAAAAATGAAGGGGCCGGAAAAAAGCTGTTGACGCCCCCCGGAAGGATCATTAAACAACCGCCCACACACCGAGCACCGAGCCCAGGTGGCGGAATTGGTAGACGCGCAGGTTTCAGGTACCTGTGGCAGAAATGTCGTGGAAGTTCGAGTCTTCTCCTGGGCACCATTTCTTTCTACCCGGCTGCGCCGCATGCACAGCTCCTTCGATCGAGAAGGAGGACGTGCAGAGCGGCGTTCGTCGTTTCTAGGGTCCATGGCCGGGGGCCTGACCACCCCGGGACGCGACCATGCCCATCGACCTTCATGACGGCGACCTCCCCGACGGCCTCGACCTCGGCGCCGGCGCCCGCGACAACTGCGTCGCCATCGACACCGAGACCATGGGGCTGAACCCCCACCGCGACCGCCTCTGCCTGGTGCAGCTGTCGGCCGGCGACGGTGCGATCCATCTGGTGCAGTTCCGCCCCGGCCAGTATGAGGCGCCGAACCTGAAGCGCCTGCTCACCGATCCCACCGTGACCAAGCTGTTCCACTTCGCCCGTTTCGACGTGGCGGTGATGAAGGCCTATCTGGGCGTCAGCTGCCAGCCGGTCTACTGCACCAAGGTGGCCTCCAAGCTGGTCCGCACCTTCACCGACCGCCATGGCCTGAAGGACCTGTGCAAGGACCTGCTGGGCGTGGAGATCTCCAAGCAGCAGCAGTCCTCCGACTGGGGGGCGCCCGAGCTGACCACCGACCAGATGAAGTACGCCGCGTCGGACGTGCTGCACCTGCACGACCTGAAGGCGAAGCTGGACGTCATGCTGGCGCGCGAGGGCCGCACCCACCTGGCCCAGGCCTGCTTCGACTTCCTGCCCGCCCGCGGCGAGCTGGACCTCGGCGGCTGGGAAACCCCGGACATTCTGGCGCACTGACAGCGGGCGTCTTTGGTGCTTCAAATGGCGGGAGGAATCCCTCTCCCCGCTCTCAGCGGACCTTCGGTCCGCCTGTCGCGACAGCGCAAACTTCGTTTGCGCGAAAGCGGGGAGGAGAGGGGGCTGACCGGGCGTTGATTTGACCCGGCGTCCGCCGGTGGGCATACTGCCTGATGCGCCTGTCCGGGAGTCCTCCGGGCAGGCGCCGTCTTTGTGAACGGCCCATCGCCGGGCCTTGCGAATGGAAGGCATCACAGCCTTGACCAGTGTCATTACGTCCAGCCTCGCCGGCAGCCAGGCCGTTTCGACGGAGTCGAGCCCGGTGGAAAACCGCGATCTCGCCTGCGCCACCCGCGTTCTGCGGACCGAGGCCGATGCGCTGCTGGCGCTGGCCGACAGCCTCGACGGCAAGTTCCTGCGGGCGCTCGACATCCTGCAGGGCATCGAAGGCCGCGTGATCGTCACCGGCATGGGCAAGTCGGGCCATGTCGCCCGCAAGATCGCCGCCACCATGGCCTCCACCGGCACGCCGGCCTTCTTCGTCCATCCGGGCGAGGCGAGCCACGGCGACCTCGGCATGATCGCGAAGATCGACGCGGTGGTGGCGCTGTCCAATTCCGGCGAGACGCACGAGCTGGCGGACATCATCGCCTACACCCGCCGCTTCGGCATTCCGCTGATCGGCATGACGCGGCGCGCCGCCTCCGCCCTGGCCGAACAGTCCGACGTGGCGCTGGTCATCCCGCCGGAACCGGAAGCCTGCCCGCTGGGGCTGGCGCCCACCACCTCCACCACCATGATGCTGGCGCTGGGCGATGCGCTGGCGGTGGCCCTGCTGGAACGGCGCGGCTTCTCCGCCGCCGATTTCCGCGAGTTCCACCCCGGCGGCCAGTTGGGCCGCGCATTGCTGAAAGTCACCGACATCATGCACAAGGGCGAGGATTTGCCCCTGTGCCGTCTTGACTCGCCGCTGTCCGACGTCATCTTCGAGATGACGGCCAAGCGGCTGGGCTGCGTCGGGGTGACCGACGATGCCGGCGCGCTGGTCGGGATCATCACCGACGGCGACCTGCGCCGTCATCTGACGCCGGAGCTTCTGGCGGAACGCGCGGACAGCATCATGTCGCCGCGGCCCAAGACCATCCGCCCCAAGGCGTTGATCGTCGAAGCGCTGCGCGAGATGAACGACAAGAAGATCACCACCCTGTTCGTGATCGAGGCCGACCGGCCGCTCGGCATCGTGCACATCCACGATGTCCTGCGCGCCGGTGCGGCCTGACGATTGTTCTGTCCATGATGGAAGCGAAGCGCCGAGCCGGAGGGACGAGGATTTGAGCCTGGACGACCTGCGCAGCCCTGATCGCACCGCCCCCGCCGCCCCGAGCAGCGGGCAAGGCTCCATCGGCGGCCTGTCCGCTGCCGGTGCGCCGAACCTTCGCGCGCCGGACCGCCGCCTGTCGGCCGCCGCCGAACCGCCGGCGGCGCTGCGGGCGCACCGGCGGCGCGACACCCGTCCGGTCAGCCGGGTCTACAGCCGTTTCGTTTCCGCAATGAAGTTCGTGCTGCCGGCGGCGGCGCTGGCGATGGTGGCCCTGCTGGCCGCCTGGCCGTCGCTGAACAGCCCGCAGAGCGCCCGCGTCAGCGCCGACGCCGGGCAGAGCGAGATGCTGAAGCCGCGCTATTTCAGCCTGGACGAGCACAACCAGCCCTTCTCGCTGGTGGCGGCCAAGGCCGACAAGTCGGCCGACCAGCCCGACATCGTCCTGCTGGACGACCCGCAGGCGGAGATGACGGAGACCACCGGCACCTGGGTGACCATGCGGTCCGACAAGGGCTGGTACAACCAGGCCACCGGCATCCTGCTGATGCGCGGCAACGTCCATGTGCTGCGCGACGACGGCAACGAGTTCACCACCAGCGAGGCCGAGGCCGACATCCGCAAGGGCAACGCCTGGGGCGACAAGGCGGTGACCGGCCAGGGTCCGCAGGGCGAGATCAACGCCATCGGCTTCCGCATGACGGACCGCGGCAAGAATGTCGTCTTCCTCAACCAGTCGAAGGCCGAGGTCCAGGCCGCCGAGCGCCCCGGGAGCAAGAAGCCGTGACGTCCAAACGGTCGCCAATCCGTCCCCCAACACTCCGTACCGCCCCCTTTTGTACCGCCCTGACCCTGTCGGCCATCCTGGCCGGCGGGTTTTTCGCTTTCGCATCTCCGATCTCCGCTCCGGCCTTCGCCCAGGGCCTGCCCGGCATGGGCGGCAAGCAGCCGGTGGAGATCAACGCCGACCAGGCGATCGAATGGCACCAGGACGTCCGCGCCTATGTGGCGCGCGGCAACGCGTCGGCCAAGCGCAACGACTCGACCGTCTTCGCCGACGTGCTGACCGCCTATTACCGCGAGACCCCGGGCAAGGGGAACGAGGTGTTCCAGCTGGTGGCCGACGGCAACGTCCGCATCGTCAGCCCGACCCAGCAGGTCTATGGCGACCACGGCGTCTATGACGTCGACAAGCAGGTCGCCGTCGTCACCGGCCGGGATCTGAGGCTGATCACCACCAAGGACGTGGTCACCGCCCGCGACAGCCTGGAATATTACGAGGCGCAGGACCTGACCGTGGCGCGCGGCGACGCGGTGGCGGTGCGCGGCAACGACCGGCTGCGCGCCGACGTGCTGATCGGCCGGCTGAAGAAGATGCCGGACGGCACCACCCAGATGGAGCGGATCGACGGGTCCGGCAACATCGTCGTCACCACCCCCACCGACGTGGCGCTGTCCGACAAGCTGGTCTATTCGGTCGCCGACAATGTCGCGGTGCTGATCGGCAACGTGAAGATCACCCGCGGCGACAACCAGCTGAACGGCGAAGCCGCCGAGATGAACATGAACACCAAGATCAACCGCGTCATCGCCGGCCGCGACGCCGGCGGCCGGGTCAGCGGCCTGCTGATTCCCGGCGAGAAGAACGGGCCCGGCGCGCCCGCGGGCAAGAAGCAGTGACCGTGCTGACCGCGAACGGGCCCGGCGCCGCTTCTGCCGGCAGCATCGCCGCAGCATCCGTCCCGACCGAAGGGCTGGTGGCCCAGCATCTTGGCAAGTCGTTCAAGAAGCGGCCGGTGGTGCGCGACGTCTCGATCAGCGTCCAGCGCGGCGAGGCGGTCGGGCTGCTCGGCCCCAACGGCGCCGGCAAGACCACCTGCTTCTACATGATCACCGGGCTGATCGCCGCCGACTCCGGCACGATCACGCTGGACGGCCAGGACATCACCGCGCTGCCGATGTACCGCCGCGCCCGGCTCGGCATCGGCTATCTGCCGCAGGAGGCCTCGATCTTCCGCGGCATGACGGTGGAGAACAACATCCGCTCCGTGCTGGAGGTGGTCGAGAGCGACCGCGACGCGCGCGAGGCGATGCTGGACGAGCTGCTGGCCGAGTTCTCGGTCACGCATCTGCGCCGCTCCCCCGCCCTGGCGCTGTCGGGCGGCGAGCGGCGGCGCGTGGAGATCGCCCGCGCGCTGGCCGGGCAGCCGCACTTCATCCTGCTGGACGAGCCGCTGGCCGGCATCGACCCCATCGCGGTGAACGACATCCGCGAGCTGGTCGGCCACCTGCGCGACCGCGGCATCGGCGTGCTGATCACCGACCACAATGTGCGTGAAACATTGGACCTCGTCGATCGGGCATACATTTTGCACGACGGTGTGGTACTAATGGAGGGACGGCCCGACGAGATCGTGGCGCACGAGGGGGTTCGCCGGGTCTATCTCGGTGACCGCTTCAGTCTGTAGCCCTCCGTTTCCACTGGTTCCGGTTCCACAGCCATGGCGCTTGCTCAACGTCTCGACCTTCGACAAGCCCAGACCCTGGTGATGACGCCGCAGCTGCAGCAGGCCATCAAGCTGCTGCAGCTGTCGAACATCGAACTGTCGGACTTCGTCGACCGCGAGATCGAGCAGAACCCGCTGCTGGAGCGTGACGGCGGACCGGCCGACGGCGGCAGCGATCCGGCGGGACCGGCGGACGGCGGCGATGTTCCGGGCGGGCTGGACGGCCCCGGCGGCATGGAGGCGAACGGCCTCAGCGTCGACGGGCTGAACGGCCGCGATGACGGGCCGGGTCTGGCCCCCAGCGACGGACGCACCCGCGACACGGTGGAGATGACCTCGTCGGACACGATGGCCTCCTCGTCGGAGTCGCCGCTCGACACCGATTTCGAGAATGTCTACAGCGACGACCGCTTCTCCGACGGCTCGGACGGCGGCAGCGAGGTCTACGGCTCCTACGGCGAGCGCGGCGGCCGCAGCGGCTTCGAGGATGACGACAGCAACCTCGAAGCGACGCTGACCAGCGAGAAGAACCTCCGCGACCATTTGACCGAGCAGCTGAAGATCGACCTGCCCGACCTGGGCGACCAGCTGATCGGGCTGGCCCTGATCGACATGCTGGACGAGGCCGGCTGGCTGATCGGCTTCGACGCCCAGGCGCTGGCCGAGCAGCTCGGCTGCGGTGCCGACCGGGTGGAGCGGGTGCTGGCCGCCTGCCAGCGCTTCGATCCGCCCGGCATCTTCGCCCGCTCGCTGAAGGAATGCCTGGCCATCCAGCTGCGCGAGAAGAACCGGCTCGACCCGGCGATGGCGGCGCTGCTCGACAACCTGGAGCTTCTGGCCGCGCGCAACCTGCCGGCCATCATGAAGGTCTGCGGCGTCGATGCCGAGGACGTCGCCGACATGGTCGTCGACATCCGCAAGCTGAACCCGAAGCCGGCGCTGGCCTTCGACCACACCCCGGCCCAGCTGGTCACCCCCGACATCCTGATGCGGGCCAATCCCGGCGGCGGCTGGCTGATCGACCTGAACCCGGACACGCTGCCGCGGGTGCTGGTCAACCACCGCTATTTCGCCCGCATCTCCGACGGCGCCCGCAACAAGGCCGACAAGGAATACATCTCCGAGCGGTTCCAGTCGGCCAACTGGCTGGTCAAGTCGCTGCACCAGCGCGCCACCACCATTTTGAAGGTGGCGAGCGAGATCATCCGCCAGCAGGATGCGTTCTTCATCCATGGCGTCTCGCACCTGCGACCGCTGATCCTGCGTGACATCGCGGAGGCCATCGGCATGCATGAAAGCACAGTCAGCCGCGTCACCACCAACAAGTTCATGGCGACCCCGCGCGGCGTCTTCGAGCTGAAATACTTCTTCACCTCCGCAATCCAGGGGGCGGACGGGCAGGCATCCCATTCCGCAGAAGCGGTTCGGCACCGCATCAAAACCATGATAGATGCCGAGAAGCCCGACGATGTGCTGTCCGACGACAAACTGGTGGAGATTCTGCGGGCGGAAGGGATCGACATTGCGCGAAGGACTGTCGCGAAGTATCGTGAAGCGATGAAAATACCGTCATCGGTGCAGCGACGCCGTGCCAAGATGTCACGCATGTAAGCGGGTTCGATGGGGGAGGGCTCGATTGACAGTCCGGTGACCCTTGCCTATCGTCCCGGCCCGCAAGCGGCGGATCAGCATCTATGAGCCCGACATCTTCGGACGTCGTGTCTACACCGTCCCCAGCGGACCAATATTGGAAACGTTCCACCATGCAACTCTCCGTCAAAGGCAAGCAGCTCGATGTGGGTGACGCTCTGCGCACCCATGTGGCCGACAGCCTGAACGCCGTGGTCGGCAAGTACTTCGACAAGCCGATCGAAGCGAACGTGATCCTGACCAAGGACGCGCACCTCTACAAGGCCGACATCCAGGCCCATGTCGGCCGCGGAATCGTCCTGCAGAGCGCGGGCGACGCCACCGAACCCTATCCGGCCTTCGACATCGCCTGCGAGAAGCTGGCCAAGCGCCTGCGCCGCTACAAGCGCCGCCTGCGCGACCACCACGCGGCCGAGAACGGCGCCGCCCTCCCGGCGAGCTACCGGGTGCTGGAAGCCGAGACCGAGGAGCATCACGACGAGGTCGAGGCTGCCGCCGACGGCGCCGCGAACCCGATGGTCGTCGCCGAGATGGAGACGAGCATCGCCACCCTGTCGGTCAGCGAGGCGGTGATGCGCCTTGAGCTGGCGCAGGCTCCGGCGCTGATGTTCCACAACGGTGCGCATGGCCGCCTGAACATGGTCTACCGTCGCGCCGACGGGAACATCGGCTGGGTCGACCCGGCGGAGAAGGCCGGCGCCTGACGGCGCCGACCCGTCTCGCCGGTCAAGAAGCGTCATGCTCGACCTCATTTCTCCGCACGCCATCCTCCCGAACCTGAAGGCCGGCAACAAGAAGCAGGCCCTGCAGGAGATGGCGCGCAAAGCGTCCGAGCTGACCGGTCAGCACGAGCGGGCGATCTTCGACGTGCTTCTGGAGCGCGAAAGGCTGGGCACGACCGGCGTGGGGCATGGCATCGCCATCCCGCACGGCAAGCTGTCCAGCCTGGACCGTGTCCATGGCGTCTTCGCCCGTGTGGAGCGGCCCATCGATTTCGATGCGATCGATGAGCAGCCGGTCGACCTGATCTTCCTCCTTCTCGCCCCGGAACAGGCGGGAGCCGATCATCTGAAGGCCCTTGCCCGCGTCTCGCGTCTTCTGCGGGACCAGTCCATGTGCGAGAAGCTGCGCGGAGCCCAGTCGGGCGACGCGATGTACGCGCTCCTGACCCAGCACGAGCCGAGCCCGTCCAACTGACGGGCCGCCGGTGAGGGGAATGGTATGCCGAAAGGGCCGCTGCACATTCGTGCGCGGCCCTTTTTCTTTGGTGCTTCAACACCAATTAGTGTCGGAACGGACGGGCTGCTACACTGGACCGAGTCGACTTGTTTGACGGGGGCCAAGGCCATGGGAAACCCACAGCGCAAGCCCTGGATTTCGCCGCAGGACTACCTCGCCGCCGAACGCAGCGCCGAGGTCCGCCACGAATATGTCGATGGCGAGATCTTTGCCATGGTCGGCGCGAGCCTGAACCATGCACGGATCGTTGCGCGCCTCGGGTATGCGATCCGGCAGGCGGCGTTGCGTCGTGGCTGTGATGCGTTCACCAACGACGTAAAGGTCAGGGTGGAGGCGGCGAACGCCTACTACTATCCCGACATCGTGGCGACCTGTGCCGCTGACGACGACCCGTATGTCGTCAAGGACCCGGTGCTGGTCGTGGAGGTGCTGTCCGACAGCACCGAAGCCATCGACCGTCGCGAGAAGCGGACCAACTACCAGAAGAATCCCATCCCTGCGCGAGATCGTGCTGGTCTCGCAGAGCGAGCGTCTGGTCGAGGTCTACCGCCGCGACGGCAGCGGCTGGACCGTCGATGTGGTGCGCGACGGTCCGGTCATGCTGGCCGCGTTGGACCTCTCTCTGCCGTTGGACGCGATGTACGAGGATTGAGGGCACGCGGCGCTTTTCAATACCGGCCCTCCGTCGGTCGTCATCCCCGCGCAGGCGGGGATCCAGGAAACTCCGCAGTGAAGCGGCTGAAGCGGCTGGATTCCCGCCTGCGCGGGAATGACGGTCGAGATGAAACGGCGTCGGCTTCCGGCGCCCGCGCCCCTCACCCCCGCTCCGCCCAGCCCATGTAGTTCACGTCCAGATCACGCGCGTTCAGCCGGAACTCGTCGCTCAGTGGGTTGTACGTGATGCCGGTCAGGTCGCGTACGCTCAGGCCGTACGGGCGTACGATGGCGTTCAGTTCGGACGGGCGCAGGAACTGGCGCCAGTTGTGGGTGCCGCGCGGCAGCCAGCGCAGGATGTACTCCGCCCCGACGATGGCCAGCGCGAAGGACTTCGGCGTGCGGTTCAGCGTCGCCAGGAACAGCACCCCGCCCGGCGCCAGCAGGTCGGACAGCGACTTCACGAACAGGGGCACGTCGGCGACATGCTCGATCACCTCCATCGCCAGCACCACGTCGAACGTCTCGCCGCTGGCCGCCAGCGCCTCGGCGGTGGTGGCGCGGTAGTCCACCGTCGTGCCGGTCTCGGCGGCGTGGGTGGCGGCGGTCTTGATGTTCTTCTCCGACGCATCGACCCCAACCACCGTGGCGCCCATCCGCGCCAGCGGTTCCGCCAGCAGCCCGCCGCCGCAGCCGATATCGACGATGCGCAGGCCGGCAAGCGGGTTCGGCGCCAGCGGGTCGCGGCCCAGCCGCCTGCAGACGGCATCGCGGATGTAGGTCAGGCGCAGCGGGTTGAGCCGGTGCAGCGGCTTGAACTTTCCGGCCGGATCCCACCACTCGGCGGCGATGGCGGAGAAGCGGGCGACATCCTCCGGATCCACGGTTCCGCCGCCAATTCCGCCGGCAGGAGCGGTTGCGGACGCGTGCGGGAAGGCGGAGGATGAGGCGGTCATGGTGAAAATCCGTAAACTGTGAGGCGGGACGGGCGCGGGCAACTTGCCTCGCTTCCAGCGACGGAGTATGGATACGCCGCCCCGCGCCGGCAACGGTGGAGCGGGGGTGCGCACAGCCGACCCGCATGACCCAGATGGCGAGATCCAGACGGCATGACCGGGCGGCCAGACATGGTGTGAGGTATGGCGCGGATCGTCCTGAAGTTCGGAGGCACGTCGGTCGGCGACATCGACCGCATCAAGAACGTGGCCCGGAAGGTCGAGCAAGAGGTGAAGGCGGGGCATCAGGTCGCCGTCGTCGTGTCGGCGATGTCCGGCGTGACCAACCAGCTCGTCAAATACTGCAACGAAATCGACAAGCTGCACGACGCCCGCGAATATGACGCGGTCGTGGCGTCGGGCGAGCAGGTGACCTCCGGTCTCCTGGCCGTCGCCCTGCAGTCGCTCGGCATTCCCGCCCGCTCCTGGGCCGGCTGGCAGATTCCGATCCGCACCGACGACACGCACGGCAAGGCGCGCATCGTCTCCATCGACACCACCGAGATGGAAAAGTCCCTGCAGACCGGCGAAGTCGCCGTGGTCGCGGGCTTCCAGGGCGTGTCGGAGCATGGCCGCATCACCACGCTGGGCCGCGGCGGCTCGGACACCTCGGCGGTGGCGCTGGCGGCGGCGGTGAAGGCCGACCGCTGCGACATCTACACCGACGTGGACGGCGTCTACACCACCGACCCGCGCATCGTCACCAAGGCGCGCAAGCTCGACAAGATCACCTACGAGGAGATGCTGGAGCTGGCCTCGCAAGGCGCCAAGGTGCTTCAGACCCGCTCGGTCGAGATGGCGATGAACCACCGCGTGCGCGTGCAGGTGCTGTCGAGCTTCGAAGCGGCGGCGGGCAGTTCGCTTCCCGGAACCCTGGTTGTTGACGAGGACGAGATCGTGGAAAAGGAAGTTGTTAGCGGCATCGCCTACAGCCGCGACGAGGCGAAGATCACCCTGGTGGGCGTCGCCGACCAGCCGGGCGTCGCCGCCGCCATCTTCGGTCCGCTGACCGACAACGCCGTCAACGTCGACATGATCGTCCAGAACGTGTCGGAAGACGGCAAGTCCACCGACATGACCTTCACCGTCGGCAAGGCGGACATCGCCCGCGCCGTGAAGGTGCTGGAGGATGCGCAGTCCACCCTGAACTACAAGCGCATCGTGTCGGATGCCAACGTGGTCAAGGTGTCGGTCATCGGCGTCGGCATGCGCAGCCATGCCGGCGTCGCCCAGCGCATGTTCAAGGCGCTGGCCGACAAGGGCATCAACATCCAGGTCATCTCGACCTCGGAGATCAAGATCTCGGTCCTGATCGCCGAAGAGTATGCGGAGCTGGCGCTGCGCGCCCTGCACACCGCCTACGGCCTGGACGCCGCCTGATCGCAAGGTGGGTGCCGGGGACGGGAACATCAGGAGAGGGCCGGCCATGACCGACGCCACATCTTACGCGGCGGCAGCATCGGCCCGGCTCGACCGGCTCTGGCAGCGGGGCCGGGACTTTCTCGGCACCCGCACCGCCGTGATGGGCGGTGCGATGAGCTGGGTGTCGGAACGGCATCTGGTCTCCGCCATCTCGAATGCCGGCGGCTTCGGCGTGCTGGCCTGCGGCTCGATGGCCCCGGACCAGCTGGCGGTTGAGATCGCCGGCACCCGCGCGCTTACGACCAAGCCGTTCGGCGTCAACCTCATCAACATGCACCCGGCGCTGGACCAGCTGATCGACGTCTGCCGCGAGCAGGCGGTCGGTCATGTGGTCGTCGCCGGCGGGCTGCCGACCGGCGCCACCCTGCGCCGCATCAAGGATGGCGGGGCCAAGGCGATGGCCTTCGCCCCGACCCTGACCGCCGGCCGGCGGCTGGCGAAGCATGGCGCCGACGCGCTGGTGATCGAGGGAACCGAGGCCGGCGGGCACATCGGCCCGGTCTCAACCACCGTGCTGGCGCAGGAAATCTTGCCCGACCTGCGCGAGGTCCCGGTGTTCGTCGCCGGCGGCATCGGCCGGGGCGAGACGATCCTCTCCTATCTGGAGCTGGGGGCCGCCGGCGTGCAGGTCGGCACCCGTTTCGTCTGCGCCACCGAATGCGTGGCCCATGCCAATTTCAAGCAGGCCTTCATCCGGGCGTCCGCCCGCGACGCCCAGCCGTCGGTGCAGATCGACCCGCGCTTCCCCGTCATCCCGGTGCGCGCGCTGGCGAACGAGGCGTCAAAGCGTTTCATGGAGTTCCAGCGCGACGTCATCGCCAGGGTCGATTCCGGCGCGATGAGCCGCGACGAGGGCATGCTGGAGATCGAGCATTTCTGGGCTGGCGCGCTGCGCCGCGCGGTGATCGAGGGCGACGTGGAAAGCGGCTCCCTGATGGCCGGGCAGAGCGTCGGGCTGGTCACCCGCGAACAGCCGGTGGCCGAAATCCTGGCCGAATTGATCGCCCAGGCCGAATCGGCGCTGGCACGGCGGGCGATGGATGAGGCATCGTTAAGCGTGATGACGGAGCCGACGGTGGGAGCGCTGTAGCGATGACCGACACCCTCGACACGGCAGCCGGTGACGGCGGTATGGGCGGGGGTGTGCATCCCCGCTTCGACGGCACCTCGTCGCGCCGGCTGCTCGCCCGGCTGCGCGACATCATGGCCGGGTCGGGGTCGGGGCAGGACCGGCTGGACAAGATCGTCACGCTGATCGCCGCCGAGATGAAGGCCGACGTCTGCTCCTGCTACGTCATGCGCGCCGGCGAGGTGCTGGAGCTGTTCTCCACCGAGGGCCTGAACAAGACCGCCGTCCACAACACCCGCCTGCGCGTGGGCGAGGGCATCGTCGGCTACATCGCCGGCCATGCCCGCCCGGTGGCGCTGGACAACGCGCCCTCCCACCCCAGCTTCGCCTACCGTCCGGAAACCGGCGAGGATCCGTTCCAGTCGCTGGCCGGCGTGCCGATCCTGCGCGGCAGCAAGGTGCGCGGCGTGCTGGTGATCCAGCACAAGGACCGCCGCCGCTATGTCGAGGAGGAGGTCGAGACCCTCCAGACCATCGCCATGGTCGTCGCCGAACTGGTGGCGCAGAGCGAGCTGGTCAACCCGGTCGAGGTCACCACCACCGGCGACCCCGTGCTGGCGCCGGCCCGCCTGTCGGGCACGGCGATGAGCGCCGGGCTGGCCATGGGCCTCGCCGTCATCCACCGGCCGCAGCTGACCGTCCGCCAGATGGTGGCGGAGGACGCCGATGCCGAGCTGGAGCGCTTCAACACGGCGCTCCAGACCATGCACAGTGCCATCGACGATCTGCTGGAGGCGGCGTCGCTGGCGGGCTTGAGCGAGCCGCGCGACATCCTGGAGACCTACCGGATGTTCGCCGAGGACCGCGGCTGGCTGTCGCGCATCCGCGAGGCGATCCGCGTCGGCCTGACCGCGGAAGCGGCGGTGCAGCAGGTCCAGAACGACACCCGCGCCCGCATGAGCCATCTGACCGATCCCTACATCCGGGAACGGTTGATGGATTTCGAGGATCTGACCAACCGGTTGCTGCAACATCTGGCCGGCAAGACCGGCACCACCGACGGCGCCACCCTGCCGGACGACATGATCCTGGTCGCCCGCTCGATGGGGCCGGCGGAGCTGCTGGATTACGACCGCACCCGCCTGCGCGGCCTGCTGCTGGAGGAGGGGTCGCCGGCCAGCCATGTCTGCATCGTCGCCCGCGCGCTCAACATCCCGGTGGTTCAGGCCGCCGACGCGCTGAACCGGATCGAGCCGCTGGACCAGCTGATCGTCGACGGCGACCATGGCTCGGTCTTCATCCGCCCGGCCGAAGACATCCAGATGGCCTTCGGCGAGGCGGTGGCGTTGCAGCACCGCAAGGAGCAGATGTATGCGGAGATCCGCAACCTGCCCTCGGTGACGCGCGACGGCGTGCCGATCTCCATCCAGCTGAACTGCGGCCTGCTGATCGACCTGCCGCATCTGACCGCCAGCGGGGCGGAGGGCGTCGGGCTCTACCGCACCGAAATCCCCTTCATGGTCCGGGCGTCATATCCTGACGTGACGGCGCAGACGACCCTCTATTCCCGCATCATGGACGAGGTCGGCCACAAGCCGATCGTCTTCCGCACGCTGGATGTCGGCGGCGACAAGATGCTGCCCTACATGACCGGCGGCGAGGAGGAGAACCCGGCGCTGGGCTGGCGTGCGGTGCGCATCGGGCTGGACCACCCGTCGCTGCTGCGCCAGCAACTGCGGGCCTTGCTGCTGGCCGCCGCCGGCCGGCCGCTGTCGGTGATGTTCCCGATGATCGCCGAGGTCGCGGAGTTCGACGGCGCCCGCCGCCTGCTGGAGCTGGAGCTGAAGCGCCTTGCCGCCCAGGGGATCGAGGCGCCCAGCAGCCTGCGCGTCGGCACGATGCTGGAGGTGCCGTCGCTGTTGTGGCAACTCCCGGCCCTGCTGCCGAAGCTGGACTTCCTGTCGGTCGGCTCCAACGACCTGACCCAGTATCTGTTCGCCGCCGACCGCGGCAACCCGCGCACCTCGACCCGCTACGACCCGCTGTCGCCGTCGATGCTGTGCGTGCTGCGCCGTCTGGTCGACGAATGCAGCCGGCACAAGGTGTCGCTCAGCATCTGCGGCGAGATGGCGGGGCGGCCGCTGGACGCCATGGCGCTGATCGGCGTCGGCTTCCGCACCCTGTCGATGTCGCCGCCGTCCGTCGGCCCGGTGAAGACCATGCTGCGCTCGCTCGACGTCGCCGCCCTGCGGCAATATATGAGCGGGCTCTATACCGGTGCCGACCACAGCCTGCGCGACAAGCTGAAGACCTTCGGCAAGGATCATGGCGTGATCTTCTGATGCCGGATGGTGGCGCGCAGTGCCGCCGGTTTGGGAAGTTTGCTCTTTTTTCAGGCAGGTCGCGAAAAGAACGGGCGGAGCCGGTGTGGTCCGCCCTTTTTTATTTTCCATTCCTGCCAGGCTGGCCGGCCGATACCATAAAATAAGTATCCTTTTCCCTCGATCTTCTTCAGCCTCGGAGGCGACACCTGTATCCGGCAGCGCCAGCACGCTTTTTCATCGGAGGGCATTCATGCGCATACGCCTGGGCTACCAGCTGAATTTCAGCTTTCCCGCCCCTACCCCCATGATCGTGATGCTGAACGTGCATTACTCCCGCGTCGGCGACCTGGAGCGGCCAGACCATATCGTCACCAGCGTTCCGGCGCCGATCCAGGGCTATCGCGACAGCTTCGGCAACTGGTGCAGCCGGCTGGTCGCGCCCGCCGGTCCCGTCACCATCAGCGCCGACAGCATCATCCGGGACAGCGGGGCGTTCGACCCGGTCGATCCCGGCGCCGTCCAGCACCGCGTCGACGAATTGCCGGCCGACACGCTGCTGTTCCTGCTGGGAAGCCGCTATTGCGAGACCGATGTCCTGTCGGACGAGGCATGGCGGATGTTTGCGGGCACGGCGCCGGGCTGGGCCAGGGTGCAGGCGATCTGCGACTTCGTCCACAACCACGTGACATTCGGCTACGAGCATTCGCGCCCGACGCGGACCGCCGCCCAGACCTATGCCGAGAAGCGCGGGGTCTGCCGTGACTTCGCCCATCTCGCCATCGCCTTCTGCCGCGCGATGAACATTCCCGCGCGCTACTGCACCGGATACATCAGCGACATCGGGCTGCCGCCCCCTTATGGGCCGATGGATTTCGCGGCGTGGATGGAGGTCTATCTGGGCGGCCGCTGGCATGTGTTCGACCCGCGCAACAACGCCCCCCGGATCGGGCGCATCCTGATCGCGCAGGGGCGCGATGCGGCCGATGTGCCGCTCACCCACACCTTCGGCCCCAACACGCTGACGGAGTTCCGGGTCTGGACGGACGAGGTGGGCGCGTAATCGACGCCTGTCCCGTCGCTCAAGCCGGGCCGGGGTGGGGACCCCGCCCGGTGCCTGGCGGCAGGATGTCCGGCGCCGGGATCGCCGGGGTGCCGGATGCCGCCTCGCGCTCGGCGAAGGCCGCCCGCGCCTGCTCGATCTCGGCATGGTGCGTCTCCGCCCAGATCCACACGCCGCAGAAGGCCGCTCCCAGAACTCTCGCCGAGCGGTGTCAGCGTGTAATCCACATGCGGCGGGATGACCGGATGCACCGTCCGCCGCACCAGCCCGTCCCTCTCCATCTGGCGCACGGTCTGGGTCAGCATCTTCTGGCTGATGCGGCCCACCGCCTTGCCGAGCTGCGTGAAGCGCAAGGTGCCATGTTCATGCAGGGCTTCGAGGATCAGCATGGTCCATTTGTCGGCCACCTTGCCGATGATGTCGTGGACCAGCGCCTTGATGGCCGGATCGACCGTGTCGGGGGGCGGTTGCCGGCGCCGTGCCTCGATCTGCGGGTCGGGCAAAGCCTTGCGCATCCCACACTCTCCTTTTGGTGCGTATAAATCTTTTCGGTGCCTACTTCTGTCTGGAGAGTGTGGGCGATAGCTTACGGACAGACAACAGCGAAAGTCACGCCCATGAAGACCGAAGGGAACACCATCCTGATCACGGGTGGCGGCTCAGGGATCGGCAAGGCTCTGGCCCACCGTTTCCATGATCTCGGCAACACGGTGATCGTCGCCGGCCGCCGCGACGATGTGCTGCAACAGGCGATTTCCGGCCGTCCGAACATGCACGCCATGACCTTCGATGCCGACAGCGCCGCGGGCATCGCCGACTTCGCCCGACGGCTGACGGCCGAGCATCCGGCTCTCAACGTGCTGATCAACAATGCCGGGATCATGCGCTTCGAGGCGCTCGACCGGCAGCGCGACCTTGGCGATGCGGAGGCGACCGTCGCCACCAACCTGCTCGGCCCCATCCGGCTGACCGACGCCCTGGTCGAGCATCTTGGCCGCCAGTCCGACGCGGCCCTGGTCAACGTCACCTCCGGCCTGGCCTTCGTGCCGCTCGTGGCAGCGCCCACCTACTCGGCGACCAAGGCGGCCATGCACCTCTACACGGTCGCCCTGCGCGAGGCGCTGAAGGGCAAGGTAGAGGTCATCGAGCTGGTGCCGCCGGCGGTCCAGACCGACCTCACCCCCGGGCAGGCCACCCGTCCGGGCTATCTGCCGCTGGCCGACTTCATCGACGAGGTGATGGCGCTGTTCCGGCAGCAGCCGACCCCGCGCGAGATCCTGGTGCAGCGCGTCGCTTTCCAGCGCCAGGCCGAGGCGGAGCACCGCTTCGACGAGGCGGTAACCACGCTCAACGAGATGGCCCGCAAAGCGCGCGAGGCGCAGCAGTAAGGACGCAGGCGAGGGCGGCTGCGTCAGGGCATAAAAAGTCAGGGCATAAAAAAAGCGGAGCCATGGAGGCTCCGCTTTTTTCGTTTTCGCTCAACCAGCCACCCCGATGATCACACGTCCAGGTTCGACACCTTGAGCGCGTTGTCCTGGATGAACTCGCGGCGCGGCTCGACGACGTCGCCCATCAGGGTGGAGAAGACCTCCTCCGCCTGATCGACGTGGCTGACGCGGACCTGCAGCAGCGAGCGCTTGGTCGGGTCCAGCGTGGTTTCCCACAGCTGGTCCGGGTTCATCTCGCCCAGGCCCTTGTAGCGCTGGATGGTGACGCCGCGGCGGCCAAGCTCCATCACCGTGTCGAACAGGGCGACGGGGCCGGTCAGGGCGCGGCTTTCCTTCTGCTTCTCGAAGGCCTTGCCGGCGGTGCCGAACACCCGCTTCAGGTCGGCGGCCAGCGCGTCCAGGCGGCGGGCCTCGCCGCTCTTCAGCAGGTCGGTGTCGAACAGGTGGCGGTGGGTGACGCCACGCCGGGCGCGGATCACGGCATAGCCGCCCTGGGGCAGCGCCTCGCCGCGCCAGCCGCCGTCGGCGTCCAGCCCGTTCATCCGCTCGGCCACCGCCTTGGCCGCGGCCTCGGCCGCCGCCTTGTCGTCGGCCAGGACGGCGGACAGGGTGCCGGCGACCGACGCCTGCTCCACCACCATGGCGTTGCCGACCTTGCGCGACAGCGTGTCGATCGCCGGGCGCGCGGTGCGGGCCTGCTCGACCAGGGCGGCCAGCTGCTCGCCGATCAGCAGCGAGCCGTCCGACAGCCGGACCGACAGGTCGCCCAGCGCCGCCTCGACCAGATACTCCTCGAGCGCCCGGTCGTCCTTCAGGTAGCGCTCCTTGGCGTTGCCGCGCTTGATGCGGTAGAGCGGCGGCTGGGCGATGTAGAGATAGCCGCGCTCGATCAGGTCGGGCATCTGCCGGAAGAAGAAGGTCAGCAGCAGGGTGCGGATGTGGCTGCCGTCCACGTCCGCGTCGGTCATGATGATGATCTTGTGGTAGCGCGCCTTGTCGGCGTTGAACTCGTCGCTGATGCCGGTGCCCAGCGCCGCGATCAGCGTGCCGATCTCCGCCGACGACAGCATCTTGTCCAGCCGCGCCCGCTCCACGTTCAGGATCTTGCCGCGCAAGGGCAGGATGGCCTGGGACTGGCGCGAGCGGCCCTGCTTGGCGGAGCCGCCGGCCGAATCGCCCTCGACGATGAACAGTTCCGACAGCGCCGGATCGCGCTCCTGGCAGTCGGCCAGCTTGCCCGGCAGCGACGACATGCTGAGCGAGCTTTTACGCGTGATGTCGCGCGCCTTACGGGCGGCCTCGCGGGCGGCGGCGGCTTCCACCACCTTCTGGATGACGCGGCGGGCGTCGGCCGGATGCTCCTCGAAATACTGGGCCAGCGCTTCGCCCACCACCGCCTCGACGACGGGGCGGACTTCCGACGAGACCAGCTTGTCCTTGGTCTGGCTGGAGAATTTCGGATCGGGAACCTTCACCGACAGGACGCAGGTCAGGCCTTCACGGGCGTCGTCACCCGACAGGCTGACCTTCTCCTTCTTGGCGATGCCGGACTCGGTCGCGTAATTGTTGATCGCACGGGTCAGCGCCGCGCGGAAGCCGGCGAGGTGGGTGCCGCCGTCCTTCTGCGGGATGTTGTTGGTGAAGCAGAGCGTCGTCTCGTGGTAGCTGTCGTTCCACTGCAGCGCACATTCCACCGTCACCACGCCGCCATGCTCGGTCGGCCGCTCGTTCTTCAGCGTGATCGCCGGCTTGTGCAGCGCCGTCTTGGAGCGGTCGAGCCAGCTGACGAAGGCTTCGAGGCCGCCTTCGTAGTGCAGGTCCTGCACCTTCGGCTCCACCCCGCGGGCGTCGGTCAGCAGCAGGCGGACGCCGGAGTTGAGGAAGGCCAGCTCGCGCAGCCGGTGTTCCAGCGTGGCGAAATCGAACTCGATGTTGGTGAAGGTCTCGGTCGAGGGCATGAAGGTGACTTCGGTGCCCGACAGCGGCCTGCCCTTCTCCGGCACCATCGGCGCCTCGCCGACGTCGGCCAGCGGCGCCTCGGCGTTGCCGTGGCGGAAGCGCATGGTCCAGGTGCGGCCGCCGCGCCAGATGCGCAGATCCAGCGTCTCGGACAGGGCGTTCACCACCGAGACGCCGACGCCGTGCAGGCCGCCGGAGACCTTGTAGCTGTTCTGGTTGAACTTGCCGCCGGCATGAAGCTGGGTCATCACGACCTCGGCCGCCGAGACGCCTTCCTCCGAATGGATGTCGGTCGGGATGCCGCGGCCGTTGTCGCGCACCGTGACCGATCCGTCGGCGTTCAGCACGACCTCGACCTTGTCGCAATAGCCGGCCAACGCCTCGTCGATGGCGTTGTCGACCACCTCGTACACCATGTGGTGCAGGCCGGAGCCGTCATCGGTGTCGCCGATGTACATGCCGGGGCGTTTGCGCACGGCATCGAGCCCGCGCAGAACGGTGATCGATTCCGCCCCGTAGTCCGCCTGCTGGGGCTCCGACTGCGGGAGGTCGTTCTTCAGTGCTTCCTGTGCCATGCGTCGACTATAACAGATTCGGTTGCGGATACGGCGGTTTAGCGTGCGTCGGCATGCTTTTTTTCCGGGATTTTTCCCCGATTTCCGCCCCTATCCGGGGCGGATGTGCGCGTCTTCGATGTGGAAGCGGCGGGCGTTGTCCCCAAGCGGGTCGAAAACCCCCTCGTCGGTGCCCGTCATCCAGGCCTGGGCGCCCAATGCCAGGATTTCGCCGAACAGCGCGGCGCGCCGCTCGGGGTCGAGATGGGCGGCCACCTCGTCCAGCAGAAGGATGGGTGCGGCGCCGCGTTCGGCCGCCAGCAGCCGGGCATTGGCCAGAACGATGGCGATCAGCAGCGCCTTCTGCTCGCCGGTGGAGCACAGCGCCGCCGGCATGTCCTTGGGCGCATGGCGGACGGCGAGGTCGCTCTTGTGCGGACCCACGGTGGCGCCGCCGCCGTCGGCATCGGCGCGGCGACCGCTGCGCAGGCTGTCGCGCAGCGCATCCTCCGCCGCCAGCGCCGGGCCTTCGTCCAGCCAGCGCTCCACCGTGCCGGCGACGGCGAGGTCGGCGCCGGGGAAGGGGCCGACCGAGCGGGCGCAGGCGGCGCGCAGCCGCTGCACCACCTCGCGCCTTGCCGCGGCGACGGCGATGCCGGTGGTCGCCATCTGGTCCTCCAGCGCGCCTAGCCAGCCCTCGTCGAAGCGGCCGTCGCGCAGCAGCCGGGCGCGTTCGCGCAAGGCATGCTCGTAGCGCGACAGCCGGCCGGCATGGGCGGGGTCGAAGCCGAAGACCAGCCGGTCGAGGAAACGCCGCCGTCCGCTCGACCCTTCGAGGAACAGCCGGTCCATCTGCGGGGTCAGCCAGACCATGGCGACATGGTCGGCGAGTGCCGTCTGGCCCTTGGCCGGGTGGCCGTCGATGCGGACCAGCCGGCGGTCGCGCTCGGAACTGCGGCTTCCGTCATGCGGCTCGCGGCCGGTGCCGATCTCCACCGGCCCCAGCGGGGTGTCGAGCGTTGCCGCCACCGCCCAGCCGGCGCCGGGCGGCGAGCCCAGCCGTTCCACTTCGGCCAGCCGGGCGCCGCGGATGCCGCGGCCGGGGGCAAGGAAGCTGACGGCTTCCAAGAGGTTGGTCTTGCCGGCGCCGTTCGGGCCGATCAAGGCGACGGGCCGGCGGTCGGGCTCCAGCCGCGCGGAGTCGTAGCCGCGGAAACGCGTCAGCGTCATCCGCCTGACCGCAAGGGCCGGAGCAAAAGCCGGGGTCGCGGCGGACACGCCGCCGCTCATCGAAACTGCCGTGTGGTGCAACTGGTCCGTTCCGCCTGGGGCGGGGAGGATCCCCGCAGCCCCATCACACGCGCATCGGCATCAGGACGTAGAGCGCGGTCGAGTCGGCGACGTCGCGGATGATGGTCGGCGACGCGGCGTCGGCCAGCGTGAACTGGGCGCCCTCGCCCTCGATCTGCTGCGTGATGTCCAGCAGATAGCGAGAGTTGAAGCCGATTTCCAGGGGGACTCCTGGTAGCTGACCTCCAGCTCCTCGGTCGCGCTGCCCGATTCCGGGCTGGTGGCGGACAGGGTGAGCGCGCCGCGGACGAGCGACAGCTTCACCGCCCGGCTCTTCTCGGTGGAGATGGTGGCGACGCGGTCGACGGCGGCGGCGAACAGCTTGGCGTCCACCTCCATCACCTTGTCGTTGCCGACCGGGATCACCCGCTCATAGTCGGGGAAGGTGCCGTCGATCAGCTTGGAGGTGACGACGACACTGTCGAAGCCGAAGCGGATCTTGTTGTCGGACATCGACAGCTCGATGCGGTCGGCGGCCTCGTCGACCAGCTTGCGGATTTCGGTGACGGTCTTGCGCGGGATGATGACGCCGGGGATGGCCTCGGCCCCGTCCGGCAGCGGCATCTCGACCCGCGCCAGCCGATGGCCGTCGGTGGCGACGGCGCGCAGCACCGGCGTCTCCAGGCTGCCCATCTTGCTCTTGGCGGCGTGCAGGTAGATGCCGTTCAAGTAATAGCGCGTCTCCTCGGTGGAGATGGCGAAGCGGGTGCGGTCGATCAGCCCGCGCAGGTCGGCGGCGGCGACCGAGAAATTGTGCTTCAGCTCGCCGCTGGACAGCTGCGGGAAATCCTCCACCGGCAGGCAGGACAGCTTGAACTGCGACCGGCCGGCGCGCAGCGTCAGGATGGTGCCGTCGCCGCCGATGTCCAGCTCCACCTGGCTGCCGTCGGGCAGCTTGCGGACGATGTCGAACAGGGTGTGGGCGGGGGCGGTGGTGCCGCCGGGGCGCCCGACCGTCGCCGGGACCGTCTCGACGATCTCCAGATCCATGTCGGTGGCGGCCAGCGACAGCTCGCCGTCGCCCGCGCGCAGCAGGACGTTGGACAGGATCGGAATGGTGTTCCGCCGCTCGACCACACTCTGCACGTGACCCAGGGAACGGAGAAGGGCGGCGCGTTCGATGGTGATGTTCATGCTGGCGTCGTCTCGGCCGGAGGGGAGCTGTTCTTGCGGAGCCACCGGGGTTGCGGGCCGTTGTCCGGCCGTCCCGCCCCGAGCGGGCGCGCATCATACCACATCGACGGGTGGGTCGAACCAAATTGTTGCGGCTAAGGCCTTCGGCATCATTATGCCCAGGCCTTCGGCCGAGGGGGATTCACGCCTCCCCCCGCCGTTTTGCCTCATGCAGGCGCAGGATATCGACGAAATCGGCGCTCTGCCAGTTGCGGGACCGGCTCAGCTCGCTGCGCACGCTGGCGACGAAGGCGTCGATCACCGCCCATTCGTCGGCGGCGATCTCGCCATCCGCCTCCAGATAGCTGTAGACCACCCGGTGCAGGCCCTGGCTGACCGGGCTGATCCAGCCATCCACCGTCTCGCCCATCGCCGCCATCAGCCGGCGGATGCGCAGCATGTGGGCCATGCGGTGGCCCGGCCTCTCCTGCGGCTCGGCCTTCATCGCCTGGAGGAAGGCGAGGCGGCCGGTCTCCACCGCATAGAGGCGCAGCGACTTCAGCTCCGGGTTGGCATAGCCGGCGGCGCCGAGGGTGCGGCCCCAGCGCCAGACCAGCTCCAGCAGCCAGACGATGTCCTCATGGTCGGGCACCGGGGCATGGCGGGCGCCCATCGCCGCCTGCATCCGGGCGGCCAGCGCCGGCATCACCGTGCCGGTCAGCTCGCGGCTGACCGCCGCCAGCTCCGCCCGCAGGGCCGGGCCGGTCGAGCGGCTGGCGAGGAAGCCGGTGCCGGACAGCGCGGTCAGCGCCCGGTCGAAGCGCTCCACCGCCTCGTGCAGCAGGGCGCGGGTCGGGGCGGGGGCGGACAGCACGCCGCCATCCTGGATGTCCATGTCGCCGAACATGCCGTCCACCACCTCGCGGATGGTGGTGCAGGCGGCGGTGAAATGGCAGAGCAGGGCGCGCAGCAGCGGGTGGGACTCGCGCACCGCCGGTCCCCCCGACCCGACATGCTCGCGCACATGGCGCAGGAACACGTCGTAGCGCCGCTTGACGTTCAGCCCATAGAGCGGGGCGAACCAGGCCAGCAGCTGCGACTGGTCGCGGAAGGGCAGGCCGAGGTCGCGCACCCGGCGGACGAAGCCGACCATCAGCGCCGACTGGCAGTCCACCTCGGCGGAAGTGGGGGTGGCGAAAGATGGATTGGCGGAACGGGGGTCGCCGGCGCCCTGCATGTCCCCCATCCGCATCTCGTCGATGTCGCGGCGCATGCGCTCGGTCAGCGGCACCAGCACCGCGTTGTGCTCCAGCAGGGCGCGGACGAAGCCCAGCAGGTCGCTGTCGATCGGCGCCTTGCGGCCGAGATACTGGGTGCGGAGCGCGGCGTCGTGCAGCGCCTCGTCGTTCGCCAAGGCCAGGAACCGGTCGGTCAGCTTGCGGTCGCCGGCCATGGCATAGAGGAAGTCGAGTGCCTCCTTGCGCATCAGCTCGCGCATCGCCATCGCGTCGGGGCTGGCCAGCACGGCATCCAGCATCGCCTCGCGCGCCATGCCGTCCAGCCGGCTCTGCACCTCCGCCGCCAGCCCCGGGAAGGCATAGCGGGTCAGCGCCGACCAGATGCCGCCCATGTCCACCCGCTGGACCAGCGCCGGCACCGACTCGGCCGAGCGGTAGAGGACGGGGTCGTCGACCAGGAAGGGCTCGAACAGGCTGGTGAACAGGCGGCGCGCCTTCATCGGCCGCAGGCGGTTGAAATGGTCGACCAGCGCATCGCGCAGGTGCCGCGCCCGTTCGCCGTTCGGGCTGGGCGTCCCTTCGACCGCATCCAGCACCGACCGGATGGCGTGCATCGGGATGCGGGCGACGACCTCGTCCATCTGGCGGCGGAAGGCAGTGACGTCGGTGCAGCTCCCGCCCGGCGAAGAGGCCGGGGATGCGGCGGGAGAGGCTATGGAGAGGGTGGCCGTCGGCGTGCTGTTCATGCGCACAACACCTCGCGGGATAATCGTCGCCTGGACGCTTATGATCCCGCGAGATTATTAAATATCTTTTGCCAATTCCACGCGTGTCTTCGGAAAAGTCTTATGATTACCGGTATATGTCAGGGAATTGCTTTGTAACCTTAGCTTTGCTGTCCACCCTTTTTCTTGGCTACAGCCCCGCCGCCAGCTGGGCGTCCAGCCCGGCGCGATAGTCGGGATAGGTCAGGGCGACGCCGAGCTGGCGCTTGATGCGGTCGTTCTTCACCCGGCGGCAATCGGCGTAGAAGCTGGCGGCCATCGGCGACATCTCCGCCCGGTCGAACGGCACGAGCGGCGGCGGCTCCACCCCCAGCAGGCGGCAGGCATACTCCACCACCTCGTGCGACGGGCTGGGCAGGTCGTCGACGACGTTGTAGATGGCGCCCAGAGTCGGCCGCGCCATCGACGCCCGCAGCGTGCCGGCGATGTCGTCGACATGGATGCGGCAGAACACCTGACCCGGCTTGTCGACCCGCTTGGCGATGCCGTCGCGCACCGAATCGAGGGCGCTGCGGCCGGGGCCGTAGATTCCGGCCAGCCGGAACAGGTGCATCGGCACGCCATACTGGCGGTACAGGTTCAGCCAGCCGCGCTCCGCCTCGACCCGCCGCTTCTGGCGCTCGCCGGTCGGCTTCAGCCAGGACGCCTCGCTGACCCACTCGCCGCCGGTGTCGCCATAGACGCCGGTGGTGGACAGGTAGCCGGCCCAGTCCAGCGTGCGCAGGTCGGCCAGATCGCGGCCATGCTGGTCGAGCACCGGGTCGCCCTTGCCGTCGGGCGGGATGCTGACCAGCAGGTGGGTGGTGCCGGCCAGCGCCGCCTTCGCATCGGCCAGCGGCCGGCCGCGGTCGAACAGGAAGGCCTCGATGCCCTGGGCCTCCAGCTCCGCCCGCTTTTCCTCGCTGCGGCAGGTGGCGGCGATGCGCCAGCCTTCGGCGCGCAGCCGGTCGGCGAAGACGCGGGCGCTGTAGCCGAGGCCGAAGACGAACAGGCGGGGATCGGTCATCGCGGGCGGTTCCGGTTGGAGCGGCGGAGGGGCGGCGGACTGTGTAGCACCGAACTGTGTAACACCGGGACCGGGCCTGCGGACTTGCGCCCCGCCCGGCGATGGCGGAGTGTAAAGACACCATGACCCGACGCAATCCTTACCTTGCCGGCGCTCTCGCGCTGGGGCTTCTCGCCGCCGCTCCGGCATTCGTGCCGGCCCCCCTGTCTGCTGCCCAGGCCGCGTCCTCCGGGCCGCCCTCCACCCTCGACCGCAACCGCGAGCTTCAGGCCTGCGCGGCCAAGGCGGAGGCCAACCCCGAAGGGGCGCGGGCCGATGCCAAGCGCTGGCAGGAGCAGGGCGGCGGCGACTCCGCGAAGCTGTGCGAGGCGCTGGCGCTGTTCCATGCCGGCGACTTCAAGGCGGCCGGCACCCAGATGGAGGCGCTGGTGCCGACGCTGGGCAAGGACGACCCCAGGGCCGCCGCCTCGCTGCTCGGCCGTGCCGGCTGGGCGTGGCTGCGGGCGGGCGACCAGGGGCGGGCGGAACGGCTCTACAGCGCTGCCCTCGACAAGACGCCGGGCGACGTCGACCTGCTGATCGACCGCGCCTTCGCCCGTGCGGAGGGCGAGCGTTTCTGGGATGCCGTCGCCGATCTGGACGCGGCGCTGACCCGCGACCCGAAGCGGGCCGACGCCTACCTCTACCGGGCGAGCGCGCAGAAGGCGCTGTCCAACTACCGGCAGGCGCTGGCCGACATCGACCGGGCGCTGGAGCTGAAGCCCGGCGATCCGGAGGCGATCCTGCTGCGCGGCAACGTCAAGGCGCTGGGCGGCAATCTGGGGGCTGCGCGCGACGACTGGTCGCTGGCCCGCCGCGTCGCCCCCGACAGCGACTGGGGCCGCGCCGCCGCCGACAACCTCGCCCGCACGGCGGAGGCCGCGGGGGATGCCGGCAAGGACAAGGCGAAGGAAAAGAAGGTGCAGTAAGGGGGCTTCCCCCACGGCCTCCAAAAGAAAAAGCCCCGCCGCGGTGACCGCGGGCGGGGCTTTTTCCTGTCTGGACCGCTGTGGACGGACGCTTACAGCGCCGAGTCGACCCACTGGAACAGCGCACCCTTGGGCAGGGCGCCGATCTTGGTGGCGGCGACGCTGCCACCCTTGAACAGCATCAGCGTCGGGATGCCGCGCACGCCGTACTTGGTCGGGGTGTCGGGGTTCTCGTCGATGTTCAGCTTGGCGACGGTGACCTTGCCGTCATACTCGCCGGCCAGCTCGTCGAGCGCCGGGGCGATCATCTTGCAGGGGCCGCACCATTCCGCCCAGAAATCGACCAGGACCGGGCCGTCGGCCTTCAGGACGTCCTGCTCGAAGCTGTCGTCGGTAACCTTGATGGTGGTGCTCATGTGACCTCGTGCTGGATTCGGAAGCGCCGCGGACCGGTTGTGGAAGGCCGGCGGCCATCGCCCCGTCAGTGGAATTGAGCAAAATGTAGGGCGGAGGCGCCCGGCCGGTCAAGTCACCCCATCTTTCGGGTGAGCCGCCGGCAGCACCTCACCCCACCCTGGGGCCCAGCCCGGCCGCCGCCGCGTCCATCACCGAGGGCGGCAGCTCCATGGTGTAGGGACCGTCGGTCCACAGCAGCACGCAACGCACCCGCCGCCCCGGATAGACCGCGCGCAAAGCCTCGCGGTAGGCCGCCATCTGGCGACGGTAAACCATTGGAACGTCTTCCAGATCCCGCGGCGGCGGCCGGTTGGTCTTATAGTCGACGATCCACACCGTGTCCCCGGTCAGCGCCAGCCGATCGATGCGGCCGGCCAGCGCCCGGCTGCCGTCGCCGAGCGCCACCACCCCGATCAGCGGCACCTCCGCCCGCGAGCCGGGGCCGAACAGATGCGCGAACTCCGCATGGCTCAGCACCGCCAGCGTCTCCCGCGCGATGGCGTCCTGCTGCTCCGGCGTCAGCTTGTGCGCCGGGCGGGCCAGGAAGCGGCGGCAGGCGGCATCCCGCGCCGCCTCGGCCAGGTTGGGCAGGGTCTGCAACAGCCGGTGGACCAGCAGGCCGCGGCGGAAGCGCTGGCCGTCGTCGTTGCCGAGCGGCGAGCGCACCGCCGGCTCCTCGCCGTCCGGCCGCGACGGGGTCAGCGGCCGCGATGGCTCCGGCTCGCCCGGCGGCGGTTCGCCGATCCAGGGCGGGGGCGGCTCGGCGGCGGCACTTTCCTCCGTCTCGACATGGCGCGGCACCACGGCGGTCTGGGCGCCGACCAGCCGCCAGCCCTCTCCCGCCCAGCCGTCGGGGCACAGGCCGGTGAAGTCGAAGGGATGCTGCACGCCGTTGTCGCGCATCGCCTCCTCGACCAGCCGGTACCAGCAATCGTCGGACGGCTCGCGCTTGCCCTGGTGGCCGCAGATGTAGAGCCGGTCCTCCGCCCGCGTCAGGGCGACATAGAGCAGCCGGCGGTATTCCTGGTCGCGCCGCCGGTTGGCCCGCGCCCGCGCCTCGGCGCACAGCCCGTCCTCCTGGGACCGCCGGGCGGCGAACAGCGGCACCGGGCAGTCGTCGTCCGGCCACAGGATCGGCGGGCTCTGGGTCGGGCTGCCCAGTGTGTCGGGCAGGAAGACGATGGGCGCCTGCAAGCCCTTGGAGCCGTGGACGGTCATGATCCGCACGGTGCCGCCGCCCTGCTCCAGCTCGCGCTTGATCTCGGCGTCGCTGGCCGCCAGCCAGGCCAGGAAGTTCTGCAGGGACGGCGGCTCGGTCTTCTCGAAGGCGAGGCAGACGGCCAGGAACTCCTCCAGCGGATCCTGCGCGTCGGGGCCGAGCCGCTTCAGGATCGCGCGCCGTCCCGACCGTTCGTCGGCGGGGCAGGGCCGGTTCAGCAGGCCGGCGAACAGCTCGTAGGGAGCCGAGAAGTCGGTCCGTGCCAGCAGGTCGCCCAGATAGCGCCGGGCCGGGCGGAATTCCGGCTCGGTCTCCGCCAGCGCCACCAGCGAGCGCCACAGCGTGCCGCGCCGGCCATGGGCGACGCGGAACAGCGCCTCCTCGCTCAAGCCCACCAGCGGCCCCTTCAGCACGGTGGCGAGCGTCAGGTCGTCGTCGGGCAGCAGCAGGAAGTCGGACAGCGCCACCAGATCCATGACGGCGAGCTGCTCGGTCAGCACCATGCGGTCGACGCCGGCCACCGGCACGCCGCGGTCCTTCAGCGCGCGGACCAGTTCGGTGACGAAGGCGGTGCGGCGGCGCACCAGCACCATCACGTCGCCGGGCTGCACCGGCCGGCCCTTGGCCTCCAGCGTCTCGCCGCCGTCGATCCAGCGATGCACCGTCGCGGCGATGACCGAGGCGAGGCGGGCGGATGGCGAATCTGCGGTCTCGCGCGCCACCGGCGGCGCCCAGGCCGGCGTCTCGACCGTCTCGGCCGGCTTCACCGGCGGCCACAGCTCGACCAGCCCGGCCTGCCCGCGGCGGAAGGCGCGGTGGCGGATGGTCGGGTTGGCGTCCGAGGCCACGCCGTCGCGGGCATGGTCGAGCGCGAAGACGGCGTCCACCGTCTCCAGCACCGCCGCCGTCGAGCGGAAGGAGATGTCGAGATCGACCCCCGCCCATGTCCGCTGCGCCACCTCCGCCTTGTCCTGGAAATGGCGGCGCATGCGGGCGAATTCGGCGGGATCGGCGCGCTGGAAGCTGAAGATCGACTGCTTCTCGTCACCCACCGCGAAGACGGTGCGGATCTTGCCGTCGGGGGCGGCGGCCTCCAGCTCGACGAAGAACTCGCCGGCCAGCGAGGCGACGATGGCCCACTGGTCGGGGTTGGTGTCCTGCGCCTCGTCGATCAGGATATGGTCCAGGCCGCCGTCCAGCTTGTAGAGCACCCAGGGCACCCGCGGCGTGCCGTCCTTGCCGCTCAAGAGCCGGTTGGCCGCCAGGATCAGGTCGTCGTAATCCAAGAGAGCGCGCGCCGCCTTGCGCTCGCGGTAGGCCTCCAGCATCGCCTGCGCCAGCGTCAGCAGCGCGGTGGTCGAGGCGGCGACCCCGGCGGCCTTCACCCGCTCCGAAATCTCGACCAGCCGTTCCGCTTCCTTTTGCAGGGAGAGCAGCGCCTGCGGGTAGGCGGTGGCCGGCTTCTTGGTCATCAGTGTCTTGCGCGGGCTGCCGTCCGCGGTCAGGAACAGGCGCCTGTAGGCGTCGAAGGCGCGCACCCGGCGGTCGGCGGCGTCCAGCCAGTGCTGGATGGCGATGCCGCGCTCCTGGTCGCTGGCGCTGCCGCCCGACAGCGCCCGGCAGGCCTCGCGCAGGGCCGGCGGCTCGCACTGGTCGTCATGGCAGGCATGGGTGAGGATCGTTTCCTCGGTCACGCCGGGCGGCACCTCCAGCGTGTCGTGGATGGCGTCGATCAGCCCGTCCAGCCCGTGGAAGCGCTCGAACAGCTTCTCCACCTGCCCGCGCTGGCCAGCCAGTTCGGCCAGCAGCCCGGCGAAATCCTCGGCATTCAGCTCGCCGGTCAGCCGGCCCATGGCGCGGCCGAGCGGGCTGTCCGGCTCGGTGCGGCCGGCATGCAGCACGGCGTCGCGCGCCTCGGTCAGCAGCCCATCGGCGGTGCGGTCGTCCATCACGTCGAAATGCGGCGCCAGCTCGGCTTCCAGCGGGAAGCGGCGCAGCAGCGACTGGCAGAAGGCGTGGATGGTCTGGATCTTCATGCCGCCGGGGCAGTCCACCACCTGGGCGAACAGCCGCCTTGCGTTCAGCCGCGCCTCGATGGACGGCCGCTCGCCGCAGAGGTCGGCCAGCCGGTCCTCCAGCGCGTCGTCGGGCAGGGTGGCCCACAGGCCGAGCGTCCGGTTGATGCGGATCGCCATCTCCGCCGCCGCGGCCTTGGTGAAGGTCAGGCAGAGGATGCGCGCCGGCGGCGTGCCCGACAGCATCAGCCGCAGCACCCGGTCGGTCAGCACCTTGGTCTTGCCCGAACCGGCGGACGCCCCCACCCAGACCGACGCCGTCGGATCGGACGCCCGCCGCTGCGCCACATTGGGATCGAGCGGCAGGGTGCGGGTGGGCAGATCGGTCATGGTCATGAACGGGGCTTCCGGTGCCGGAGCAGGCGCTTATCCCCTCTCCCCCCGGGGAGAGGGTTAGGGTGAGGGGGATGCGTAGCAGGACCTTTGGGGCAGGCACGCAATGCGTCCCCCTCACCCCGACCCTCTCCCCGGGGGGAGAGGGGGATTGTCCCCGAATCGAGCGAACCCCATCATTCCCCCTCCCCGCCGCCCGCCGACCATTCCTGGACGCGGGCCAGATGCGCGTAGTCGGTGTAGCGCGGCGCCATCGCCGGGCGTGGGCGGGAGCGGTAAGGCGTCTGAGGGTCGTCGAACTGCGCGATCAGCGCTTCCAGCCCGGCCCGCGCCTCCTCGCCCAGCGCTGCCGGGTCGCCCTTGACCGGCTTCTCCTCGCCGGCCGGGTCGCCGCCGGACAGGCGCCAGAAGGTCAGCTCGGCCACCTCGCCCTTGTCCACCCCGCTGAACCCGCCGGCCGCGGCGATGGCGGCCTCCAGCGGCAGCTGCGGGGCGAAGCCAAGCTCGATCTCGCGCGCGCTCGGCGGGGTGCCGGTCTTGTAGTCGATCACCACCAGCCCGTCCGGGCCGCGGTCGATGCGGTCGGCCTTGGCGGTCAGGGCGAAGGGACCGCCGGGGCCGGACAGCTCGAGCCGGCCCGGCACTTCCGTTCCCAGCGGGCGGAGACGGGGGCGGCGCTCGCGCTCCAGATCGACGAACCAGCCGGCCACCCGCTCGAAGCGCGGCCACCAGAAGGCCCAGACGTCGGGATGGCTGCGCAGCAGCGGGCCGAACCGTTCGCGCCCCAGCGCGATCAGCCGGTCGAGCGCGTCATGCGGCAGCGGCCCCGGATGCTCGCGGACGAAGGCGTCGAGCGTGTCGTGGATGATCTGGCCGCGGTCGGACGCGCCCGGATCGGCGGCGATGGGGTCGAGCGCCCGCAGCCGCAGGGCGTGGCGGGCATAGATGGCGTAGGGATCGCGCATCCAGGTCTCGATCTCGGTCACCGACAGCTTGCGCGGCCGGGCGCTCAGCGGCGGGCGCGGCTCCGGTGCGGCCACCGGCTGCACCCGGTCGGGCTCGTCCAGCCCGCGCGCCCAGCCGAGCCAGCAGGCCCCGCGCTCCTCGATCACGCCGTCCAGATCCAGCGCCTTCAGCACGGTTTCCAGCCGCAGCAGCCAGCGCGACGGCACCGTCGGCGTGCCCTCCACCCGTGCCGCGCGGGTCAGCACCACCTCCGGCGCGCCGCAGGCATGAGCGAAGTCGTGGGCCGACATGCCGACCAGCCGTTCCGGGCTGGGCAGGCCGAAATCGCGCCGCATCGGCCGCGACATCCAGGGATCGGCGGATGCCGCTGGCGGCCAGGTTCCCTCGTTCAGCCCGCCCAGGATGGTCAGGTCGAGATGCTGGAGGCGCGCCTCCATCGGACCCAGGATGAACAGGCGCGGGTGCAGGCCATAGCGCGGACGCACCGCCCGCGCACTCATCAGCGCGTCGAGCAGCGCCGGGTAATCCTTGGCCGGGATGGCCGGGAAGCCGTCCGCCGCATCCAGCAGGTCGTGGACGAAGCGCGCCGCCTCCTCGCCGTCGTCCTGGCGCCACAGCCGCTCCGCCCCGGTCAGCGCATCGTCGGCGGCCAGCGACTCGCAGAAGGCGACATGGGCGCGCACGAGGTCGGCCAGCGGCGTCTCGCCGGCCAGCGCCTCAAGGAAGGGAGCGGCGCGCTGGCCGATGTCGACCAGCCAGGTGCGCAGGAACTCCTGTTGCTCCTCATGGTCGAAGCGCTCGGCCTGCTCCAGTGCGGCGAGCACGCCGTCGAAGCCCTCCGCCGGGCGGGGGCCGCGCAGCACGACGCGCTCCAGCGCGCGGGCGGCGGCGCGGAAATCCGCGGAGTCGCGGCCGCCCGCCGCCATCGGGTGCTTGGCGAGCGCCAGCAGCGCCAGCGGATGGACGCGGCTCGCCGCCAGCTCCGCCGTCAGCCGCAGATAGGTGCCGACCGCGGTGTGGGCGAGCGGCTGGCCGCCGGAATCGTTGACCAGGATGCCCCAGCGCGCCAGCGCCATGGCAACCCGGCGTCCCAGGTTGCGGTCGGGGGTGATCAGCGCCGCGGTCCTGGTCGGGGTTTCCAGCGCATGGCGCATCAGCAGCGCGATGACCTGCGCCTCTTCCTCCGAGGTGGTTGCGTCGATGCGGGTCAGCCCGTCCAGCGCCGCGGCGTCCACCCCGGACAGTTCGCGCCAGCCCTCGGTGGTCGCCGCCGGGCGCATCGCCTCGGCGATCAGGCGGGCGCGGGCGCCGCGCGGCTCCGGCGCGTCGGTCCAGGGCAGCACCTCGTGCCGTTCCACCTCCAGCAGGCGGATCAACTGCGACAGCCCGTGCTGCGGGTGGGATTCATCCTCGGCGATGGCGTCCCAGATCGTGTCGTCGGCCCCGGTGTCGAGGCCGGGCAGCACCACCGCCCCCTGCGGCAGCCGGGCGATGACCGCCAGCAGTTCCGTCGTCGCGACGATGGAGCCGGTGGAGCCGGCGGCGATCACCATGCCCGGCGGCGGGGCCGCCTGCCAGAGGGCCGCCTGCGTCTCCAGCGCCAGATTGCGGCGCTTGGCCGGGTCGGTCTGGCCGCCCGACTCGAGGATGGCGGGCCAGACCTCGGTGATGATGCGCAGGAATTTCAGCGTGACCTGCCAGTGCTCGGCATAATCCGCCGGCACCAGCGACTCCAGCTTCTCGAAGCCGGCGCGCTCGGTCCACACCGCGTCGATCAGCCGGCCGAGATCGGCACCCAGCCGCACCGCCTGCGCCGTGGTCGCCGACAGCCCCTCGGCCCCCAGGATCAGCCGGGCCAGCGTCATCTGCCGGTTCAAGGGCGAGATCGCCTCCGGCAGGTCGAGCGGGACGTCGGGCAGTTCCTCCTCGGTCAGGCTGAGGTCGCCGGCATCGAGTTCGCCCAGCGGCGCCATCCGCGGCAGCAGCGTCGGCTGCCCGCCCGACCGCCGCAGGAAGGCCGCCTGCAACGCCCGGCAGGCACGCCGCGTCGGCAGCAGGACGGTGACGCCGGCAAGGGCCATCGGATCGCCGCCGACCCGCTCCATGATCCCCGCCGCCAGCATGTCGACGAAGGGCGCGCCCGCGGGAATGCTGTAGACTTTGGGGAGGGTCATGGGTTTGCGATCAGTTCCGGTGCTGGCTACGTGCGATTGAGTATAGCGCGGCTTGAGTATACCTCAGCCCCGCCCTCAATGCGCCACCGCCCGCATGCCGCCGATGGCCAGCAGTTCCTCGGCCTCTTTCAGCCCGGCCGGCGTGCCGATGTGGAACCACAGCCCGTCATGGGCAAGGCCGAACAGCCGGCCCGCCGCCTGGGCGCGGTCCCAGATCAGGTTGGTGGAGAAGGCGCCGTCGGGGGTGTCCGCCGCGAACAGCTCCGGCTTGACGATCTGCACCCCGGCATAGACGAAGGGCGCCAGCTCGCGCTCGCCCCGGCGGGTCAGCCCGCCCAGCGGGTCCATGTGATAGTCGCCGAGCCCGTCATAGCCGACCGACTTGGTCGTCGCCATCAGCAGCAGCAGCGCGTCCATCTCCGCCGGGTTCCAATGCGCGGCCAGCCGGCGCAGGGCCGGCACCGGCCCGTCGAGCCAGAAGATGTCGGCGTTCACCGTATAGACCGGCGCGCTGCCGAGATGGGGCAGGGCCTTCTTCACCCCGCCGCCGGTCTCCAGCAATGTCTCTTCCGGCGACAGGGTGATGGCCGGCGTCGTCCGGTCCTTCAGATGGTCGCCGATCATCGCGCCCAGATAGTGGCTGTTGACCACCGCCCGGCCGACGCCGGCCTCGGCCAGCCGGTCGAGCGCATGGTCCAGCATCGGCTTGCCCAGCACCGGGATCAGCGGCTTCGGCCGGTGGTTGGTCAGCGGGCGCATGCGCAGGCCCTGGCCGGCGGCCAGGACCATTGCGGTATCGGGAATGGTCATCTCAGAGCGTCTCCGGAACGACGAAGGCGGAACGGGCGGCGGGCGGCAGATGGCGGTCGAACCAGCCGGCGACCGGGGCCAACTCCGGCTTCGCCAGCTGGGCCTCCAGCAGGCGCCAGACCCGCGGCAGATGGACAAGGTAGGACCGCCGCCCCTGGCCCAGCGCCAGACGGACGAAGATGGCGACGATCCGCGTGTGGCGCACCGCCCCCAGCACCGCCATGGCGCGGCGGAAGGCGGCGGCGTCGGTCTCGGGGAAGGCGGCGAGATAGCGGGCAACCATCGCGTCCGCCAGATCGGCCGCCACATCGCGCCGCGCATCCTCCAGCAGGGAGACGAGGTCGTAGGCCCGCGGCCCCCAGCCGGCGCTCTGGAAGTCGATCAGCCCGGCCGCCTTCGCCCCCGGCCGGTCCAACCGCATCAAATTGTCGACATGGTAGTCGCGCAGCAGAAGCGACGGCGCCCCGGCGCAGACCGGCTCCAGCACCGCGCGCCAAGCCGTATCGAAATCGGAACGATCCTCTTCGCTCAGGGGGCGACCCAGCACCACCGGCACATAGGCGTCGAGGAACAGCCGGGTCTGGGCGATGAACAGGTCGGGATCGTAGACCGGCAGGGCGAGGCGTTGCGCCGCCCCCTCCGGCCAGCCGCGATGGATGGCGATCAGCGCATCGGTCGCCATTGTGTAGAGCGGCTGCGGATCGGCGCCGGCGGCCAGCAGGCGCGTAAATGTTTCGCTTCCGAAATCATCCTGGATCGCCAGACCGCGCTCCACATCCGCCGCCAGCACGGTGGGAACCGACAGCCCGATTGCGGCCAGTTCGGCGCCGATGGCGATGAAGGGGACGAGGTCCTCGGCCGGGGCCGGCGTATCGACCAGGATCAGCGTGCCGCCATCGGCCTTGCGCAGCCGCTCGTACCGTCTTGCAGAGGCATCGCCGGCCAGCGGCTCCCGCACCGCATCGGACAGGCCGTTGGCAGCCAGGAAGGCGGCGATCCCGGCTTGCCGCGCCTGGGACACGGCCGTCATCGCAGCGTCCAGTCGGCGGCGGCCACCCGCGCCGCCAGCGTGCCATGGCCGGTCAGGGTGGCGCGGCGGGCATCATGCCCGTCATGCTCCATCGTCACCTCCACCCGGTCGGGCGGCAGCAGCGGACCCAGCCGGTCCGGCCATTCGACCAGCGCCACCGCCTCGGCCCGCGCGTCGTCCCAGCCCAGCTCATAGACCTCGTCCGGTCCCGACAAACGGTAGAGGTCGAAATGCCAGACCGGGCCGATGGCGGTGTCGTAGGTCTGCACCAGGGTGAAGGTGGGGGACGGCACCTCGGCGTCCTCATGGGTGACGCTGCGGATCAGTGCCCGCGACAGCGCGCTCTTGCCGGCGCCGAGGTCGCCGCGCAGGGCCACGAGGTCGCCCGGCCGCAGGAGGACGCCGAGCCGGCGGCCCAGCGCCGCGGTGGCGGCCTCGTCGGGCAGGGGCAGGGTGACGGTGTGGAGGGGAGTGTCCGGCATGGCGCGGATACTGTGCGAAGCCGCCGCCCGCCCGCAAGCCGGAAAGAAGAGTGGGTTGGCAACAGGCTCAGCGGCCGATCCGCCGCTTGGGCGACAGCCGGTCGGCCGCTCCCGATCCAGGCCCCGCTCCAGGCCCCGATCCGGCGCCGTCCGCTCCGGCGGTGACCACCAGCCGCGGCGCCTTGTTGAAGTTCATGGTGATCATCAGCGTCAGCGCGCCGTTGATCAGGTGCAGCATCTTGTCGGACGCCACCGGCAGGGGGATGCGCCGGCCCATGCAGTAGCCGACCAGCGCCGCCGTCACCTCGGTGTCGGGCAACCCCAGCTCGGTCACCGCACCGTTGTCGTCGGTGATGGTCAGGCGGGTTTCGATCCCATCCGGCTCCGACCCTTCGGGACGGTGGTAGGCGATCTTGGAGACGGTGCCGACCGGCAGCGTGTCCTTCACCCGGCGCCGGCGATCCAGCACGGCCCGCACGACCTCCTGGTCGGTGAAGACCAGACAGCGAAGTTCCTTCATCCCAGGCCTCCACCCAAACCGGCATGCGGGCCGATGTCCGAACCGGATGGCCCGGATATCCACCGCATCGCTGTACTTTCGGCTTCGCCACTGCCGCGTGCAATCGACAAATTTAAGCGAATTTAAGCGAAATTGTTTTACTGCCGGGATCGGCTGCCGGGATTTGCTGCCGGGACCGTCCGTCGCGCGCCCCCCGCGCGCGGCACAGCACCGCCTTCCCCTTGCTGGGGGTTGACCCGGATGGCAAATGCGGACAATGGAAGGACCGTTCGCCGACCAGTCTCCCGCAACCGTCAACCGGCTTCCTTTCCCCGGCGCCCCGTCTCAAGGAATTGGCTTTCATGTCGCAGACCGCTTCCAGCAACGATGTCCTCACCACCGATGTCGTCATCGTCGGCGCCGGCCCCGTCGGGCTGTTCGCCGTGTTTGAATGCGGCATGCTGAAGATGCGCTGCCATGTGGTGGACGCGCTGGACATGGTCGGCGGCCAGTGCACGGCGCTCTACCCGGAAAAGCCGATCTACGACATCCCGGCCCATCCCTCGATCGAGGCGGCCGACCTGATCGACCGGCTGGCGGAACAGGCCGCCCCCTTCTCGCCCACCTATCACCTGGGCCAGCAGGTGGAAAAGCTGACCCGCCAGGACAACGGGCGCTGGCTGGTGGAGACCAGCATCGGCACGAGGATCGACACCCAGGCCGTCGTCATCGCCGCCGGCAGCGGCGCCTTCGGTCCCAACCGCCCGCCGCTCGACGGGCTGGAGGCCTATGAGGGCAAGTCGGTCTTCTACATGGTGCGCCGCCGCCAGGACTTCGCCGGCAAGAAGGTCGTGATCGCCGGCGGCGGCGACAGCGCCGTCGACTGGGCCATCTCGCTGGCCGACGTGGCGGAGCGCGTCTATGTCGTCCACCGCCGTCCGAAGTTCCGCGCCGCCCCCGAAAGCGTCGCCCGCATGGAAGCGCTGGTGCGCGAGGGGCGGGTCGAGATGGTGGTGCCCTATCAGCTGTCCGGGCTGGACGGTGCGGACGGCCGGCTGACCGCCGTGCGCGTCGCCACGCTGGACGGCGAGGAGAAGGCGCTGCCGGCCGACGCCCTGCTGGCCTTCTTCGGCCTGTCGATGAATCTCGGCCCCATCGCCGACTGGGGGCTGGACCTGGAGCGCAGCCACATCGCGGTGGCCCAGCCCGGCTGCGCCACCAACGTGCCGGGCGTCTTCGCCATCGGCGACATCGCCACATACCCCGGCAAGCTGAAGCTGATCCTCTGCGGCTTCGCCGAAGCGGCCCAGGCCGCCCACGCCATCCGCCCGCTGGTCTATCCGGGGGAGGCGCTGCATTTCGAATATTCCACCTCGAAGGGCGTGCCGGGCGCGGCGTGAGTGAACGCCCTCTCCCGCCTCTCGCACAAACTTTGTTTGTGCTGACGGCGTCAGGCGGATCGAAGATCCGCTGAGAGCCCGGGAGAGGGAGGTAATTCTACCCCGCCCTCACCCCGTTTGCCGGCGCCCGCACCGGCATGATGCAGCGGACATGGGCGCTGCGGTAGCCGGCGCTGCCGGTCTCGTCCAGCTCCAGCCGGCCGCCGTGAAGCTCCACCACGTTGCGGGCCAGCGACACACCCAGCGCCGCCGCACCCTGCGGGTCGGCATCGGGCGCCGCGGCGCCGCTGACCGACAGGGTGATGCTGCCGTTCAGCCGTTCGCCGGCAAGGCGGATGCGGCGGTCGGGCGGCGGGTTGCGGATGGCGCCGACCACCAGGGTGAACAGTGCCTGCTTCAGCCGCTTGCCGTCGCCCTCCATCTCGCCCAGCGCGTCCGGCGCCACCACCTCCAGCCGCAGCCCTTCGCGCCGCGCCCAGTCGCGGGTCAGGCCGGCCACCGAGTCGAGCAGGTCGGGCAGGCTGATCGCCCCGCGTTCCAGCGTGGTGACGCCGGCGCCCAGGCTGGTCAGGTCGACCACGTCGTCGATCAGCTCCAGCAGGCGCTGGCCGGCGGCCAGCATGCTGCGGACATACTCCATCTGCCGGGCGTTCAGCTCGCCGAAATACTGGTTCGCCAGCACCTCGGCGAAGCCGATGATGCCGTTCAGCGGCGTGCGCAGATGGTGGGAGACGTTGGCGATGAACTCGCTCTTCAGCTGGTCGGCGGCTTCCAGCGCGGCGTTGGAGGCGCGCAGCGCCGTCTCCAGCCGGGCGCCGTCGGTGACGTCGAGATAGCTGTTCAGCACCGCCCCGTCGGGCAGCGGCAGGGTGGAGAACTCCACCACCGACCCGTCGCTGCGCTCCACCCGGCCGGAGCGGACGCTGCGCTCCAGCGTGGCGCCGACCAGTTCCTCCTTCACCGCATCCCAGGTCGCGGCCTCGCCCGGCCGGTCGGCGCTCTTGTCCGCCCCCCTGTCAGCCGCCGCGATTTCCAGCAGCGGGCGCATGCGTTCGATGACGTCGGCGATGTGCGGCTCGCCATGCAGGTCGCCGTCCTCCAGATCCCAGATGCGGGCGAAGGCCGGGTTGGACAGCTTCAGCCGGCCGTCGCCGCCGAACACGGCGATGCCCTCCGCCAGATTGTCCAGCGTCTCCTGCTGCACCGCCATCAGGGTGTTGTAGGAGGATTCCAGCGCCAGCGTGTTGGTCACGTCCTCCAGGATGGTGATCAGCCCGCCCTGCGGATGCGGGGCCGCCAGATGGCGCAGCGTGGTGCCGTCCGGCAGGTGCAGCATCTCCTCCACCGGCTCGACCAGATGGGTGTAGCGGGTCAGCCGTTCGCGCTTGAAGGTCTGGTAGTCGGCATATTCCGGCAGGCGGCGGCGGGCGCGCAGCTCCTCCAGCAGCTCGGCGTTGGTCGGCTCGCCGCGCAGCCACGCCTCGTCCAGATCCCACAGCCGGGCATAGGCCTGGTTGAAGAAGGTCAGCCGGGTGTCGGGGCCGAAGATGGCGATGGCGGTGCCCAGCCGCTCCAGCACCTCCGCATGGGCGGTCAGGTGGCGGTCCAACTCGCCGCGCAGCTCCTCCAGCGGGGTGAGGTCCAGCGCGTAGCCGACCGCCAGCGTGCCGCCGCCGTCGGTCAGCGGCAGCGGCGCCTCCGTCACCTCCAGCAGCCGGCGCTCGGTGCCGATCACCACCGGCGCGCGGTCCGACTGGGCGAAGCCGCCGCTGCGCGCCCGTTCGGCCAGCGCCCGGCCGGTGGCGGTCAGTTCCCGCCCCTCCGCCACCACCGTCCCGGGATCGCCGTCGACGGCGCGGGCATAGGCGCGGTTGCACCAGGACAGCCGTAACGAGCGGTCGCGCATCCACACCGGCAGCGGCAGCGCGTCGGCCATCGCCTGCAACTCGGCAAGGCGGATGCGCGCCGCCCCGGCCGCCTGCTCCTGGCGCTGGGTGGCATCCTTGGCGGCGTCGCGGGCGACGGTCACATCCTCGATCCACACCACGTCGCAGTGGGTGTCGCCGGCCCGTCCGCGCCGGCCGGTCAGCACCAGCCGCCGGCCGTCGGGGGCCGCCGCCTCGCAGCGGAAGGGCTCGCCGTCGCGGCGCAGCCGGGCCAGGGCGGGGCCGAGGTCGGGGGCCGTCAGGGAGTCGGCGAATGAAGCGCAATCGGAAATGCCCAGCAGGGCCGCCGCCTCGTCGGACAGAAGGCCTTCGCCCCGGTCGGTCCAGGCGCACCAGGGCTGCGGCGCTGCGGCCAGCATCGCCCGCCAGCGGTCGCGGTCTGTGGCGGCGTGATCGGCTTGGCGCCGGGGTTCCTTGTTCCAAAAGAAGCCAGCGAGACCGACCACGCTCTTCACCCCCGGGACTGCCGGTGCTTGGTGACTGCCCGGCTGAATCTGTCAGAATGATTCAAGATGCGCAGAGTAGTTCAGCCCTTTCCCACCGACAAGCGACACCCGCCGACCTTGCGCCTTTTCGGATTGCCGTTCCCGCCCAGGTAGATTTCGCTCCAACACGTCCGGTCACGCCATGCTCTCTTCCGGGCTGGGCACCGTCTCTTTCGTGTGGCGCAGGGCGCAAATCGCCTTTTCGACCTCGGGAAAGGCCGCAGCCATGGTCTGGGCATGGCGGGCCGCGTCCGTCTCGCGCCCCTCGACGATGGCGCGTTCGAGCGCCGTGCAGGCGGCGGCCAGCGCCTTCGCCCCGGCGGTCCGCGCCGCCCCGGCGGCCGAATGGGCGGCGGCCCGCGCCTCCTCGCGGTCGCCGGCGTCGAGCGCGTGGCGCACCCGCTCCAGCGTCGGACGCGTCGTCTCGATGAAGAAGTCCATCATGTCGAGCGTGCCGTCATCCAGGCCGCCGTTATCCATGCCGCCGAAAGTTTCCCGCACATGGTCGAGGTCGAGAACCGGGAGCACCTCCTCCGCGGCCGCCGGAGCGGGTATCGGAGCCGGTGCCGGCGCCTCCGCCGGCAGGGGGAGGGGCAGGGGGCGGGCCTCCAGCCAGAGGACCAGCATATGGGACAGCTGCGCCAGCGTCACCGGCTTGGCGAGGTAGTCGTCCATCCCGGCGGCCAGACAGCGCTCCATCTCGCCGGACAGGGCATTGGCGGTCATGGCGACGATGGGGGTGCGCCGGCGCCCGTCCCGTTCCTCCGCCCGGATGCGGCGGGCAAGCTCGTAGCCGTCCATCACCGGCATATGGCAGTCGGTGACGATCAGCCGGTGCCGGCCGGCGCGCCAGGCCGCCAGCGCCTGCTCGCCGTCGGCCGCCAGCTCCGCCGCATAGCCGAGACGGCGCAGCTGGCGCAGCACGACCTGCTGGTTGGTCGGATGGTCCTCCGCCACCAGGATGGGGCCGTGGCCGGCCGAGTCCGCCGGTCCAGGCGCCGCGGCACCGGCATTGCGCTCCGGCGGCGGATAGGCCGGCTCCGCGCCGGCGGCATCAGGGGCCGTGCGGCCGGTCAGTGTGGCCGCGGCGCGGATCAGGGCGGCGCGGTGGACCGGCTGCACCAGTCCTGCCGCCGCCCCGGCCGCCACCCCGGACGCGGTGTGGGGAGAGGCGACCGCCCCGCCGCCTGCCGCCCCACTGCCTGCCGTCCGCCCGTCGCCGAGCAGGAGACGCGGCAATCCCGGAGCGCAGGCGCCGGCCAGCGGGTCCAGCCGTCCGGCCAGCGCCGTCGTCGTCACCAGCAGCCCGAAGCCGCCCCGCCCCAGCTTCGATGCCGCGTCCGCCACCGAAGAGGAGACCGTCACCGTCGCCCCGCCCTGCTCGAGATAGCAGGCCAGCACCGCGCGCTGCACCTCGTCCTCGTCGGCGACGAGGACCGGCAGGCCGTCCAGCGGCGTGGAGGACGGCGCCGGCAGGGCTTCCGGCGCACGCGGCAGCTCCACCGTGAACCAGAAGGTGGATCCGGCGCCGGGCACCGACGTGACGCCGATCCGCCCGCCCATCCGCTCGATCAGCCGGGTGCAGATCGCCAGCCCCAGCCCGGTGCCGCCGAACCGGCGGGTGGTGGAGCTGTCGGCCTGGCTGAAGGGCTGGAACAGCCGGGCCTGCCCCTCCGGCCCGATGCCGATCCCGGTGTCCTCCACCGCCACATGCAGGCGGACATGGCCCGGCTTTGCTGGGTCGGCATCGTCGGGGCCTGCGGTGCCGACGCGCAGCACCACCCGGCCGCGGTCGGTGAACTTGATGGCGTTGCCGGTCAGGTTGAACAGGATCTGGCGCAGCCGGCCGGAATCGCCGCGCAGCCGGTCCGGCACCGACCGGTCGATGGCGCAGATCAGCGCCAGCCCCTTCTGGTGGGCCTGGGGCGCCAGCAGGTCCGACACCCCCTCGACCAGATCGGCCGGGCGCAGCTCCAGCTCCTCCAGCTCCAGCTTGCCCGCCTCGATCTTCGACAAATCCAGGATGTCGTCGATGATCCGCAGCAGGGCCGCCCCGCTGTCGCGCATGGTCGAGACCAGCGTGCGCTGCTCCTCGTCCAGCGGGGTCAGGGCCATCAGCTCCAGCATGCCCAGCACGCCGTTCATCGGCGTGCGGATCTCGTGGCTCATCGTCGCTAGGAATTCGGCCTTGGACCGGGCGGCGATCTCCGCCTGCTCCTTGGCGCTGCGCAGCGCTTCCTCCGCCTGCTTGCGCGCGGTGATGTCGGTGCTCCAGGCCAGCACCGCCGGCTCGCCCTCGAAGCTGGTGCGCTGGAGCGTCTGCAAGGCCCAGACCCGGCTGCCGTCGGGGCGGTCGACCGCAACCTCGGCATCGCGCACCAGCACGCCGCCGCTCTCCGCCTCCCAGTCCTGCCCGGTTCCGCCCCGGCTGATGCTGGCGCCGGGCAGGGCCAGCGCGTGGCGGCTGCCGATGAAATCCTCCGGCGGCCGGCCGGCCAGCTCGGCGGCACGGGCGTTGGCGAAGGCGACGCTGCCGTCGGCGCGGCCGATGGAGACGCCGACCGGGCTCTGTTCCAGGATGGTGCGCAGCCGGCGCTCGCCGTCGGCCAGCGCGCTTTCCCGGGCGCGGATGGTGGTGACGAAATAGGACAGCGCGCGCGCCATCTCGCCGATCTCGTCCCGGCTGCCGGACGGGGTGGCGGCCGGCAGGTCCAGATGGGACAGCGGATCGGGCATCGTGCCGGGCATCAGGCCCGGCATCTTGGCCGGCTCGGCCGTCTCCACCGCCTGCATGGCGCTGCGCAGGCGGCGCAGCCGCGCCACCACATTGCGGTGGATGTAGGCGAAGATGGCGGCGGCACCCAGGATCGACAGCACGGCCATGGCGATCACCGCCCGCTCGCCGTCGCGGATCACCCGCTCGAACTCGCCGGACCGGTGGGCGACATCCTGCTCCACCGCCAGGAAATAGTCGGAGACGATGCCGACCAGCTGGTCGGAGACCGCCTGGTTGCGCGCGGCCGACCGCTTGATCGCCCGTTGCAGCGACAGCTCCGCCTCGCGCAGGGAGAACAGCGGCGAGCGGCCGGACGCCTGCTCCACCAGCTCGCGCTGCAACGGCTCCAGCCGGGCGGCCTGTCCGGCCGGCAGCAGTGCCAGCGCCTCCGCGGCATTGTCCAGCGCGGTGCGGGTGTCGGCCTGGAGACGGTCCAGCTGGCTGTCGCGGTCGGCGCGCAGCGCCGCCAGCAGCGTGGTCGCCGCGCCGGTCAGCTCGCGGCGCCAGCGCTCCAGCGCCGCGCGGCTGCGCTCCGCCGCCTCGGCATCGGGCAAGGAGGCTTGATCCCCGGCCCGCAGCTCCATGGTCCAGGCGCCTTCGGCCTCCTGCGACTCGGCGGCGCCCAGCCGGCCGGTCAGGGTGGCCAGCGCCTGGGCGCGGGCGCTGGTCTCGGCGGTCAGGGCCAGCTGCTGCCGGACCTGGGCGTTCAGGGTCAGCAGCGTGCCGACCAGCTCGTTCTTGCGGCGGTCCAGCTCGCCCAGATCCGCCCGACTGTTTTCCGCCCTGTTGCTTTCGGCCCGGCTGTTGCCGGCCCTGCCGTCCGTCCTGGCGCCGGGCTGATCGGCGAAGCGCACGGCGCCGCCATGGGCGATCAGCCGGGCCATCAGCTGTTCCAGCCGGACGATCTGGTCGCCCATCCGCGCCATCACCGCTTCGCGCGCGGTCTGGTCCTGGGCGGCGACCAGGGCGGGGGCGATGGCGGCGACGGCGCCGCTCTGCTGCACCAGCTGGGCGGCGGCGACCAGCCCCGGCACCTTGGCGGTGGCGATCTGCTCGTAACCCTGGTGGAAGCGGGAGAACAGCGAGACGGCGACGACGCTGGTCGCCGCGGCCAGCCCGCCGATGACCGTCAACCCCGCCAGGATGCGGAACGCCACGCTCCGCCCCAGATTGAGCCCCAGGTTCCGCCGGGGACTTCGCATGCCCACCCCCTCGCCCGTTGCCGATCCACCCCCATCAGCATGCCGATCATGCCATAGAAAGCGGGGGAGGGGTGGGGCGAAGTCGCGGGCGGGGTTTCAGTCGGGGGACGGGCCTTCAGGCGACGCCGGTGGACCCGAAGCCGCCGGTGCCGCGCGCGGTCTCGTCCAGCGAGGCGACCTCGACCAGCACCGCCTGGGGCGCCTCGGCGATCACCGCCTGGGCGATGCGGTCGCCGCGGGCGATGGCGAAGGGCTCCTCGCCCAGATTGACCAGGCAGACGCCGACCGGCCCGCGGTAGTCGCAATCGACGGTGCCCGGCGTGTTCAGCACGGTGACGCCGTTCTTCACCGCCAGCCCGGAGCGCGGCCTGATCTGCATCTCCCACCCCGCCGGCAGCCCGACGGCGAAGCCGGTCGGCACCAGCACCCGCTTGCCGGGCTCCAGCGTGACGGGGGCGTCCGCCGGCACCGCGGCGCGCAGGTCGAACCCGGCCGCACCTTCGGTCGCGTAGGAGGGCAGCGGCAGGTCGTCGTTGCCGGGCAGGCGGAGGAAGGCGACGGTGGGAGTCGGGGCGGGGGACATGATGCGGTTCCTGTGGTCGGATGGCCGGACGGTCGCCGGGTAGACGCTACTTCGCCTTGAGGGTCTCGGTGAAATGCTCCGCCACCGCCTGGGCCAGCCGGGAGGCGACGGCGTCCTTGGCCATGGTGGGCCAGGACTCGACGCCGTCGGCACGGATCAGGTGGACGGTGTTGTCGCTGCCGCCGAAGGTGCCGGTGCCGGGGGAGACGTCGTTGGCGACGATCCAGTCGCAGCCCTTGCGGGCGCGCTTGGCGGTGGCATAGGCCAGCACGTCGCCGGTTTCCGCCGCGAAGCCGACGACCAGCGCCGGGCGGCGGTCGCCGGGGCGGGACAGGGTGGCGAGGATGTCGGGGTTCTCGGTCAGCGCCAGGGCCGGCGGGCCGCCGCCGTCCTTCTTCAGCTTGCGGTCGCCGGCACCGTCGACGCGCCAGTCCGCCACCGCGGCGGCGCAGACGGCGATGTCGGCCGGCAAGGCCGCCTCGCAGGCCGCCAGCATCTCGCGCGCCGTCTCGATATGGGTGACGCGGCATCCGGCCGGGTCGGGCAGGCGGGTCGGGCCGCTGACCAGCGTCACCTCGGCTCCCAGCGTCGCCAGAGCCGCGGCGATGGCATGGCCCTGCTTGCCGGACGAGCGGTTGGCGATGTAGCGCACCGGGTCGATCGGCTCGTGGGTCGGGCCGCTGGTGACGATGGCGCGGCGTCCGGCGAGCGGCCGGTGGGAGGCTTGCGCGAAGAAACCGGCGATGGCGTCGACGATCTCCATCGGCTCGGCCATGCGGCCGGGACCGTATTCGTTGCAGGCCATCACGCCCTCGTTGGGGCCGACGCGCAGCACGCCGCGGCTTTCAAGCAGCGCCATGTTGGCCTGGGTCGCGGCATGCTGCCACATCCGCACATTCATGGCGGGGGCGACCAGCACCGGCTTGTCGGTGGCCAGCAGCACGGTGGCGGCCAGATCGTCGGCCATGCCGGCGGCCATCCGCGCCAGCAGGTTGGCGGTGGCCGGCGCCACGACCAGCAGGTCGGCCTCGCGCGACAGGCGGATGTGGCCCATCTCCGACTCGTCGGTCAGCGACCACAGGTCGCGGTAGACGGTATCCTCGGTCAGCGCCTGTACCGACAACGGGGTGACGAAGCGGGCGCCGGCCTCGGTCAGCACCGCCCGCACCGTCACGCCGCGCTCGCGCAGGCGGCGGATCAGCTCCAGGCTCTTGTAGGCGGCGATGCCGCCGGCGATGACCAGCAGAACGCGCTTGCCGGCCAGACTGGCGTGATCGGCCATGCGAACCCCCCTCTTTCCGGCGCCCGTTTCCCAAGACCCGCTTCCCGACGCCTCATGCCCGCTGCTGATAGTTCATCGCGCCGCCCCCGGCAAGCGGCCGGGCCGCGACATTTCCGGTCCGGCGACGATTTCGATCCGTTCGTGACCGTGCGCATGCGCGGAGGGGTGGGATTTTCAGAATTATCTGTTAGACAATAGGAGCTGTCCCGTCCCTACCTTCGCGTGTCGCACACAGCATGCCGCCAGGTTCCATCCCCGTCCTGCTGATCGAAGACACGCCCTCGCTGGCCCGTGTCTATGCAGAATACCTGAAAAAGGAATCCCACGCCGTCATCTCGGTGGAAACCGGGGCCGACGCGCTGGCGCAGCTGAACGACGGCGCGCCGATGGTGGTTCTGCTGGATTTGCAGCTGCCGGACATGAACGGGATGGAGGTGCTGAAACGCATCGACGCCCAGGCGCTGCCCTGCGCCGTCATCGTCATCACCGCCCACGGCTCGGTGAAGGCGGCGGTGGAGGCGATGCGCTACGGTGCCTACGATTTCCTGGTGAAGCCCTTCTCCGCCGACCGGCTGGTGGTGACGGTCCGCAACGCGATGGAGCGGCTGCGGCTGGCCCAGCTGGTCGACACCTTCGAGAAGGACCTGAACCGCGCCCGCTACCACGGCTTCATCGGCTCGTCGCTGGCGATGCAGGCGGTCTACCGCATCGTCGACAGCGCCGCCTCCTCGCGCGCCACCGTCTTCATCACCGGCGAGTCCGGCACCGGCAAGGAGGTCTGCGCCGAGGCGATCCACCGCCAGAGCCAGCGGGCGGCCCGCCCCTTCATCGCCATCAACTGCGGCGCCATCCCGAAGGATCTCATGGAAAGCGAGATCTTCGGCCATGTGAAGGGCAGCTTCACCGGGGCGGTGTCCGACCGCGAGGGGGCGGCGGCCCGCGCCGACGGCGGCACCCTGTTCCTGGACGAGATCTGCGAGCTGGCGCCCGATCTCCAGACCAAGCTGCTGCGCTTCATCCAGACCGGCACCTTCACCCCCGTCGGCGGGTCGAAGCTGGAGAAGGTCGACCTGCGCATCGTCTGCGCCACCAACCGCGATCCCCTGCGCGAGGTGGAGGAGGGGCGGTTCCGCGAGGATCTCTATTACCGCCTGCACGTCATCCCCATCCATCTGCCGCCGCTGCGCGAGCGCGAGGACGACGTGCTGGAGATCGCCCGCCACTATCTGGCCGAGTTCGCCAAGGAGGAGAAGAAGGGCTTCACCCGCTTCTCGCCCCAGACCGAACATGCGCTGCGCCACTACCACTGGCCGGGCAACGTCCGCCAATTGCAGAATGTCGTGCGCATCGTCGCGGTCCTGCATGACGGCGACACCGTGACGCCCGAGATGCTGCCGTCGCCTCTCGGCACGCCGCAGCCGTTGCAGGTGCTGGCCGCCGCCGCGCCGGCCGGCGGCGCCGCAGCCCCGCGGCCCCATGTCCCGCTCTCCCCCGACGCCATCAAGCCGCTGTGGGAGGTCGAGAAGGACGCCATCGAGGACGCCATCGCGGCCTGTGACGGCAACATTCCGCGCGCCGCCGCCCTGCTGCAGATCAGCGCCTCCACGATCTACCGCAAGCGTCTGGCCTGGCAGGCCGAGGGGAAGCTGTAGCCTCGGCCGGCGACCGGACCGACGCATCAGACCGGCTTTGATCTAACCCTTTATTTCGGCAAGAAAATCCGCCTCACGCCTGGAATCCGCCAAGAAACGGGCTAATACCCTTCGACAAAGCTCCGTCGCCTTGGTCGTAATTCCACTCCGGATTTGGCCGTCGTTCGTCCTATGCCGTGAGATGGAATTGCCCGCAACCACAGCATGCGGCTAGCCTCCCCGCACAATGTCTTGGTTCCGCTTGCCCGGCAGGCCTCACGGCGCGGCCGATGCCGGCGATCTTGGACCCAGCCGTTTGCCAAAGACTTGTCTTGCAGTGACCAAAGGGGAGGCCCATGACCAACGGTACCGTAAAATGGTTCAACACCACCAAAGGTTACGGCTTCATCGCGCCGGAGGCCGGTTCAAAGGACGTGTTCGTGCACATCACCGCGGTTCAGCGCTCCGGCCTGCATGCCCTGTCGGAGGGCCAGCGTGTCCAGTTCGAGGTCGCCCGCGGCGACAACGGCAAGGACTCCGCCGTGAACATCAGCGTCGTCGAGTGACGGGCCCGCGCTGAATCAGACCGGATACCCGGCGGCGCGGTAGGCCGCGATGGCGTCCCCGGCCAGCCGGGGAATGTCGCCGCGCAGCCTCTCCACCGCGTCCGCCGACCCGTCCCCAGCCGTTTTTCCGGCCTCCTCCCGCTCCGCCGGCGATGCCCGGCAGGCCATCTCCAGCGCGCGGGCGGCGCTGCACAGGGTGGTGGCGCCGAAGGTCCCGGCGGTGCTTTTCAGCGTGTGCGCCTCGCGCGTCAGGATGGCGCGGTCGGTCTCCCCGGCGATGCGCGCCACCCGTTCGCGGGTCTCCTCCACGAACTGCCGCAGCACGTCGGTCAGCAGTTCCGCATCCAGATCCTGCGCCAGCTGGGCCAGCACCTCGCGGTCCAGCACCTCCCCCGCCTCCGCCGGCGCGGCCGATGCGCAGAGGCCGAAGCCGGCCGGCATGTCCGGGTCCGCCGATGCCTGCGCCGTCGCGATGCGCAGCCATTTCTCCACCGTCTCCAGCAGCAGCAGCCGGTCGACCGGCTTGGCGACATGGTCGTTCATGCCGGCATTCTGGCAGCGGATGCGGTCGGCCTCTTCGGTGTCGGCGGTCATCGCCACCACCGGCACCCGGCCGGCCGGCCCCGGCAGCTCGCGCAGCAGGCGGGTGGCGGTCAGCCCGTCCATCTCCGGCATCGACAGGTCCATCAGGATCAGGTCGTAGCCGCCGGCCTGCGCCGCCATCACCGCCTCCAGCCCGTTGTTGGCGGTGTCGGCGCGGTGCCCGGCCTGCGCCAGGATGGCGGTGACCAGCATCTGGTTCAGCGGACTGTCCTCCACCACCAGAATCCGGCAGGGCGCCGGCTGACCGTCCGTGGGGAGAAGCGACGGCGGCGTCCGCTCAGTCATCGCACGCATGCTCCGCAATGAGGAAGGCGCCAGTGTATAGGGCGCGGCCTTGCCGCTGCAAAGCCCCGCTCCATGTATGCGGACGGGTGGTATTCACGGAGTCCCGCCGTCCGGCGCTTCAAATCGGCGCGTCCCGCCGGTATGGTGTCGCGCTTGGCCGGTGTCCGGACCCGATGCCGCCCACCTGACAAACAGCTTCCCTTCGACTTCAGGCAGTGCCGCAGACGATGACCAAACTGAACACCTACCGCTCCGGTCCCGACGAGCGCGGGCATTTCGGAATCTTTGGCGGCCGCTTCGTCGCCGAGACGCTGATGCCCCTGATCCTGGAGGTCGAGAAGGCCTATCGCGACGCACGCGCCGATCCCGCCTTCGAAGGGGAGATGCGCCAGCAGCTGAAGCAGTATGTCGGCCGGCCCAACCCGCTCTATTACGCGGAACGCCTGACCGAACAGCTGGGCGGCGCCAAGATCTACTTCAAGCGCGAGGAGCTGAACCACACCGGCGCGCACAAGATCAACAACTGCATCGGCCAGATCCTGCTGGCCCGGCGCATGGGCAAGACCCGCATCATCGCCGAGACGGGCGCCGGCCAGCATGGCGTGGCGACCGCGACGGTCTGCGCGCTCTACAACATGCCCTGCGTCATCTACATGGGCGAGACCGACATCGCCCGCCAGCAGCCCAACGTCTTCCGCATGAAGCTGCTCGGCGCCGAGGTCCGGCCGGTGACGTCCGGCAGCGGCACGCTGAAGGACGCGATGAACGAGGCGCTGCGCGACTGGGTCACCAACGTTTCCGACACCTTCTACATCATCGGCACCGCCGCCGGCCCGCACCCCTATCCCGCCATGGTCCGCGACTTCCAGTCGGTGATCGGCGACGAGGTGCGCACCCAGATGCAGGAGCTGGAAGGCCGGCTGCCCGACAGCCTGGTCGCCTGCGTCGGCGGCGGCTCCAACGCCATCGGCCTGTTCCACCCCTTCCTCGACGATCCCTCGGTGCAGATGATCGGCGTCGAGGCCGCCGGCCGCGGCATCGAGAAGGGGCCGCTCGACCATGCCGCCTCGATCAACGGCGGCCGTCCCGGCGTTCTGCACGGCAACCGCACCTATCTGCTGCAGGACGAGGACGGCCAGATCCTCGAAGGCCACTCGATCTCCGCCGGTCTCGACTATCCCGGTATCGGGCCGGAGCACAGCTGGCTGCATGACGTCGGCCGCGTCGACTACGCCTATGCCACCGACCAGGAGGCGCTGGACGCCTTCCAGCTCTGCGCCCGCACCGAGGGCATCATCCCGGCGCTCGAATCCGCCCACGGCCTTGCCGAGGTGATCAAGCGCGCGCCGACCCTGCCCAAGGACCACCTGATGGTGCTGTGCCTGTCGGGCCGCGGCGACAAGGACATCTTCTCCGTCGCCAAGCATCTGGGAGTGGAACTGTGAGCGCCGTGGAGAGTGCCGTCATGAAGAGCGTGGACGTCCTGGCCGACGGCCGCATCGCCCGCCGTTTTGCCGCGCTGAAGGCGGAAGGCCGCGCCGGCCTGGTCACCTTCATCACCGCCGGTGATCCCGATCCCGCCGTGTCCCAGGCGGTGCTGAACGGCCTGCCGGCCGCCGGCGCCGACCTGATCGAGCTGGGCATGCCCTTCACCGACCCGATGGCCGACGGCCCGGCGATCCAGGCCTCCTCGCTGCGCGCGTTGAAGGCCGGGATGACGGTGCGCAGGACGCTGGAGATGGTCCGCGGCTTCCGCAAGCTGGATGCCGACACCCCGATCATCCTGATGGGCTATTTCAACCCGATCCACGCCTATGGGGTGGAGCCCTTCCTGGCCGCCGCGCGCGAAGCCGGGGTGGATGGCCTGATCGTCGTCGACCTGCCGCCGGAAGAGGACGAGGAGCTGTGCCTCCCGGCGCTGAAGGCCGGCGTCAGCTTCGTCCGCCTGACCACGCCGACCACCGACGAGGCGCGCATGCCCGCCGTGATGCGCAACACCTCGGGCTTCGTCTATTACGTGTCGATCGCCGGCATCACCGGCACCGCCAGCGCGTCCAACACCGCCATCGACGCGGCGGTCGCCCGGCTGAAGCGCCACACCGGCCTGCCGGTCGCCGTCGGCTTCGGCATCAAGACGCCGGACCAGGCCGCCGAGGTCGCCCGCGTTGCCGACGCCGCCGTGGTCGGCTCCGCCATCGTCACCCGTCTGGCCGATGGGCTGGCCGATGGAGTTGACGGGGCCGGCAGCGTCAGGCCGGGCACGGTCGAGGACGTTCTGGGCTTCGTCGGCGAGCTTGCCAAGGGCGTGCGCGCGGCGCGGGGCTGAGGGACGGACGGTTTACAACGACGGCAAACCGCTTTACGACACCTGCAACACGATCGCTCATGGCGACGACCGGCTGAAGAGCCCGGTGCGGCACGGACCCGATGTCCGGCCGCCGCCGGGCTTCGGCGTACCGCCATGTCGTTGAAAGGCGTTCCATGAACTGGCTTACCAACTACGTCCGTCCCAAGATCCGCGCGCTCTATGCCCGCAAGGAAGTGCCCGACAACCTCTGGCACAAGTGCCCGAGCTGCGAGTCGATGCTGTTCCACCGCGAGCTGGAAGAGAACCTGCACGTCTGCCAGCATTGCGGCTTCCACATGCGGCTCGACCCGGTCAAGCGGCTGGAGACGATGTTCGACGACGGCGCCTATGAGGGCGTCGAGCTGCCGAAGTCGGTCGCCGACCCGCTGAAGTTCCGCGATCAGAAGCGCTACACCGACCGCCTGAAGGAAGCCCAGACCAAGACCGGCCGCACCGACGCCATCGTCGTCGGCGAGGGCCGCATCGGCGGCCATGCCGCCGTGGTCGCCGCCTTCGATTTCGGCTTCATGGGCGGGTCGATGGGCATCGCCGTCGGCGAGGGGCTGCTGACCGCCGCCCGCCTGGCGGTGGCGAAGAACGCCCCGCTGATCGTCGTTCCGGCCTCGGGCGGCGCCCGCATGCAGGAAGGCATCCTGTCGCTGATGCAGATGCCGCGCACCACCATCGCGGTGGAGATGGTCAAGGAAGCCGGCCTGCCCTACATCGTGGTGCTGACCGACCCGACCACCGGCGGCGTCACCGCCAGCTTCGCCATGCTGGGCGACATCCACATCGCCGAGAAGGGCGCGCAGATCGGCTTCGCCGGCGCCCGCGTGATCGAGAGCACGATCCGCGAGACCCTGCCCGAAGGGTTCCAGCGGTCCGAATACCTGCTGGAGCACGGCATGGTCGACATGGTCGTCCACCGCCGCGACCTGCGCCCGACGCTTGTCCGCACCATCGGCCTCTTGATGACGCCGCGGATCGACGCGGTGGTCGAGGATATCGACCTGACCGCCGCCCAGGGTGTTGCCCAGGGCGTCGGCGGTGAGCCGGTCCAGCTGCCTCAGGGGGCGGTGTCCCAGCCGGGCACGCCGCTGCCGCCTGCCACCCAGGCGACCGCGGCCCAGCCGGCCTCTACGGCGGAGCCGGTCCAGGCCGGCGACTGACCGTCCATACCCCTGCGACAATCCGACCAGAGACGATCATGAGCGACGCCCCGACCCCGCTGGCCAATCCGTCCGCAAGGCTGGCGGCGACCCGTTCCGATCCGGTGCTGGATCGGTTGAAGGGGCTTCACCCCAAGGTCATCGACCTGTCGCTGGACCGGGTGCACCGTCTGCTGGCGGCGCTGGACCATCCGGAGCGGAAGCTGCCGCCGGTGGTCCATGTCGCCGGCACCAACGGCAAGGGATCGACGGTCGCCTTCCTGCGCGCGATGCTGGAGGCGGCCGGGCATCGCGTCCATGTCTACACCTCGCCGCATCTCGTCCGCTTCCACGAGCGCATCCGCCTTGCGGGGCGCCTGATCGACGACGATCATCTGGCCGCCCTGCTGGAGGAATGCGAGGTCGCCAACGCCGGCAACCCGATCACCTTCTTCGAGGTGACGACTGTCGCCGCCTTCCTCGCCTTCTCCCGCGTGCCGGCCGACGTGGTGCTGCTGGAGACCGGCCTGGGCGGGCGGCTCGACGCCACCAATGTGGTGGACAGGCCGGCGGTGACGGCGATCACCCGCATCTCCTACGATCATCGCCAGTTCCTCGGCGACTCGCTGCTGGAGATCGCCAGCGAGAAGGCCGGCATCTTCAAGCCCGGCGTTCCGGTGGTCCTGGCGCCGCAACCGGAAGCCGACGCGCTGAAGGCATTGAACCTGCGCGCCAACGCCATCGCCGCGCCGATCCAGAGCTGGTCGGTCGAGGAGCGTCCGGACGGTTTCCGCTTCGAGAGCGCCAAGCGGCGGCTCGACCTGCCGATGCCCGGACTGGCCGGCGCCCACCAGATCACCAATGCCGGCGTCGCCATCGCCTGTCTCGACCATCTGCCGCTGGCGGTGGACGACGAGGCGGTGCGCCGAGGCCTCGCCGCCGTCGAATGGCCGGCCCGCCTGCAACGGTTGACCCGCGGCCCGCTGGCCGAGAGCCTGCCCGCGGGGTGGGAGCTGTGGCTGGACGGCGGCCACAACGATTCGGCGGGCGAGGTTCTGGCCCGCCAGGCGGTCGACTGGTCGCGCGGGCAAGCGGATGCGGGGCAAGCGGATGAGGGATTGGATGGCGGCTCTCCTCTGCCGCTGCTGCTGATCTACGGCATGCTGTCCAGCAAGGATCCGTTCGAGTTCCTGGGGCCGCTGGCCCCCTTCACCCATTCCCTGCGCGCGGTGGCGATCCCCGGCGAGGAAGCCAGCTTCACCGCCGAGGAATCCTGCGAGACCGCCAATCTCTGCGGCATCCGCGACCATGCCGCCGCCGACGGGGTGGACGCCGCCCTGGCCGATCTGGTGGCTTGCCGGCAGAGCCCGGCGCGCGTGCTGATCTGCGGCTCGCTCTACCTTGCCGGGACGGTCCTGGCGGAGAACGGGTGACATTTCGGGATTTCCGACCGCAACCACCCATGGACCACCGGAACCGCCGGCAATGGCTGTTGCCGGCGCATCAGTTTCCTTGTTCACCTGACCGGGGAGGAGGATCTGGAGATGGCCGGAAAGGTCCGGTAGCTCTTGGAATTGCGAAGTTGGGGTGTCCGCCGAGGCCCTGACTGTTGCCTGTTGCACAGGGGGCGCCTCGATTCATCCCAGTGGTTGCCCCCTTCACACCAACCCCTTTAAGATGATTTTGAAATTCTCTCTGCATTTTATGCGGGAGATTTCATAGTAGAAAACGATCCTGGCGCGAGGTGAAGGCCAAGCGGATCGCATTCTTCGGGGATGAGATTTTGAGCCAAACAGATAGCGATTTCAGCGACTTTATCGTCTTCGTGGACGAGAGCGGCGATCACAACCTGACCTCGATCAACCCAGAATTTCCCCTGTTCGCCCTGGCCTTCTGCATCCTGCGAAAAACGGATTACGCGACCAAGGTCGCGCCAGCGCTCGACAGCTTGAAGTTCGACACGTTCGGCCACGACCTGACTGTGTTGCACAGCCGCGACATCCGCAAGCAGCAGGGGGATTTCGCCGTGTTGCGCGATGCCGGAAGGCGCACCGCGTTCTTGGATGGTCTGTCCGCCGTAATCGAGGAAGCGCCCTTCACCCTTTGCGTCACAGCGATCGACAAGATCAGGCATAAGCAAAAATACAAGAACCCATACAACCCCTATCACCTGTCTTTGGAATACTGCCTTGAACGAACCTATCCCTTCCTGATCGCTCAGGGGCAGCAGGGAAAGCGCACCCATATCATCGCCGAATCGCGGGGCAAGGCGGAAGACAGGGATCTGGAATTACAGTTCCGCCGTATTCTCGATGAGTATGAAGACTGGGATCATCATTTCGAGTTGCGCTTCGCGTCGAAAGCTTGCAACTCGGTGGGGCTGCAACTGGCCGATCTGGCGGCGCATCCGGTCGCCCGTCATGTCTTGGCGCCCGATCAATTCAACCGCGCCTTCGGCATCGTGGAAAAAAAGCTGATGACCGATGGCCTGACCGGGATGGCTCGCCTGAACCGCCCGACATCCCGCGTCAAAGGTTATGAGGGGATCGGATTGAAAATCTTCCCCTAGCCTGAAAAGCGAAAAGGCCCTGGATCACTCCAGAGCCTCAACGCCGTTCGAGAAAGCCCGAACCATTTGCGAGATATATAGTAAAATCCGGGTGCGTCCGTCAAGATATATCGTAACATGTAACGCTGCGCATGGGGACGGAGCGGTCTCGCGCTGGGGAGTGGAGCCGATCCGCGACTTCTTTGGCAGCCCGAGCCTGATCCTCGAACCTGATCGAAGCGACCAAGGGGCTGTTCGCGACCATCTCCGCTTTCACCGCGTCGGCCAGAGTGATGGCCGACCAGTTGGGCATCCGCATCGTGCTGATCGACAGCATCCTATTGGCCAAGATCATAATCCGGCATGAGGTCGGATACAGGATCGAGGAAGCCTTAGCACTTCAAGAGAGTGGTATTCAAATGGCAGTCGCGGCGGAACCGCCGGCGGGCCATCGGGTCCGTCGGCAACGTCTGCTGAACGCGCAAGGCCCAAAACGAAAAAGCGGGCCAGATGCCGTTCCCGGCAACGCCCGCTGACCTTCTACCGACTTGTCTCACCCTTCCAGGGAAGGGGAAAATGGTGGAGCCGAGGAGGATCGAACTCCCGACCTACGCATTGCGAACGCGTCGCTCTCCCAGCTGAGCTACGGCCCCACACTCACACCGTTGCGTCTTCGTCGCCCCGGCGTGGCGCGGATATTGTCCATCGCGGGGGGTGCTGTCAAGCGCTTGATTCAGAAAAAATGACGTGTGCGTGCGATGACGTCGGAGGGGGCTCGGGATGGAGCGCAGGGCGGGGCATAGGACGGCCGATCCGCCGCAGGCCGGCCGGCCGATCGGCGGGCCGCCGTACTGGACAGGCCTCTCCGCTTATGCTTAGGGTGCCCGGAAAAGGCTGGCGCCCGCTGCGCAACCCTCTGCGCGCGGCCGTCGCAAAAACCGCACTGGAGCTGGCCCGGCATGATCGCGCTGTATTTGCTCATCAACACCATCCTGGATCTGTTCTTCTGGGTCCTGATCCTGTCGGCGATCCTCAGCTGGCTGGTGGCGTTCAACATCGTGAACACGCGCAACCGCGTGGTCTACCTGATCGGCGATTTCCTGTACCGCATCACCGAGCCGGTGCTGCGCCCGATCCGCCGCGTCCTGCCCAACCTGGGCGGGCTGGACCTGTCGCCCATCGTCGTGCTGCTGGCGATCTCCTTCATCCAGAACCTGATGGCCCAATACTGGCCGCGCTTCTGACCGTGGCATCCTCCTCCCCCTTCGAGGCGGTGGCCGACGGGCTGCGGGTGGCGCTTCGGGTGACGCCCAAGGCGTCGCGCAACGCGGTGACCGGCACGGCCGATGCGGTCGACGCGAAGGGGGAGGGCAAACGGGTGCTCAAGCTGGCGGTCACGGCGGTGCCGGAAAACGGCAAGGCCAACGAGGCCGTCATAAAACTGTTGTCGAAGGCGTGGAAACTGCCCAAGACCAGCCTGACCGTGGTGGCCGGCGCCACCGACCGGAACAAGATTTTGCATGTGGCGGGCGACCCGGCGGCATTGCTGGCGCGGCTGTCGCCCCTGATCGACGATGTGGGCAGCGAGGGTGGAGAGTAGCATGGCGGACGCGAAGATCATCGACGGCAAGGCCTTTGCGGCCGGCCTGCGTGCGCGGGTGGCGGATGGCGTGGCGGCGTTGAAGGCCAGCCACGGCGTCACCCCCGGTCTGGCCGTCGTGCTGGTGGGCGAGGATGCGGCCAGCCAGGTCTATGTCCGTTCCAAGGAGCGGGCGCTGGTCGAGCTGGGCATGAACAGCTTCGACCATCACGAGCCGGCCGACATGGCCGAAGCCGACCTGCTGGCGCTGATCGACCGGCTGAACGCCGACCCCGCTGTGCACGGCATCCTGGTCCAGCTGCCGCTGCCCAAACACATCGACACCCAGAAGGTGCTGGCCCGCATCGTCCCGGAAAAGGACGCCGACGGCTTCCACGTCGTCAATGCCGGCCTGCTCGCCACCGGCCAGCCGGGCGCCATCGTGCCCTGCACGCCGCTGGGCAGCCTGCTGCTGATCCGCGACACGCTGGGCCGCGACCTGAAGGGCAAGCGGGCGCTGGTGCTCGGCCGCTCCAACATCGTCGGCAAGCCGATGGCCCAGCTGCTGCTGCAGGCCGACTGCACGGTGACGCTGGCCCATTCCCGCACGGCCGATCTGGCCGGCGAATGCCGCCGCGCCGACATCCTGGTGGCGGCGGTCGGCCGGCCGGAGATGGTGCGCGGCGACTGGATCAAGCCGGGCGCCACCGTGATCGACGTCGGCATCAACCGCGTTCCGGCGGCGGAACCGGGCAAGACCCGTCTGGTCGGCGACGTCGCTTTCGACGAGGCGGTGACGGTCGCCGGCGCCATCACGCCGGTCCCCGGCGGCGTCGGCCCGATGACCATCGCCTGCCTGATGCTGAACACGCTGGCCGCGGCCTGCCGCGCCGCCGGCGCGCCGGTGCCGGAAGAGGCTGCCCTTTGATCACCGTCCATGCCCGTGCCGAAGACGGGCGGGTGGTGCGCCAGCCGCTGGACCTCGGCGAGCCTTTGCCGGGCGGCGCCGTCTGGATCGACCTTCTGCGTCCGACCGAAGCGGAGCGCGCCCATGTCGGCGCGCTGACCGGCTGCGACCTGCCGACGCGCGAGGAGATGAAGGAGATCGAGGCCTCCAGCCAGCTCTATGTCGAGGGGGAGGGGATCTACATGACCTCTCCCATCATCTCGCGCGCGACCTCGCCGCATCCCGAGCAGGGCGAGCTGACCTTCGTGCTGACCCCGCGCCACCTGATCACGCTGCGCTACACCGAACCGCTGCCGGTCATCACCTTCGCCGCCCGCTGCGTCCGCCAGCCGGAACTGCTGGCGACGGGAGAGAGCGCGCTGTTCGGCCTGCTGGACGCGGTGATCGACCGGGTCGCCGACGTGCTGGAGCTGGTCGGCGGCCGCATCGACGAGCTGTCGGCCCGCGTCTTCGACGATTCGCTGGACGGTGGCGGCTTCGGCAAGGCGGCCAAGAAGCCGGACGAGCTGCAGGACGTGCTGCGCGGCATCGGCCGGGCCGGCGACCTGACCCACAAGGTGCGCGACAGCCTGGCCGGCCTCGACCGGCTGGTGGTGTTCATGACCTCGGTCAGCGGCGGGCGGCTGAACAAGGACCAGAAGACCGCGCTGAAGACGATGACGCGCGACTTGCGGTCCCTGACCGAGCACGCCGGCTTCCTGGCGCACGAGGCGAACTTCCTGCTCGACGCCACGCTGGGCCTGATCAACATCGAACAGAACGCCATCATCAAGATCTTCTCGGTCGTCTCGGTGGCGCTGATGCCGCCGACGCTGATCGCGTCGGCCTATGGCATGAACTTCAAGCACATGCCGGAACTGGACTGGGAGTTTGGCTACCCGATGGCCATCCTGCTGATGGTGCTGTCGGCGGTGGTCCCGCTCTGGTATTTCCGCCGGCGCGGCTGGCTGTAAACCCACCTTCAACAGGGAAATCCCGCCGATGACGACCATCCTGCCCGACGCCGCCCTCGACGCGCTTCTGGCGCAGGATGTTCCCTACGGCGACCTGACCACCGGCTCGCTCGGCATCGCCGCCCGTCATGCCCGCATGAGCTTCGCCGCCCGCGGCGCCATGGTGCTGGCGGGGACGGAGGAGGCGGCGCGTCTGGTGGAGAGGGCCGGCGGCCGGGTCCTGCGCGTCGAGCCCAGCGGCACCGCCGTCGAGGCCGGAGCGCTCTTCCTCGAGGCGGACGGCCCGGCCGGGGCGCTGCACCATGCCTGGAAGGTGGCGCAGACCCTGGTCGAATACGCCTCCGGCATCGCCACCCGGGCCCGCCGCATCGTCGAGGCGGCTCCCGGCGTGACCGTCGCCTGCACCCGCAAGAACTTCCCCGGTGCCAAGGATCTCAGCGTCAAGGCGGTGCAGGCGGGCGGGGCAGTGATGCACCGGCTGGGCCTGTCGGAAACGCTGCTGGTCTTCCCCGAACACCGCGCCTTCCTGAGCGACTCTCCGGAGGCCTGGATCGCCGCGCTGCGCCGCAAGGCCCCGGAAAAGAAGATCGTGGTGGAGGTCGGGTCGATGGAGGAGGCCGTGGCCTTCGCCCAGGCCGGCGCCGACGTGATCCAGCTGGAAAAGCTGCCGCCCGCCGCCGCCCGCGCGGTGATCGAGGCGACAAGGCACCTGACGCCGCCGCCGGTGGTGGCTCCGGCCGGCGGGGTGACCGAGGCGAACGCCGCCGCCTATGCCGCGGCCGGCTGCCGCCTGCTGATCACCTCGGCCCCCTTCTTCGGCCAGCCCGCCGACGTGAAGGTCGTGCTGGGGCCGGCGTAAAAGCGAAGCCCGCGACGGCAGGTCGCAGTCACCGGAATTCCTGATTTTGCGAGTGAAAGCGCTTCCGCAATACCTATGCGTGCGCCACAGTGGCGGCGCGGACGGGATGGCGGACCGGCCGCCATCCCCGCCGCTTACGAGGAGTGAAGAGGATGTTGCATATCCTCAAGCTCCTGATCCTCCTGCTGGAGATCGTCAAGCGGCTGCTTGACCTCTACCGGTAAGGATCGGGCCGGCGGGCAGGGGATAGCAGCCCCTGCCCGCCAAGCCTGATATTGCCCCATCCGTGCCTGTAGTCAACCGGCGGTATAGAAACCTCTACGCCGCCAGCCCGCCGCCCAGTTCGATGCGGACCTCCACCACGCCGGGCTCGTCCAGGTTCTCCTTGCGGACGAACCCCAGCGCGCGGCACATGTTCAGCATGTTGGTGTTCTCGCGCAGAACCTCGCCATAGACCTCCTTGATGCCGCGCGAGCGGGCGTAATCGAGGATCTTGTTCATCATGATGTAGCCCAGACCCTGGCCCTTCATGTCGGACCGCACCATCACCGCATATTCGGCGCGGCGGTTGTCGGGGTCGGCGGTGATGCGCACCACGCCATACATGATGGTGTCGCCGGTCTGCGGGTCGGGACCGACGGCGATCAGCCCCATCTCGCGGTCGTAGTCGATCTGGGTCAGCCGCGCCGCCGCCTGGTGCGACAGCCGTTTCAGCGGGGCGAAGAAGCGCAGGCGCAGGTCTTCCGCCGTCTGGTTCTCCACCAGATGGTGCACCAGCGGCTCGTCCTCCGGCAGGATCGGGCGGACGAAGAACTGGCGGCCGTCCTTGATGGTGATGCGGTCTTCCAGCGACTTGGGATAGGGGCGGATCGCCAGCCTCGCCGCCCCGGCCAGGGCCGGCACGCCGACCTTGATGCGGGCGTCCAGCGCCGTCACGCCGTCGGCGTCGGCCAGCAGCGGGTTGATGTCCATCTCCGCGATCTCGGGGAAATCGACGACCAGCTGGCTGACCTTGTTCAGCGTCAGCGCCACCGCGTCCAGATCGACCGCCGCGCGTGAGCGGTAGCCCTGGAGCTGGCGGTGGATGCGGGTGCGGCTCATCTGTTCGGCCGCCAGCTTCATGTTCAGCGGCGGCAGGGCCAGCGCGTAATCCTCCACCACCTCGACGCCGATACCGCCCTCGCCGAACAGCAGGACCGGGCCGAACATCTCGTTCTCGGTCATGCCGACGATCAGCTCGTAGGCGTCGGGGCGGACCGCCATCTCCTGCACGGTGAAGCCCTCGATCTTCGCCTCCGGCGCCAGCTCGGCGACGCGGGCCAGCATCGCCTCGGCCTCGGCCTTCACGTCCTCCGGGCTGGTCAGGCCGAGAGCGACGCCGCCGACGTCCGACTTGTGGGTGATGTCGTGCGACAGGATCTTCAGCGCGATCGGCCCGCCGATGACGCGGGCGGCGGCGGCTGCCTCCTCCGGCGTCTGGGCGACGCGGGTGTCGACCACCGGGATGCCGTAGGCGGCCAGCACGCGCTTGGCCTCATACTCGCTCAGCCACTCGCGCTTCTCGGCCATGGCGCGGGAGATCACCTTCTTCACGGTGATCTCGTCGGGCTGGAAATCCTCCGCCACCGACGGCGGGGTCTCCATCAGCAGCTGCTGGCTGCGGCGGTAGCGCACCAGATGCATGAAGGCGCGCACCGCGTCGGACGGGCCGCTGTAGGTCGGGATGCGGGCCTCGGCGAACAGCTTGCGCGCCTCCACCGCCGACTGGTCGCCGATCCAGCTGGTCAGCACCGGATGGCGGCGCGCCTTGTTGGCCTGCACCGTCTCCGCCACCGCCTGGGCGATGGCCTCGCTGTCGGTCAGGGCGGACGGGCAGTGCAGGACCAGCACGGCGTCGTTGCCGGTGTCCTGCATCAGCGCGTTCAGCGCCTCGGCATAGCGCTTGGGCGTGGCGTCGGCGCCGATGCGCAGCGGGTTGCGGAAGGGGGTGCCGCCCGGCTGCCCCCCACCCGGCTGCGGACCCAGCGCCTTGGCCAGCGCCTCCTGCGTCTCATCCGCCATGGCGGCGAGCCGGCCGCCGGCCTGGATCAGCTTGTCGGTGGCCATCACCCCCATGCCGCCGCCGTTGGTCAGGATCGCCAGCCGGTCGCCGGTGATCGGCACCCCGGTGCCCAGCGTGCCGGCGGCGTCGAACAGCTCGGCCAGATCGTTGACCCGCAGCACGCCGGCCCGGCGGAACACCGCGTCATAGACGGCGTCCGACACCGCCAGGGCGCCGGTGTGGCTGGCCGCGGCCTCCTGCGCCTCGTCCGACCGGCCGGCCTTGATGACGATCACCGGCTTCTGGCGCGAGGCGGAGCGGGCGGCCGACATGAATTTGCGGGCCTGGGTGATGCTCTCGATATAGAGCAGGATGGCGCGCACGGTGACGTCGGAGGCCAGATAGTCCAGCAGGTCGCCGAAATCGACGTCGCCGCGGTCGCCCAGCGACACCAGATGCGAGAAGCCGATCCCGCGCGAGGTCGCCCAGTCGGCGACCGAGGTCAGCACCATGGAACTCTGCGCCACCAGCGCCACGTCGCCCTTGCGCGGCGCCACCGGCGCGAAGCTGGAGTTCATGCCGCGGCCGGGCACCATGGCGCCCAGGCTGTTCGGGCCCAGCACCCGCATCAGATAGGGTTTGGCGGTGTCCAGCATCGCCTGGGTCTGGTCGGCCGACATGCCCTTGGTCATGACGATGGCGGCCTTGGTCCCGCGCTTGCCCAGCGCGTCGATGGTCGCCGCCACCGTGTCCGGGGCGGTGCAGATGACGCCCAGGTCCGGGGTGATCGGCAGGCTGTCCACCGTCTTGTAGGTCAGCACCCCTTCCACCGCGCGCTCTGTCGGGTTGACCGGCATCACCGGCCCGTCGAAGCCGGCCTGGAACAGGTTGCGGGCCACCACCGCCCCCACCGTGCCGGGCTTGCGGCTGGCGCCGATCAGGGCGATGGAGGCGGGCTTGAACAGCTTGTCGAGGTTGCGAACGGTCATGACCGGATCCGGGGCTGGGATAAGGCGCCGGCCCCCAGTCTGCCACGGGATGCCGACGGTTTTGATGACGAACAGCGTGGGCCCGGACTTTCATCCCCGCCATTTGCTGCGGCGCAACATTACGGGCTGGTATGACCATTGGGCAAGGGGGCGTTTCGTCGCGCCTATTGAAAACGGGAAAGGAGTGAAAACAAGGGGGAGTTGTCGTGTTGCGCCTTGCGGAGGGGCGCCGACACCCCCCAAGCTGTCGATCGTCCGTACGCCAACTTGCGCAAGGGAGCCTGTTCATGAAGGTCGGAATCGTCGGGGCGGGGTTCGTCGGCAGCACCGCCGCCTTCGCCATGGTGACCACCGGAGCGGCCAGCGAGGTCGTGCTGGTCGACATGAACGAGGCGCTGGCCCAGGCCCAGGCGCAGGACATCGCCCATGCCGTGCCCTTCACCCATGCCGTCACCGTCCGCGCCGGCTCCTACGCCGCGCTGGAGGGGGCGGGGGTGGTCGTGCTGTCGGCCGGCGTCGCCCAGAAGCCGGGCGAAACCCGGCTGGAGCTGCTGGAACGCAACGCCAAGGTGTTCGGCGCCATCATCCCGGAGGTGCTGAAGGCGGCCCCCGACGCCGTGCTGCTGGTCGCCAGCAACCCGGTGGACGTGATGACGCAGATCGCCACCCGCATCAGCGGCCTGCCGCGCAACCGGGTCATCGGCTCCGGCACCGTGCTGGACACCGCGCGCTTCCGCGCCCTGCTGGCCGAACAGCTGGCGGTGACGCCGCGCTCCGTCCACGCCCATGTGGTGGGCGAGCATGGCGACTCGGAGGTTCTGCTGTGGTCGAGCGCCACCGTCGCCGGCCTGCCCGTCGAGCAGGCGGCCGCCCAGCTCCGCCGCAGCCTGACGGCGGACGACCGCGCCGCCATCGACGAGGGCGTGCGCCGCGCCGCCTACCGGATCATCAACGGCAAGGGCCACACCGCCTTCGGCATCGGCGGCGGGCTGGCCCGGCTGGTCGCGGCCATCGGCGCCGACGAACGGATGGTGGCGACCTGCGCCATGCTGACCGACAACGTCTGCGGCGTGCCGCAGATCGTGCTGTCGCTGCCGCGCGTCATCGGTGCCGGCGGCGTGGTGGACACCGTTCTGCCCAACCTGTCGGCGGAGGAGGAGACGGCGCTCCGCCGCAGTGCCGAAATCCTGAAGGAGGCCGCCGACGGCGTCGAACGCCGGATGGGCTGGGCCGGTTGACGCTACCCGGCATGATCCGTCGACACATGATCCCGTAGACCCGCCGCCAGCCCGTCGAAGACGGCGCGGCAGCGGGGGGTGGAGCGCAGATCCTCGTGCATGGCGACCCACATGCCCATCGGCATGTCGAAGGCGTCGGCCAGCAGCCTGACCAGTTCGGGATTGCGCCGCGCCAGCGGGACTTGGCAGATGCCGATGCCGAACCCGGCCTCGATGGCCGACAGCTGGGCCAGATGGCTGTCGGACCGCAGGGCGAAGCGGGGCAGGACGAGGCCCGGCGTCCGCCGCATCATGGAACGGATGTCGGGAGTCTCGCGGTCGAAGCCGATCAGGCTGTGGCGGCCGAGATCCTCCAGACACTGCGGACTGCCGTGGCGGTCGAGATAGTCGCGGTGGGCGTACATGCCGAGCGCGATGACGCCGATCCGCTTCACCAGCAATGCCTGCTGGTCGGGCTCCACCATCCGCACAGCCACATCGGCGTTGCGTTGCAACAGGTCGTCGACGGCGTTCGACAGCACCAGTTCGATCTCCAATGCTGGATGGCGGTCGCGCAGGTCTGCCAGGATCGCCGGCAGGATGCGGGCGCCCACCACCTCGCTGGCGGTGACCCGCACCGTGCCGCGCACCTCCGCCCCGCCACCCGTCGTCCCACTGCCTTTCCCGCCATAGCCCGATGCGGTGCGCCACAGACTGGCCGCCGCCGCGTCCAGCGCCTCCGCCTGCGGTTTCAGCGCCAGCGCCGCGTCGGTGGGGTCCAGCCCGCGTGGCGAGCGCACGAACAGCGGGCCGCCGACCGCCTCCTCCAGCGCCGCGACATGGCGGGCCAGCGTCGGTTGTGTCAACCCCAGGGCGCGCGCCGCCGCCGACAGCGACCCCTCGCGGATCACGGCCAGGAAACTGCGGTAAAGGTCCCAATTGGGCGGCGGATGGCTCATCGATTTCAGTATAGCGGTTAGCCGCAGTTCGACAATTCCGTTCAGCCCGCCCCCAGGTCCATCCTTCTCCATCACCAAGCGGAAGGCGATGGAGGCAGCGATGGCAGGACAGATGACCGGTAAAGGCAGGACCGCTCTGGTCTTGGGGGCGACCGGCGGGATCGGCGGCGAACTGGCGCGGGCACTGGCGGCGCGCGGCTGGACCGTGCGCGGGTTGCGCCGCAAGCCGGCCAAACAAGGGCAGCCACAGCCGGACGGCATCGAATGGGTGGTCGGTGACGCGATGAACGCCGCCGACGTGAGGGCGGCGGCCGAGGGGGCGGCGCTGATCGTCCATGCGGTGAACCCGCCCGGCTACAAGGATTGGGATCGGTTGGTTCTACCCATGGTCGACAACAGCATCGCCGCCGCCGTCGCCAACAATGCCCGCATCCTGCTGCCCGGCACCGTCTACAATTACGGTCCCGACGTCTTCCCGCTGATCCCGGAAACCGCGGCGCAGGCCCCGCTGACCCGCAAGGGCGCCATCCGGGTGGAGATGGAGCGCCGTCTTCATCTTGCGGTGGAACAGGGTGCGCGGCTGTTGATCCTACGCTGCGGCGACTTCTTCGGACCCAGGGCCGCCAACAGCTGGTTCAGCCAGGGCCTGCTGACGCCCGGCAAGCCGCCGACCCGCATCAACCAGCCCGGCCGGCCGGGGGTCGGCCATCAGTGGGCCTATCTGCCCGACGTGGCGGAAACGGCGATGCGCCTGCTCGACCGCGAGGCGGAGCTGGGCGACGACGCGATGTTTCACATGGACGGCCATTGGGATGCCGATGGAAGCCGGATGGTCGCGGCCATCGCGCATGCCCTTGGCAAGCCGGATCTGCCGGTGCGGCGCATGCCCTGGTGGCTGCTGCGGCTGGCCGGCGTGGCGGTGCCGCTGTTCCGCGAACTCGGCGAGATGCGCTATCTCTGGCAACGTCCGGTGCGGCTGGACAACCGGCGCCTGCTGGCCTTCCTGGGCGGGGAACCGCACACGCCCCTGGACCTCGCGGTGCGCCGGACCCTCGAAGGGCTGGGGCATCTCCCCGCTCAGCCGGCGGCTATGCCGGAGACGGGGAGACGCATACCCGACCTTGCGACCTCAAGCCGACAAGGCTGAGGCCGCAAGGTTCAAACCATCAACCCTCAGACCACCGGGCCCGGGTTGCCCTTGTTGGCTTCCAGGGCGCGGGCGAGGCCTTCCTCGATCTTCTTGGCGGCCTCTTCGGCGTTGCCCCAGCCGCGGACCTTCACCCACTTGTTCTTCTCGAGATCCTTGTAGTGCTCGAAGAAGTGGGCGATCTGCTCGGTCACGATGGCCGGCAGGTCGGTGTAGTTCTTCACGTCGGTGTAGAACGGGTGCAGCTTGTCGACCGGAACGGCCAGCAGCTTCTCGTCCTCGCCGGCCTCGTCCTCCATGTACAGGACGCCGATGGGACGCGAGCGCAGGACCGCGCCCGGGACGACGCCGTGCTGGCCGACGACGCAGACGTCGACCGGGTCGCCGTCACCCGACAGGGTGTGCGGGATGAAGCCGTAGTTGCAGGGATAGAACATCGCGGTGTGCAGGAAGCGGTCGACGAACACTGCGCCCGAGTCCTTGTCGACCTCGTACTTCACCGGCTGGCCGCCGATCGGAATCTCGATGACGACGTTGACGTCCCAGGGCACGTTCTTGCCCGCGGCGAGCTTGCTCAGATCCATGTATCGCGTTCCTTCGACTGGCGTATTCAGGGCACGTTCTTGTTTTGGCGCCGATGCCCGGTCCGGCGCCACGCGGGGCGGGAGTTTAGGCGGAACGCACCCTGAGTCCAAGGAACTTGCGCGGGCTCTTGCGCAGGTGCGGCAAAGCGGCAACCCTGCCGGTCATGCCCCGTCCGATCCTTCTTTTTTTCACCCTTCTGGCCCTGCTGTCGCCCTATCCGGGTCTGGCCGGCCAGCCCAGTCACGGCATCGCCATGCATGGCGATCTGGCCTTGCCGGCGGACTTCACCGCCCTTCCCTACGTCAACCCGGCCGCACCCAAGGGCGGGACCATCCGGCAGGCGGTGACCGGCAGCTTCGACAGCCTGCACCCGCACATCGTCAAGGGCGTGCCGGCGCTGGGCATGGGCTACGTCTTCGAGACGCTGCTGACGCGCTCGTGGGACGAGCCCTTCTCGCTCTACGGGCTGCTGGCCGACCGGGTCGAGGTGGAGGACGATCGCTCCGCCGTCACCTTCCACATCGACCCGAAGGCGCGCTGGCAGGACGGCACGCCGCTGACCGCCGCCGACGTGCTGTTCTCGCTGGAGGCGCAACGGCGGGACGGCACCCCCAACCGCCGCCTGTTCTACGCCAAGGTCACGGCGGCCGAGGCGCCCGACCCCCAGACCGTCCGCTTCGCCTTCGCCGCCAACCCCGACGGAACCATCGACCGCGAGATGCCCTTGCTGATGGGGCTGATGCCGATCCATTCCAAGGCCTTCTGGGCGGGGCGCGATTTCAGCCGCACGACCTTGGAGCCGATCCTGGGCAGCGGCCCCTACCGCGTCGCGTCGGTCGATCCCGGCCGCCGCATCGTCTATGAGCGGGTGCGCGATTATTGGGGCCGCGACCGGCCGGTGCGGGTCGGGCAGTTCAACGCCGACCGGCTGGAGTTCGACTATTACCGCGACGATTCGGTGGCGCTGGAAGCCTTCAAGGCCGGGCAGGGAGACGTTCGTTACGAAAGCGATCCGGCCAAATGGGCCACCGGCTACGACGGTCCCGCCCTGCGTGACGGCCGCATCGTCCGGGAGGAACTGCCCAACCACCGCCCCGAACCGGCGCGCGGCCTGATCTTCAACACCCGCCGTCCCCTGTTCGCCGATGTCCGGGTCCGCCGGGCGCTGGGGATGGCGCCGGATTTCGACTGGATCGGCCGCAGCCTGTTCCACGGCCTGCTGACCCGCACCGCCAGCTACTATCCCAATTCCGAGCTTGCCGCCCGGGGCCTGCCGGAGGGGGAGGAGTTGCAGGCGCTGGCGCCCTTCCGCGACCGCCTGCCGCCCGATCTCTTCACCAAGCCCGTCACCCTGCCGGAAGCCGGCAACGGTAGCGGCAACGCCAGCGGCAAAGGTAGTGGCAACGGGCCGGGCGGCCTGCGCGCCAACCGGCGCGAGGCGCTGCGGTTGCTGGAGCTGGCCGGCTGGCGGGTGCGCGACGGCCGGCTGACCGACGATGCGGGAAATCCTTTCGCTTTCGAAATCCTCCTGTCCGATCCGTCGGAGGAGCGGGTGGCGCTGGAATTCGCCCGCTCGCTGGAGCCGCTGGGGATCGCGGCCCGCGTCCGTACGGTGGACAGCGCCCAGTTCCAGGCCCGGCTGGAGCGTTTCGAGTTCGACATGACCATGCGCTGGTGGGCGTCCAGCCTGTCGCCGGGCAACGAGCAGCTCTATTATTACGGATCCGATGCGGCCGGGCAGGAGGGTAGCCGCAACCTTGCCGGCATCCGCGACCCGGTGGTCGATGCGCTGGCCCGTTCCATCGCCGCCGCCACCACGAGGGAATCCCTGGTCGGCCGGGTGCGGGCGCTCGACCGGGTTCTGCTGTGGGGGCATTACATGGTTCCGCTCTATCACAGCCCGGTCGACCGCATCGCCCGCTGGGCGACCCTGCACCGCCCCGCCATCACCCCGCTCTATGGCCCGATGATTGAAAGCTGGTGGGTGGAATAGCGGAAGAGACAATGAAAACGGCTGGCGGCTTCCCTTGCGCTCTCCCTCGCCGCACCGCATCATCGCGGCAAAGACAACGTCGGTAACGACGAGACGGGGGAGTTTGCCAACCATGCCGACCGCCAAGCAGCGCGTCACCCTTGCCGCTTTCGCCGCCATGATGGCGCTGGCCGCCGCATCGCAGGCGGCGCTGGCCCAGCCGCGCACCGACCTCGTCGTCGGCATGGCGCTGGAGCCGCCGCATCTGGACCCGACCGCCGGTGCGGCCGGGGCGATCAAGGAGGTCACCTACGCCAACCTGTTCGAGCCGCTGCTGCGCGTCGATGCCGACGGCAAGCTGGTGCCCGGACTGGCGGAGCGCTGGAGCGTGTCGGAAGACGGGCTGACCTACCGCTTCACCCTGCGTCCCAACGCCAAGTTCCACGACGGCACGACCGCCGATTCCGCCGACGTGAAGTTCACGCTCGACCGTGCCCGCGCCGCCGAGTCGGTCAACGCGCAGAAGGCCTATTTCGCCCCCATCGCCAAGGTGGAGACGCCGGACCCGCAGACGGCGGTCGTCACCCTGTCGCGCCCCGACGGCCTGTTCCTGTTCCACATGGCGAGCGGCGACGCCGCCATCGTCGCCCCGGAATCGGCGGCGACCAACAAGCAGAAGCCCGTCGGCACCGGCCCCTTCAAGTTCGACCGCTGGGTCGCCGGCGACCGCGTCGTGCTGGTGCGCAACCCCGACTATGACGGGGCGAAGCCGAAGATCGACCGCGTCACCTTCCGCTTCATCAGCGACCCGGCCGCCCAGGTGGCGGCGCTGAAGGCCGGCGACATCGACGCCTTCACCCTGTTCAGCACCTATGAAGCCCTGCCGGAATTCCGCAACGACCCGGCCTTCACGGTCATGGTCGGCTCGACGGAGGGCGAGACGCTGCTGTCGACCAACAACGCCCGCAAGCCCTTCGACGATGTCCGCGTCCGCCGCGCCATGGCCCATGCCATCGACCGCCAGACGCTGATCGAGGGCGTGCTCTATGGCAACGGCGTCGCCATCGGCAGCCATTTCCCGCCGCACCGCGAAGGCTATGTCGATTTGACCGGGATGTATCCCTACGACCCGGCCAAGGCGAAGGCGCTGCTGGCCGAGGCGGGCTATCCGAACGGCTTCGACACCACGCTGCGCCTGCCGCCGCCGCCCTATGCGCGCCGCGGCGGCGAGCTGGTCGCCGCCATGCTGGCCGAAGTCGGCATCCGGGCGAAGATCGAGCCGGTGGAGTGGGCGGCCTGGCTGGAAAAGACGTTCAAGGGCAAGGATTACGACCTGACCATGATCGCCCACACCGAGCCGCTGGACATCGACATCTACGCCCGGCCCGACTACTACTTCAATTACAAGAGCGAGCGTTTCAACGCCCTGAACGACGAGCTGAATCGCACCCAGGACCCGGGCCGGCGCAACGCCCTCTACGGCGAGCAGCAGAAGGTCCTGGCGGAGGATGCGGTCAACGGCTTCCTCTTCATGCTGCCGTCGGTGACGGTGCAGAAGGCCGGCCTGACCGGCATGTGGGTGAACCGCCCGGTCCAGGCCAACGACGTCACCGGCGTGTCCTGGAAATAACGCAAGGCAAGTAAGGCCAAGGTAAGGATAGACCCGCGTGCTTGCGTTCCTGCTGCGACGGCTGGCCAGCCTGATCGTCACCGTCTGGCTGGCCAGCATCGTGGTCTTCACGGTGCTGCAACTGGTTCCCGGCGACCCGGCGCTGCTGATGCTGGGCGTCAATGCCCAGCCCGACACGCTGGCCGCGCTGCGCAGCCAGATGGGGCTCGACCAGCCCATCCTTACCCGCTACCTGCACTGGGCCGGCGGGCTGGCGCGCGGCGACCTCGGCGTCAGCCTGACCTATGCCCGCCCGGTGGCCGATCTGGTGGCGGAGCGGCTGGCGGTCACCCTGCCGCTGTCGCTGCTGTCGCTGGTCCTCAGCACAATGCTGGCCCTGCCGCTCGGGCTGCTGGCGGCGGCGCGGCGGGGCAGGGGGAGCGACTGGGCGGTGCTGGGCTTCGCGCAGCTCGGCGTGTCGATGCCCAGCTTCTGGATCGCCATCCTGTTGATCCTGCTGTTCTCGCTGACCCTGCACTGGTTTCCGGCCGGCGGCTTTCCCGGCTGGAGCGGCGGCGTCGGCCCGGCGCTGCACGCCCTGCTGCTGCCGGCATTGGCGCTGGCGGTGCCGGAGGCCGCCATCCTCGCCCGCGTCACCCGCACCGCCGTGCTCGACACGCTGGGCGAGGACCATATCCGCACCGCCCGCGCCAAGGGGGTGGGCCGCATGGCCGTCCTGCTGCGCCATGCCCTGCCCAACGCCCTGATCCCGGTGGCGACGGTGCTGGGATTGCAGATTTCCTTCCTGGTGGCCGGTGCCGTGGTGGTGGAGAATGTCTTCACCCTGCCGGGGCTGGGCCGGCTGCTCTATCAGGCCATCGGCCAGCGCGACCTGATCGTGGTGCAGGGGGTGGTCGTGCTGCTGGCGCTGTTCGTCGTGCTGGTGAACGCCCTGGTCGACATCGCCTGCGCGCTGGCCGACCCGCGCCCGAAAGGGGGGGCGTCATGAGGCGCCGCCTTCCGCTCTCCCTCCATCTCGGCGCCGGGCTGACCCTGCTGCTGGTCGCCATCGCGCTTCTGTCGCTGCTGTGGACGCCCTACCCGGCGGAGCAGGTGCGGGTGGTCGCCCGGCTGAAGCCGCCCACCGCCGCCCATTGGCTCGGCACCGACCATTTCGGGCGCGACGTGCTGTCGATGATCATGGTCGGCGCCCGCAACTCGCTGGCCGTCGGCGCCGCCGCGGTCGGGCTGGGGCTGCTGGCCGGGGTGCCGCTGGGGCTGTTGGCCGCCGCGCTGGGACGTTGGGGGGACGAGGTTGTGGCGCGGCTGGGCGATCTGGTCTTCGCCTTTCCCGCCGTGCTGACGGCGATCCTGCTGACCGCCGCCCTGGGCGCCGGGGCGGTCAACGTCGTCGTGGCGCTGGCGCTGTTCAACGCCGCGGTGCTGGCCCGCGTCACCCGCGGCGCCGCGCTGGCGGTGTGGCGGCGGCCCTTCGTCGGGGCGGCGCTGGCGCTGGGGCGGGGACCGCTGTCGGTGACGCTGGTGCATGTGCTGCCCAACATCGCCGGCATCGTCGTGGTCCAGGCCACCGTCCTGTTCGCCGTCGCCATCGTCAACGAGGCGGCGCTGAGCTATCTCGGCCTCGGCATCCAGCCGCCCAGTCCCAGCTGGGGCAAGATGCTGGGCGATGCCCAGACCCACCTGTTCACCGCCCCGTTGCAGGCGGTGTTTCCCGGCGTCGCGATTGCGCTGAGTGTCATGGGGCTGACGATGCTGGGCGACGGCTTGCGCGACTGGCTCGACCCGCGGCACCGGTCTTCGGGAGTGATGTGAGCCGGGCTGATATGACCCCTCACCCCGCCTGCCGCGTCCGCTCCGACAGTTCGATCAGGTCCATCAGCTCGTTGCTCTTCCAATAGCGCGACTTGCCCACCTCGGTGCGCGCCGTGGCGACGAGGTCGTCGATGATCGCCTGCTCGTCGTCGCCAAGCGCGCCGCCGCGCTCCAGACGGTGCGACAGCAGGCGGGTCATGTTGTGGCTGAAGGTGGGAATCCAGGCGCTGACCCGCTGGCCGAACACGCCGGCGATGGCGTTGATGCGCAGGAGATGCTCCATCCGCTCGTCGAGCGGGTCGGTTTCCTCGAACTTCATCGCCTTCTCGACGTTGGCGCGCAGCTCCTCCAGCAGGGTTTCGCGCCACTTCACCAGATCGTAGGTCTCGAAGCCGAAGTCGCGCGACATCGCCTGCCAGCGCCACAGCAGCCGGTCGAGCCAGACGATGTCGGCATGGTCGATCACCGGCTGGCGCCGGGCGGCGGCGGCCTGGGCGGAGCGTTCCATCGCCACCGCGGCGACGCGGCTGCCGATGATCTTCGCCGCCTGGGTCCAGGCGTTGCGGAAGGCCGGCTCGCTGCGCCGATCCTCCATCAGCCCGGCCGAGGTCGCGGCGTGGACCAGCTGGTCCAGCCGCTGCACCAGCGCCTCCAGCCGCGCCTTTTCCTTGGCGCTGGGCCGGATGGCGGAGCCGGGGACCCGCTCGTTCAGCTTCAGGACGACGCTCAGCGCCGCGGTCAGCGCGCGGGTGACGCCGATGAAATGGCCGGTCAGCGCCGCGGTCATGGCGTCGCCGCGGCCGGGATCGACGCCGCTCTGCCGGATATAGAGCGCCGCCACCGGATAGTTGCGCTTCACCGACAGCACCGACAGCGGCAGCATGGCCGCCAGATCGTCGCCGCAGCGGTCGCGCAGCGATTCGGTGGCGTCCAGCAGCAGGTCGGCCAGCCGGTTCGCCTCCGTCTCGCCGCTGCAACTGGCGGGGAAATCCTCCAGCCGGTCGGCAACCGGCTTCACCGGCCCCTCGGCGTTGGTCAGGATCAGATGCATCAGCCGCAGCGTGGCGAGGTCGATGTGCGGCGTCTTTTCCAGGAAGCCCGACATCAGGCGGGTGCGGCGCGGCCGGTTGCGCGACATGCCGGCCAGCAGCTCGTCCACCGCCTTCTTGTTCGCCAGCACGGCGTCGAGATGCTTCACCGACGCGACGCGCATCCGCTCCTTCATCACCATGGCGACGGGGGAGCGCAGGATGCGGTCGATCACGTCGCCGCGCGCCATCTCGTCCAGCGTTTCCTGTGCCTCGACCGCCAGCAGGGGGAAGGCGTCGCGGCTCAGCGCCTCCCACAGGGCGCCGACATCGACCCGTTGCAGCATGCCGGGAACCGAGACGCCGGAGTGGTACAGCACGTCGTCGTCGATCAGGAAGGCTTCGAACAGGTTGGTGAACAGGCGGCGGGCGCGGTTGGTGCGCTGGCGGTTCAGATACTCGATGACATATTGGCGGACGAGCTGGACCCGGTCGGTCGGCTCGCTGTCCATGCCTTCGATCTCGCTCAGCAGGCTGTAGACGAGGCTGGCCGGCAGCCGCGTCACCAGGGCGTCGATCTTCTGGCGCAACTCGTCCTGGCGCAGTTCGTCTGGGTGCAGCTCGTCCGGGCGGAGGTCGCCGGTCAAATCGTCGCTCATGCGCGGGCCGCCACGCGATGTTGAAGGCGTCGGCGGGCGCAGGCGCTCCGCCGCGCGTCATTTAGGACGCAAACTGTAAATTTTTATGTAATGAACCGGGCGCGCCTTCCCCGGCCGGATGGGACCGGACGGGAAGGGCGCGCCCCGGTCGGGGGCCGGTCCAGGGGGCCGGTCAGCCGTTCCGCTGCTTGGCGATCGGCTGCGAGAATTGCAGCTCGATGTCCCAGGGGAAGTGGATCCAGGTGTCCTGGCTGACTTCGGTGATGAAGGTGTCGACCAGCGGCCGGCCGGCCGGCTTGGCGTAGACGGTGGCGAAATGCGCCTTCGGCAGCATCTTGCGCACGATCTCCGCCGTCTTGCCGGTGTCCACCAGGTCGTCGATGATCAGCCAGCCCTCGCCGTCGCCGGCCTTGGCGCCTTCGACGCCCTTCAGGATCGTCGCGTTGCGCTGTTGCTGGTGGTCGTAGCTGGAGACGCAGACGGTGTCGATCATGCGGATCTCAAGCTCGCGCGCGATGATCGCCGCGGGAACCATGCCGCCGCGCGTGATCGCGATGATGCCCTTCCACGGGCCGCGGTCGATCAGGCGCCAGGCCAGCGCCTTGGCATTGCGGTGGAGCTCTTCCCAGGACACCGGGAAATGCTTGTTGAAGGGGGCTTCGGCCACGGTACTGACTCTCCAAAAACAGCAAGTGGACTGTATAACCCAGCCGCCGCCGCCCGGCAATCCGGGGCGATTCGGCCGTCCGGGCCCCGCGGTCGCAGGGGCTGCCGCAGGGGGCTTGCTGGCGGGGCGAAAATTCGTGAAAAAAGCGCTTGCGGGGCAGGGGGCTTCTGAGTATGTTGCGCGCCTCGACGCCGACGGCCTGCCGCCGACGCCGGGACAGACGATGGATAAAGCGCCCGTAGCTCAGCTGGATAGAGCATCAGACTACGAATCTGAGGGTCAGGAGTTCGAATCTCTTCGGGCGCGCCATCCTTCCCGTTCGACGCACGGGCCACCTCCTGGGTGGCCTTTGTCGTCTGGGACATCGTCGAAATCCGCCGCTGGGCTCCGGTGTTTTTCTTCGCGAAAACCGCTTGCCTTCGATGACGGATTTGAGTAGGTTGCGCGCCTCGACGCCGGGGGATACTTCGACGGCGAGATGCTTGGCAGACAAGTTCTGTGGATAAGGCGCCCGTAGCTCAGCTGGATAGAGCATCAGACTACGAATCTGAGGGTCAGGAGTTCGAATCTCTTCGGGCGCGCCATCCTCCCAAAAGCACAGTGATCGACACCCAAGGCCGCCTCCGGGCGGCCTTTGTCGTTTGGGGGTTCGCCGATGAGCCTCGTCGCGCTGGCGCAAGCCCCGGTGGCTCCACTACACTCGGGGCCCGCACCACTGGATGCATGGCCATGCCCCGCAGCGACTTCTATCCGCCCATCGACCCGTTCCAGACCGGCACGATTGCCGTCGACGGGATCCACACGGTTTATTGGGAGCAGGCGGGCAACCCGCGCGGCGTGCCGGTGATGTTCCTGCATGGCGGTCCGGGGGCCGGCGCCTCGCCCACCCACCGCCGTTTCTTCGATCCCGCCCATTACCGCATCATCGTGATGGACCAGCGCGGCGCCGGCCGCTCCACGCCCTTGGGCGAAACGCGCGAGAACACCACCGAGCGGCTGGTCGAGGACATCGAGACGCTGCGCCGCCATCTCGGCATCGAGCGCTGGCACCTGTTCGGCGGCTCCTGGGGCTCGACCCTGGCGCTCGCCTATGCCCAGACCCACCCGGACCGCTGCCTGGGCCTGATCCTGCGCGGCATCTTCCTGATGCGGAAGAGCGAGATCGACTGGTTCCTCTATTCCATGCGCATCCTCTTCCCCGAGGCCTGGGCCGCCTTCGCCGGCCATATCCCGGAGGACGAGCGCGGCGACCTGCTGGAGGCGTTCTGGAAGCGGCTCGATTCGTCCGACCCGGCGGTGCGCATGGCCGCGGCCCGGGTGTGGAGCATCTATGAGGGAAGCTGTTCCTCGCTTCTGCCGTCGCCCGACCTGATCGCGGCCAGCGGCGAGGACCGCCACGCCCTGGGGCTGGCGCGGATCGAGGCGCATTACTTCCGCTCCAACCGCTTCACGCCGGAGGACAAGCTCCTGCGCGACGTCGACCGCATCCGCCATCTGCCGGCGGTGATCGTCCAGGGCCGTTACGACATCGTCTGCCCGGTGATCTCCGCCGACGCGCTGCACCGCGCCTGGCCGGAAGCCGATTACCGCATCGTCCCCGACGCCGGCCATTCCGCCATGGAGCCCGGCATCCGCGCCGCGCTGATCCAGGCGACGGAGCGGTTTAAAGAGTATCGGTGACGGGAGCTTCGGGGAATCGCTGAGGTGGGGCAAGATCGACACGGATTTCACGGATTTAGACACGGATTTCACGGATTTTTTTTGAGCTTGGCGCCGCTTGGGACTGTTCCGGCAGCAGCGGCTTCGGGACGCCACATCCGTGAAATCCGTGTTTCAATCCGTGAAATCCGTGGAGATCTTGCCCGCCGCTCCCGCACTCTTCAGGCAACCGCCCTTGCACCAATCCCCCTCCCACCCCACACTCTGCCGATGCCTGAACTTCCCGAAGTCGAGACGGTGTGCCGGGGCCTCGCCCCGCATCTCGAAGGCCGGCGGCTGGTCCGTGTGGAGCAGCGGCGGCCGAACCTGCGCATCCCCTTTCCGCCGCGCTTCTGCGAAAGGCTGACCGGGCGTGTGGTCACGTCGGTGCGGCGGCGCGCCAAATACATCCTGATGCATCTGGACGACGGCGGCGTGCTGATCGCCCATCTCGGCATGTCCGGCCGGATGATCATCGCGCCGGAACGCCCCGACGCCTTCGACAAGCACGATCATGTGGTGTTCGAGACCGATGCCGGCACCATCGTCACCTTCAACGACGCCCGCCGCTTCGGGCTGATGGACCTGACGGTGGCCGACGCGCTGGGCGACCACCCGATGCTGCGCAACCTGGGGCCGGAGCCGCTCGGCAACGAATTCTCCGGCCCCGACCTCGCCCGCCGTCTGGCCGGCAAGATCACCCCGATCAAGGCCGCCCTGCTCGACCAGGGCATCGTCGCCGGCTTGGGCAACATCTATGTGTCGGAGGCGCTCTACCAGTCCGGCATCCTGCCGACCCGGACCGCCGCCAGCCTGACGCCCGCAGAGGTCGACCGCCTCGCCGTCGCGGTGCGCGAGGTGCTGGAGCGCGCGATTGCCGCCGGCGGCTCGTCGCTGCGCGACTACCGGCAGGCGTCGGGAGAGCTGGGCTATTTCCAGCACCAGTTCGCCGTCTACGACCGGGAGGGGGAGGGTTGCCCCGACTGCGACTGCGACCGTGCCCGGACGGGGGGCGTTCAGCGGATTGTACAGTCGGGCCGCTCGACTTTCTTTTGTGCGGCGCGCCAACGGTGATATAGCTGGGGCATGACGGCTCTACCGGCCATGCTCCGGGCGGCGTCCGCCGCTTTCCTCCTTGCCGGCCCCGCAGTTGCGGGCCTGGGGAGCTTCCTCATTCCCATTCCTTCGGCACTGGCGGCCCAGCTTGCCGCAGCCGAGTCCGGGCCCTTCGTCCCCGGCACCACCGATGTGCCGGTGATGCCCGGGCTGGCGTCCGCCGAATCGGAGCCGCTGGTCTTCGACAAGCCGGGTGGGCGGATCGTCCAGGCCGTGCTGTCGGGCGAGGTGCCGCGACAGGCGGTGCTGGCCTTCTACGACCAGACCCTGCCGCAGCTGGGCTGGCGCCGGACCGCCGACCGCGTCTTCGTCCGCGACGGCGAGGAGCTGCGGCTGGAGTTCCCGCAGGCCGCCCAGAAGGCGAAAGCCGCCACCGGGACCGCCACTGGGACCGCCACCGGGACAGCCGTCCGCTTCACTTTGACGCCGCGCTGATCGCGGGAACACCCGCCATACTCGCGGCAGCCCTTGCCATTCGTCGCCATCGAACACCCTCAACAACCACGAGTCCCGGAAGCAACCGGGCTCGCCCCATCGGGAGAGTGCTGCAGCCATGTCCGCCACCATGTCCTATGAAACCATCCTCGTCGAGACGCGCGGCCCGGTCGGGCTGATTACGCTGAACCGTCCGAAGGCGCTGAACGCGCTGTGCGACCAGCTGGTGACCGAGCTGGGCCAGGCGCTGGACGCCTTCGAGGCCGATCAAGCCATCGGCGCCATCGTCGTCACCGGGTCGGAGCGGGCGTTCGCCGCCGGCGCCGACATCAAGGAGATGGCCGGCTTCTCCTATATGGATGTCTACAACTCCAACTTCATCACCGCGAAGTGGGAGCGGCTGGCCAAGTGCCGCAAGCCGACCATCGCCGCGGTCGCCGGCTTCGCGCTGGGCGGCGGCTGCGAGCTGGCGATGATGGCCGACTTCATCCTGGCCGCCGACACCGCCAAGTTCGGCCAGCCCGAGGTCACCATCGGCACCATCCCCGGCGCCGGCGGCACCCAGCGCCTGACCCGCTTCGTCGGCAAGTCCAAGGCGATGGAGATGGTGCTGACCGGCCGCATGATCGACGCCGCCGAGGCCGAGCGCTGCGGCCTCGTCTCCCGCATCGTCCCGGCCGCCGAGCTGGTCGAGGAGGCGGTGAAGGTCGCCACCAAGATCGCCTCGCTGTCGCAGCCGGTCATCGCCATGGCGAAGGAGGCGGTCAACGTCGCCTATGAATCGACGCTGGCCGAGGGCATCCGCTTCGAGCGCCGCCTGTTCCACTCGACCTTCGCCACCGAAGACCAGAAGGAAGGCATGGCCGCATTCGCCGAGAAGCGCCAGGCCGGCTGGAAGAACCGCTGAGTCGTCGCGCCAGCTTCGACTCTGCCGCTGGAGCCGTCCCCTGCATCTTGCGGGGGACGGTCCAGATCCCATCAAGATGTCGTTGAAGTACGATTAGTCAAAATCATCGGGCGTCCACGCCTTGACTCGCGGTGCGCTGCCGCGTATAAGGCGCGCTCGCATCACGACAGCCGTGTCGTTCGGAGTAGGGTTTCCATGGCCAATCATAAGTCCGCTGAAAAGCGCATTCGTCAGACCGAGCGTCGCACGGAAGTCAACCGTGCCCGCGTCAGCCGCATCCGTTCCTTCGTCAAGAAGGTCGAGGGCGCGATCCAGAGCGGCGACAAGTCCGCCGCCGCCGAGGCGTTCAAGTCCGCTCAGCCGGAGCTGATGCGCGGCGTGTCGAAGGGCGTGCTGCACAAGAACACTGTGTCGCGCAAGCTGTCGCGTCTGTCGGCTGCGATCAAGGCTCTCTGATAGAGCTTTCATACGCTGCTTTCAAAAAGCCGCGCCCGTGACTCGGGGCGCGGCTTTTTGCGTTTAAAGTAAATGTGCGGATGCTCGACAATTGTCTTAGATTGTTCTTGGGATCGCGTATGAGATTCGGGATCGGTCATGCGGTCAATGAGAACGTTTTTATCTTTTTGGGCCGTTCGCCATCTGTCCCATTGCCAGATTTCCGCGGCATGGTTAGACTTTTGGTCCATTCGGTCGGGCGAAATAGGGTGATGCAACACTCTGTGTCCGTCCGAACACAGCAGTGAAATACTGAAGGTCTTACGCCGGATCAGGGCTTGTTGAGTCCCGGTCGTTCGCACGATCTTCTTTTACTTACAAGCTGTCGCGCCTGGGGCGGGATTTTCAATCCCGTCGACTCCGGCGTGTGCTTTTTGGATATAGTGTTCCGTTCGGTTTTTCCTTGCCCGGAGTCCTTCGGGCTGGACCAGACGGCGGCCATTCCGGTTTTGGCCGGCCGGCGGAAGGAGCGGGGGTAAGGGAGCATGTCGGTCGGCGTGTCGTTGGATCAGCAGTGGGCGCGCATTCGCGGACGCCTGAAGGAAGAGGTCGGCGAGATCGCCTACCGGAGCTGGCTTCAGCCGCTGTCCGTCGCCAGCCTGATCGGCGGCGAGGTGTGCATCGTCGTGCCCACGCGATTCATGCGCGACTGGGTGCTGACCCACTATGCCGACCGCATCCGCGCCCTCTGGTCCGGCGAGAATCCGGAAGTGCAGTCGATCGACGTCATCGTCGCCTCCACGAATCCGCCGGCGGCCCTCGTCGCCGACAATGACGACATCGACGACGACCGCCCATCCCCGCCCCGCGGTTTCGATTCTCGCGGCTTCGATTCGCGCGCCGCCGACTCCCGTCCGGCTCCCCGCCCGGCCCCGCCGCAGGGGTCGTTCTCGGGATCGCCGTCCGGATTCTCCGGCGAGCCGGCCCCGTCCACCGTCTACACATCCGCCTCCTATGGCGGGGCGTCGGACGAATCGCCGACCGCGGTGCCTGCGATTCTGGAGGACCGGTCCGACCTGTCGGCCGCACTCGACCCGCGATTCACCTTCGAGAATTTCGTCGTCGGCAAGCCGAACGAGCTGGCCCACGCCGCCGCAAGGCGCGTCGCCGACGCCACCACCGTGACCTTCAACCCGCTGTTCCTCTATGGCGGGGTGGGGCTGGGCAAGACCCACCTGATGCACGCGCTGGCCTGGCAGATCCGCAAGAACGACCCGAACCGCAAGGTGCTGTACCTGTCGGCCGAGAAGTTCATGTATCAGTTCATCCGGGCGCTGCGCTTCAAGGACACGATGGCCTTCAAGCAGCAGTTCCGCTCGGTCGACGTGCTGATGATCGACGACGTGCAGTTCATCAGCGGCAAGGACTCGACGCAGGAGGAGTTCTTCCACACCTTCAACGCGCTGGTCGACCAGAACCGGCAGGTCATCATCTCCGCCGACAAGAGCCCGTCCGACCTGGAAGGCATGGAGGAGCGGCTGCGCTCCCGCCTCGGCTGGGGGCTGGTCGCCGACATCCACCCGACCACCTACGAGCTGCGCCTCGGCATCCTCCAGGCCAAGGCCGACGCGCTCCAGGCCAGCATCCCGATGAAGGTGCTGGAGTTCCTGGCCCACAAGATCACGTCCAACGTGCGCGAGCTGGAAGGGGCGTTGAACCGCATCGTCGCCCATGCCGAGCTGGTCGGGCGGTCCATCTCGCTGGAGACGACGCAGGAGGTGCTGCACGATCTGCTGCGCGCCAACGACCGCCGCGTCACCATCGACGAGATTCAGAAGCGGGTGGCGGAGCATTACAACATCCGCGTCGCCGACATGCATTCCGCCCGCCGCGCCCGCGCGGTGGCCCGTCCGCGCCAGATCGCCATGTATCTGGCCAAGCAGCTGACCGCCCGCTCCCTGCCGGAGATTGGCCGCAAGTTCGGGGGCCGTGACCACACCACGGTCATGCATGCGGTCAAGAAGGTGGACGAGCTGCGCGCCACCGATCCGTCCTTCGCCGAGGATGTCGAGCTGCTGCGCCGCATGCTCGAAAGCTGAAGAGCGCTCAATCCACCGGTGACGGTGTGTTGCCACGCCACTATGCCATAGCACCGTGGAGTCTGTTAAGGTCCGCGCGCACGGACTCTTCGCCGACGACACGGGTGTGCTGGTGGAAACGACTGTTCTTGTCGCCGACGATTCCAATTTCTTTCGTGAACTGATCCGGGAAGAGCTGGAAAGCAGCGGCTACCGCGTTCTGCTCGCCAAGGATGGCGGACAGGCGCTCGCCCTCTATCGCAGCCACGACATCCACATCGTCATCACCGATCTGGAAATGCCGGTGATGACCGGGCTGGAGCTGTGCTGGCATGTCCGGGCGGCGGACGACCAGCACCGCACCTTCACCATCCTGATGACCGGCGACAGCGAGACGGCCCGGCGGGTCGAGGCCTTCGAGTCCGGCGCCGACGAGTTCCTGGCCAAGCCCATCGACCTGCCGATGCTGCGCGCCCGCGTGCGGGCCGGCGAGCGCATCACCCGCATGCACCGGGTGATGGTGGAGATGCTGAACACCGACTACCTGACCGGGGTGGCGAACCGCCGCTATTTCATGGAGCGGCTGGAGCAGGCCTACCGTGTCGCGAGGGAAGGCGGGGCGCCGCTGGCGGTCGCCATGTTCGACATCGACCATTTCAAGGCGATCAACGACACCCACGGCCACGGCAATGGCGACCTCGCGCTGAAGCGCTTCGCCGACCATTGCGCCGCCCAGGTGCCCGGCGGCGGCTTCCTCGGCCGGCTGGGTGGGGAGGAGTTCTGCCTGTGCCTGCCCTCCGGCGACCTGGAGGGGGCGCTGGCGCGGGTCGAGGCGATCCGCCGCTCCACCGCCGAGCTGACGGTGGAGACCGGTAGCGGCGCCGGCTTCGGCTTCACCGTCAGCATCGGCATGTGCCTGGACCGCGGCACCGTCTCGGTCAACGACCTGATGACCCAGGCCGACGAGGCGCTCTATTTCGCCAAGCGCAGCGGCCGCAACCGCACCGTGCTGCGCGGCGCCGAGGGCGTGGTGGTGAAGGCGAGCTTCTACGTCATGTGACGATCCTCCTGCCGGGTTCTCCCTTTTTCCCATGTGACGGCTCTATGAAGTTTGGCGGAGCCTCATCTTCCCCCATGGACGGACGGCTTTTGTCTCAGGCACACTTTGCGTCTTGAGCGGGGCTGCGCGAAGTCGCCGCCAGGGGAACCTGAAAAAACGCCATCCAAGAGCCAGGGAGACCGGACGTCATGTCCAAGATCGAGAACGCCCAGAGCGAGTCGCAGCGGTCCAGCGCCGAGACCCAGCGCGCCGCCAAGAGCTTCACCCGCCGCCTGCTGCTGCAAAGCGCTGCGGCCGCCGCCGGTGTCGCCTCGGTCGGTCCCTTCGTCCTGCGCGAGGGCCGGGCGGCGTCGGGCAGCGTGAAGATCTTCTCCTGGGCCGGCTACATCAGCCCGGACATGCTGGCCGACTTCGAGAAGAAGACCGGCGTCAAGGCGACCCTGACCGAATACGGCACCAACGACGAGCTGCTGAACCAGCTGAAGGCGACCGGCGGCGCCGGCTTCGACATCATCCACCCCACCGTCGACCGCGTGCCGAACTATGTCGAGTTCGAGCTGGTGCAGCCGATCGACGAGGCGAAGGTGAAGTGGGACGGCTGCCTGAAATCGTCGGTCGAGGGCTCCGCCGGGATGGGCGGCGTCGTCGGCGGCAAGCGCTATTTCGCCCCGGCCGACTGGGGCACCGAGGCGCTGGCCTACGACATGAAGAAGGCGCCGCTCGCCTACGGCACCGCCAGCTACGGCGACCTGTGGGCGCCGGCCAACGCCGGCAAGGTGACGGTGCGCGGCCATTCCTCGCTGATCGGCATCGCGCTGTGGCTGGAAAGCCAGGGCAAGCTGCCGCACCCGGTCCGCGACCAGTTCAAGGACGAGGCGAAGGCGCGCGCCAACTTCGACGCCATCCTCAAGGTGGCCGCCGCCAACAAGAAGTCGGTCGCCCAATTCTGGACCAACGAGAACGAGGCCCAGGGCGCCTTCCGCGCCAACGGCTGCGTCATCGGCCAGACCTGGGACAGCAGTGCGGTGGCGCTCCGCAAGGAAGGGCTGCCGGTCCGCTTCGTGGCGCCGAAGGAGGGTGCGCTCGCCTGGATGGAAGGCTTCGCCATTCCGAAGAAGGCGGAGAACCTGGACAACGCCTATGCCTGGATCAACTGGTTCTACACGCCGGAGGCCGGCGCGCTCTACACCAACCATTCCGGCATCTCCAGCACCGCGGTCGGCGCCGAGGCCCACCTGACCGACCTCAACAAGCAGTTCTTCGCCGACGCCTATCCCGGCGACGCGCTGCAGAAGCTGTGGTGGTGGCCGATCCAGGAGGCGTGGTACGTCTCCATCCGCAACGAGTACCAGGATCGCTTCCTGGCGGCGTGATCCGCACACAGCAGGGGCCATGAGCCAAGACGTCCAACTCGACCACGTCACCATGCGGTTCGGCGACACCGTCGCCGTCCGCGACGTCTCGCTGACCATCGGGGCCGGGGAGTTCTTCAGCTTCCTCGGCCCCTCCGGCTGCGGCAAGACCACCATCCTGCGCATGATCTCCGGCTTCATGGAGCCGACCGACGGCGCCGTCCGCATCGGCGGCCGGGACATGAAGGGGATCGGTCCGAACAAGCGGCCGACCGCGCTGATCTTCCAGAACCTGGCCCTGTTCCCGCTGATGACGGTGGCGGACAACATCGGCTTCGGGCTGGAGGTGCGCGGCGTCCCGTCGGCCGACCGCAAGCGCCGCGTGCGCGAGCTGCTGGAGCTGGTGGCGCTGCCCGACACGGCGGACAAGCGGGTGACCGACCTGTCCGGCGGCCAGCGCCAGCGCATCGCCATCGCCCGCGCGCTCGCGGTGGAACCGGCGGTGCTGCTGCTGGACGAACCCTTGTCGGCGCTGGATCTCAAGCTGCGCCAGCACATGCGCGCCGAACTGCGCGAGTTGCAGAAGCGCACCGGCGTCACCTTCATCTACATCACCCACGACCAGGGCGAGGCGCTCACCATGTCCGACCGCATCGGCGTGATGTCGCGCGGCGTGCTGGAGCAGGTGGGCGACGGCAAGACCATCTACGACCACCCGGAAACCGCCTTCGTCGCGTCCTTCGTCGGCGAGGCGAACCGCTTCGCCGGGCGGGTGACGCAGGCGGCCGACGGCTGGGCGGTGCTCGACAGCGCCTTCGGGGCCTTGCGCGGGCGCAACCCGCGCGGGCTGGCGGTGGGCGACCGCGCCACCCTCTATGTCCGGCCGGAACGTCTGGCGCCGGCACGTCCGGGAGCGGGCGAGAGCGACAACAGCCTGAGCGCCCGCGTCAGCCACAGCGACTTCGAGGGCGCCTTCGTCAACGCCTTCCTCGACGGCGGCCTGACCGTGCAGATGCCGCATCTGGGCCAGGAGCCGGCCTTCGTCCCCGGCGAGACCGTGCGGCTGGGCTTCCGCGCAACGGACGCCGTGGTGCTGCCGACGAATTGAGCCTCCCTCTCCCTAAATCCCCCTCTCCCCGGGGGGAGAGGGGATCCCGGGGCGGGAGAGGGCATAATCCGCACAAACGAAAACGCCCCGGCCAATGGCCGGGGCGTTTCGCATTCCCGATACCCGCAAGCCTCAGCTGGCCTGCTGGATCGCCGACAGCTGCCACTGGCCGCCGCGCGGGCGGACGAAGGTCCACAACTCGGTCGCCTCGGTCGGCTGCGAGGCGTTGCCCTCGATCACCTTGCCGCTGGCACGGTCCACCGTGACGTCGGTCAGCGCGAAGCGCATGGCGACGGTGGCGTATTCCTGCGCCCCTTCGCGCCAGCCCTCGGCCAGATCGCCCTGGAGCAGGCGGACGTCGCTGACCTTGTTGACCACGCCGCGGCTGCGGTTCTCCGCCAGATCGTCGTTGAAGTAGGAGAACATCTCCGGCGTCGTCGCGGCGCGGAGCGCCTCGGCATCCTCACGCCCGTAGGCGGTCTGGACGGTGACGAGCAGCCGCTCGAACGACTCGAAGTCGGCCGGCTGGATGCCGATCTCGTCGGCCGCCTGACGGCGCTGGGCCGGGCCGGCGTTGCCGCCACCCATTCCGCGGTTGCCCATCGGGTTGTAGCCGGCGTCGGCCGCCTCGCGGTTCATCTGGTCGCCCTGCGGACCGCCGGCATAGGCCGGCCGGTTTCCACCGAGCGGACCGCCGGACGCCGCGGTGTTGGCGGTCTGCGAACGGTTGCGGAAGAAGCGCATGGCCAGCCGGACCAGGAAGACGACCAGCAGGATCTGCAGCAGGAAGCCCAGGATGCCGGCGAAGCTGCCCAACCCCTCGAAGAAGCCGCCGCCGAACAGCATCGCGCCGATGCCGGCGCCGATCAGGCCGCCCATCAGGCCCGACATGAAGCCGCCGCCGAAGAAGCCGCGCGAGGGGGCCGCCGCCGGGGCGGTGGCCGCGGCGCCGGGGCGCTGCATGCCGGGCGACGCCGCCGGGGCGGTCGAACGCTCCATCGGCGACACGGAATTGGGGGCGGTGCTGGTGGCGGCCGGCGCCTCGGTCGTGCGGCTGCCGCGGCTGCCGGACGAGCTGCTCTTGCCGGCGCGGGCGTCGGCGGTTCCGGCGGCCAGCGCCATCACCAGCGCAACCGCCACGGCGGTCGCAGCGCGGGCGCCGCGCTTCGCTGAAGAGGGGGCGGAAAGGCTCGAAGGTCGGGTCTTCTCGCTCATGATCGTGCTCGCTTGTCGCATCTGGTCGGTTATCCAGCCTTCCCAGATGGGGGTGGTCCCGCCTCCGTTTAAGAGGCGGTCTCACTTTTTTCGAGCAACAATCAGCATCGCCGCCTAATCGGTCTCACTTTGCCAAACATTGCTCATCGGCCCATCGCCCATCGGGCCGTCACCATGCAGGGCGTCGATCGCCCGGCGGTCGCGCTTGGTCGGCCGCCCGGCGCCCGGCGGCTGGAACGGCGCGCGGTAGGGATCCTGCAGGCGCTCCTCCGGCACGGGAGGGGCGAGATCCTCGTACAGCGCCTGGGCCTCCGGCGCCGGGCCGCGGCGGCTGCCCAGCGCCACCACCTTGATGACGCGGATGTGCCGCCCCTGGGCAAAGGTCAGCACGTCGCCCGGCTTCACCGCCGCATGCGCCTTGGTCACCACCGCCCCCGACAGCCGCACGCCCCCGTCGTTGCACAGCTTGGCGGCGAGGCTGCGCGTCTTGAAGAAGCGCGCATACCAAAGCCACTTGTCGATCCGCAGCCGGCCGGGGGTGGAGTCTTCGCTGTCGGTGTTGCTCATGGGCGTTTCCGTCTGTTGGTCTGGTGTCCTGTGGTCGTCATGCCCCCTCACATCCCCGACAGCTGCCGCAGCTTGGCGAAGGGATGGTCCTCGTTGGTCAGCTTCTCGCGCCGCTGCCGGTTCCCCTGCTGCTGGCGGGAGGGCCGCTTGCGCTTCCAGGTCACCGCGCCATCCTCGGCCACCATCCGCACATAGCTGAGCCCGGCCAGCACCGCCCCCAGCTCCTCCGCCGACAGGCCGACGCGCTGGCCGAGCGCCACCTCGCGGATCGGTGCATTGGCTCTGGACGCGGTCAGCAGCTCCGTCTCCAGCCGGTCGAGCATGTCGACGCGCAGCGCCCGCCCGCCGGCCAGCGGATAGCCGATGGCCTCCCAGAAGCCGGGCGGCGCGCCGCCCTCCTTCACCGGCGGCGCCTCGACAGACACCCGGCCGGGCGGCGGGATCGGCACCGGCAGCGGATGGCCCTTCGACACCGCCCACAGCAGCCCGCGCAAGGTCACCGCCGCCGGCTTGGCCAGCGCGGTCAGATAGAGGTGCGACACCCCGAGCCGGACGCCCAGCCCGGTCAGCGCCTTGCGGTCCTCGCGCTCCAGCCGCTCGACCATGTCGGCGACGGGCTGCCGGGGCAGAACCCCAAGTCCCTCCACCAGCTGGAAGGCCAGCCCCCGCCCCGCCCCCGACAGCCCTTGCGCCGCGGACAGCGCGAAGAGCGGCTTCAGCCGGGCGGCGATGTGGTCCTTCAGCCAGCGCTCCAGCCGTGCCCGCACCCGCTCGCGCTGGGCCTGGTCCAGCATGCCGTCGTCGAACGGCACCACCAGCGGCGCCAGCACCGACTGGCCGGCGGCCAGCCGCGCCACCGGCAGGCCATCCGCACTCAGCACCGCGTCGGCCTCCAGCGCGAAGGCGTCGTCCGGCTCCGCCTCGAAGGCGCGCAGCCGCTTGGCCAGCTCGTCGCGCAAGGCCCGTCGGGCGGCGGTCAGCAGCGACTTTGCCTCGTCGGAGCGGTCGGGCGCGTCGGGAACGAAGCGGAAGCCCTCCAGCTTGCCGACGACATGCCCCTCCACCACCACCTCGCCGTCGGCGCGCACGCCGCCCAGCAGCGAGCGCCCGTCCTTCAGCGTGCGGGCCAGCGTGGCGGACCGGCGGTCGATGAAGCGCTGGGTCAGCCGCTCGTGCAGGGCGTCGGACAGCCGGTCCTCGATGGCGCGGGTGCGTTCCTGCCAGTGCAGCGGGTCCTTCAGCCAGGTCGGCCGGTTGGAGATGTAGGTCCAGGTGCGGATGTGGGCGATGCGGGCGACCAGCGCGTCGATGTCGCCCTCGGTGCGGTCGAGCCGGGCGACCTGCTTCGCCACCCAATCGTCGTCCAGCCGGCGCAGCGGCGTGCGCAGGCTGCGGAAGATCTGGCCGAGCAGCTTGGTGTGGGCATCCGACAGCACCTTGCGGAAGTCGGGGACCTGGCAGACCTCCCACAGCAGCTTCACGGCGTCGCGGCCGCGCGCCAGATCCATGATGTCGGGATCGCGCACCAGCGCCTGGAGCGCCAGATGGTCGTCGGCCTCGCGCACACGGGACAGCTCCGCGAGCGGCGCCCGTTCCTCCAGCGATTTCAGCAGGAAGCCCGGCGTGTCGAAGCGCAGCTCGCTGTTGCGCCAGGACAAGGCCTTGACCGTCTCGAACTCGTGGTTCTCGACGCGGGTGACGAGGTCGGCGTCCAGCTCCCCCACCTCGTCGGTGGTGCCGAAGGTGCCGTCGCGCATGTGGCGGCCGGCGCGGCCGGCGATCTGCGCCACCTCGGCGGGGCGCAGGCGGCGCGGGGCGAAGCCGTCGAACTTGACGATGCGGGCGAAGGCGACATGGTCGACGTCCATGTTCAGCCCCATGCCGATGGCGTCGGTCGCCACCAGATAATCGACCTCGCCCGCCTGATAGAGCCCGACCTGCGCGTTGCGGGTGCGCGGGCTGAGCGCGCCCAGCACCACGGCGGTGCCGCCGCGCTGGCGCCGGATCATCTCGGCGATGGCATAGACGTCGGTGGCGGAAAAGGCGACGACGGCCGAGCGCGGCGGCAGGCGCGTCAGCTTCTTGTGGCCGGCATAGGTCAGCTGCGAGAAGCGCGGCCGGCTGATGAATTCCGCCTTCGGCACCAGCCGGCGGATCATCGGCTGCATCGAATCGGATCCCAGCACCATCGTTTCGACCATGCCGCGGGCGTTCAGCAGCCGGTCGGTGAAGATGTGGCCGCGCTCCGGGTCGGCGCAGAGCTGGATTTCGTCCACCGCCAGGAAATCGACCGCACGGTCCAGCGGCATCGATTCGACGGTGCAGACCCAGTAGGACGGGTTGGGGGGCAGGATTTTCTCCTCCCCCGTGACCAGGGCGACCGCGTTCTTCCCCTTGATCCCGACGATGCGGTCATAGTTCTCCCGCGCCAGCAGGCGCAGGGGAAAGCCGATCATTCCGGACCGGTGACCGAGCATGCGCTCGATCGCCAGATAGGTCTTGCCGGTGTTGGTCGGCCCCAGCACGGCGACCACACGGCCCCCCCGCCCGAGACCGCCGCCCGCCGAAGCGTGAGTGGCCGAAGCCATGGACGACGTCATGGGGTTAAGCTTTGGGGTGCGCGAGGCCGCAATGCAAGCGGCGGCTTGGCGATGTATGGCGATTGCGCTGGTCTGGACGTCCGGTCGCCGCCGGACGGCTAATGCCGCAGGGAGAATGCTCGGCCGGCGCGGAGCGAACGGAGCCCGCTCCGGGCAATGCCGAGGATCAGCAGGTAATCCTGCTTGATGACCGACAGGCTGAAGAACAGCGGGGAAAGATCGAACGCGCTCATGGGAGTGATCCCGGATTTCGGGGCGAAGCGAAAGACGCTGGAAACGAGAGTCTGGAGACGAAAAGGGCCGCCGAATGGGGGTTCGGCGGCCCTCGGGCTCACGGCGGCTGCGTTGGGGGGCTTGGGATCGCCGCCGGGAGTCTCTCTGTTACGTCAGCCAGTCTGTTACGTTATCCCTTGGGCGGCTCCTGCGGTGCCGGCGCCGGGCCCGGCCCGGGGCCCTTGCCCGGACCCATGCCATGCCGCGGACCGTCATGGTCCCAGCCGCCCGGGCCGCCATGGTGCGGGCCCATATGGTGGCCGCCCATGCCGCCCGGTCCCGGGTTCAGCATGCGGTCGGCCTGCTTCTGCTGGTCGGGCGTCAGCTGGGCGTAGAGGTCGGTCAGGGCCGGGCGGACGGTCTGGACCTGCTGCAGGTGGGCCTGCATCATCTGCTCGGCGCGTTCAAGGCGCTGCGGCAGGGCTGCCGGCGGCGGGGCGTCCTTGAACTTGACGCACAGAATCCTGCGTCGGCTTCAGGCTGGAGCGGGCGGCGTCGGCGAACTTGGTCCAGGCGGCGCGCTGCTGCTCGGTGATGTTCAGCTTCTTCTCCGCATAGGCCAGCTTGCCGGCCAGACGGGCCTCCTGGTCCTCGCACATGCGGGCGAAGTGGCGGTCGGGACCGCCGGGAGGCGGGCCGCCGGCCGGACCACCCTGGGCGAAGACCGGAACGGCCACGCCGAGACCGGCGACCAGCAGGGCGGACGTCAGAAGGGCGCGTTTCATGGTGTCGACTCCTCGGTGTGTTGGTGCTGTCTAAACCCCGGATGGAGGGGGCTTATTCCGTTGGGACGGTGCCGGCTGTGTCGCCGTCGTTGTCCCGATGACCAGACAATGGGCGCCGAACGTTGCGGTCGAATGTCCGCAAACCGGTCATTTGGTAACAGAGTGTAACCGCGGGCCGTCCCGTAACCGGGCGTTACACATTTCCCCTTCACGCCCGCGGCGCGGCGCCCGATCATGGGGCCATGGACCGCACGCCCCATCTCCTCGTCGTCGACGATGACCGCGAAATCCGCTCCCTCGTCGCCCAGTTCCTGACCAAGCACGGCTTCCGGGTCACCGGGGTCCGGGACGGGGCGGAGATGATGCGCACGCTCGACGGCGCCCGCGTCGACCTGATCGTTCTCGACCTGATGCTGCCGGGGGAGGACGGACTGTCGCTCTGCCGCCGCCTGCGCGCGACGCCGCAGACGGCGCAGACCCCCGTCATCATGCTGACCGCCATGGGGGAGGAGACCGACCGCATCGTCGGGCTGGAGATGGGCGCCGACGACTATCTGGCGAAGCCCTTCAGCCCGCGCGAGCTGCTGGCCCGCATCAAGGCGGTGCTGCGCCGCGTCTCCGCCCCGCCGGTGGCGGGCGCGCCTGCGGCGGCCGGCACCGTGCTGCGCTTCGAGGGCTGGTCGCTCGACCTCACCAAGCGCGAGCTGCGCTCGCCCGACGGCGTGCTGGTCCAGCTGTCGGCCGGCGAATACGACCTGCTGGTCGCCTTCGTCGAGCATCCGCAGCGGGTGCTGACCCGCGACCAGCTGCTCGATCTGGCGCGCGGCCGCTCGGCGGTGCCCTTCGACCGCTCCATCGACGTGCAGGTCAGCCGCCTGCGCCGCAAGATCGAACCCGATCCGGCCGACCCGACGCTGATCAAGACGGTGCGCGGCGGCGGCTATCTCTTCACGCCGACCGTCAGTAACGGCGGTGTGGCGCCATGACCGCCCAGCCGGAAACGGCCAAATCCCAGCCGGAAACGGCCAAATCCAGGCTCGCCCGCCGCCGCGGCGCCTTCCGCCGGCTGCCCGTCCGCTTCCCCGACAGCCTCGCCGCGCGCATCGCCCTGACGGTGGTGCTGGCCCTGCTGCTGACCCAGGCGATCAGCGCGCTGGTCTATCTGACCGACCGCAGCGAGGGGCCGCCGATCCACGGCCCCAACGTGCTGATCCAGCGTGTCACCGCCATCGTCCAGCTGGTGGAGAGCACGCCGCCGCCGGGGCGCGAGCGGGTGGTGCGCGCCATCGACGACCCCGTCCTGCGGGTCGAGCTGCGCCCCGACCGGCCGCCGCCGCTGTCGCCCGGCACCTATGCCGGCGGCCGGTTCGAGGGGCTGAAGCGCCGGCTGAGCGAGCAGCTCGACACCGCCGACCGCAACATCCTGATCGAAATCCAGCGGCCGCCCCGTAAAGACGCCCCACCGCCGCCGCCCTTCATGGCGGGCGACGAGCCCCGGCACTGGGGGCCGCATGTCCGGCTGTCGGTGCGGCTCGGCGACGGCTCCTGGCTCAGCTTCACCGGCGGCGAGCCGCTGCCCGGCCCCTTCGGCATCGTCCGCTTCGTGCTGTGGATGGGCGCCATCGTCGCGGTGATCCTGCTGGTGTCGCTGCTCGCCGCCCGCCGGGTGACGGCGCCGCTGGCCGGCTTCGCCGCCGCCGCCGAACGGCTCAGCGTCGACGGGCAGGCCGATCCGCTGCCGGAGGAAGGGCCGCTGGAGCTGCGCGCCGCCACCCGCGCCTTCAACCGGATGCAGGCGCGCCTCGCCCGCTTCGTCGCCGACCGCACCCAGATGCTGGCGGCGATCGGCCATGACCTGCGCACGCCGATCACCCGGCTTCGCCTGCGCGCCGAGCTGGTCGACGATCCGGAGATGCAGCGCCGGATGCTGGCCGACCTCGACGAGATGGAGGCGATGATCTCCGCCACGCTGGCCTTCGCCCGCGACGACGCCCAGCGCGAGCCGCGCGGCCGCTTCGACCTTGCCGACCTGCTGCAGAGCCTGTGCGACGACCGCGTCGACGCCGGCCACCGCGCCGTCTACGAAGGCCCCGCCCATGCGGTGGCGGAGGGCCGCACCGTGGCGCTGCGCCGGGCGCTGGCCAACCTGATGGACAACGCGATCAAATATGGCGGCGGCTTCACCGTCCGGCTGGAGACCGGCCCGGACGGCGCCCAAGCCCACTCCCAGGCCCACGCCAATGCCCTGATCCACATCGACGACGACGGTCCCGGCATCCCGGAGGCGGAGTTCGAGAAGGTCTTCGCCCCCTTCTACCGGCTGGAGCGCTCGCGGTCCCGCGACACCGGCGGCGTCGGGCTGGGCCTGTCCACCGCCCGCAGCGTCATCCGCGGCCATGGCGGCGATGTGACGCTGGCGAACCGCAGCGGGGGCGGCCTGCGCGCCACGGTGACGCTGCCGCTTTGATCTCCCTCTCCCGGCAAGGATCCCCTCTCCCCCCCGGGGAGAGGGTTAGGGTGAGGGGGACGCGCGGCGAGGATTTTCAAGAGTCGCGCACTTCCCGCTCCCCACCAAATCCATCCCATGCATCCCCCTCACCCCGACCCTCTCCCCGGGGGGGAGAGGGAGGCCCCCGCAATTTCGGATAGAGCTCATCCTTTCGCCACGGTCCGGAGACAAATAATCGTCGCTCCTCCACCGGTCTTCCGGCCAAGCGGCTGTGAGCGTATGAGGATCGAAGCGGGAACGTTTCCCGCACTCACCACCCAGACCTGACAGGGCCAGCGAGCGCGCCGTGACCGCCGACCGACCGGACCACCAGACGGACCATGGGACGGACCAGCGCCGGAGCAGCCAGCTCTACGCCGGTCCCCGCCCGGTCCGCACCCGCGAAGACCCGTCGCCGCTCGACCGGCTGACGGCCGGCGAGTTTGCGCGCCTGTTCGCCGCCAAGGCGGTCGAGCTTGCCCGCGACCGGCTGGCGGCCGCCGGCAAGGGCAAGCCGCGCCGCAGGTCCCCGCCGCCGTCGGCCGCCCCGCCGCCGACACCCTTCAGGCAGCCCCGCCGCCGGTCCCGCGGCCTGCCCGGCTTCAAGCTGCCGAACTTCACCCTGCCGTCCCTCTCCCTTCCAAGGATCTCCTTGCCGAAACCGAAGCAGCAGCCGACCCCATCCGCTCGCCGGTCCGGCGGCAGCCCGCCGCCGCCGTCTCCGCAGCTCTCGGCCCAGCCCGCCGGCCGCCCCGGCCGGGCGCCGCAGCCGCCCCGGAAGAACGGCGGCGGCTGGATGAGGCGTCTGGTCCAGTGGGGCCTCGTCGCCGCCATCTGGTGCGGCATCGGGCTGGGTGCGGTGCTGGCGTGGTTCGCGCTCGACCTGCCGGACATCTCCAAGGTGGCGCAGTTCGAACGCCGCGCCTCGATCACCGTGCTGGCCGCCGACGGCAGCGAGTTCGCCCGCTTCGGCGACCTGCACGGCACGACGCTCAGCGTGCGCGACCTGCCGCCGCATCTGGTTGGCGCCGTGCTGGCCATCGAGGACCGCCGCTTCTACAGCCATTTCGGCATCGACCCGCTCGGCCTCGCCCGCGCGGTCTATGTCAACTGGCGCTCCGGCCGGGCGGTGCAGGGCGGTTCCACCATCACCCAGCAGCTCGCCAAGAACCTGTTCCTGACGCCCGAGAAATCGCTGAAGCGCAAGATCCAGGAGGCGATGCTGGCGCTGTGGCTGGAGAGCCGCTTCACCAAGGACCAGATCCTCACCGCCTATCTGAACCGCGTCTATCTCGGCGCCGGCACCTTCGGGGTGGACGCCGCCGCCCGCACCTATTTCGGCAAGCCGGCGACCGAGGTCGACGTGCGCGAATCGGCGGTGCTGGCCGGCCTGTTGAAGGCGCCGTCGCGCTACGCCCCCAGCTCCAACCCCGACGAGTCGGCGGAGCGGGCGCGGGTGGTGATGGCGGCGATGCTGGACGCCGGCTACCTGACCCAGCCGCAGTACGAGGCCGCCCGCGCCGCCAAGCCGTCGCCCAAGCGAAAGCCCGGCGGCGACGGCCGCTATTTCGCCGATTGGGTGACCGATCTGGTGCCGGGCTTCGCCGGCCCCGACCATGGCGACGTCATCGTCCGCACCACGCTGGATTTGAAGATGCAGCGCGCCGCCGAACAGCGGCTGGAGGCCCTGCTGGCCGGTCCCGGCGCCGCCGCCAACGTCCGCCAGGGAACGCTGGTCGCCATGAGCCCCGACGGCGCCGTCCGCGCCCTGGTCGGCGGCCGCGATTACGACGGCAGCGAGTTCAACCGCGCCACCCAGGCGCTGCGCCAGCCGGGATCGGCCTTCAAGCCCTTCGTCTATCTGGCGGCTCTGGAGTCGGGCTGGACCCCGGACAGCCTGATCGACGACGCTCCCGTGCAGCTCGCCAACTGGAGCCCCGGCAATTACGACGGCAAGTACCGCGGCAGCATCACGCTGGCCTCGGCGCTGGCCCATTCCTCCAACACCGCGACGGCGCGGCTGATCGACCGGGTCGGCACCGACCGGGTGCGGCGCATCGCGTCCAACCTCGGCATCTCCTCGCCGCTCACCCGCGACCTGTCGCTGGGCCTCGGCACCAGCGAGGTGACGCCGCTGGAGCTGGTGCGCGCCTATGCCGGCATCGCCAACCGCGGCGTTCCCGTCTGGGCCTATGCCATCACCGAGATCAAAAGCCGCGACGGCACCGTCCTCTACCGGCGCCAGGGCGGCGGCGGCAGTCCGGTGGTCGATCCCGCCCATGCGGTGCAACTGTCCCGCATGATGACCGGCGTGCTCGATTACGGCACCGGCCGCAGCGCGAAGCTGAACCGCCCGGCGGCGGCCAAGTCCGGCACCACCCAGGACTATCACGACGCCTGGTTCGTCGGCTTCACCGCCGATCTGGTCGCCGGCGTCTGGCTCGGCAACGACAACAACGAGGCGATGAGGAAGGTCACCGGCGGCACCCTGCCGGCCAAGCTGTGGCGCGAGTTCATGGCAGACGCCCATGCCGGCAAGCCCGCCCGCCCGCTTCCCGGCCTGGACGGCGCCCCGGCCTGGAGCCCGCCCCCCGGAAGCGTGATGCCGGCAATCCTGCCGCCGGGCACCGGGCCGCAGGGCGGGGTGCCGGTGGCGTCGGCCGACGCGCGGCCCGGCGGTGTCCCGGTCGGCGGCATCGGCTCGCTGATCGAAAAGATCGCCGGCGGCTCCGGCGCCGCGCCCAGGGTGCAGTACGACTACAGCAACAGCGGCGTGCGGTAGGAGGCCGACGCCGCGCCCCAGGTTTCCCCCGCCGCCCCGACCCTGCTATACCTCCCCCCGGATTTCTCCAGAGCGGACGACAGATGCAGGCGGAAGAGCGATTGGACGGACCGGGCATGGCGGAGGCGGACGAGCGGCCGCTCGCCGCCGTTCTTGCCGCCCTGGCATCCGACGATCCTTCTCCCGGCACCGCAAATCCGCCCCCCCGCCTGCCGGTCGCTCCGGGTCCATCCCCCCTCAATCCCCTGCTCGGCATTGCCGCGCCGGTGCTGGCGCTGGTCGGCGCGTTGCGCGACCGCAGCCTGACCGATCAGCCCCGCGCCGCCGCCGCCGCGGCGCTGGAGCGTTTCGACCGCGCCGCCTCCGCCTCCGGCCTCGACCCGGACGAGGTCCGCGCCGCCCGCATTGCGCTGGCCGCCACTCTGGACGACGTCGCCCGTGCCGCCGGCCATGGCGGGGCCGCCATAGCGGAACCGGGTGCAGGCTTGCGGTTCTTCGACCTGCTCGACGGCATGCTGGGCGACCCGCGCCGCCACCGCCACGCGCTGGAGCTGTTCTACGCCTGCCTGTCGCTGGGTTTCGAGGGCCGGTTCCGCGACCGGCCCGGCGGCGGCCACGACCTCGCCCGCCTGCGCGACGAGCTGTACCGCATCCTGCGCCGTGCCCGCGGCGACGTGGCGGCGGAGCTGTCGCCGGCCTGGACCGGGGTGGCGGAGCCGTTCCGGCCGCCCAACACCCTGTTCGGCAATCCGGTGAGCGCTGTGCCGGGCTGGATCGTCTGGGCGGTGGTGGCGCTCGGCCTGTCCGGCCTCTACGTCCATCTCGCCGGCACCCTTGACCGGCAGGCGGAGCCGGTGGTCGCCCGCATCGCCGCCTTGCTGCCCGACCGCCCGATCGAGATCGCCCGGCTGGTCCCGCCGCCGCCGCCCACCGCCGGCCCGGCGCTGATTGGCCGCATCACCGGCCAGCTCGCCCCGGAAATCCGCACCGGTGCGGTGGAGGTGCTGGCGGGAGAGGATGGCGCCCTGGTCATCCGCGTTCCGGCGGCGGCGATGTTCGCCACCGGCAGCGACGCCGTGAAGGCCCGCCACCGCGCCATCGTCGAGCGGGTCGGCCAGACCCTGGCGGCGGAACCCGGCAGCGTGCTGGTGGTCGCCCACACCGACGACCAGACCCCGCCCGGCGGCCGCCTGCCGGCTGCGCAGGCTCTGACAGATGCCCGTGCCGAGGCTGTGCGCAAACTGCTGGAGCGCTCGCTGCCGCCCGCCCGCCTGTCGGCCGAGGGCCATGGCGACCAGGAGCCGATTGCGCTGAACGACACGCAGGCCGGGCGCGACGCCAACCGGCGGATCGACATCCGCCTCTATCCGCATTAGGGCGCCCGCCATGGCCGAACCCCGTTCCCCCAAGGCCGGCGCCCGGACGGCGACGACGCCCGGCAAGGGCCGCAAGCGCGCCGCCGCAAGGTCTGCCGCTGGGGCTGCCGCCGGGGCCGTCCCCTCGCCGCACCGCTCCGCCCGCACCCGCTGGGCGACGTCGCTGTCGGGGGTGCTGGCGCTGGGGCTGGCCGGCTGGCTGCTGCTGCCGCGTCTGGCCGCGACCTTCGCCCCGCAGCTGCTGCCGACCATCCAGCCGGACTGGAGCGTCCGCCTGCTGCCGCTGGTCCTGGCGCTGGCCGGCTGGATCGCCGTCAACCGCCGCATCGACGCCCGCGAGCGCGCCGCCAACGCCCGCCTGCTGGAGGCGCTGGCCGCTACCCGCGATCCCGAGCTGAAGGTCTCGCTGGAGGAGATCGGCACGGTCCGCAAGCGGCTCGACGGCGTGCTGGCCCAGCTGCGCAAGCGCCGGGGCGGTCGCTATCTCTACCAGCTTCCCTGGTATCTGGTGATCGGCGCCCCCGGTTCGGGCAAGACCACCGCGCTGGCCAACACCGGCCTCGCCGCCCTCTCGCCCGACGGGACGGCCGCTCAATCGCTGGCAGGTCCGTTCGCAGGCTTGGGCGGCACCCGCAACTGCGACTGGTGGTTCACCGACCGCGCCGTGCTGATCGACACCGCCGGCCGCTACACCACCCAGGACAGCCGGCGCGCGGTGGACGGACGGGTGTGGTCCGGCCTGCTCGACCTCCTGAAGGAGCACCGCCCGCGCCAGCCCGCCAACGGCGTCCTCCTCACCGTCAGCATTCCCGAATTGACGGGCTGGACCGACGCCGAGCGGCGCAACCACGCCATCCTGATCCGCCAGCGCCTGAACGAGCTGCGGGTGCAGCTGGGCGTGCGGCTGCCGGTCTATCTGCTGCTGACCAAGGCCGACCTGCTCGACGGCTTCGCCACCTTCTTCGACCCGCTCGACCGCGAGGCGCGCGGGCAGGTCTGGGGCCTGACCCTGCCGGCGCCCGAGCCGGCGGAAGAGACGGCGCCCGACGGCTCCGGCGGTCCGCTTCCCGTCTTCCGCGCGCTTTATGCCGGGCTGGTGCGGCGGCTGGACGAGCGGTTGCTCGACCGGCTGCACCAGGAGCCGGACATCCGCCGCCGCAGCGACGCCTTCGCCCTGCCGCTGCGCGTGGCGGAGCTTGAGCCGGCGCTGGCCGACATCGTCGACACCGCCTTCGGCTCCGAACATGGCGAGGAGACGCCGCGCCTGCGCGGCCTCTACCTGACCAGCGCCACCCAGACCGACGCCTCGCTCGCCCTGCTCGATCCCGAGGGCGGCCCCGGGGGCGGCGGACCGGCCTCCACCTATTTCCTCGAACGGCTGCTGCCCGACGTGGTCTTCCCGGAGGCCAACCTCGCCCAGGTCGACCGGCGGGTGGAGCGCGCCCGCCGCCGCCGGGCCCTGCTGTCCGCCGCCGCCGCGCTGGCGCTCGCCCTGGCCGTCGGCGGCTGGTGGCTGGTCAGCGCCCGCGGCAACGCCGCCCTGCTGGAGCGCGCCGATGCCGGCGCCGCGGCGGTGGAGGCGGCGCTGCGCCCGCTCGACACCCCGCCGCGCTCCCTGGTCCGGGTGGACGATGCCGACCCCGCGGCGATCCTGCCGGCATTGGATGCCCTGCGCGCCCTGCCGCTGGCGTTCGACGATGCGCAGGGTCGGCCGGGACAGTTGTGGGCCGGGCAGTTGTGGGCAGGCCCGGCGCTGGCCGGCGGCCTCTACCAGGGGGGCCGCATCGCCGCCCCGGCGCAGGAGGCCTACCGCCGCGCCCTGCGCAGCCAGTTCCTGGCCCGCATCGCCCTGCGGCTGGAGGAGCGGCTGCGCGCCGACTGGGCCTTGCCCGACCAGCTGCGCCAGACCCTGCGCGTCTACCGGATGATCACCGGGCGCATGATTGGCGGGCAAACGGCCGGGGGAACGGAGCCGATGGATGCCGGCGCCATGGCGGAATGGCTGGCGCTCGACTGGCAGCGCACGCTGCCCGGCCCGGCCAACGAGGTGCTGCGCCGTGCCCTGGGCGACCATCTCGCCGCCCTGTTCGCCGTCGGCTTCGCCCCCGTCCCGCCCGATGAGGTTCTGGTCGCCCGCGTGCTGGAGGTGCTGGCGCAATCGACGCCCCAGGCCTCTTCCGCCCAATCCGGCCGGGCCGCCCAGCCATGATGGGCTATTTCGCCACGCCGCGCGTCCTGGCGGCCGGGGTCGGCGGGATCGGCGCCGATCCGGTGGTGGGATTCCACGGCAAGGTGCCGGGCCGCGGCGATTTCATCGGCCATGGCCTGCCGTCGGCGGTCCTCGGCCCCTGGGACCGCTGGCTGTCGGCGGCGCTGGGCGAGGCCGGCCGCCGGCTGGGTGCGGAGTGGGAGCCCCTGTTCGTCCAGGCGCCGGTCTGGCGCTTCGCCCTGTCGGCCGGCCTGTGCGGCGCCACCCCGCTGGTCGGGGTCTGGATGCCCAGCGCCGACCGGGTCGGCCGCCTCTATCCCTTCACCATCGCCGCCGGCCTTCCCGCCGGCTTCGACATCGCCGACGCGCCCGCCGCCTGCGGCGCCTGGCTGTCCCGCGCCGAGTCCCTTGCGGCGGACGCCTGCCGCGCCGGCACCGATGTGGAGGGGTTGCCGGCCCGCCTCGCCATCCTCGGCCGGCCGGAGCCGGAGCGGGTCAGCCCCGCCACCCGCGCCCTGCTCGACCGCCTGTCCGGTCCGTTGCGCGCCGACGCCAGCCTGTGGTGGACCCGCGGCGCCGGCCGGATCGCGCCGTCGCTGCTGTCCTGTCCCGGCCTTCCCGCCGGCCCCCGCCTGACCGCCTTCCTCGACGGCGCCTGGGCCCGCTGGGGCTGGGAGAACGCCGACGAGGGGTAGGGGGAAGGGACGGTTTACGGCGTCCCCGCCATCTCGCGGTCGAAGCGGGCCAGCGCCTCTTCCAGCCCCCACTGGACCCGCGCCTTCTCGCTGCGGGCGGTCACGGCGCGGCAGGCGTCCTCACGCACCGGCGGCGTGCAGCCGGGGGTGGACCACAGGCTGTCGCCGGGCAGGAAGCTGTGCTCCAGGCTGGCGCGGGCCAGCCCGACGAGGTCGGCATAGCCGAAGCCGAACTCCTCCACCGCGCGCTGCAGCTCGTTGGTCAGGTCGATCCGGCTGACGCCCTCGTCGTCGGTCGACAGCACCACCGGCACACCGGCGGCACGATAGACCGGCAGCGGGTGGGCCTTGCCGCTGACGCCCAGGATCTTGTCGTTGCTGGTCAAATTGACCTCGACCGCCACCTTGCGCCCGGCCATCGTCCGCAGCAGGCCCTGGGGGTCGTCCTCATACATCACGTCGACGCCATGGCCGATGCGCTTGGCCCCGGCGATCTCCACCGCCTTGCGGATGTGGTCGCGCAGGCGCTCCGGCGGGACGAGGCCCAGCGTCAGCTCGCCGGCATGCAGCGCGACGTTGGTGCCGGGCTGGCGCCGCTTCGCCTCGGCCACCATCCGCATGTGCAGGTCGTAATCGTCGAGCGCCACCGGGTTGTCCTCCGGCGCCACGAAGTTCAGCCCGACGACGCGCGGCTCCTGCGCCTCCAGCAGGGCGTTGAACAGGGTGGTGGCATAGACCGGGCCGGGGCTCTGCGTGCGCGACACCTGCTGGAGATAGCGCACCGACACCGCACAGCCCGGCCGTGCCGCCGGCGTGCCGCAGCCAAGGACGCTGCGCATCCGCGCCTCCGCCGCGTCGATCTCCTGCCGGGCCGGGGCGACCAGGGCGGGCAGCCCGGCGGCGATCAGCCGGTCGGCGGTTCCGGCCAAGTCGGTCGCCGCCTGCGGCGTCCAGGGGAAGGACTTGCCGATGGCGGCGGCCGGGCCGGTGCCGAAGGACACCATCAGCTCGACATGCCGCTCGCCCTGCCGGCCGGCGCGGTCCACCACCTCGGCCAGCAGGTCGCCGGTGGAGTTGGGGACGGAGTTGGCGGCGCGGAAGCGCCCGAAGGTGGCGAAGAACTGGTCGTGCAGGCTGTAGCCGGAGACCGGCAGCGCATCGCGGGTCGACAGGGCGTCCAGCGCCATCGGGTAGAGCACGCTGTCGGCGATCACCGCCGCGGCGCCCGGCCGGGCCGACTTGGCGTCGCCGCAGGGCGCCTGCGCCGTCGGGGCCACCAGCGTCAGCGCCTTGACGTCGAAGCAGAGCCCGGCATCCGCCGCCATCCGCATGTAGGTCTCGGCATAGGCGGCACCGGTCAGGTGGCTGTGCAGGTCCGCCCCCTTGGGCATGCGGTAGAGGAAGGCGCGCAGCTCCGGCGGGCTGGTCCGCACCGCCTGGAACCGCCGCGCCGCCGCCGACCCGCCGGCATCGGCGCCCCCGCCGGCACTGCCGCCGCCCATCTCCGCCGTGGCGCAGGCCGCCAGCAGCAGCGTCGCCGCCAGCAGGGCCGTTACATTTTTGGTGATTCGCACATCAAGCATCTACCCGACTCCATATTCTCCTTTTGCGGGTATTGATGCGCTGATAATCGCGCGCGTACAACCGCCCTGTGCGGATCGAAAGGCTGTAGCGGGGCGGCGATTCCCGCTATGGTGCGGCGACCTTTTCCCGTGTTCCCGCCCATGTCCCGCCGTCTTTGGAGCCTGCCGCGATGACCGACACTTCCGCCCCGACCCTGCTCGATGCGGCCAAGCGTTTCCGCAGCAACGATCTGGCGGGGGCGGAACAGGTCTGCCGGGCAATCCTGACCACCGACCCGCACAACGCCCAGGCGCTGCATCTGCTGGGGCTGGTCGCCGCCCACACCGACCATCCGGAAAACGCGCTCGATCTGTTCGCCCAGGCCATCGCGGAGAACGGCAACGACCCGTCCTTCCACAACAGCCGCGGCAGCCTGCTTTTCCAGCAGGGCCGCCCGGCGGAGGCGGAGGAGGCGTTCCGCGCCGGCCTCGCCCTCAACCCGCGGCTGCCGGAGCTGCACGGCAACCTCGGCAACGCGCTGAAGGCGCAAAGCCGTCTGGAGGAGGCGGCCGACTGTTTCCGCGCCGCGCTGGACCTGCGGGCGCAAGCGCCGGAGATGCACCATTTCCTCGCCGCCACCCTGCGCGAGCTGGGCGAGCTTGAGGAGGCGGAGGAGCATTTCCGCACCGCGCTGGCCCAGGCGCCCGACTATCTCGACGTGCATTACAGCCTGGCGGAGCTGCTCTCCACCCGCGGCCGGCTGGCCGAGGCGGAGGCGGAATTCCGCATCGTGCTGGCCGCCGCCCCGCGCTTCGTCCCGGCCCAGGTCGGGCTTGCCCATGTGCTGCAAAGCCTCGACCGCGCCGCCGAGGCCATCGAAGTGATCGAGGCGGCGCGCGAGCAGGCCCCCGACCACCCGATGGTGAAGTTCACCCGCCGGCTGATCTATTCCAACGCGGTGCCCGGCTGGCACCTGCCGATGATCAACGATTTCGAGCGGAACGAGGCCTACAAGCAGTCGCTGGAACGGGCGGTGACGCCCGACTCCCTGGTTTTGGAGATCGGCACCGGCTCCGGCATCGTCGCCATGATGGCGGCGCGGGCGGGCGCGAAGAAGGTGGTGACCTGCGAGGTCAACCCGATCCTGGCCCGCGTCGCCAAGGAGACGGTGGCGCGCAACGGCTATGGCGACCGCATCGACGTGGTGCCGCGCCTGTCGACCCAGCTGACGGTGGGCGAGGGCGGCGATTTGCCGGAGAAGGCCGACGTCTTCGTGTCGGAGCTGATCAACATCGGCATGCTGGCCCCGCGCATGCTGTCGGTGCTGCAACATGCCCGCACCCATCTGGTGAAGCCGGGCGGCGCCATCATCCCGCGCGCCTCCACCGTCTACGCCATGCTGGTCGAGACGCCGGAGCTGGCCCGCATCAACCCGGTGGAGACCATCGACGGTTTCGACATGGGCAGCTTCGACGTCTTCCGCTCGCCCGGCTACCAGCAGATCGACCTCGGCGCCGACGCCCACACCCCGCTGTCCAAGCCCTTCACCGCGCTGGATTTCGACTTCACCCGCAACATGCCGGAGGAGGGCGAGCGGGTGATCGACGTGACCATCGTCACCGCCGGCACCTGCCACGGCGTCGCCTTCTGGTTCGACCTCTTCATGGACGACGCGGTGGTCTACAAGTCGGAAAGCCGCTCGCGCACCAACCATTGGAAGCAGGCGATGACCTTCCTGGAAAAGCCGATCGCCCTGTCGGCCGGCGACCGCCTGCGCATCGTCGCCCGCTACGACAACAACCAGATCTCCTTCGGGGTGGACGGGCTGACGGGGGGTGAGCGGGAGTAAGCGGGCGTGACCGAAGCCGTCCCGTCCAGCGACAGTCCCGCCGGCGACATCCCCTCCCGCCGGGCCATCGTCTCCTGGTGCCTCTACGACTGGGCGAATTCGGCCTACAACACCATCATCACCACCTTCGTCTTCTCGGTCTATTTCGCCCGCGGCGTCGTCGGCGACCCGGTCGAGGGCACCGCAAGGTGGAGTGCGGCGATGACGGTGGCCGGCGTCGCCATCGCGCTGCTCAGCCCGGTGCTGGGCGCCGTCGCCGACCGGGCCGGACGGCGCAAGCCGTGGATGGCGCTGTTCACCCTGGTCACCGTCCTGTTCACCGCCGCCCTGTGGTGGGTCAGGCCCGATCCGGCCGATGCCGCCTTCGCGCTCTCCTGCGTGGTGGTCGCCACCGTGGCCTTCGAGCTGGCCAACGTCTTCTACAACGCCACCCTGCCGGGGCTGGTGCCGCCGCGGCTGCTCGGCCGGGTGTCGGGCTGGGGCTGGGGCATCGGCTATTTCGGCGGGCTGGCCTGCCTCGTCCTGGCGCTGGTCGGTTTCGTCCAGGCGCCGGCCCCGCTGTTCGGCCTGTTCGGGATGGAGTGGGCCGACTGGGGCCAGCAGGCCAATGTCCGCGCCACCGCCCTGCTGGCCGCGGCGTGGTACGGGCTGTTCGCGCTGCCTTATTTCCTATGGGTGCCGGACGAGCCGGCGACCGGCCACGGCCTGCTGCGGGCGGCGCGCGAGGGGGTGGCGACGCTGCTCGCCACGCTGCGCCACGCCCGGCGCTACCGTGAGGTCGGGCGCTTCCTGATCGCCAGCGCCTTCTACCGCGACGGCATCAACACCATCACCGCCTTCGGCGGCCTCTTCGCCGCCGGGACCTTCGGCATGAGCTTCGAGGAGATCCTCGTCTTCGCCATCGCGCTCAACGTGGTGGCGGGGGCGGGGGCCATCGGCTTCGCCTGGATGGACGACCGGGCGGGAGCCAAGCCGGTGATCCTGATCGCGCTGGCCGGCATGACCGCCTGTTCGGTGCCGCTGCTGCTGGCGACCGACCGGCTGTGGTTCTGGATCTTCGCGCTGGGGTTGGGGCTGTTCTTCGGGCCGGCCCAGGCGGCCGGGCGGTCGATGATGGCGCGGCTGGCCCCGCCGGGCATGGCGGGGGAGATGTTCGGGCTCTACGGGCTGACCGGCCGCTTCGTCGGCTTCTTCGGACCGCTGCTGTTCGGTCTGGCGACCCAGGCCTTCGCTAGCCAGCGCGCCGGCATGGCGACGGTTCTGGCTTTCTTCGCCATTGGCTTCGGGCTTATGCTGGCGGTCCGCGAACCGGCCCGCTAGAAAAGGGCCTGTGTCAAAGCGCCGCACATGAGACCATTCGAGGGCAGAGCTGTTACCTTCGTTTTTGCTGCGACGCACAAAAGTCGAAGCCGAGGGATACGGACCATGCTGCACATCAAAGACATCGAAGCCTTCGCCCGCATCAACGAGGCCCTGAACGAGGAGCCCGGCCCGGATGGCGGCACGGATAATCGGCCGGAGCAGGCCGAACAGTCCGACTCCCAAGGCCAGCACGGTTCCGGCCCGGCGCATCCGGCGCTGGTGATGGCGATGCTGGCGACCGGCCGCCTGCCGCTGTCGGCCCTGTCGAAATCCGATCAGGCGAAGACCCCGGACGTACCGACGCCCTGGACCAAGATGTTCCGCCGCTCCTGACGGCGGTTGGTCCGGGTGGGACGCCGTGGAGTCGGTGAGCAAGATCGACACGGATTTCACGGATTTCAGCACGGATTTCACGGATGTGGCGTTCCGAAGCGACCTGTGTCGAGGTACTCGAAGCGTCGCCAAGTTCAAGAAAAATCCGTGAAATCCGTGTCTAAATCCGTGAAATCCGTGTGAATCTTGCTCCCGATGCCTCGACTCTCCGTACTGGCGGCTGTTGCAAAAATTCCGCCATAAAGGAAATTATTCTTATACGCTTCCCGCAGACCCACCTTTCTGCGGAGCCGCCCAATGCCCCTCGATCCCCGTAGCTTCACCACCGACAACTTCCCCCGCTGGGCCGAAGAGCCGCCGACTCCGTCGGAAGGCTCGCTGGTCCCCGGTTCGCAGTTCCATGAGGAACAGTGGATCATGGCCGCCGGCATGCTGGCCCGTGGCAACAGCTTCCTTCAGGTCTCGCGCGCCATGGGATGCAGCCGAACCACGCTCTGGCGCGCCTATTACGGCTCCAAGGATTTCCGTCACAGGGTCTGGTGGGAGCGGCAGGCGCTGAACCGCGAGGCCGAGCTGCGCCTCTCCTCCCTGCGCATCCTGGTGGCCGAGCAGATCGAGCGGCTGGTCACGTCGGGCGATCCCGCCACCGTCCGCTGGCTGGCCGAGCGGCTCGGCCTGTTCGCCGGCCTCGATCAGCCCGCCCGCGACTCCGCTCCCAGGCCTGCCCCCCGTCCCGCCCCGAAACCGGAAGACCCGCCCGCCGTCACCGTCCCCGAACTCGACGATGACATCCCCGGCGACCTGCGCGAGCGCACCCCGCCCAGCCCGGCCCTGGTCGCCGCCGTCCTGGCCCAGCCGGAGGCGGCGGGACCGAAGGGCGTCTTCCCCTACACCCTCAACCAGTATGAAGAGTATCCCAACCTCAACCCCGGCCCGGTGAGCCGCCGCGCCGCCGGTCCCTTCTCCTGGCGCCGGTAGGCGGGGGATGCAACATCGCCCGCCTCCCTGTTCCACGCCGTTCCATCCCCTCACAGAAGCGACAGCTGGTCCCCCACCGCCGGCGGCACCCGGAAACGGCTGCAATCGAGCTGCCAGCTCCGGCCGCCCAGCCCCTGCTTCCGGCAGGCCAGCTTGAAGCGGTGGCGCAGCAGCTCGGCATAGGGGCCGGTGCCCTTCATCCGTGTGCCGAAGCCGGAGCGGTAGAGCGCGCCGTCGCGGCTCTGCCGTATCAGGCTCAGCACGCGGTCGGCGCGGTTGGGGGCATGGACGCGCAGCCATTCCTCGAACAGGTCGGCGATCTCCAGCGGCAGGCGCAGCAGGATATAGTTGGCGGTGGTTGCCCCGGCGCCGGCCGCCGCCTCCAGGATGGCTTCCAGCTCATGGTCGTTGAGCGCCGGGATCATCGGGCTGGCGAGGACCGCCACCGGCACGCCAGCCTCCGACAGGGCGCGGATCGCCTCCAGCCGGCGCGGCGGGGTGCTGGCCCGCGGCTCCATCGTCCGGGCGAGATCGCGGTCCAGCGTCGTGACCGAGACCGCGACCGATGCCAGCCCCTGAGCGGCCATCGGCGCCAATATGTCGAGGTCGCGCAGGACCAGCGCCGACTTGGTGATGATGCTGACCGGCTGGTTGAAGTCGCGGCAGACCTCCAGCACCCGTCGGGTGATGCCCTCCGTCCGCTCGATGGGCTGGTAGGGATCGGTGTTCGCCCCCAGCGCCAGCGGCTGGCAGACATAGGATTTCGCCCGCAACTCCTTGGCCAGCAGCTCCGCCGCGTTGCGTTTGGCGAACAGCTTGGTCTCGAAATCCAGCCCCGGCGACAGGCCGAGATACGCATGGGTCGGCCGGGCGAAGCAGTAGATGCAGGCATGCTCGCAGCCCTGGTACGGGTTCAGCGAACGGTCGAACGGGATGTCGGGCGACTGGTTGCTGGCGATGATCGACTTGGCCGAGGCCGGCGAGACGCTGGTGCGGACCGGGTCGGACAGCGCCTCGTTGCCGCTCTCGGCATAGCCGGTCCAGCCGTCGTCGGTCAGGACGCGGGTCTCGCGCTCGAACCGCCCGGTGGCGTTGCTGACCGCCCCGCGGCCTTTGATCGGGGATCGCCGTATCTCGTCCATACCGGCAGCTTAGACGGGGCGAAATGGAACGTAAAGCGAACAAACGCGGTTTGGCCATATCGCTTGGCGCCGTCATTGCTTCCGCCACCGAACAAACATAAAGATATCTTTATGCTTGCATGGTTCCGGGAGCGCTGATACATCCATGGCCAATGACAGCGGCAGGGCCGGGGATCCGGCGCGCCTGGAATTCCGCTGCCCGACCGTCACCGCCCACCAGGAGTCATCCCTCATGGCCGCCGAATTCACGGACTACAAGGTCAAGGACATCAGCCTCGCGAACTGGGGCCGCAAGGAGATCACCATCGCCGAGACCGAGATGCCGGGCCTGATGGCCCTGCGGTCGGAATTCGGCGCCTCCAAGCCGCTGGCCGGTGCCCGCATCGTCGGCTGCCTGCACATGACCATCCAGACCGCCGTGCTGATCGAGACGCTGACGGCACTCGGCGCCACCGTGCGCTGGTCCTCCTGCAACATCTTCTCGACCCAGGACCAGGCCGCCGCCGCCATCGCCGCCGCCGGCATCCCGGTCTTCGCCTGGAAGGGCGAGACGGAGGAGGAGTTCTGGTGGTGCATCGAGCAGACGCTGCGCGGCCCGGATGGCTGGACCCCGAACATGATCCTGGACGATGGCGGCGACGTCACCCAGATCATGCACGACAAGTATCCGGAGATGCTGGACGGCGTCCGCGGCCTGTCGGAGGAGACCACCACAGGCGTCCATCGTCTCTATGAGATGATGAAGAAGGGCACGCTGAAGGTTCCGGCCATCAACGTGAACGACAGCGTCACCAAGTCGAAGTTCGACAACCTCTATGGCTGCCGCGAGTCGCTGGTCGACGGCATCAAGCGCGCCACCGACGTCATGGTCGCCGGCAAGGTCGCCGTGGTCGCCGGCTATGGCGACGTGGGCAAGGGCTCGGCCGCCAGCCTGCGTTCGCAGGGTGCGCGCGTCCTGGTGACGGAGATCGACCCGATCAACGCGCTCCAGGCGGCGATGGAAGGCTATCAGGTCGTGACGATGGAGGATGCCGCTCCGCAGGGCGACATCTTCGTCACCGCCACCGGCAACGTCGACGTCATCACGATCGACCACATGCGGGCCATGAAGGACCGCGCCATCGTCTGCAACATCGGCCACTTCGACAGCGAGATCCAGATCGACGCCCTGCGCAATCTGGTCTGGGAAGAGGTCAAGCCGCAGGTCGACGAGGTCGTGTTCCCCGACGGCAAGCGCCTGATCGTGCTGGCCCAGGGCCGTCTGGTCAATCTGGGCTGCGCCACCGGCCACCCCAGCTTCGTGATGAGCGCCAGCTTCACCAACCAGGTGCTGGCCCAGATCGAGCTGTGGACCAACGCCGCCAACTACGAGAACAAGGTCTACGTCCTGCCCAAGCACCTGGACGAGAAGGTCGCCCGCCTGCATCTGGACAAGATCGGCGCCAAGCTGACCACCCTGACCGACAAGCAGGCCGCCTACATCAGCGTGCCGACCGCCGGCCCGTACAAGCCGGACCACTACCGCTACTAAGCGGTTGCGGGATTAAGAAAAAAGGGCCGTCCCGGTGGGGCGGCCCTTTTTCTTTGGAGTGTAGGTCTCTTGTGAGGAGCAGGGGAGGCAGGCAAGGTCGACACGGATGTCACGGATTTGAACACGGATTTCACGGATGTTATCCGGAAAGGTTGCTTCCAGCCAAAGAACGTCGGCTTTGGCAGGCCAAAAAGAAAATCCGTGTAATCCGTGTCTAAATCCGTGACATCCGTGTCAATATTGCCCCGGCATTCAGAATTTCCACCGAAGCCGAAGTCACTCCGCGTCCGAGTCCTTCATTCCCAGCCACTCCACCATTCCCGTGCCGGCCGCCACGCCCATGGCGAAGCAGCCCTGCAACAGGTAGCCGCCGGTCGGCGCCTCCCAGTCCAGCATTTCGCCGGCCAGGAACAGGCCGGGGCGGCGGGTCAGCATCGACCGCTCGTCCAGCTCCGACAGGCGGACGCCGCCGGCCGTGGAAATCGCCCGCTCGATGGGGCGGACGCCGGTCAGCACCATCGACAGCCCCTTGATCTGGCGGGCCAAAGCCGCCGGGTCGGTCAGGTCGGCGGCGGGGGCGAACTCGCGCAGCAGGGCGGCGCGCGGGCCGGTCAGGGACAGCGACTTCTTCAGGAAGGTGGACAGCGACTCCGCACCGCGGCGGCGCAGGCGCTTGACCAGTTCGGCCTCGGCCATGTCCGGCAGCAGATCCAGCGTCAGGGTCGCCCACCCCTCCGCGGCGATGGCGTCGCGCAGCGGCGCGCTCAGCGCATAGACCGCCCCGCCCTCGATCCCGGTTTCGGTGATGACGAATTCGCCCTTCAGGCGCCGGCCGGCAGCGGAGAGACCGACGCTCTTCACCGGCTGGCCGGCGAAGCGGTCGCGCAGGTGATCGGACCAGGGCACCTCGAAGCCCATGTTGGAGGGAACCAGCGGTGCGACCTCCACCCCCAGCCCTTCCAGCAGCGGAACCCAGCCGCCGTCCGACCCGGTGCGCGGCCAGCTCGCCCCGCCCAGCGCCAGCAGGGTGGCGCGCGGGGCGACGGTCACGCTTTCCTCGCCCTGGCGGAAGGTCAGGGCGCCGGTCGCGTCCCAGCCGGTCCAGCGATGGCGGCTGTGCAGGGTCACGCCCAGACCGTCCAGCCGCCGCAGCCAGGCGCGCACCAGGGTGGAGGCCTTCATCTGCACCGGGAAGACACGGCCGCTGCTGCCGATGAAAGTCTCGATGCCCAGCCCGGCCGCCCAGCCGCGCAGGGCGTCGGGCGAGAAGCCGGCCAGCAGGCGGCGGAACAGTGGCTCGGCGGCGCCATAGCGCGGCAGGAAGCGGTCGAGCGGCTCCGAATGGGTCAGGTTCAGCCCGCCGCGCCCGGCCAGCAGCAGCTTGCGCGCCGGGGTGGGCGTGTGGTCGAACACGGCGACCCGCAGGCCGGCGGCCGCGGCGATCTCCGCCGCCATCAACCCGGCGGGGCCGGCGCCGACGATCGCCACGTCAGGGGTGAGGTGGGGCACTTGGAAACGCTTTCACGAAAGGGATCGCCCCCGCCCATCCCATGCTGCGCGGGCAGGGGCACGGGCGGGGGCATGCGGGGCTCGGCCTCGGTTCCCCGCGGATCAGTCCTCGTAATCCTGGTCCTGGGCCACTTCCTCGGCCAGATCGGCGGCGAGGTCGGCGAAATAGCCGGCATCGACCTCCAGGCCGTTCTCCTCGCAGATGCGCATGAAGATGCGGTAGGCATGCAGGATGGCGACGTCGAGGACGACGAGATCCCCTTCCTCGCTGTGGCGGTCGGTGATGTCCCGCTCCTGAAGGGTGCCGACGATGTCGTGCGCGGCGGCCTGCAGGACCGCGTCCATGGCTTGTTTGTGTTGGGTCGACATCGTGTGAATCCTCGTTCCGGTCGTGCTTCGCGTCCCCGCCCGGCCGGACCGGCGCCGCATGGCCGGCGGGGGTGGCCGAACCGTCGGAGGAAACGGGCGCGTCGGGGGCTCCGTTCGTCCGCGAAAGTTCGGCCTCCCCCTTGTTGTAGAATCCTTTTTCACGGCCGAACAAGCCCCTTCACGGGGGGCCGGGGCGGGTCCTTCCGGGTAGCCTCGTACCGGCCATGGAGGGGGCGGTGGAAGGAGGCCGCTTCAGCGTGCGACGGGGGCCAGCAGGGGAGCGCCGACATAGCCCAGCGCCTTGCCTTTCCGCCCCACCTTGTACCAGCCGCCGACGGCCTCCAGCACGGTGACGCGTTCGCCGGCCTCCAGCACATCCAGCACCTTGGCGTCGCAGACCGGGGCGACCCGCAGATTGCCGGCGGCCCGCAGCCGGGCGACGGTTCCCCTGGAAAGCTTTGGCCGCTGCACCCGTCCGGGCAGGTCGTCGGGCAGGGCGCAGCCGCGGTCCTCGCGGTCGGCCCTGGCGTAGCGGTCGGGCTTTGCGGCGGTTGCGGGCTCGGTGCCGGCAGTCCGCGTGGGCACGGCTTCGGCCAGATAGGCGCTGGTGACGTAGCCCTGCGGCTTGCCGCTTCGGCCGATCCGCTGCCAGCCGTCGGACGGCGTGCCGAAGGCCGTCACCCGCTCGCCCTTTTCCACCGTGTCGAGGACCCGGCCCTTGGCGTCCGGCGTCGCCCGCAGGTAGATGCCGGCGGTGGCGGTCATCGGCCGCTGTGCGGGAACGACCGAAGGCTGCCTGGCAGGGGCTTCCTGTGAAGCCGGCTCCTTGGCGACAGCTTGGGGCGCTACCTCGACCTGTGGCTTCATCGCCGGCAGCGGTGGAATCCTGACGGCCGGCGGTGCCTCCGCGGCCTTGGGATCGGGCGCCTTCGCGGCTGCGGCCGCTACCGGGGGCGGAGCGGGTTGCAGGCCGGGCGGTAAGAGCGGGCCCGACAAGGGACCGGGGGCTTCCGGGGGATGCTCCCAGACCACGCCGGGGGTCAGGGGTGGGGAAAGCGCCTGTGCCGGCGTCAGGCGGGGAAGGGCGACGATGGGGGCGGGCGACGGGGTCAGCCGTTCGGCCGCGCTGTCCGCCAGCGCGCCGGCCGGGCAGCCGAACGGGCCGCCCAGCAGCAGGGCCGGTGCCGCGATCCGCAGCCAGGCGATCAGCCGCGCTCCAGCCATCACCCCCTCCTCAGTCGAGCGTGATGCGGGCGATCAGCGTCGGCAGCGTCTGACAGCGCAGAAGCCCGTCGAGCGTCCGGTGTTCGGCCAGCCGCAGGGTCAGCGCGCAACCGAAGGAGTTCACCGCCAGTTCGGTCTGCGCCAGGGTGCCGATGATGCTGGACGAACGCGCGATGCTGTAGCCGGGCGCGCCCAGCTTGCCGGCCAGCGCGCCGTTGACCGGGCTGAACCCGTCGATCTCCAGTGTCATCGGTCCCAGATTCTGCACCACCACCTCGGAACTCGGATCCTCCTTGGTGGCGTAGAGCTGGACCGGGACGGCGCGGTGTCGGGCGATCCAGTCCTTCAGCGCGAGGTTGGCGACCACCGGGTCGCGGCTTTGCAGCGCCGCCTCCATCGCCGTCTGGCGCAGCGCCGGGTCGTTGCCGCCCAGCGCCGCTTCGAAAGCGACCAGCCGTGCCGCGCGGTCCGTGCCGGTCAGCTTGCCGCGCAGGTCGGCGACCTGGGCGATGCGCGCCTCGACCGCCCGGCGCTCCGTTTCGGCGCGGGCGGCTTCGGCCTTGGCGGCGGCGGTCTGCTGCGCCAGCCTTTCCTCCTCGCGCCGCCGGCGTTCGCTGTCCTCGGCCAGCCGCTGGGCGGCGTCGCGATCCAGCTGCTCGCGCAGGTTTTTGGCTTCGGGTGTGCCCAGCACGACCGTGCGGCCGGGCAGTTCGGCAGCCGGCTTGCCGATGCCGTCGAGCAGGCCGGGGGACTGTGGCGTCAGCGCCACCGTCCATCCGCCGGCACCGCGGGTGGCGAGCGCCGTCGCCACCCAATTCTTGCTCAGTCCGGCCTCCGCCGCCGGGCGCAGGAAGGTCACCGGCCCTTCACGGCTGTCCACCAGATAGGTCGGCCCGCCCAGAACCAGCTTGGCGCTGACCCGTGCCGCCATCTGCGGTTCCGAAGATGGCGGTTCCGGCAGCGGTTCGACGCTCAGCGACTCGATGCGCCAGGGGGCGGGCAGCAGCGCTTCGATCCGCGCACGCAGGAGGGAGTCCGGGATCGTCTCGACCGTGGGAACCTTGGCGGTGGCGGTGGCGGTGGCGGTGGCGGTGGCGGTGGCCTCCGCAGCCCGGGCACCCTCGACCGGTGCACCTAGTGCGACCCAGCCGGCGATGAGGGTTGCGCCCAGGCTCACTCTTGGGCCTGCCCCGAGGCCCGGCCCGGCACCGGCTGCGATGCGGGCCGCGAATCGTCCGTTCCCCGGTCGCTTCATCGCCGATCCTTCCCCCCGTGTCCGCCGTCCAATGTCCGCCGTCCGGCACTGGTATAGCGAAGGTTCCGGCCAAGGGAAGCGGCTTTTCCCGGCAACCTGTCGATCTGTGGTTGGATGCAATACCCGCCTGCGCCGGATTGTCGCGTCAATCCGCACCCATGGGTCGAATTGGACTTGGACGCCACACGCCACTTGCAATATGGTCACACAAATGGATGTATTGGCCCCGTATCGAGAGATCGGGACACGCAACGGATGGGGAACGGGGTTTCCGATGGAGGGCACGGGCGGAGGTAAAGACGGACCGGGGCTGCTCTGCCGCAATGTCAAAGTGAGCGGCCGCCGAACCAGTTTAAGAATGGAGCCGTATATTTGGGATTCGCTGAAGGAAATCTGTGAGCGGGAGCAGATGACCCTCAACGAAATCTGCACCCAAATCGACGAACGGCGTGGGGAGGCGAACCTGACTGCCTCCATCCGCGTCTTCATCGTCAGCTATTACCGCACCGCCATCGGTCAGCGCGGTTTTTCGGAAGATGGTCAGTCGCCTCTGCTGCGCAGGGCGATGGACGACGCCGTTCCGCTGGAGTGACAAGGGCGGGTATAACGGGCCAGGGGTGACGGGAGCGGGCTATGCGCTCCCGTCCACCGGGTTCACCAGCGCAGGCTGGGAACCGCGTAGGTCGGCATGTGACCCGACGCATCGGCCAGGGCGCGCAGGTTGACCGGATCGACCGAAGCCCCCCAGGCTGCACCGCCCAGTTCCTCCTGGTGGATGCCTGCGGTGACCAGTGCAACATCGATCCCGGCGGCATTGGCACCGGCGACATCGGTGCGCAGGCTGTCGCCCACCGCCAGGATGCGGCTCTTGTCGGCGATGCCCAGCAGCTTGAAGCAGCGCTCATAGACGGGGGCATGGGGCTTGCCGTGCTGGCGCACGTCGCCGCCCATCTCCTCATAGCGGGCGGCCAGCGTGCCGGCGCAGATCACCAGCATCGGTCCCACCATCACCACCAGATCGGGGTTGGCGCAGATCATCGGCAATCCTGCGGCCAGGCACGCGTCCAGCTGCGGCTGATAGTCCGCAACCGTCTCGCCGAAGGTGACGATGCCGGTGTTGACGACGAAATCCGCGTCCTCCGGCGTAGCGGCAACCCGATAGCCGAGCCCGGAGAAGACATCGATGTCGCGCTCCGGTCCGATGTGGTAGAGCCGCCGTCCGAGGGCGGCATGCCAGGGATCGTCGCGGTCGCGCAGGGCCTCGTAGGTCGCCTCGCCCGAGGTCATGACATGGTGGTAGCGCTCGCGCCCCAGCCCCATGCCGTCCAGCTTCTCGATGACGCCGGTGGTTCGGCGCGGTGCATTGGACAGCAGGCAAATTGTCTTGCCGGCGGCTCGCATGCTGTCCAGGCAGTCTGGCACGCCGGGATAAGGCTGCTCGCCGTCATGCAGCACGCCCCAGAGGTCCAGGATGAACCCGTCATAGCGGTCGATGACCTCGGCGATGCCGGAAATCTGTCGGATGTCGGCCATGGTGTCCGGTCGGTTCGGTGGAAGGACAAAGATCGGATTGCATCGATCGGATTGCGTCGATAGGCCGATCTCAGCGTGGTTGTAGCAACTCTGCGTAAACCGCCAGCGTGTCGGCGCACATGCGGTCCTTGGTGTAGCAGTCGGCGACGAAGGCCATGGCGCGGGTGCCGATGGCGTCCCGTTGCTCCGGCGTCAGCGACAGCGCCTCCTCCAGCGCCTGGGCCAGCGCGTCGGGATCGTCCGGCGGCACCACCCAGGCGGTTTCGCCGGGGACGACGGTCTCCTGATAGGCGCCGATGGCCGAGACGATCACCGGCTTGCCCATCGCCTGAGCCTCGACGATCACCCGCCCGAAGGCTTCCGGCTCGCGCGAGGCGGAGACGACCACCGTCGACAGCAGGTAAGCCGCGGCCATGTCGCTGCAATGGTCGGTCATCCGCACCACGCCGCGCAGGCCAGCATTGGCGATGCGGTTCTCCAGCTCTTCCCGGTAGCCGGTGCGACCCTGGTCGGAGCCGACCAGCAAGGCCAGCACATCCTTGCGCCCCAGCTTGGCCAGCGCGTCGATCAACACGATCTGGCCTTTCCAGCGGGTCAGCCGGCCGGGCAGCAGGATCACCGGCCGGTCGTCCGGCAGGTTCCATTGCTTGGCAAGGGTCACCAGCCGTGTCGGGCTGACCCGGTCGGGTGCGAAGACGCCGCGGTCGATGCCGCGGTGGATGACGCGCACCTGTTGCGGATCGACCGGGTAGTTGCCCAGCACATGGTCGCGGATGAAGCCGGAGATGGCGATCACCCGCTCGCCGCGCGCCATCACCGAATTGTACCAGCGCTTCAGCCGCCCGCCGACCGGCCCCGAACCGAAATTGTAGGGCGCGTGGAAGGTCGTCATGTAGCGCGCACCCGTCTCGCGGCAGGCCAGCCACGCACTCCAGGCCGGCGCGCGGGAGCGGGCATGGACTATGTCCACCTTGTGCTCGCGGATGATAGCGGCCAGCCGGCGGGCGTTGCGGCGGATGGTCAGCGGGTTCTTGGAGGCCAGCGGCAGCGTCAGATGGGCGATGCGGGCGCGGTCCAACTCCCGCACCATCGGGCCGCCCTGCGACGCCACCAGGGGCGTGCCACCGGCGGTCTGCAGGGCGAGTGCCATGTCGATGCAGCCGCGCTCCGCCCCGCCGGTGACCAACGTCGGCACCACCTGCAGCACCGTCGGCGCCCGCCCGCCCGGCCAATGGTCTGGCCAAGGGCCGGCGGAAGCGTCCTGATGGGCGTCTGCGTTGCGTGGGGAATGGTCGGTGGTAAGGTGGGGGTCGAAATCCATGATGCCGGCTGCTCGCAAGGGGCGGCCCGGGACCGGCCGCGGGGCCCGGCAAGCCGGCGCCCCATCGAGCCCGGTGCCCGACCGCGTGCCGGTGTCCGTTGTCGAAGGTGACCGTATGACCGAAACCGCAGCCCAACCGGGCGGCGCGCACCATAGCCTAACGCGCGGTGCCGCGACCATAGCCTATCACCACACCCCTGCCGGCCCGTCCGGGCGGGGCAAGCCGGGCGTGATGTTCCTTGGCGGCTTCATGTCCGACATGACCGGTGGCAAGGCAACGGCCCTGGAAGCCTGGGCGGTGGCGCGCGGCCTGTCCTTCACCCGCTTCGACTACCAGGGCCATGGCGCTTCCAGCGGGCGGTTCGCCGACGGTACCATCGGCCTGTGGGCCGACGATGCGCTTGCGGTGCTGGACGAGGTGACGACCGGGCCGCAGATCCTGGTCGGCTCGTCAATGGGGGGCTGGATGATGCTGCTGACTGCGCTCCGCCGGCCGGAGCGGGTCTCTGGATTGGTCGGCATCGCGCCGGCCCCCGATTTCACCGAAGACCTGATGTGGGACATCTTCGACGCCGACATCCGCCAGCGGATCATGGAGGTGGGCGTCTGGAACCGCCCGTCGGACTACGGTCCCGAGCCGCAGCCGATCACCCGCGCCCTGATCGAGGACGGCCGCACCCATCTGCTGCTGCGCGGTCCCATCGCCTTCGACGGCCCCGTCCGCCTGCTGCACGGCCAGCGCGACCCTGACGTTCCATGGCAGTTCAGCCTGAGGATCGCCGAAGCGCTGATCGGCGACGATGTCCGTGTCACGCTGGTGAAGGACGGCGACCACCGCCTGTCCCGTCCCCAGGATCTGGACCTGTTGTGCCGCACCGTCGGCGCCCTGGTGGATGAATTCGGCGGATGAAATCGGAGCGGTTCGGCGTGCCGCCAAAAAAACATCGTCCACGTGAAACAGAGGCTTGCATCCCCGCGAACCTCTGGCTATAACGCGGGCCTCTGCGGAGGGGTGGCCGAGTGGTTGAAGGCGCACGCCTGGAAAGTGTGTATACGTCAAAAGCGTATCGAGGGTTCGAATCCCTCTCCCTCCGCCACTAAGTTTCCGGGTTGAACCCGAAAAAAAGGCTCAGCTGACAAGCTGAGCCTTTTTCGTTTTGCGCTGCTCTTCAGCGAACCATCCGCAGCCGTGATCCAGCGAACCCAAAATAGAAAAGCCCGCCCCGCACCTGGCGATTGCCGGTGCGGGGCGGGCTGTGAGTCGTTTCCGGTGCCTGGAACGAAAGGGGGAGTTCCCCCTACTTCGACCGCGACACGCGGCGCAGGAAGTCGATGAACTGCGCCTGCTCTTCCGGGGACAGGTCCTTGACCATGCCCTGGTCATGAGCCTGGACACGCGGGATCAGGTCGTCCATCAGCGTCTGGCCTTCCGGCGACAGGCGCAGTGCGTAGGAACGGCGATCGTTGGGCGACGGGGCGCGGACGACGAGGCCGCGCGACTCGAGCCTGTCGATCACGGCGACCATCGTCGACCGGTCGATGCCGACCGCCGTGCCCAGATCGGACTGCGACAGGCCTTCATTCTCCCGGATCATGATCAGCACGCCGAACTGGCCGGGCGTGATGTCATGCGGAGCGACCGCGTTCTGGAAGCTCTGGAACACCGCGACCTGAGCCTTGCGCAGGTTGTAACCCACAAGCTCGGGAAGGGGGCCGAGGGCAAGCTTGCCGTTCTTTCCGGGCCGCAGACGCGACCGCCGGTCGGCGGGGGTGGAACGCTCGTTGTCAGTCACCGTGGATGCCATATTTTGGATGAATTATCGGATGAACGGATAAAATGCGGGCATGGCTCTCGTTTGTCAGCAAGAACTGAGCTGACGATAGGCTATGCATACCAGATATGCGCATGGCGTATTGGTGGGCGGGCGCACAAATTCCATCTTGAAGAGTCAAGAAGTGATCGACGCCGATTCGACGCCGATCGCCCGTCCTGCGGTTTCCCCTGCCGCGCGCGGGTTCCCGAATCGGAGCTTCCGACGCCCGGTCCCCCCCAGACCGGGCGTCTTCGTTTCCAGCCGGCCCCCTGAACCTCGCCCTGGTACGCTGAAGCGCTTTGCAGGGCAGGGCGGATGGTTGGGCGCTTGGTCCGTTGGCGGCTTTCGGGTTAGCTGTTCGACAGTGTCCCAACCAGAGAGCCGATGCCATGGCCTTCGCCATTCCCCTGTGGTCCCAGCCGGCCGTCCCCGTCACGGGCGGCGATCCGTTCCCGGTGCGGCGTATCTACTGCGTCGGCCGCAACTATGCCGCCCATGCGCGCGAAATGGGCGCCGATCCCGACCGCGAGCCGCCCTTCTTCTTCATGAAGCCGGCCGATGCCATCGTCGCCGACGGCGCCACCATCCCCTATCCGCCGAAGACCGCCAACCTGCATCACGAGATCGAGCTGGTGGTGGCGATTGGCACCGGCGGCCGCGACATCCCGGTCGACCGCGCGCTGGAGCATGTGTTCGGCTATGCCGTTGGGCTCGACATGACCCGGCGCGACCTGCAGAACGCCGCCAAGAAGGAAGGCAAGCCCTGGGACATGGGCAAGGGCTTCGACCAGTCGGCTCCCTGCTCCGCAATCCGCACCGTCGCCGACATCGGCCACCCGGCCAAGGGGGGCGTCACCTTGCAGGTGAACGGCGAGCCGCGGCAGAAGGGGGACCTGTCCGACCTGATCTGGTCGGTGGCGGAGACGATCTCCTACCTGTCCGGGCTGGTCGAACTGCAGCCGGGCGACCTGATCTACACCGGCACGCCGGAGGGCGTCGGTGCGGTGGTGGCCGGCGACGTGCTGACCGGTGCGGTCGAGGGCGTCGGCACCCTGACCCTGACCATCGCCTGAGCCGCCGCCGATGCGCATCGCGACCTGGAACATCAATTCGGTCCGCATGCGTCTGGACCTCCTCCTCCGCCTGATGGAGGAGGAGCAGCCGGACGTGATCTGCCTGCAGGAAACCAAGGTGGTGGACGCCGACTTCCCGCTCGCCCCGCTGGCGGAGCGCGGCTATGTCCATGCCCACATCCACGGGATGAAGAGCTACAACGGCGTCGCCATCCTGTCGCGCCTGCCCTTCTCTTCGCACGATGTCCAGCATTGGTGCGGCAAGCAGGACTGCCGCCACGCGCTGGCCCATCTGCCTGGCGGGATCGAGCTGCACAGCGTCTATATCCCGGCGGGCGGCGACATCCCTGACCCGGCGGTGAACGACAAGTTCGCCCACAAGCTCCAGTTCCTGGATGAGATGACCCACTGGCTCAGCACGGAACGGACGCCCGACCGTCCGATGGTGCTGGTCGGCGACCTGAACATCGCGCCCCTGGAGCAGGATGTCTGGAGCCATAGGGAATTGGTGTCCGTGGTCTCCCACACGCCCATCGAGGTCGAGAAGCTGGCGGCGATGCAGGCTTCAGCCGGCTGGGTCGACGCCCTGCGCCGCTTCGTTCCGCCGGAGGAGAAGCTCTACACCTGGTGGAGCTACCGGGCGAAGGACTGGGCCGCCTCCAACCGTGGCCGGCGCCTTGACCATATCTGGGTGACGCCGCCGCTCGAAGGCGCGCTGAAAGGCATCAAGGTGCTGCGCGATGCCCGCGGCTGGGAACCCAAGCCGTCGGACCATGTGCCGGTGATCGTCGATCTAAATGTCTGATGGCTGACTGCCTGACGGGGGGAGGGGGCGGTCGCACCCCCTCGCTCCGGTAAAGCCTTACTTGAGCAGGCCGATGTTCAACCGCAGCAGTTCCGGCGTGCCGTCCCTGGTCAGCCGGAACCTGTGGGCGCAGCCGTTGCGCAGTTCCTCCGGCGGGTCGTCGCGCATGTCCCAGCCGGTGGCGAGCGCATAGAGTGCGCGCAGGATGCCGTTGTGTGCGACGGCACCGGTCGGATGACCCTCCGCCGCCAGATCGGCGAGCCAGGAGCGCAGGCGGTCCTGCACCTCGCGTGGGCTTTCACCGCCGGGTGCTTTGAAGTCCAGCCCCAGCCGGTCGTGGCGGGCCGGCATGCGGCCGTCGGCGCGCAGATCCTCGGTGCGCTGGCCTTCCCACTCGCCCCAATCCATCTCGACGATCCGCGGTTCCGGCCTGGGATCGAGCCCGAGCAGCAGGGCGGTTTCCCAGGCGCGGCGCTTCGGGCTGGCGACCCAGCGCAGTCCGGCCGACTCGGGCGGCAGACGGTAGCGGGCGACCCGTGCGCGGCCGGCGTCGGACAGCGGCTCGTCGATGCTGCCCTGGATGCGCCCTTCGGCGTTCCAGGAGGTCGGGCCGTGGCGGAGGATCAGCAGGGTGGTCATGACGGTACCGGGACGCGGGTGATGGGGAGGCGCCGGCAGTCTAGCGCTTCACCGTCTTCTGCACCGGCATTTCCTTCACCTGGGCCAGGGCAACGCGGACGCGCGACAGATCGGGCGGCGCGAGGGCGGCCGATTTCCCCGGAGCCTTGGTCGGCTTGGCCGGAGGCTTGCCCGCTTTGGCCCCCGCGTCGGCCAGTTGGACGCGGCCCTTGCCGCCGCTCTTCTGGGCCAGCGCCTGGGACTTGGCGCGGGCACGGGCCTGCGCCTCCAGGATCTGCGGCGCGCGCGGTTCGCCGGTCTTCGGCGTCCAGGTGCGGAAAGGGCCGGTGTCGACATGGACATGGCCGGTGTGGGCGTACATCGCGTAGCCGCCGCGCTGCATCGCCGCCGCCTCCTCCGCCAGACGCGATGGCGGGATGCCGGCGATGGAGAAGTCGGCCGCCTGTCCGCGCATGTGGTAGGAGTTCTCGGCGACGTTCGGGTTGGTGCGGGCGAGGCTGGCGTTGCTGGCGCTCGACCGGTAGCCCGATGTGATGCGGATCGGCGACTCAGGCGGAGCGCCGACGCGCTGGCGCAGTTCCACCAGCATGTCGACCAGGGCGGGATCGACCGGGATCACCTCGTCGCTGCGGCGGTCGCGGAACAGGACGGCGATCTCGCGCATGGCGGCCGGATCGTATCCGTCGCCGGGGCGCCAGTAGGTGACGGAGGTCGTCTCGCCGCTGGCGGGGTGGTGCAGCACCACGCCGCGCGGGGCGCCATCCAGCTTCGCGCTTTCCAGCGGTGGTGCGGTGGCGCAGCCGCCAAGCTGCGTCGCGACGGTCAGCACGGCAAGCATCCCCAAGGCACGACCGGTCATGCGCATCGCTTTCCCCCGAGCTTTGCACGTTTCAACGACCCCGCCCGCCCCAATCCAGGCGGGGTTGCACACCGATCTAATACCAAGATTGTCACAGGAGGCCAGTGTGACAAAGCAACCTGTGGCGCATTGAACACGCACAAGCGCTTTTGGTCAGTAGATCCAATTGTCGGGGATTCAATCGGTAAGAAGCCTGCCGGTTTTTACAGGGACAGTTCCATCCCTTCGCGGGCGACCAGCGAACCGGGGCGCATTGCCTCCGCCTCCGCCGCGATGACGTCCAGCGCGTCGTCGGTGCGGGCGGGATCGTGGTGGAAGATCACCGCGCGGCCGACTCCGGCGGCCTCGGCCAGCCGCAGGCATTCCTGCCAGGTTGAATGGCCCCAGCCAACGCGCGACGGATATTCGGCATCGGTGTAGGTGCTGTCATACACCATCACATCGGCACCGCGCAGCAGGTCCAGGATCACCGGATCGCGGCCCTCGGCCGGATGCTCGGTGTCGGTCAGGATGCACAGGCTGCGGCCACCATGATCCACCCGGTAACCGGTGGCGCCGTCGGGATGATTGAGGCGGCAGGTGCGCACCACGACATCCGGCGCCAGCTCCAGCGTCTGCCCAGCCTGGAAATCGCGGAACTGGCAGTCGGCGCGGAAGATCTCGACCGGCACCGGGAAAAGCGGTGCCGTCATCATGTCGGCCAGCACGGTGCGGAAGGGCCGCTCCGGCGGCAGATGGCCGGCCCACAGCCGAATCCGGCTGGCCGGATCGAAGGCCGGGGCGAAGAAGGGCAGGCCGCTGATGTGGTCGAGATGGCTGTGGGTCAGCAGCAGGTCGATGTTCACCGGCCCGCCGTCGCGCGACAGCGACTCGCCCAGAGGCCGGATGCCGGTGCCGCAATCGAAGACGATGTGGGTGCCGCCGCAGCGAACCTCGATGCAGGCGGTGTTGCCGCCATAGCGCACGGTTGCCGGGCCGGGCGATGCGATGCTGCCGCGCACTCCCCAGAAGCGCATGACAAAGGGGGAAACGCCGCCGGCCCCGTCCTGGGCTGGCGGTTGGGCGGGATTGATGGTGGAACGAACGGTCATGACGGCGCCATCGTGGCTGCCAAGCTTGTCCAAGTCTAGTAAATCTCTCCCGCCCTTATTCTCTTCCGGGCGACTTCCACGGATGGCGGCCAAGGCTTTCGAACGCGGCGTGTCGCAAGTCGCCACCCTACGAAGGGCATCTGTCCAAACCCATAAGATGTGGTAGGTTGGGGCCTCGTCGCGTGGTGCGCGGCATGACTTCTCTCAGGTCCCCGCGCGGGTGGGGACCGGCTCCGGCGGAACCCGACGCGGATGGATCCTGACAAGCTCGCCAAAGTCCTCGCCATGGCCGAGTCGGAGCATCAGGGCGAGGCGCTGTCCGCACTGCGCGCCGCCCGCATCATGCTGTCCCGCGCCGGGCTGTCCTTCCGCGATCTGGCGGAGCGTGCACGCACCCCGGTGCCGCCCGCTCCCGAACCGCCGCCCGTCCACCCGTCCGAACCCGCCCCGGCACCGGCTCCACCGCCGCCGCCGGACGAGCTGGTGCGCGGTCTGCGCCGGCAGGTGAAGGATCTGGAACTGGAACTCGCCACCCTGCGCCGGCAGCTCGACAAGGCGGCGGGCGATGCCGATCGCCAGCGCGAGGAGGCCGACCGCTGGCGCACCCTGGCGCGCGAAACCGCGGAGAAGCTGTGGGACATGGGCAAGGCGCTGGAGCGCAAGCACTCCCGCCATGCCGACACCGACAAGCGGCGCGCCGTTCTGGAACTGTTGCAGGACCCCGGCAGCGCGCTGCTGTCGGATCGCGAGATCGCGCGCCGGGTCGGCGTTTCGCCGCACGACGTCGCCCATTGGCGCCGCCGGATGGCGATCGTCGGGCGCAAGCTGCGGCTGCTGCCGGTGGTGCCGCGCGGCCGCGGGCTGTGGGTCGGTCCTTCCGCCTGCGGCCTGGGCAGCACCCAGTCCAGGCTCCACGTCAAGCCCAATGCCAAGCCCCAGGCGGGCGAGCGTCACCGCTGGCTGGGTTTCGCCGGCGAGGTCACCATCGCCGAAAGGGGAAGCCGGCGGAGGCTGGCCCCCGTCGGGCGGTGAGCGGCGGTCCCAGTCGGTCGGCGGTCCAAGTTGATCGGCGCCCCAGTCGATCGGTGACTAGGGCACCAGACGATAGCCGCCGGGCTCCGTCACCAGGATGCGGGCATTCGACGGATCGGCCTCGATCTTCTGGCGCAGGCGGTAGACGTGGGTCTCCAGCGTGTGGGTGGTGACCGCGGCGTTGTAGCCCCAGACCTCCCCCAGCAGGGTTTCGCGCCCGACCACCAGGTCGCCGGCACGGTACAGGTATTTCAGGATCGCCGTTTCCTTCTCGGTCAGGCGGATCTTGCGGTTGGCGGCCTCGTCCAACAGCAGCTTGGCGCCGGGGCGGAAGCTGTAGGGGCCGATGGCGAAGACCGCGTCCTCCGTCTGCTCGAACTGGCGCAACTGTGCACGCAGGCGGGCGATCAGCACGCCCAGGCGGAAGGGCTTGGTCACATAGTCGCTGGCACCGGACTCCAGACCCAGGATGGTATCGGCGTCGCTGGCCGATGCGGTCAGCATGATGACCGGGCAGCGCACGCCCTCGCGCCGCAGCAGCTTGCACACGTCGCGCCCGTCCATGTCCGGCAGCCCGACATCGAGCAGGATGGCGGAAAAGCCGGTTCCCGCCCCGGCCGCCGTGCGAACCGCCTTCAGCGCGCCGGCGCCGTCGCCCGCTTCCTCGGTCTCGACCTCCTCCAGCAGCCGAAGCTGTTCTGCCAGCGACTGGCGCAGGGCGGTGTCGTCGTCGACCAGGAGGATGCGCTTTGCGATGGTCATGGGCTGTATGGGGGCTGCACGGGGCTGCGGCACGGGATCGGGGGGCGGATGCCGTCGGTGGCAGTGCCGAGGCCGCGCCTTAGTAGCATGGTGCCGGCTGATTGTCGTGATGGCTTGTGGCGAGAAGAGCCGGGCCTTTACAGAACCGCCAGCAGTGCCGCCGCCCCGTCCGCGTCCGGATCGGCACGGACGACCCGGTCGGGCTGAACGCCCAGCTCCCGCACGGCGGCGGCGACCGTATCGTCCGGCACCGCGATGCGGCGCATCAGCGCCAGTGCCCCCTGTTCCAGATTGCGGCGGGCCGCGGCCTCGTCGGCGGGCAGCGCGGGGTCTGCCCAATGCAGACACTCGACCAGCGCGGTGAAGCGCAGGCGTCGGCTGTCGGCCGTCAGGCTGGCGGCGAGATTGGCCAGGGCGTTGCCGTCCAGCAGGACCGGAGCGCCGTCGGGCAGCCGTGCCAGCGCGACGTCGGCCGCCAGGATCGCCGACGGATCGACCCGCGGGTGCGGGCCGGGCAGGGCATGGATGGTGATGCCGGCTCCGGCGGCGCGCAGCGCTTCGACCATGCGGCGGCCATAGGCGTGGGCCGGAAGATCGGCCGGCATCACCAGATGCACGGAAGCGGGCTGGCCGGGGGGCGTCGAACGGATGGTCACGGGGGAAGGGCTCCCGGTTGAAGGGCTGTGGCTTTCATCCTAACGCCCAAGGTTCCGGCGGCGGAGCGGCCCGTTGGAGGTGCCGACTCCGTCCGGCATTCCGTCCCGATCCGGTCCCAAAAGGGTCCTGGGCGGGAGAGGCTGGCGGGATCGTTGCGCCTTCGGCAACGGTGTAGCGCGCGGGAATCGCTGGACAGGGGCGCGCCACCTGCGCTTTGCTTCGCCCGCCGAACGCACCATGTCCCGTTTTTCGCGCCGGAGCCGGCGCACCCGCTACGCAAAGCCGCTGACGATGCAAGCCGAACACTCCTCCGCCAACACCACGGTCACCCTGTCCGCGCCCGCGGCAGCTCCCAAAGCGGCTCCGATCGACGAGGCCGCCGTGCGCGCCGTCGATCGGGCTCTGGCCGCCCTGCGCCGGGGCGAGGTGGTGGCGATCGAGACGGCCGACGGCACCATCGGCGCCGCGGTCTCGGTGGAGTCGGTGGCGCTCGACACGGTGGACCGGCTGAAGGCGCTGACCGGCGGCACTCCCCGGCTGGCGGTCACCCGCCGCCGCGCCGTCGTGCTGGGGCTGGCCGCCGCCGATGCGGCGCAGCCTGCGAGCGACATCGCCGACGATCAGGCGCCCGGTGCGGCGGCGGAGGCATTCGGCGCCATGACGCTCGACCGGCCCGACGGGTTGACGGCCGACCAGGCCCATGCGCTGGCCGATCCCGAACAATATCCGCAGGCCCAGCATGCGCTGCCGGCCGGCCTGACCGCCATCGAGGCCTGCCCCGGCAGCCGCGAGGCCGCGGCGGTGGACCTCGCCCGGCTGGCCCGCCTGCTGCCCGCCGCCATCACCGCCGACCTGCCGTCACCGCTTTCAGGGCGCGCAGCGGTCAGCGCTGCGGAGTGGGCGGCGGAGCATGACCTGCTACTGGTGCGGGCGTCGGACGTTGCCGATTACCGCGTGCATGTGGTGCGGACCCTGCGTCGCGTCGCCGACGCGCGGGTGCCGCTGGTCGGGTCGGAGAACACGCGCATCTACGCCTTCCGCCCGGCCGATGGCGGGCCTGAGCATCTGGCGATCGTCATCGGCGATCCCGATCCGGCGCAGCCGGTGCTGGCCCGCCTGCATTCGGAATGCTTCACCGGGGACCTGCTGGGGTCGCTGCGCTGCGACTGCGGCGACCAGCTGCGCGGTGCCATCGCCGAGATCGCCCGGCAGGGCAGCGGCGTGCTGCTGTATCTGGCGCAGGAGGGGCGCGGCATCGGGCTGGTCAACAAGCTGCGCGCCTACCGCATCCAGGACCGTGGCTTCGACACGGTGGACGCCAACGAAATCCTCGGCTTCGAGGCCGACGAGCGCGTCTATCTGCCGGCGGCGGAGATGCTGCGGCAGCTTGGCTTCGACTCGGTCCGGCTGATGACCAACAACCCGGAAAAGCTGCGCCAGCTCGCCCGCTGCGGCATCGCCGTGGTGGAACGTGTGGCCCACATCTTCCCCGCCAACGGCCACAACGAGGCTTATCTCCGCACCAAGGCGGAACGCAGCGGCCACATGTTCTGAGCCTTCAGCCCAACTTGGGCCGGCAAGGCAGGAATCGCCATGCCGGCCCGGCAGTTCTTGCCGCACCTCTTGCCGTCCCTGCGGTGCTGGGAATCGGATTCCGGGTGCTGACCGTCCGGAACCTCCCGAAACGGGTGATTCCGCTCCGGTTCGGGCACGGGTGCTTGGCACGGCGCTTGCTGTACCTGTCGTGACCACCGAGCCGGGAGACCGCCCATGGCCATCGACGCCACCACCATCGACAGCAGCGCCGTTCAGCGTGCGGTGCCGCGCGAGAAGGCGTCGTCGGTCATCAACGACGGCCACAATGGCGGTCCGGTGGAAATCCAGGGCGACATGTCCTTCTGGGACTTCCTGGACATCATCAACCCGCTGCAGCACATTCCGATCGTCAGCACCGTCTATCGCGAGATCACCGGCGACACCATCCAGCCCTCCATGCGGATCATGGGCGACATGCTGTATGGCGGCGTGATCGGCGGCATGGCCTCCATCGCCAACGCGGTGATCGAACAGGCGACCGGCAAGGATGTGGGTGAGACGGTCATGGCTTCGCTCGGCTTTGGGGGAGGTGACCATCCCGCCGCCTCCACCGCCGTCGCGGACGCCTCGGGGGGGCCGGCGGCGTCCGGTTCCCCCGCGGAGCCGCAACAGGCGCCTGCCACCGGGCTTGCCGCGGCGCTGGCCGCCGCCAAGCCGGCCGACCTTGCCTCCGCACTGTCGCCGGCTCCCGCTGCCACCGGACAGCCGATCCGGCTTGCCGCCGCGTCGCCGGCCGCTGCCAAAGCCACATCGGCAGAGGCCTCGCCGGCCCTCACCGCGCAGCTGGCCGCGGGTGCCGCCCCGCACCCCAGCAAGATGCCGGCGCGCGACACCCCGCTGGCCAGTTCGGCCCTGGCGAAGCACAGTGCCCCCCGCTTTGCGGCGCCGGTTCCGGGAGCGGTGACCGCCTCCGCCCGCGCCATCGGTGCCACGGCGGCCAATGGTGGCCAGCCGCAGGCCGGCACCGGGCAGCCGGCCCCCGCCCAGCCGGCCCCCGACCAGCCGGGCGACGCCGCGCCGTCCGCGCCACCGGCCGCCGGATCGGCTCCGGTCACGCCGGACATGCTGTCGGAGACGATGATGCGCAATCTGGCCAAGTACGAGCAGTCGCGCAAAGCGGCGCAGACGGCCACCAGCACCACGCGGGTTTCGGGATGAGCATCGAGATCGGTGTGACGCCGGATCGCCCCGGCACCGACAAGGTCGGACCCGACGGCGTCGGTCCGGTCACCACCGGCCGCCTGCGCTGGCCGGGCGGGGAGGCGCCCTGCGTGCTGGGCCGTGGCGGTGTCCGCCCCGACAAGCGGGAGGGCGACGGCGCCACCCCCGTCGGCCGGTTCCCGCTGCGCCGCGTGCTGTGGCGCGCCGACCGGCTGCCGCCGCCGGAGACCGGGCTGCCGCTCCACCCCATCGCCGAGCAGGATGGCTGGTGCGACGCGCCGGAGGATCCCGCCTACAACCGGCCTGTCGTTCGCCCCTATCCGGCCAGCCATGAGGAGATGTGGCGGGACGACCACGTCTACGACATCGTGGTGGTGATGGGGCACAATGACGACCCGGTGGTGCCGGGAATGGGCAGTGCCGTGTTCCTGCACCTCGTCCGTCCCGACCGGACGCCAACTGCGGGCTGCGTCGCGCTGGCGCCCGAGGACATGCTCCGGCTGCTGAAGGACTGCGGGCCGGGCAGTGCGCTCAGCGTTGCCGACCCGGCTGTCTCCGATGCTGCCGCCTGCTGTTGAGGCGGTTACTGGGCCGGGTAGGGACGCGCACCGAAGATCGCCGTGCCGACGCGCACATGGGTGGCGCCGAAGCGGACGGCGGTTTCGTAATCCCCGCTCATGCCCATGCTGATCTCCGGCAGGCCCAGCCGGCGCGCCATCTCGGCAAGCAGGGCGAAATGCATGGCCGGCTCTTCGTCCACCGGCGGGATGCACATCAGCCCAGTGACCGGCAGGCCCAGCCGGTCGCGGCAGTCGGCCAGGAAGGCCTCGACCTCCGCCGGGGCAATTCCCGCCTTCTGCGGCTCCTCGCCGGTGTTCACCTCGATCAGGCAGCGCGGCCGGCGGCCGGACTTCGCCATTTCCTCCGCCAGCGCCTCGGCCAGCTTCGGGCGGTCCAGGGTCTGGATCACGTCGAACAATGCTACGGCATCCTTGACCTTGTTGGTCTGGAGCGGCCCGATCAGATGCAGTTCCAGGTCCGGGAAGCGCTCCTTCAGCGCCGGGAACTTGCCCTTGGCCTCCTGCACGCGGTTCTCGCCGAACACGCGCTGGCCGGCGGCAAGCGCCTCCTCCACCGCTTCGGCCGGATGGGTCTTCGACACCGCCACCAGAGTCACGGCGTTCTTGTCGCGCCCGCAGGCGGATGCCGTCTCCGCAATGGCACGCCGCACCGAGTCGAGCCGTCCCGTCACGCTTTCCGCAACCGTGGAACCGCCTGCTTCGGGGCCGGTTCGCGTATCTTTGCCAGTGCCCTGCGTCGTCGTCATGGCCGCCCCCAATCCGGTCGCTGCGGGTGTACAGCGCTTCCGCGGCGTGTTAGCGGACGGTCCGCGGAAACGCAAGCGCCCCAAGCGACCATGCCCGACGCATCCCCATCGCCGGCGCGGGTATTGTCATCGTTCTGCATATCGAGGAGACCTCCGCATGCGGAGTCCGTTTCGTTCCCTGCTCTCCGCCTTGACGCCGGCCGTCCCTGCCGGCCTGTTCGCCGCCGCAGTGGCCGTCTGGTGCGTCGCCGTTCCCGCCGCCAGCCCCGCCCATGCCGAGGAGCATCCGAAGCAGGCCCCCAAGGCTGTCGCCCCGGCGAAGCCCGGTGCCAAGCAAGGCAAGGCCAAGGTCATGCTGGGGTCGCCGATGACCAAGGTCCGCTTCAGCGAGCCGGCCTACCCGCTGACCGACGACGGCACCTATCGCAGCTTCATGGACAAGGTCCTGGACGAATATGGCCGCCGTTGCGTGCGGCAGGAACAGTTCGGCTGGGAGGTCGCGAAGGACGATCAGGAGCGGCTGGACTTCATCTTCCAGGGGACCATGGCGAATTACGGCCGCATGGGCTACCTGCTGGGCGAGATCCATCCCAAGTCGGTCACCGATTCGGAGACGATCGTCTTCCTCGGCGACCGAGACAAAGAGCGCTACCTGCTGGTCTGGACGCCGCTGGAGTCGTCGGTGCTGTTCATGGCGTGCGATACGGCCGACAAGGACTCCAAAACGGCGCCTAAGAAATAAGCCGGTCCCGGACAACGACAAAGGGCGACGGATTTCTCCGTCGCCCCTTTCGTATCCGCCGTTGGAACCCTACCGCTCAGAAGGCGAAGCGGGTATCCCACAGGACGATGTTGGCGTCGTTGTTCACGCCGCCGACCTTGTTGTCGAGATAGCTGTATTCCAGACCCGTGGTCAGGCCCGGCGCAACGGTGTAGGTCACGCCGGCCTGCCAGACATGGGTACGGGCGTTCAGGCCGGCGAAGTTGCTGTCGATGCCCTTCGCGTCGGTGTAGGTGGCGGCCAGGATCACCGAACCGAAATCGTAGTTGGCGCCGACGATCCAGACCTGCTGGTCGTCCACCCCGCGGGTGCCCTTGGCATAGCCGCTGTCGCCGCTGAAGGCGTAGCTGCCGCCGACCTTGAAGCCGGCGTAGGACAGGTTGGCGCCGACATGGACCGAGGACGAGATCCTCAAGCTGGCTGGCCGCCTTGGCGAACTGATAGGCGGCGCTCGCCTCCAGGCCGAAACCGCCGAACTCGCCTTTGTAGGTGGCCTGGACCTCGCCCATGTCGCGATAGGCGGTGCTGTTCTTGCGGCGGTTGATGTCGGTGTTGCTGCTGCCATAGACCGGCGTGTAGGCGGCGCCGACCTGGAAGCCGGCGAAGCTCGGCGTCAGGTAGATGATCTTGCTGCTGGCGTCGCCCGACTCCAGCGTGCGCAGGCTGCCCAGCGCATAAGGCGCGCCGTTGGTGTTCGCGTAGTAGTTCAGGAACTGCGCGTCCGGCGAGCCTTCGATGCCTTCGACGTTCGGGCCGATGATGCCGTATTCGTCCGACAGGCCGTTGATCACGCCGGCCTGGATGGTGCCGAAGCCGCCGTTCACGAACATGAACGCGCGGTCGCTGTCGGTGCTGCGGTTGTTGTTGGTGCCGCCGGCAGCGCGCAGGCGCAGGCGGGCGCCGTATTCCAGACCGTTGTCGGCCTTGGCCGTCGGGGTGATGGTCAGGCGAAAGCGGTTGGCGAACTCGGTCTTGCGCAGGCCGGTGTTGTCGTCCTGGTCGACATAGGCGCCCTGGAAATAGGCGTCGCCGCCCAGCAGGATGTCGAGCTTGGACTGTGCAGAAGCGGTGCCGCAGCCGGCGGCGAGAGCAACGGCGGCGCAGCCAATGACGAGAGAACGCTTCATGGATGTCATCCTCGGTGCATGCGTCCCGTCAGATTGGGGCGCGAGCGGTATCTTGTGACCCCAGACTTAGTCCTGCCACCGCCACTCCGACAAGTGGCGGCAGGGATGGAAGTCACCTCATTCCGAGGACAGTGACGGGAAAAGCACGGAACTCCGGATCATGTAAATCCATATATTAAATACTTGCCGATTTATTGGGTGTCACAGTCAGCAGTCTTGCGCCGAAGGATTACCTATTTCGGACGAGTTGAGGCATGAGCCTGTTCGGCATGCGCCGGCCTGCCTTCCGGCTGGGAAATGGACAAAAAAAGAGGCGGCGGATTTCTCCGCCGCCTTCACGTTTGCTGCCAGGTACCCGTCCCTTAGAAGGAGAAGCGGGTGTCCCACAGAACGATGTTGGCGTCGTTGTTGCGACCGCCGGACTTGTTGTCGACGTAGCTGTATTCCAGACCGGTGGTCAGGCCCGGGGCCACGGCGTAGGTCACGCCGCCCTGGTAGACGTGGGCGCGGGCGTAATCGGCAGCGGAGAAGGCGCCGGTGCCGACGTTGGCGCCCTTGGCGTCGGTGTAGGTGGCGGCCAGGATGACCGGGCCGATGGTGTACTGGGCACCGACCAGCCAGACCTGGTTGTCGTCAACGCCGGTGTGGCCCTTGCGGTAGCCGCTGTCGCCGCTGAAGGCATAGCTGCCGCCGATGGCGAACGGACCGAAGGTGACGGTGGCGCCGCTGTGGATCGACGACAGGTCTTCGAAGCCGGTCGGGGCCTGGGCGAACTGGTAGGCAACGCTGGCTTCGATGCCGACGCCGCTGAAGGCGCCCTTATAGTAGGCCTGAACTTCACCCATGTCGTTGTAGGTGACGTTCTTGCGGCGCTCGATGTTGGTGTTGCTGCTGCCGTAGGTCGGGGTGTAGGCGGCGGTCAGCTTGAAGCCGGCGAAGCTCGGGGTCGAGTAGACGATCTTCGTGCTGGCGTCGCCCAACTCGAGCGTGCGCAGCGAACCGACAACGTACGGCAGCGAGGTCACGCCGTAGTAGTTGAACACCCAGCCGTCCGGGCTGCCCGAGATGCCGTCGACGTTCGGGCCGATGACGCCCGAGTCGTCCGACGGGCCGTTGACGACACCGGCCTGGACCGAACCGAAGGAGCCGTTCACGAAGATGTAGGCGCGGTCGGCGTCGGTGGTGCGGACGTTGCTGGTGCCGTTGGAGGCACGCAGGCGCAGGCGGGCGCCATATTCCAGGCCGTTGTCAGCCTTGGCCGTCGGGGTGACGGTCAGACGGAAACGGTTGGCGAATTCGGTCTTGCGCAGGCCGTTGTCGTTGTCCTGGTCGACATAGGCGCCCTGGAAGAAGGCGTCGCCGCCCAGCAGGATGTCGAACTTGGACTTGGACTGGGCCGAGGCGGTGCCGCAGCCGGCGGCGAGGGCAACGGCGGCGCAGCCGATGACGAGAGAGCGCTTCATGGATTATCCATCCTTATGCGTACGCCCCGTTCTGGCCGGGAGCGGTCGGTTGTCTTTGTAAGCAAGACTTAACCGCTCTCCAATTACTCCGGCAAGAGGCAAACTGCGGCGCGCTTTCGCATTCGCAACACAGTTGCAACAAAAACACACTCATAACTGGTTGGAATGATTACAAAATCCAAGAGTGGCTGAATTCTGCTCTTTGGTTGGACTGAAAATCAGGCGGCTTGCCTACAAAGTTGGCAAGGGGAAGGCATGGGCAAGAAAAAAGGCGGTGGCCGAAGCCACCGCCCTTTCCATCCGTTGCCGGACGTTCGATCGAAAGATCGATTAGAACGCCAGGATCGAGCGGACCAGGACGACGTCGCCCTTGTCGTCGCGGAGCGAGGCGTCGTTGTCCAGCTTGAAGTGGTCGTACTGAGCCTGGACGGTCAGGCCCGGAGCGACGGTGTAGCCGACACCGATTTCGTAGACCTGCAGTTCGCGGTCGCCGGCGGTGAAGAACGAACCGGCGTCCTTGCCGTTCTTGTAGTTGGCACCGACAACGATCGGGCCGGCGGTGTACTGAGCGCCGACAACCCAGTTGCGGGTGTTCTCGGTGGCAACGCCCGGACGCTTGTTCTGGCCCGACTTGCCGTAGTCGATGTAGCCGCCGCCGATGGCGAAGCCGGCGTAGCCAACCTGAGCGCCAGCCTGCCAGGCGTTCGAATCCTTGTAGTTCGAACCGACGACGTCGTCGACGGCACGGCCCCAGTTGTAGCCGGCGCTGGCCTTAACGGTCACGCCGCCGAAGGTGTTGTTGTAGTTGGCGCCGACTTCGACGATGTCGGTGTAGGTGCCAGCGCCGCCAGCGGCGAACGTGCCGACCGGCTTGACGCGGTTGACGTCGGTGGCCGAGCTGTCGTTACGCGGGGTGTAGCTGGCGCCAACCTGCAGGCCGGCGAAGCGCGGCGAGAAGTACACGATCTTGGTCGAGTTGGCTTCCGCCACCAGCGACTGGGTGATGATCGTGTTGCCGTTGGTGACGGTGCTGGCGGCGCCGCTGTTCAGGCCGTTGGCGGTGGTGCCGATCCAGGCCGGCAGCGCGTCATAGATGCCGAGCGGCAGGTAGTCGAGCGGGGCGGTCGTGTAGGTCTCGTCGTTGAACGAGTTGGTCACGCCGAGGCGGACCTGACCGAAGGAGCCCTGCGCGAAGATGTAAGCGCGGTCGGCATCGGTGTTGCGGGCGTTGTTGGTGCCAGCGTTGGCACGCAGACGCATACGCGCACCGTACTCCAGGCCGTTGTCGGCCTTGGCGGACGGGATGATGTTGATGCGCATGCGGTTGCGGAATTCGGTCGAACGCAGGCCGGAGTCCAGATCCTGATCGACGTAGCCGGCTTCGAAGTAGGCGTCGCCGCCGACCTTGACTTCGAACTTAGCCTGGGCGTTGGCGGCGCCAGCGCCGAGGGCGAGAGCGGCGGCGGCAGCGCCGGCCAGCAGATAACGGGTCATGATTTTTGCCTCCATCCTGGCAGCAGATGTTTCAGCCTGGTTGACGTCCTGGCTGAGACTTTCGTACGCACCCCCGCCTTCGCCAGCAAGCGGCAAATCTCCGGGATTGCTGCATTGGGGGGACAGTGTGTCGCACGGAGCACACTAAGAAGGAGGCCCTTGGCGAGCCCGCCGCAGTGCAACCCGGCAGGCTTCGCCTGTTGTCATCCTGTTGTGACGGGGTGGGGCAAAGACGCTTCCGCTGTTGCGTGGTGCCGTCCACTTATGGTCTGTTCACCGGCATTCCGCGCGTGACTCGCGCGCGGCAACCCCTTTTCTAAACCGGGTTCCCGACCATGCGCCGTTCGACCGCCCTTCGCCTTGTCCCTGTACTGCTCGCGGCTTCCGTCTCGATCGCCGGCTGCGCAAGCTGGGGCGGCAAGACCGAAACCGTCGAAGAGCAGATGAAGAACAAGGACTACAAGTTCGGCAGCCTGCTCGGCACCGACGGCGGTCTGAACCTGTTCGGCAAGAACAAGCGTGGCGGCGACCAGGACACGGCCGGGGGCATCGGCGTGAACAGCTTCCTGTGGCGCGCTTCGCTCGACACCCTGTCCTTCATGCCCATCGCCTCGGCCGACCCGTTCGGCGGCGTGATCCTGACCGACTGGTACACCCCGCCCGATTCGCCGAACGAACGGTTCAAGGTCAACCTCTACATCATGGACCGCCAGCTGCGCGCCGACGGCGTCCGGGTGTCGGTGTTCAAGCAGCAGCGGACCGGCAACGACTGGCGCGACATCACTGTCGGGCCGGAAACCGCCGGCACCCTGGAAGACGCGGTTCTGACCCGCGCCCGCCAGCTTCGCGTGGCGCAGAACGCCGCCGCCCGCTGACGCGGCGGCCGGTCCGGGCTGGTGTCCCGGCCTTTCGAGCATCTGGTACAACGGAAAACGGCGTCGCGCTCATGTCGCGTTACAATGTCAAGGAAACCGAGGCGAAGTGGCAGGGCGTGTGGGACAGCAAGGGCTGTTTCACCGCGCGCGAGGACGCCTCCCGGCCCAAATACTATGTGCTGGAGATGTTCCCCTATCCGTCGGGGCGCATCCACATGGGCCACGTCCGCAACTACACCATCGGCGACGTGATCGCGCGCTTCAAGCGCGCCAAGGGCTTCAACGTCCTTCACCCGATGGGCTGGGACGCCTTCGGCCTGCCGGCGGAGAACGCCGCGCTGGAGAAGAAGGTCCATCCCGCCGCCTGGACGCGCGAGAACATCGCGACCATGCGCGGGCAGCTGAAGACGATGGGCCTGTCCATCGACTGGGACCGCGAGATCGCCACCTGCGATGTGGAGTATTATCGCCACGAGCAGAAGATGTTCCTGGATTTCCTGAAGGCGGGCCTCGCCTACCGCAAGGAATCCTGGGTGAACTGGGATCCGGTGGACAACACCGTTCTCGCCAACGAGCAGGTGATCGACGGCCGCGGCTGGCGCACCGGCGCGCTGGTGGAGAAGCGCAAGCTGTCGCAGTGGTTCCTGAAGATCACCGCCTATGCCGAAGATCTGCTGAAGGGCCTGGAGACGCTGGACCGCTGGCCCGAGCGCGTCCGCATCATGCAGGAGAACTGGATCGGCAAGTCCACCGGCGTCCGGTTCCGCTTCAAGATCAAGGGGCGCGAGGACGATCTGGAGGTGTTCACCACCCGCCCGGACACGCTGTTCGGCGCCTCCTTCGCCGCGATCTCCCCGAATCACCCGCTGGCGGCCGAACTGGCCGCGTCCAGCCCGGAACTGGCCGAGTTCATCGCCGAGTGCAACCGGCTGGGCACCAGCGAAGAGGCGATCGAGACGGCGGAGAAGCGCGGCTTCGACACCGGGCTGACGGTCGTGCATCCCTTCGATCCGTCCTGGGAGCTGCCGGTCTACGTTGCCAACTTCGTGCTGATGGAATACGGCACGGGCGCCATCTTCGCCTGCCCGGCGCATGACCAGCGCGACCTGGATTTCGCCCGCAAGTACGGTCTGCCGGTCCGCCCGGTGGTGATTCCGGCCGATGCCGATCCGGCGGCCTTCGAGGTCGGGACCGAGGCCTACACCGGCCCCGGCGTGCTGCGGAACTCCGCCTTCCTCGACGGACTCGACACCGAGTCGGCGAAGGAGGAGGCCGGCAAGCGGCTGGAAGCGGCGGAGCAGGGCGAGCGCACCACCCAGTACCGCCTGCGCGACTGGGGCGTGTCCCGCCAGCGCTATTGGGGCTGCCCGATCCCGGTCATCCATTGCGAGTCGTGTGGCATCGTTCCGGTTCCGGACGACCAGCTGCCGGTCGTGCTGCCGGAGGATGTGACCTTCGACAAGCCCGGCAACCCGCTGGCCCACCACCCGACCTGGAAGCACACCGGCTGCCCCAATTGCGGCAAGCCGGCGCTGCGCGAGACGGACACCTTCGACACCTTCATCGAGTCGTCCTGGTATTTCGCCCGCTTCTGCTCGCCGAAGACCGAGGATGCGGCCTTCACCCGCGAGGCGGTCGATTACTGGCTGGGCGTCGACCAGTATATCGGCGGCATCGAGCATGCGGTCCTGCACCTGCTCTACAGCCGCTTCTGGACGCGCGCGCTGAAGACCTGCGGCTACCTGAACCTGGACGAGCCGTTCACCGGCCTGTTCACCCAGGGCATGGTCAACCACGAGACCTACAAGGACTCCGGCACCGGCGCCTGGCTGGCCCCGACCGACCTGACGAAGAACGACAAGGGCGAGTGGGTCCGGGCCGACACCGGTGCGCCGGTCAATGTCGGCCGTGTCGAGAAGATGTCGAAGTCCAAGAAGAACGTGGTGGATCCGGCGCACATCATCGGCACCTACGGCGCCGACGCCGCCCGCCTGTTCATGCTGTCCGACAGCCCGCCGGAACGCGATCTGGAATGGACCGAGGCCGGCATCGACGGTGCCTGGCGCTACATCAACCGCCTGTGGCGGATGATGACCGAGGCGGACCTGCCGGCCGCCGGCACGCCGAAGCCCGAGTTGCTCAGCCCGAAGGCCGAGGCCGTCCGTCGCCTGGTCCACAAGACCATCGCCGGCGTGTCGGAGGATCTCGACAAGTTCCGCTTCAACAAGGCGGTCGCCCGCGTTCGCGAGCTGTCCAACGCGCTGGGCGAGCTGGACGGCAAGGGTGACGGCGAGGGCTGGGTCCTGCGCGAGGGCTTCGAGTCGCTGGTCCGTCTCGTTGGTCCGATGATGCCGCATCTGGGCGAGGAGCTGTGGGCGCAGCTGGGCCACGGCAGCCTGCTGGCCGACCAGCCCTGGCCGGAGGCCGACCCCGCCCTGGTGGTGGAGGACAGCGTCAAGATCGCGGTCCAGGTCAACGGCAAGCTGCGCGCCACGCTGGAACTGCCGCGCGACATGGACAAGGATGCGGCGGAGCAGGCGGCACTTGCCGATGTCAACGTCCAGCGCGCCATGGACGGCAAGCCGGCGCGCAAGGTCATCGTCGTCCCGAACCGGGTGATCAATGTCGTCGTCTGATCCCAGATCAATCCGCCAGGGCTCGTTCCGCCGGAGCCCGCCCCGTCAGGCCCCACTCCGTCGGGCCGCGGCGCGGGGGCTTTTCGCCCTCGCGCTCGGCCTATCCGCCGTGTCCCTGTCGGGCTGCGGGTTCCAGCCGCTCTATGGCGGCAAGGGCATCGGGGCCGCCGCGTCCGAGCGGCTGATGGAGGTCGACATCGCGTCGATCCCCAACCGCGAAGGGCAGAAGCTCCGCAACCTGCTGATCGACAATTTCTACCCGTCGGAGCGGCCGAGCGCTCCGCGCTACCGGCTGGACGTGTCGCTGACGGCGTCGGAACAGAAGCTGGCCTTGCAGAAGGACGCCACCGCGGTGCGCGCCCAGCTGCTGGTCAACGCCCCCTACCGGTTGACCGACACCCAGACCGGGCAGGTCGTGTTCCAGTCCAGCTCGCGCTCGATGGTCAGCTACAACACGCTGGAGCAGCATTACGCCGCCATCGTGACAGTGCAGAACGCTTATGATCGGGCGCTCGAAGACATCTCCAACGACATCACCACCCGCGTCGCCATGTTTCTCGGCCGCGGGTCCTGACCGGCCGGGGATGCACGGGTGAAGCTCCAGCCCAAGGCGATCGATGGTTTTCTGCGCAGCCCGGACCGCAAGGTTCGGGCGGTGCTGCTTTATGGTCCCGACTCGGGGCTCGTCCGCGACCGCGCCCAGACGCTGGGCAAGACGGTGGTGCCGGACCTGTCCGATCCCTTCCGCGTCGCTGAGTTCCTGGGGCGCGCCATTGCCGACGATCCGGCGCGGCTGGCGGACGAGGCGGCGGCGATCTCCTTCACCGGCGGCCGGCGCCTGATCCGCGTCCGCGATGCCGAGGACAACGCCACCGCCGCCTTTGCCGCCTTTCTGGAAAACCCGCCGCCGGGCGACAGCCTGGTGGTGGTCGAGTCGGGCGACCTCTCAGCCCGCTCCAAGCTGCGGCTTCTGTTCGAGGGGGACGATGCCGCCGCCGCCATCCCCTGCTATGTCGAGGAGGAGGCGTCGCTCGGCCGCGTCATCGCCGACATTCTGCAAGGCCATGGGCTGACCGCCGATCCCGACGTGTTGAGCTTCCTCGCCGGCAACCTCGTCGGCGACCGCATGGTGGCCCGCGGCGAGGCGGAAAAGCTGGCGCTCTACATGGGCAGCGAAAAGCGCGTGCGGCTGGAGGATGCCCAGGCCTGCATCGGCGATAGCGCCGCCCTGTCGATGGACGAGCCGATATGGGCGGCGGCGGAGGGCGATTTCGCGACTCTCGACCGCTCGCTGGCGCGCCTGTTCGCCGAGGGCACCTCGCCGGTGCCGATCCTGCGCGGCGCCCAGCGCCATTTTCAGCGGCTGCAACTGCTCACCGCCCAGGTCGCTGCCGGCAAGTCGCCGGAGGCCGCCGTCGAGTCGCTGCGCCCGCCGGTCTTCTTCAAGCTGAAAACCCGGCTGGTCAGGCAGGCGCGCCACTGGTCACCCAACCATGTCCGGCAGGCGCTGGAGCGGCTGGTCGATGCCGAGGCCGACTGCAAGCGCACCAACATGCCGGACGAGACCCTGTGCGCCCGCGTGCTGTTCCAGCTCGCCTCGCTGGGGGCCCGGCGCTGAAGGATGGCGCTGACTTGACCGTTGGGGGCGGCGCGCTATCTGGCGGAGCATGAGCGACGCCACGTACTCCGCGCCACCGCCCGCCCCCTTCCGGGTCCGCTGGTGGCAACCCCTGCTGTTCTGGGTCATCGTCAATGCCTGGGGCTTTGTCGAGCGGGGCGGACAGCCCTTTGCCGGGCACCACCCGTCGCCCTTGCAGCCGCCGGGCTGGGTCTTCCCGGTGATGTGGTTCACCTTGAACGTCTTCCAGATCTGGGGAGACATCCGCCTGATCGACCCGGCGCGGCGAATCCGCAGCCGCGGGCTTCTGATCGGCCTCCAGGCGGTGACCTGGGCGATCTACGCCACCTTCAGCCTCGTCTATTTCACGCTGGGCAGCTCAATCCTCGCCGCAGCATGGACGGTGTGCTTCTTCGTCATCACGTCGATCTGCATCGCGCTGGTAGGGCGTGACGACCGAAGCATCGCGCTGATCTGGACGCCGTTGATCCTGTGGACCGGCTTCGCTTCGGTGGTCGGCATCCACAATGCCCTCATCAACCCCGATCCGCTGTTCGGGACGCCAGCCCTCTGGGGATAAAACCCGGATAAAAACCTTGCATGGAATATCACCCGGGTATAACCAATCGGGACAGATAACCCGCGAAGGAGTGAAGGCTATGGCGGCGACGGTTGGGAAAGAGGATCGAAAGGCGGCAATGGCCGCCTACAAGGAGCGCAAGAGCGTGGCCGGTGTCTTCGCCGTCCGTTGCGGGGCCTCCGGTACGGTGTGGGTGGGCGGCGCGCCGGACCTCGACAAGATCCGGAACCGCCTCTGGTTCCAACTGAAGATGGGCGGCTGCCCGCACCGCAGCCTGCAGGTAGCCTGGAACGCCCATGGCGCCGAGTCGCTGGCGTTCGAGATCGTCGAGCCGCTGGAAGACGAGGAACTTGCCTTCGCCCGCGCTGCCGCCCTGAAGGCGCGGGTCGCCCATTGGGTTGCGGCTTTGCGGGCAGAAGCGATCTGAGGGCGGGCGCTCAGCCGCGGTAGTCGTGAACCCGGCCGGTGAAGTCGGTCACGCGATAGCGGTTCCCGTCCTCCGCTTCGATCCAGGCCGGGGCGGCGGGGGCTTTGCCATGGCCGCCGGGAATGTCGAGCACGTAGGTCGGCTGGCACAGGCCGGACAGTTTCCCGCGCAGGCCGGTCACCAGTGCCTGCCCCTCCGCCAGCGTCGGACGGAAATGGCTGGTGCCGGCGGCAAGGTCGGGATGATGCAGGTAATAGGGCTTCACCCGGTTGCGGACCATCCCGCGGAACAGAGCCTCCAGCGCGGCATGGCTGTCGTTGATGCCCTTCAGCAGCACGGTTTGTCCGACCAGTGGGATGCCGGCCCCGACCAGCCGGGCGAGGGCCGCCCGCACCGGTGGAGTCAGTTCGTCGGCATGGTTGATGTGGACGGCGACCCAGGTGGCGAGGTCAGGGGCGGTCAGCGCCTCCACCAGTTCCGGCGTGACACGGTCGGGATCGGCGGCGGGAATGCGGCTGTGCAGACGGACGACACCGACATGCGGCATGGCCGACAGCGCGTGGACGATCCCGCGCAGCCGGCGCGGCGACAGCAGCAGCGGGTCGCCGCCGGTGATCACCACCTCCCACACCTCCTCATGCTCGCGGATATAGGCCAGCGCCGCATCCATCTCCTCGGCGGTCAGTGCCTCGCCGCCCGGGCCGACCATCTCCCGGCGGAAGCAGAAACGGCAATAGACCGCGCAGGCGTGCAGCGGCTTCAGCAGCACCCGGTCGGGATAGCGGTGGACGATGCCCTTCACCGGGCTGCGCGCCACGTCGCCGATGGGATCCGCGAGTTCCTCCGGCGTGCTGTACGCCTCGGCCGGGGAGGGGACATATTGGGCATAGAGGGGATCCCGCGGATCCATGCGTCCGGCCAGCGCCTCGCGCAGGTACGGGGTCAACGCCACGGCATAGCGGTCGGCGACCGTGCGCACGGCATCGCCGGCCTCCGGCGTCATCAGCCCGGCGGCCACCAGATCGGAAACGCTGTGCAGGGCCTTCATCGCTCTTTCCCGCTTCGACGGAATGGGTCATGTAGGAAAGCGACCGCTCTTACTCCTGCGAGACCCATGCTGTCGACTCTTCCCCGCCTGATCGGCCATCGCGGCGCCAAGGAAAGCGCCCCGGAAAACACCCTCGCCTCGATCCGCGAAGCCGCCCGCCAGGGCGCCCGCTGGGTCGAGGTGGACGTCATGCTGACCCGCGACCAGCGCCCCGTGCTGATCCATGACGACACGCTGGACCGCACCACCACCGGCAGCGGCGCCGTCCCGTTGCTGGATCTGGCGGAGCTGCAGGCACTCGACGCCGGGCGCTGGTTCGATGCCGCCTTCGTCGGCGAGCGCGTGCCGACGCTGGAGGAGGCGGTGGCGCTGGTCAATGACCTGGGCCTGGGCCTGAACCTGGAGATCAAGCCCTATCCGGGGCAGGAGGAGATCACGGCGGAGGTGGCGCTGAACACCCTGCGCCCGCTGTGGCCGTCCGACCGGCCGCTTCTGCTCTCCAGTTTCGAGGTTCCCTGCCTGGAGGTGGCGCAGCGTCTGTGGCCGAAGATCCCGCGCGGCTATCTGCTGTGGGACCCGCCCTCCGACTGGGCTTCCATCGCCGATCGCATCGGCGCGGCGACGCTGAACGTCCATCAGGACCGCCAGACGGCGGACAGCGTGGCCGAGTACCGCGCCACCGGCCGGCCGGTGCTGGCCTACACCGTCAATGACGCCGAGCGCGCCCGGACCCTGTTCGGCTGGGGCGTGTCGGCGGTCTTCACCGATGCGCCCGGCCGGCTCGCCGACGAACTGGCGGCGGATGCCTGATGGGAAGCCCGACGATCCGCCGGTGGACCGGTCGATATGCTGACGCTTCCGTTCGCGACTGCGGCAATTCATGAACGTTTTTTGCGCGAGGGGATGAATCCGCTCGTAGGGCGCGCCAATTCCTCATATATAGAACCGCACTGGCGATCCCGCCGGAACCCACGCGGATTCCGGCGGAGCTTTTCGTCGTCCGGTAGTCCGCCGCTTTGGTCCGGCGTCCCACGGGATGCCACGTTCGGTCTTTGGAGGGTTCGTTGAAGGCGTTGAAGCCGTTGCCGATGTCCGGCCGGGAGGTTCTGCCGCTCGTCGAGGGTGGCAAGGGTATTGCCGTTTCCAACGGCGAAAGCTCCGGAGCCTGGGCGGCTGCCGGCGGGATTGGCACCTTTTCGGGTGTCAACGCCGACAGCTATGATGAGAACGGCAACCTTCTGCCGCAGATCTACAAGGGCAAGACCCGGCGCGAGCGCCATAACGAGCTGATCGCCTTCGGCATCGAGGGCGGCATCGCCCAGGCGCGCATCGCGCACGAGACGTCGAACGGCAACGGCCGTATCCACATGAACGTCCTGTGGGAAATGGGCGGCGCCGAGCACATCCTGCATGGCGTGCTGGAAGGCGCCCAGGGCATGATCCACGGCGTCACCTGCGGCGCCGGCATGCCTTACAAGGTTGCCGAGATCGCCGTGAGCTACGGCGTCCATTACTATCCGATCGTCTCGTCGGCCCGCGCTTTCCGCGCCTTGTGGCTGCGCGCCTACCACAAGTTCCGGGACCATCTCGGCGGTGTGGTGTACGAGGATCCGTGGCTGGCCGGAGGTCACAACGGCCTGTCCAACTCCGAAGACCCGCAGAAGCCGGAGGATCCGTTCCCCCGCGTCCTGGCCCTGCGCCAGATGATGAACAGCTTCGGGCTGAACGACACCCCCATCGTGATGGCGGGCGGCGTCTGGTGGCTGTCGGAGTGGGAGGATTGGATCGACAATCCAGACCTGGGTCCTGTCGCCTTCCAGTTCGGCACCCGTCCGCTGCTGACCCAGGAGAGCCCGATTTCGATGGCGTGGAAGCGCAAGCTGGTGGCGCTGCAGCCGGGCGACGTCTTCCTGAACCGCTTCTCCCCCACCGGCTTCTACTCGTCGGCAGTGAAGAACCCCTTCCTGCTGGACCTGATGGCCCGGTCCGAGCGTCAGGTCGCCTATCTGTCCAAGCCGGTGGGCGAGCATTCGGCCGAATTCCCGGTCGGTCCGCGCGGCCGTCCGGTCTACGTGACCGAAAGCGACAAGCAGCGCGCCGAGGGTTGGCTGTCCCAGGGCTTCACCACCGCCCTGAAGACGCCGGACAGCACGCTGGTCTTCGTCACGCCCCAGCAGTCGGACAAGATCCTGCACGATCAGGTCGACTGCATGGGCTGCCTGTCGGCCTGCGGCTTCTCCAACTGGGCGCAGAACGACGAAGGCACGACGGGCAAGCGCGCCGATCCGCGCTCTTTCTGCATCCAGAAGACGCTCCAGGCGGTCAGCCACACCGACGACTGCGAAAACCAGCTGATGTTCGCGGGGCACAACGCCTACCGCTTCGCCAGCGATCCTTATTACAACGACGGCTTCATCCCCACGGTGAAGCAGCTGATTGAACGGATCGCCACCGGCTACTGACCGGTCGCATCCACCGGCCACATCCATCGGTCTGGCAAGGCCGTCGGCGGGAAACCGTCGGCGGCCTTTGCATTGGGCCGTCATGGGCAGTCATCCGGTTCGGGCGGCTCTCCAAACCATGTCTCCATTGACGTCGCTGCGACAATGGCTTGCGTGAGCTTTCCGAATGGTTTTACTCTTAAACAGAATGCGGCCTAGTGCCGCGGTTCTGTTTTGGACTCCGTGTCCGATCCCACTGTCGACAGTACGGGTGCCTCGCCCATGATGACCGCCGAACGCCCCTTCAAGCGAGCCCTCGACCGGCTGAACAGCGCCGGGTTGCGCCCGACCCGCCAGCGCCTTGGCCTCGCCCGCATGCTGTTCGAAGGCTGCGACCGGCATGTCACGGCGGAGCAATTGCATGGCGAGGCGCAGGCAGCCGACCTGCCGGTGTCACTGGCGACCGTCTACAACACGCTGAACCAGTTCACCGCCGCCGGGCTTCTGCGCGAGGTGGTGGTGGAGGCGGGCAAATCCTACTTCGACACCAACACCAGCGACCATCACCATTTCTTCGTCGAATCCACCGGCCGGCTGGAGGACATCCCCGCGGACCGGCTGACGGTGCAGAACCTTCCGGCCGCCCCCGCCGGCACCCGCGTCGCCCGCGTCGACGTGATCGTCCGCCTCATCGAGGACGACATCTGATCGAGGACGACATCTGATCGAGGATGACGTCCGATCCTGTCCCCTTGCCGATGGTCCGGTGCTCAGCCCTCGTCGGGCTGCGTCGGGGAGGGGGCGCGGTCGACGAAAGGCCAGCGGATGAAGGCGAAGGCCCAGACCGCCAGGACGTTGAGGTAGGGGAACAGCAGCAGCAGGATCCACAGCGGGCTGCGCCCGGCCTTGGCCAGAACCCAGCCGCCGGCGATCAGCATGTACATCGTGACGATGGAGCCGATCAGCAGTTCCCAGAAGCCGAGCTGGATCACGGTCTCCGTCATGCCGTCCTCCGTGCCTTGACCTTGCGCGCCTGCCGTGCCGGCAGCACCGGCCATCGGCTGTGAGCCATCACGCCGATGGGCACAACATGACCGAGCGGCACCAGGGAGAACAGGGCCCACAGCGGCGAGAAGCCGGCCCGCCGCAGGATGCGCGACATCGGCCAGACGATGGCGATCTGGAACAGCATCAGCCCCAGGAGCGGCCCCTGGGACAGGCTATCGATGAAATCCTGCAGCATGCCCGACGGGATCCTCCTTCACATCGTCGCCGGGCAGAGAAGCGCGGGCTGCGGGCTTTGTCGAGCCAAACTTTTCCCGGAACTCTTCCCCTAAGCTCCTTCCATGCACGACGGCCGGCCGAAGCATCCCTGATGCTGCCCGGATCAGGGGTAAGCGAACGTGAAAATGCCCGCACCGGCATGCTACAGTTCGTCGCGTCCGGCCGTTCCGGCTTGACGTCTCTCCAGCATTCAGACGCGGCGGACCATTTCCTTTGACGGATCTCTCCGAACCGGACGGTGGCGCACGCGGGACGTGGTGGCGCTTATCCTCTCTTCCGCCCGTCGCCGCGATGCGAATCGGCCTGCTTGTGGCGGTGATCGCCGGCTTTTGGCTGGTCGCATACGCCGACCTTGAGCGGGCGCGCGACCGGGCGATCCATGATGGTCTGCGCCAGACCGCAAACCTCTCGACCTTGCTGGAGGAGGACGCCCGCCGGGTCATGGTCGTGGCGGACCATGCCCTTCGGGCGACGGCGGCCGAGGGGACGATTCCCGCCTATCTGGTTGGGGAAGGGGCAGGGGTATCGGGGGCGGCCATCGGTCCCGGGCCGGCTTTGCGGACTCTGATGATCGTCGAGCGGGATGGCCGGGTGCGGCAGGCTGCCGGTCTGCACAAGCCCACCGATGTCGCCCATTCCCCGTTGGCTGAGGCGTTGATGGGGGAGCCGCGCGCCTTCGTCGGGCCTTATCGCGAGGCCGACGGCGGTTGGCGGGCCGCGATAATCCGTCCGCTTGCCAACGGCAGCGCCATGGCGGTGGCTGTGCTCGATCTCGACCGTTTCGCCCGGCTTTATGCGACCCAGGACATCGGCCCGCTCAGCATCATTCTGTTGTACGGTGAGAATGGCATGGTCCTGTCCCATTCTCGGAGCGGAATGCGCGCTCTCGATGAGAACCGCGCTTTCTTCGCCTCGGTCCTGCCGCGTCTGCCTGCCGGTGAGAATGCCCGGACGCTGTCCGGTCTCGATCCCACGGAGGGACGGGAGCGCATCGGTACGGTGCGCCGTGTGGCGGGGTGGCCGCTTTACGTCTATGTCCGCATCCGGACCGAGGACGTGCTGGCCGGCTGGTACGACGACCGCTGGAAACGCATTCTGGAAACCGCAGCAGTGTCGGTGGTGGTGCTGCTGCTGGCATTGCTGGCCTTGCGGCAGCTCGGCCGGCTGGAAACGACGACGCAGGCGCTGCGCGCCAGCGAACGGCGGTCGCAGGCCCTGTTCGACAGCAGTTTCCAGATCATGGGGCTGTTGGCGCCGGACGGTCGGGTGCTGGCGCTGAACCGGCCTGCCTGCGCCCTGGCCGGCCTGCCGGCCGAAGCGCTGGTCGGACATCCCGCCTGGGAGTTCCGCGGCTGGGCCCGCACGGACGATCTGGCGGCTGCTTTCCGCCAGTCCATCGAAAAGGCGGCCTCGGGACGCTTCGTCCGTTACGAGACCGATGTGGTCGCCGACGGGCTCACCCGCGTGATGGATGTGACGATCAAGCCGGTCTACGACGACAGGGGCGTCGTTACGGTGCTGGTGGTCGAGGCGCGCGACATCACCGAGCGGGTCGAGGCCGCCGAAAGGCTGGCCACGGCGCTCGACCAGGCGGAGGCCGCCAACCGGGCCAAGAGCGCCTTCCTGGCGACCATGAGCCACGAACTGCGCACGCCGCTGAACGCCATCATCGGCTTTTCCGACATCATGCTGCACGAGCTGTTCGGTCCGCTGGGCAGCCCGCGCTATCGCGACTATGCCCGTCATGTGCAGAACAGCGGCCGCCACCTTCTGGACCTGATCAACGACGTGCTGGACATGTCGAAGCTTGAGGCCGGACGCTACACGCTGGATGAAAGCTGGATGGAGCCGGCCGAGGCCATCGAGACCTGCCGGGCGCTGGCCGCGGTGCCGGCCGATGTCGGTGGGGTGACGCTGGCGGTCGACTGCCCCCCCGACCTGCCCAATCTGCTGGCCGACGAGCGCGCCTTGCGTCAGGTGCTGCTGAACCTGCTGTCGAACGCGGTCAAATTCACCCCGCGCGGCGGCCGGGTGACGGTAAGCGGGGTGCGGGAGGAGGATGGCCGGATCGCCATCACCGTGCGCGATACCGGCATCGGCATCGCCGCCGACGCGCTGGCCCGCATCCTTGAGCCGTTCCAGCAGGCCGACAGCAGCATCTCCGGGCGGTTCGGCGGCACCGGGCTGGGCCTGTCGATCTGCCGCGACCTGATGGCCCTGCATGGCGGGAGCCTGTCCATCGACAGCGAACCGGGCCGCGGCACCGCCGCCACCATCCGTTTCCCCGCCGACCGCACCGGCCGGCCGGTTGCGGCGGATGGGTTGCCGGCGTAAGCCTGTCGGCGGTCAAGAGCATCGAAAGGCGGACGAGATGATCGGGAATGACGGGAAGCCGGTGTCCAAGGAGACGCTGCGCACACACATCGCCGCCTACAACGGCCAGTCGCGCGGCTCCAAGGAATTCGCGGCGATCCCCCGCGCGCTGGTCACCATCCTGGACGGGCTGAAGCCGGGCAAGACCGGCTACGTCAAATGCCTGGACGGGCAGATCCAGCTGTCGCGCCGCAAGGACAACAGCGTCTCGGCCGGCTGACATAAGGAAAGGCGCCCTTCCCCGGACTGGAGAAGAGCGCCTTTCCGCTAAAATGTGCCGGGCCGTCGGGCCGTCAGGGGATCAGTGCTTGGCCGCGGCGGCGGCACCGATGCCGGTCTGGGAGCGGACGAACTGGTCCTCGAAGGCCTCGCGCTCGGCACGGGCCGACGCGCTGCTGTCCAGCTTCGAGACGACGATGGTGACGATGAAGGCCAGCGTCATCGAGAACAGGGCCGGCTGCTCGTAGGGGAAGATGGGGGCCGGGTTGTTCAGCACCACCACCCACACGGCGTTGGACAGGATGACCAGCGTCACTGCGGAGATCAGGCCGGCGATGCCGCCCGCCAGCGCGCCGCGCGTGGTCAGCCCCTTCCAGTACATCGACAGGATCAGCACCGGGAAGTTCACCGACGCCGCGACGCCGAAGGTCAGCCCGACCAGGAAGGCGACGTTCTGCTTCTCGAAGGCGATGCCCAGCACGACGGCCAGGACGCCCAGCACCAGCGAGGCGATCTTGGACACGCGCATCTCCTCGCGCTCCGTCGCCTCGCCCTTGCGGATGACGCGGGCGTAGAGGTCGTGGGCGATGGCGGACGCGCCGGCCAGTGCCAGACCCGACACCACCGCCAGGATGGTGGCGAAGGCGACCGCCGACAGGAAGCCCAGGAACAGGTCGCCGCCCAGCGCCTTGGCCAGATGCATCACCGGCATGTTGCCGCCGCCGATGAGCTTGCCGCCGACCTTGCCGCCTTCGAAGAACTGCGGGTCGGTGCCGACGATGGTGATCGCCGCCATGCCCAGCACGCAGACGATCAGGAAGAAGAAGCCGATGAAGCCCGAGGCGTAGAAGACCGACTTGCGGGCCTCGCGCGCGTTGGGGACGGTGAAGAAGCGCATCATGATGTGCGGCAGGGCGGCGGTGCCGAACAGCAGGCCCAGCGACAGCGACACCGCCGATACCGGGTCGGCCAGCAGCGTGCCCGGCCCCATGATCTTCACGCCGTCCTTGTGGGAGGCGATGGCGCTCCTGGCGATGGCCTCCAGGCTGAAGCCGAAGCGGGACAGGGCCAGGAAAGCCAGCAGGATGCCGCCGCCCAGCAGGAGCACCGCCTTGATGATCTGCACCCAGGTGGTGGCGATCATGCCGCCGAAGGTGACATAGACCACCATCAGAACGCCGACCACGATCACCGCGACATTGTAGTCCAGCCCGAACAGCAGCTTGATCAGCTGGCCGGCGCCGACCATCTGGACGATCAGGTAGAAGCACACCACCGTCAGCGAGCCGATGGCGGCGAAAGTGCGGATCTTGCCCTGGTCCAGCCGGTATGAGGCGATGTCGGCGAAGGTGAAGTGGCCGAGGTTGCGCAGCCGTTCGGCCAGCAGGAACAGGATGATCGGCCAGCCGACGAAGAAGCTGATGGTGTAGACGAAGCCGTCATAGCCCTTGGCGAACACCAGGCTCGACAGGCCGAGCAGCGTCGCCGCCGACATGTAGTCGCCAGCAATCGCCAGGCCGTTCTGGAAGCCGGTGATGCCGCCGCCCGCGGTGTAGAAGTCGGAGGTGGACCGGGTGCGGCTGGCCGCCCAATAGGTGATGCCCAGCGTCATCACCACGAAGGCGATGAACATGCCGATGGCCGACAGGTTGATCGGCTGCTTTTCCAGCTGCCCGACATCGCCGGCGGCCAGCGCCGGCACGGCAGACAGGGCGGCGGCCAGGATGGCGGCGCTGGCTGCAACAAGGATCCGGCGGGCGATCATTGCAGCGTCTCCCGCGTGATCTCGTCGGTCAGGTCCTGGAAGCGGCCGTTGGCGAAATGGGAATAGACGCCGGTCAGCAGCCAGGACAGGATGATGATCGCCGCCCCGATGGGGAAGCCGACGCTCAGCGACGACTCGTCGGACATCGGCTTGTGCAGCAGGCCGGGAGCGAAGGCGACCACCATCATGAAGGCGTAGTAGCCGACCAGCACGATGGCCGACAGGACCAGGGCCAGCCGGCTGCGCTGGCGCACCAGCTCGTGGAATTTGGGGTTCCGGCGAACCCTCTCGTAGACGGGAGTGTTGGCGGGGGAGTGCATGTTTCCTCCAGACGCTGAACGTCCTTGTGTCGCCCTGTTTGGGCTTATGTCCTTCCGGCTAACAAAACACTGTTTCGCAAATTTCCCGGAAATATGACGAATTGTTTCAGGGTAATTCAGGCAACAATCCCACTGATTCGCGTTGAGCCGCGGCGGTGAAGCTGGAATGATGGCGAGGATTCCATCGCCCCCGCATTCCGCCACCCCCGCCCGGAAAATGATCCGTTCGCCCCTGTTCCTCCGGCTGTTCTCGGCGATCCTGGTCTCGCTCGGGCTGTTCTCCGCGGCGGCCTACGTCTTCTCGGTCCCCTTCATCGAGGAGAAGGCCTACGAGATCGAACGCGACGCCAGCCGCACCATCCTCGACAACGTGTTTGAACTGGTCAGCCGCATCCGCGGCGGGCTGGAGGAGCAGCGGGTGGCGACCGTCGATTCCTACAAGACCCGGCTGCGCGACGTGCTGGAGCTGGCGGTCGGCTATATCGAGCATGTCTATGCCCGCGCAGACCGCGGCGAGATCACGATGGAGCAGGCGAGGCGCGAAGCGATGGAGGGGCTGCACGCCTTCCGCTACGGCAACGGCGACTATGTGTGGGCCATCGGCTACGATTCGGTGATCCTGTCGCACCCCTCGCCGGACTATCAGGGGCGCAAGGCCGACGATCTGCGCGACAATCTGGGCCGCCACATCCTGCCCACCATTGTCGCCACCGCCAAGCGCGAGGGGGAGGGGTTCCAGACCTATCCGTGGTGGCGGCCGAACGGCGACGAGCGGGCGCCGAAGCTCAGCTTCTTCAAGGATTTGCCCAGGCGTGGCATCATCGTCGGCACCGGCGCCTATCTGGCCGATGTCGATGCCGAGGTGGAGCGGCGCAAGGCCGACGCCATCGAGGATCTGCGCCAGGCCCTGCGCAAGCTGCGGATCGCCCGCACCGGCTATCTCTATATCTTCGATTCGGCGAACCGGATGATCATCCACCCGAATTCGAACATCGAGGGCACGGCCTTCGGCGACCGGCTGAACTCCGCCACCGGCCGTCCCATCGCCGAGGATTTGAAGGTCGCCGCGGCAAAGGGGGAGCCGCTGACCTATCTGTGGGACAAGCCCGACGATCCCGGCAACTACGCCTACGAGAAGATCAGCTGGGTCCGGCATTTCGAGGGGTTCGACTGGTACATCGCCTCGTCGGTCTATGTCGACGAGCTGCGGCGGTCGTCGGTGGTGCTGGGCAACCGCATCCTCGCCATCGGCATGGCGCTGATGGCGGCGGGAAGCCTGCTGGGCTACATCGCGGTCGGGCGGCTGGTGCGGCCGCTGCGCCGGCTGGCCGACACCGCGGTGCAGGTGAGGGCCGGCGACCTCGGTGCCCAGAGCGGCATCCGCCGCGGCGACGAGATCGGCCTGCTGGCCGCCTCCTTCGACGGCATGGTGCGCCAGCTGCGCGACACCGTCGCCACGCTGGACAGCCGGGTGCGCGACCGCACCGCCGCATTGGCGGAGGCGGAGACCCGGCAGCGCGTGATCCTGGATGCGATCCCCGCCAGCATCGCCGGACTGGACCGCGACGGTCGGCTGACCTTCGCCAACCTGCGCTGGGCAGACCTGGTCGGTCGCGACAAGGCGTCGGTCATCGGCCGTGACTTGGCGTCGGTCGTCGGTCGTCGGGCGATGGCGGCGTTGCGTCCCCATCTGGACCGCTGCCTGTCGGGGGAGGTGGTCACCTTCGAATACGCCTTCCCGCGCGACGGGCGCGAGATGGTGACCAAGACCACACTCATTCCCCACCGCGGGGAGGGCCGGGTGCATGGCTTGGGCGAGGAGGGCGCGGTCACCGGCCTGTTCGTCCTGACCCTCGACGTCACCGACGAGAAGCAGACCGAGCGCCAGCTGGTGGAGGCGCAGCGGCTGAAGGCGGTCGGCCAGCTGTCCGGCGGACTGGCGCACGACTTCAACAACCTGCTGTCGATCATCATCGGCAACCTGTCGGCGGCGCGCGACCGCTACGCGGCGGTGGAGGGGCTCGACGCCTATCTGGAGCCGGCCCAGCGCGCCGGCCGCCGTGGTGCCGACATCACCGCCCGCCTGCTCGCCTTCTCCCGCCAGCAGCCGCTGAAGCCGGAGCCGATCGAGCTTTGCGGCCTCTTGCGCGACATGGCGGTTCTGCTGCGCCGCTCCTTCCCCAGTTCCATCGCCATCGGCGTGCCGGAGGAGGGGCGGGACTGCTGGACCATAGCCGACCAGACCCAGCTGGAGAACGCGCTGGTCAACCTCGCCATCAACGCGCGCGACGCCATGCCCATTGGCGGTCGGCTCGACATCGCGGTCGGCATCCGCAAGCTGGAGGGCGATCAGTCCTTCGACGAGCCGGTCCGGCCCGACGATTATCTGGAAATCCGTGTCACCGACACCGGCACCGGCTTCACGCCTGAGGCGTTGGCCCGCGCGGTTGAGCCCTTCTTCACGACGAAGGCCCTCGGCTCCGGCCTGGGGCTGTCGATGGTCTACGGCTTCGTCAAGCAGTCGCGCGGCTATCTGCGCATCGACAGCCGGCCGGAGGAGGGGACGACCGTTACCCTGCTGCTGCCGCGTGCCGAACCGGTGCCCCGCCTGCAGGAGGCCGAAACGGCAACGGCCGAACCGCAGCCCGGAGGCTGGTCCGGCCAGCTGGCGCTGGTGGCGGAGGACAATGACGATGTCCGGCAGGTGATGCGGCAGCAGCTGGTCGACCTCGGCTTCTCGGTGGTGGAGGCTGCGAGTGGCGACGAGGCGGCGGAGCTGGTGGAGCAGATCGACGGGCTGTCGCTGCTGGTCTCCGACATCGTGATGCCCGGCCTGTCGGGGGTGGAACTGGCTCGGCGCGCCCGGCTGCTGCGCCCGGCCATGCGGGTGGTTCTGGTCAGTGGATTCGCTGTCGAGTATGGCGACGTTCCCGCCGATGCCGTCATACTGCGCAAGCCATGGGACAAGCGGGACCTGGTGGCGGCCATCGGCCACGCCGCCGAACCCGCGCCGGCCTGATACAATCGGGCAAATAGAACGCACCCAATAGAACGCACCTGGAAAAAAGCAGGGCGACGAGTGCCGAGGGGAAACGCGCGTGGGACAGAAGAAGCGCATCTATGTGATCGAGGACGAGGCCGACATCCGGCGGCTGGTGACGGAGGTGCTGGAGAGCTACGGCTATGAGGTGACCGGCTGGGCCAGCGGGCGGGAGGCGCGGACGGCGATCCAGCGTCAGGCCCCCGACCTCTGTCTGGTCGATCTCGGACTGCCGGACATGGACGGTCTGACCCTGGTGCGCGAGCTGTGGGAGGATGTGCGCTTCGGCGTCATCATCCTGTCCGGGCGCGGCGGCACCTCCGACCGGGTGCTGGGGCTGGAGCTTGGCGCCGACGATTACATCGTGAAGCCGTTCGAGCCGCGGGAGCTGGTCGCCCGCGTCAACAGCGCCATCCGCCGCCGCGAGCAGCTGGCCGGAGCGACTGCCGCAGCGGACACCGCACGGGCGCGCTTCGGTCCCTGGGTGTTCGATCTCGGCAACCTGACGCTGACCGCCGACGATGGCCGGCAGGAGAGCCTGACCGCGGCGGAGGCCTCGCTTCTGCTGATGCTGCTGAAGGCGCCCAAGCGCGTGCTGTCGCGCGAGCATCTCCAGGGCCCGGATCAGGATCGCGACGATTTCCCCTACGACCGCAGCATCGACGTCCGCATCTCGCGCATCCGCAAGAAAATCGAGGAGGATCCCCGCGCGCCGCGGCTGATCAAGACGGTCTATGGTGCCGGCTACCTGTTTGCCGGCGACGTGAGCTGGCTGCGCTGAAAGTGGCGCCACCCCTGCGTTTGCGCCGCAACAACCTCAATAACAATTGGTCATAATCCTGAGAAAGTTGCGCAAAGCTGATCTGGTACAGGCTGTTTCCAACACCGCCGCGCCCAATGCCGGCGCGCAACAAAGAACCCCTGGGGAGAACGGTCCGATGAGTGAAACTGCCGCCGCAGCGACTCAAAGCGTCGATGCCAGCGTAAACCCGTACGAGCGAAACCTCGACCGCAACGCTGCCAATTTCGTCGCCCTGACGCCGCTGACCTTCCTGGAGCGCGCCGCCGCCGTGTGGCCCGACCGGCTGGCCGTCGTCCATGGCCCGGTCCGGCGGACCTGGGCCGAGACCTTCGTCCGCGTGCGCCGTCTGGCCGCGGCGCTGGCGAATGTGGGGATCGGCACCGGCGACACCGTCGCCATGCTGGCCGCCAACACGCCGGAACTGTTCGAGGCCCATTTCGGCGTGCCGCTGGCCGGCGCCGTGCTGAATGCTGTCAACACCCGCCTGGACGCGGAGGCCATCGCCTTCATCCTGAAGCATGGCGAGGCGAAGATCCTGATAGTCGACCGCGAGTTCTCCGGGGTCGCGAAGAAGGCGCTGGCTCTGCTCGACGCGCCGATTCCGGTGGTGGATATCGACGATCCGACCTACAGCGGCGGCGAACTGATCGGCGACCGCGATTACGAGGCCTTCATCAGCGATGTCGGTGCCGAACACCCTTGGACCCTGCCGGCCGACGAATGGCAGGCCATCGCACTGAACTACACCTCCGGCACCACCGGCAACCCGAAGGGCGTCGTCTATCACCACCGCGGCGCCTACCTGAACGCGGTGTCGAACGCGCTGTCCTGGAACATGGGCGATGCGCCCGTGTATCTGTGGACCCTGCCGATGTTCCACTGCAACGGCTGGTGCTTCCCCTGGACCATCGCGGTCACCGCCGGTACCGCCGTGTGTCTGCGTCAGGTCCGCCCCGACGCCGTGCTGACGCTGATCCGCGACGAGCGGGTGACCAACTTCTGCGGCGCGCCCATCGTCCTCAACATGCTGAACAATGCCCCGGCCGAGCTGAAGCAGGGCATCGAGCAGAAGGTCAAGGTGATGGTCGCGGGTGCTGCCCCGCCCGCCGCCGTCATCGCCGGGATGGAGCGCATGGGCTGGGAAGTCACCCATGTCTACGGCCTGACCGAATGCTACGGACCGACCGTGGTCTGCGTCTGGCACGACCGCTGGGACGGCCTGTCGCTGGACGAGAAGGCGGCGATCAAGGCGCGCCAGGGCGTGCGCGGCCCGATGCTGGAGGCGGTGGTCGTCGCCGATCCCTTCACGCTGGAGCCGGTGCCGAAGGACGGCCGGACGATGGGCGAGATCATGATGCGCGGCAACAACGTCATGAAGGGCTATCTGAAGAACCCCAAGGCGACCGAAGAGGCCTTTGCCGGCGGCTGGTTCCACACCGGCGACCTCGCCGTCTGGCATGAGGACGGCTATGTCGAGATCAAGGACCGCTCGAAGGACATCATCATCTCCGGCGGCGAGAACATCTCGTCCATCGAGGTGGAGGATGTCCTCTACAAGCACCCCGAGGTGCTGGAGGCCGCGGTCGTCGCCCGTCATGACGAGAAGTGGGGCGAGACGCCCTGCGCCTTCGTCACGCTGAAGGACGGCGCCACCGCAACCGAGGCCGACATCATCGCCTTCTGCCGGTCGCACATGGCCCACTTCAAATGCCCGCGCACGGTGGTGTTCGGCCCGCTGCCGAAGACCTCGACGGGCAAGATCCAGAAATACGTCCTGCGCAAGCAGACCGAGGGTCTGTAAGGGGCGGGGCGCATTGCCCTTTCCCTGACCCTTACCTGCATGTCGGCCAAAGCGCCCGCTCTCGCCCCCATCTGACGGGGGAGAGAGCGGGGCAAGACCGTCCCATGCCTGCACGCCGCCCATTTCCAAAGGGACCCGCGCCATGAAGATCCTCTGCGCCGTGAAGCGCGTCGTCGACTACAACGTCAAGATCCGGGTGAAGACCGACCAGTCCGGGGTCGAGACGTCGAACGTGAAGTTCTCGATGAACCCCTTCGACGAGATTGCCGTCGAAGAGGCGGTCCGTCTCAAGGAAGCCGGAAAGGCGACCGAGATCGTGGTGGTCTCCATCGGCCCGGCACAGGCCCAGGAGACGCTGCGCACGGCGCTGGCGATGGGCGCCGACCGCGCCATCCTGGTGCAGACCGACGTGACGACCGAACCGCTGGCCGTCGCCAAGGTGCTGAAGGCGCTGGTCGAGAAGGAGGCCCCCGGCCTCGTCATCCTCGGCAAGCAGGCCATCGACGACGACTGCAACCAGACCGGCCAGATGCTGGCGGCGCTGCTCGGCTGGGGCCAGGGCACCTTCGCCTCGAAGGTTGCCCCGGCGGGCGATGCCGTCGCCGTGACCCGCGAGATCGATGGCGGACTTGAGGTCGTATCGCTGAAGCTGCCGGTGGTGGTCACTGCCGATTTGCGCCTCAACGAGCCGCGCTATGCTTCGCTGCCCAACATCATGAAGGCGAAGAAGAAGCCGCTGGAAACCATCACGCCGGACAGCCTGGGCGTCGACGTCAAGCCGCGCCTGAAGACGGTCAAGGTCGCCGAGCCGGCCAAGCGTCAGGCCGGCATCAAGGTGCCGGACGTCGCCGCCCTGGTCGACAAGCTGAAGACCGAGGCGCGGGTGATCTGAGCGCCGGCCCCGTGCCCGCACTCCCCACACCCGCCCGACAGAGGAACCGCCCCATGCCCATCCTGATCCTTGCCGACCACGACAACGCCAGCCTCAAGCCCGCCACCGCCCATGCGGTGACCGCAGCCAGCAAGCTTGGCGGCGATGTCCACCTCCTGGTCGCCGGCCGCAACGCTGCCCCGGCCGCGGAGCAGGCCGCGAAGCTGGCCGGCGTTGCCAAGGTGCTGCTCGCCGACGATGCCGCCTATGAGCATGCGCTGGCCGAACCGGTCGCGGCCCTGCTGGTGTCGCTCGCCCCCGGCTACAGCCATGTCCTCACCGCCGCCACCTCGGTGGGCAAGAACGTACTGCCGCGCGTCGCGGCGCTGCTCGACGTGGCGATGATCTCCGAGATCACCGCCGTGGTCGCCGCCGATGTTTTCGAGCGGCCGATCTATGCCGGCAACGCCATCGCCACCGTGCAGTCGGCCGACCCGGTCAAGGTGATCACCGTCCGCACCACAGCCTTCGAGGCGGCGCCCGCCACCGGCAGCGGCGCGGTCGAGAGCATCGCCACCGCGCCGGACCCCGGTCTGTCGGGCTTCGTCTCGGCCGAGCTGTCGAAGTCGGAGCGGCCGGAGCTGACTTCCGCCCGCATCGTCATCTCCGGCGGGCGCGGCATGCAGTCGGGCGACAATTTCCACCTGCTGGAGGCCATCGCCGACAAGCTGGGGGCCGCCGTCGGGGCCAGCCGTGCCGCCGTTGATGCCGGCTTCGTGCCGAACGACTATCAGGTCGGCCAGACCGGCAAGATCGTGGCACCCGACCTTTATGTCGCCGTCGGCATCTCGGGAGCGATCCAGCATCTGGCCGGCATGAAGGACAGCAAGGTGATCGTCGCCATCAACAAGGACGAAGAGGCGCCGATCTTCCAGGTCGCCGACTACGGCCTCGTCGCCGACCTGTTCAAGGCCCTGCCGGAGTTGCAGCAGGCCGTCTGACACCGTTGATTTCCCCGTTTACCCGAAGAGGTCCCCCATGGCCGCCGCCGCGATCCCCTACACCCCGCCGCTGAAAGAGATCCGCTTCGTCCTCGACCACCTCGCCGGCATGGCCGACGTGGCGGCACTGCCGGGATTCGAGGATGCCAGCCCCGACATGGTGGACAGCATCCTGGGCGAGGCGGCGAAGATTGCCGAGAATGTCCTGGCGCCGCTGAACCGCATCGGTGACGTGCAGGGAGCCCGGCTCGACGCCGACGGCGTCGCCCGCACGGCGGAGGGCTGGGGGACGGCATGGCAGGCGCTGGTGGAAGGCGGTTGGAACGGGCTGCCCTTCGATCCGGCGCGCGGCGGCATGGGGCTGCCTAACCTGCTGAATACCGCGGTGCAGGAGATGTGGCATTCCGCCAACATGGCCTTCGCACTCTGTCCGATGCTGACGCAGGGGGCGGTGAACGCGGTTCAGCTCTATGGCTCGGAGGCGCTGAAGGATTTCTATTTGCCCCGGATGATCTCGGGCGAGTGGACCGGCACCATGAACATCACCGAGCCGCAGGCGGGCAGCGACCTCGCCGCCACGCGGTCGCGCGCGGTGCCGAACGGCGACCATTACCTCGTCACCGGGCAGAAGATCTTCATCACCTACGGCGACCATGACCTGACGGAGAACATCGTCCATCTGGTGCTTGCCCGCTTGCCCGACGCGCCTCCGGGCGTGAAGGGCATCAGCCTGTTCGTCGTGCCGAAGTTCCTGGTCAATCCGGACGGCAGCCTGGGCGCCCGCAATCAGGTGAAGTGCGTGTCGCTGGAGCACAAGCTGGGCATCCATGGCAGCCCGACCGCCGTGCTGTCCTTCGGCGATGAGGGCGGGGCGACCGGCTTCCTGGTGGGCGAGCCGAACCGCGGCCTGGAATACATGTTCGCCATGATGAACCATGCCCGGCTGAACGTCGCCATGCAGGGCCTGTCGATCGCCGAGCGTGCCTATCAGCAGGCGCTGGCCTATGCCCGCGACCGCGTGCAGGGCAAGCCGCTGGGCTGGGCCGAGGGCCAGTCGAAGGGCATCGTCAATCATCCCGACGTCCGCCGCCTGCTGATGGGCATGAAGGCGCGGATCGAGGCGATGCGCGGCATCCTCTACACCGCCGCCGCCGCGGTGGACGTGGCGCACCATCATGCCGACGAGGCCACCCGTGCCCGCGCCGCCCTGCTGGTCGATCTGCTGACGCCCATCGCCAAGGGCTGGTGCACCGAGACCGGCCAGCAGCTGACGTCGGACGGCGTGCAGGTTCATGGCGGCATGGGCTTCATCGAGGAGACGGGGGCCGCCCAGCACCTGCGCGATGCCCGCATCACCACGATCTACGAGGGCACGACCGCCATACAGGCCAACGACCTGATCAACCGCAAGCTCCTGCGCGACGGCGGGGCGACGGCCAACGGGCTGCTGGACGAGATCGCGGCGCTGGGCGGCGAGCTGTCCGGACATGCGGACGAGGCGTTGCGCGTCACCGGGGCGGAGCTGACCGCCGCGGTGCAAGAGGCCAGGCAGGCGGTGGCCTGGGTGCTGACCGCGGCGAAGCAGGACCCGCGCCTGCCGGCCGCGGCGTCGGTGACTCTGCTGGAGCTGATGGGCGTGGTCGCCGGCGGCTGGCAACTGGCCCGCGCCGCCAAGGTGGCGGCGGAGCGGCTGGCGCAGCGCGATGCCGACACCGCCTTCCTGTCGGCCAAGCCGCTGACCGCCCGCTTCTTCGCCACCCATGTGCTGCCGAAGGCGGCGGCGCTGCGGGCGACCGTCGTCAACGGCTCCACGAGCGTGATGGCGCTGAGCGAGGAGCAGCTGTTCGGCGCGGCTTGACAGGGCCGCGCTTGCCGGTTGGTGCCGGGGCCTTCGGCCCCTTGTCGGGTGTCGCGGGCGGTTGGGGGACCTCCCGCCACTGCCCCGGTGCCAGCCCGTCCAGCGTCCAGTCGCCGATGGCCCAGCGGATCAGCCGCAGGGTGGGGAAGCCGACGGCCGCCGTCATGCGGCGGACCTGCCGGTTGCGCCCCTCGCGGATGGTGAGCGCGATCCAGCTGGTGGGGATGGCGGCGCGGTAGCGCACCGGCGGGTCGCGCGGCCACAGCGACTCCGGCTCCTCCATCCGCCGCACCTCGGCCGGCAGAGTCGGGCCGTCCTTCAGCGTGACGCCGCGGCGCAGCGCCTCCAGCGCCTCGTCGGTCGGCACGCCTTCCACCTGCACCCAGTAGGTCTTCGGCATCTTGTTGGCCGGCAAGGCGATGCGGGCGATCAGCGGGCCGTCGTCGCTCAGCGCCAGCAGCCCCTCGCTGTCGCGGTCGAGCCGGCCGGCGGCATAGACGCCCTTCACCGGCACCAGCTCCGCCAGGGTTGGGCGGCCCTGGTCGTCGGTGAATTGCGGCAGCACGCCATAGGGCTTGTTCAGCAGGATCAGGCGCGGCACGGGCTTGCTTCCTTGCGGAGTTCGGGAAAGGCGCTATCGTTCGCACCCCAACAGCAATCTAGATAGCAGGGGTTCGGCCGTGACGCTTCTGTTCTGCTCCGCCAGCGACAGCGCCGAGGATTGGCGCCGGGAAATCGCCCGCCATCTTCCCGGGCTGGAGATGCGCGTCTGGCCCGAGACCGGTGACGTCACCGACATCGAGGTCGCCGTGGTTTGGAAGCCGCCGGCCGGAATGCTGGCGACCCTGCCCAACCTGAAGCTGATCGTGTCGCTCGGCGCCGGGGTGGAGCCGATCCTGCTGGATCCGACCCTGCCGGACGTGCCGCTGGTGCGCATGGTGGCGGACGGGCTGACGGCGGACATGGCCGGCTACGTCGTCTTCCAGGTACTCTATTGGCACCGGCTGATGGACCGCTACGCCGCCCTCCAGGCCGAGACGCGGTGGGAGCAGCTGGACCATCGTCCGGCGTCCGAGGTGACCGTCGGTTTCCTGGGGATGGGCGAGTTGGGGGCGGCGTCGGCCCGCACGCTGCGGACGCTGGAATACCGGCTGATGGGCTGGAGCCGCAGCCCCAAGAGCATCGAGGGGGTGGAGAGCTTCTCCGGTCCCGACGGGCTGGCGGCGATGCTGCCGCAGTGCGATGTGCTGGTCTGCCTGCTGCCGCTGACCGACGAGACCCGCGGCATCATGAATGCCCGGCTGTTCGCCGCCCTGCCCAAGGGGGCGGTGGTCATCAACGCCGCCCGTGGCGGGCATCTGGTCGAGTCGGACCTGCTGGATGTGCTGGAGAGCGGGCATCTGCGCGGTGCCAGCCTGGATGTCTTCGCGACGGAGCCGCTGCCGGCGGACCATCCGCTCTGGCGCCATCCGAAGGTCCGCGTCACCCCCCATGTCGCCGGGGTCACCCACCCGTCGCTCTGCGCCGGGCAGGTGGGCACCGCGGTGACGGCGCTCCGCGAAGGCCGGCCGATCCCCAATCTGGTGGACCGCAGCCGGGGTTATTAAGACCCTTTGGCGCCGTCCCGGCCCTTACAGCATCTGGACGGCGATCACCGCCAGCAGGGCCGCGATCACCCACAGGGCGGCGCGGTCCGAGCGGCGGCGGGCTTCCCAGCCGTTCAGCATCTGGCGGACGGTCTGCGGGTGCAGGCGCACGCCGCCTTCCGAAATGTCGCGGGTTACCCGCTCCGCCTCGCTGACCAGGGCGGGGATGCGGCGGACGGTGGACAGGATGGCGCCGGCATCGTTGATGAACTGCGCCTCCGGTCCGCGGTTCTCGCGCATCCACTCCTCGATCAGCGGCCGGGCCAGCTCCCACATGTTGATGTTGGGATTCAGCAACCGGCCGACGCCCTCCGCCGTCAGCATGCTCTTCTGAAGAAGGAGCAGTTGCGGCTGGGTTTCCATCTCGAACTGTTCGGTGACGGCGAACAGCTGGGCCAGCAGCCGGCCGACCGAGATGTCGGCCAGCGGCTTGTTCTGCAACGGCTCGCCGATGGCGCGGCAGGCCTGGGTGAAGATCTCGATGGACTGGTGGCGCGGCACGTAGCCGGCCTCGAAATGCACGACGGCGACCCGGCGGTAATCGCCGGTCAGGAAGCCGATCAGCATGTCGGCGAGGTAGTAGCGCGTCTCGCGGTCCAGCCGGCCCATGATGCCGAAATCGACGGCGGTGATGGTGCCCTGTTCGTTGATGAACAGGTTGCCGGGATGCAGGTCGGCGTGGAAGAAACCGTCGCGGAAGACCTGGTTGAAGAAGCTGGCCGAGGCCATCGCCAGGATCTCGTCCCGGTCGAAGCCGGCGGCGGAGATGCGGGCGGGCTCGTCCACCTTGAAGCCGCGGATGCGCTCCAGCGTCAGCACCCGGCCGCCGGTGCGCTCCCAATCGACCTTCGGCACGTTGAAGGTGACGTCGTCCTTGAAGTTCGACGCCAGCTCCGACGCGGCGGCCGCCTCCATCCGCAGATCCATCTCCAGCCGCGAAGTGCGGGCGAAGGTGTCGACGATTTCGATCAGGCGCAGCCGCTTCAGCCTGGGCAGGACCCATTGGGCGAGCGCCGCCAGCCGGTAGAACAGGTCGATGTCGCGCTCGAAGGCCTGCTCGATGCCCGGGCGCAGCACCTTGACCGCCACCTCCTGCCCGTCGGCGGTAACGGCGAAATGGACCTGGGCGATGGAGGCGGCGGCGACCGGCTTGTCGTCGAAGCTCTGGAACAGCGCCTGGACCGGCTGGCCGAACTCCGCCTCGATGATGGCGCGGGCCTGATGGGCGGGGAAGGGCGGCAGCTTGTCCTGCAACTCGGCCAGATCGACCGCCATCCGCTCGCCGACCAGATCGGAGCGGGTGGAGAGCAGCTGGCCCAGCTTGATGTAGGTGGGGCCGAGTTCGGCCAGCGCGCGGGCCAGCCGTTCGCCCTCGCGGCCGGGCACGCCCTTGCGGGCGACCCGGCGCCACAGCCAGAGCAGGCCTGGGGCGGTGCCGAGCAGGCTGGTGGGCAGGGCGTCGTGACGGGCGACCGTCCGGCCGATGACAGCCATCCGGATCAGGTTGCGCAGGATGCGGAACACGGGAGCTTAAATCCGCCAGCCGGAATGGATGGCGGCGATGCCGCCCGACAGGTTGCGCACCCGCACGGCACCGAAGCCGGCCGCCTCGATCCGCCTGGCCAGATCGGCCTGCTGCGGGAAGCGGCGGATGCTCTCGGCCAGATAGCGGTAGCTCGCCTCGTCCTTCGCCACCACGCGGCCCATAAAGGGCAGCACCTGGAAGGAATAGACGTCGTACAGCTCGCGCAGCACCGGCAGCACGACGTGGCTGAATTCCAGGCAGTAGAACTTGCCGCCGGGCTTCAGGACCCGGTGGGCCTCCCTGATCGCCTCGTCGATGCGGGTGACGTTGCGCAGGCCGAAGGCGATGGTGTAGGCGTCGACCGAGCGCGGGGCGATTGGCAGCCGTTCCGCGTCGCCGACCGTCCATTGCACACCGGACAGGATGTTGCGGTCGATGGCGCGGTCGCGGCCGACCCGGACCATCGCCTCGGTGATGTCGCAGACCACTGCGGCCCCGCCGCCCTTCTTGAGGAAGCGGAAGGCGATGTCGCCGGTGCCGCCCGCCACGTCGAGCAGGGTCATGTCCGGCTTGGGCGCCACCATCTCCATCAGCGTGTCCTTCCACAGCCGATGGATGCCGCCCGACATCAGGTCGTTCATCAGGTCGTAGTTGGTCGCCACGCTGTCGAAGACGGCGCGGACCAGCCCGGACTTGGCGGACGGATCGACGGGGGTGAAGCCGAACCAGTTGCCTTCGGCACCGGACGCGGGTTTTTGCGGGTCGGGGATGCGGTCGCTCATGGCCGGGAAGATAGCGCGGGCAGGGGCCATGCGCCAGCGGGGGCGTGCAATGCGGAAGTTGCTGCGGCGAATGGCGTAGGGCGGATGGGGCGCCGGCCGGGAGGTGTCCGCGATGGAACGGCGTGAAACAGTTTTCCGTGTCTGTTCCATGGGGTGCGGTTGGGCGGTGGGCCGGCGACCCGGTGGGGGATGGAACAGGGTGAAACAGTTTTCGGCCGATGTTCCATCTGCTGCTCCCGCTAAAATGGGTAGGTGCTAAATCCTAACATGAGTGCGGGTCGAGGAGGAGGATGTCCGGCAAACCATGCGGCTCCCGATCCTAAGTCTTGCCGCTCATCCCGCGACCCACTCCCACATCCCCCTTGCATCCAGCCGTCCCCGCGCGTATAAGCGCAGCCTTCCACGGGCGGCGAGGCTGGGCCGGAAGGCTCAGGGCATGCCCACCCGTCCGTTGGAATTCCGCCTCATTTCCACCCAGGAAACGAAAATGCCCAAGCTGAAGACGAAGAGCGGCGCCAAGAAGCGCTTCAAGGTGACCGCCACGGGTAAGGTCCGCGCTCAGGCCGCCTACAAGCGCCACTGCCTGGAACAGAAGTCCCCGAACATGAAGCGCAACGCGCGCGGCATGATGACCCTGTGCGACTCCAACGCCCGCACGGTGCTGAAGAACTGGCTGCGCAACGCCTGATCTCGGCACATCTAGAATTTCGGAAGGACTGAACCATGGCTCGTGTTAAGCGCGGCGTCACGACGCACGCCCGTCACCGCAAGATCCTGAAGCTCGCCAAGGGCTACCGGGGTCGCAACTCCAAGAATTTCCGCATTGCGGTCGAGAAGGTCGAGAAGGCGCTTCGTTATGCCTACCGCGACCGCCGCAACAAGAAGCGCGATTTCCGCGGCCTGTGGATCCAGCGCATCAACGCCGGCGTCCGTCAGTACGGCTTGACCTACTCGCGCTTCATCAACGGCATCAAGCTGGCCGGCATCGAGATCGACCGCAAGGTCCTGTCCGATCTGGCCGCGCGCGAGCCGGAGGCCTTTAAGACCTTGGTGGACCAGGCCCAGGCCGCGCTCGCCTCCAAGGCCGCCGCGTAACGCGCCTCGCGTTCCCCGAACTCAAGGGAACGCTTGCCGTCACGGCGTCAGTTGTAAGAGAAGGGAGCCGGGCCGCTGGGCCGGCTCCCTTTTTCTTTTTGCACCGTTTTCTTCCCCACGCTTGCCGGGAACCGCCATGCTCGACGCGCTGAAAGACGAACTTCTGTCGCAGGTCAACGCCGCCGCCGACCTCTCGGCGCTGGACGAGGTGCGGGTCTCCGCGCTCGGCAAGAAGGGGCGCATCACCGGCTTCATGAAGGAGCTGGGGAACCTCACGCCGGACGAGCGCAAGGAGCGCGGTCAGGCGCTGAACGCGCTGAAGGACGAGATCGCCGCCGCCATCGACGCGCGCAAGGCCGACCTCGCCGCCGCCCACCTGAAGGCCCGGCTGGAGGCCGAACGGGTCGACGTCACCCTGCCGGTCCGCCCGGAGACCGAGGGACGCATCCACCCGATCAGCCAGACGATGGACGAGATGATCGCCATCTTCGCCGAGATGGGCTTCTCGGTCGCCGAAGGGCCGGACATCGAGGACGATTTCCACAACTTCACCGCCCTGAACTTCCCGCCCGGCCACCCGGCGCGCGACATGCACGACACCTTCTATCTGCCCGATGCCGGCGATAAGAAGATGCTGCTGCGCACCCACACCAGCCCGGTGCAGGTCCGCACCATGCTGAACAACAAGCCGCCGATCCGCATCATCGCGCCGGGGCGCACCTACCGCTCCGACTACGACATGACCCACACCCCGATGTTCCACCAGATCGAGGGGCTGGTCATCGACGAGGCGACCAACATGGGGCACCTGAAAGGCTGCCTCGTGGAGTTCTGCCGCGCCTTCTTCGACGTGGACGATTTGCCGCTGCGCTTCCGCCCCAGCTTCTTCCCCTTCACCGAACCGTCGGCGGAGGTCGATATCGGCTGCTCCCGCAAGGGCGGCGAGCTGAAGCTGGGCAATTATGGCGACTGGCTGGAGATCCTCGGCTGCGGCATGGTCCACCCGAACGTGCTGGAAGCCTGCGGCATCGACAGCACCCGGTACCAGGGCTTCGCCTTCGGCATGGGGGTGGAGCGCGTGGCGATGCTGAAATACGGCATCCCCGACCTGCGCACCTTCTTCGAAGCCGACCTGCGCTGGCTGAAGCATTACGGCTTCGCCGCCCTCGACATTCCCAACATCGCCCACGGCCTGACGCGCTAAGGAGCCGGACCCATGAAGTTCACGCTGTCCTGGCTGAAGGACCATCTGGAGACCGACGCCTCGCTCGACCAGATCACGGAAAAGCTGACCGCCCTCGGGCTCGAGGTCGAAGGCATCCAAGACCGGTCGAAGGAGCTGGCGCCCTTCCGCGTCGCCCATGTCGTCTCGGCCGAAAAGCACCCGGACGCCGACAAGCTGCGCGTGCTGATGGTCGATACCGGCGCCGGCACCCTGCAGGTGGTCTGCGGCGCCCCGAATGCGCGCGCCGGCATGAAGGGCGTCTTCGCGCCGGAAGGGACCTATGTCCCCGGTTCCGACATCACGCTGAAGAAGGGCGTCATCCGTGGCGTCGAGTTCGAACGGCATGATGTGCTCCAAGCGCGAGCTGAAGCTGTCGGACGAGCATGAGGGCATCATCGAGCTGCCGGACGACGCGCCCATCGGTGCCGCCTTCGCCGACTATGCCGGGCTGAACGATCCGGTCATCGACATCAACCTGACGCCCGACCGCGCCGACTGCGCCGGCGTGCGCGGCATCGCCCGCGACCTCGCCGCCGCCGGCATGGGCACGTTGAAGCCGCTGACCGAGGGGCGGTTGAACGCCACCCCGGTTCCCGGTTCCTTCAAGAGCCCGATCGGGGTCGAGATCGAGTCGCTGGACGCCTGCCCCTATTATGTCGGCCGCTACTTCCGCGGGGTGAAGAACGGCCCGTCGCCGCAGTGGCTGCAGGACAAGCTGACCGCCATCGGCCTGCGTCCGATCTCCATCCTGGTCGACATCACCAACTACATCACCTTCGACGTGTCCCGCCCGCTGCATGCCTTCGATGCCGACAAGGTGAAGGGTGGCATCGTGGTCCGGCTGGCGCGCGAGGGCGAGACCCTGGCGGCGCTGAACGGCAAGGAATACCCGCTCGACCCGGCGATGACGGTGATCGCCGACCATGAGCGGGCCGAGGCGCTCGGCGGCATCATCGGCGGCGAGACGTCCGGCTGCACCGAGGAGACGACCAACGTCTTCCTCGAAGCCGCGATTTTCGACACCGTCCGCACCGCTCAGACCGGCCGCCGGCTGGGGGTGGAATCGGACGCCCGCTACCGGCTGGAGCGTGGCGTCGATCCCGCCGCGGTGGTCGAGGGGATCGAGCGGGCGACCCGTCTGATCCTCGATCTGTGCGGCGGCGAGGTGTCGGAGATCGTGACTGCGGGGGCCGAGCCGGAGTGGAAGCGCACGCTGACCCTGCGTCCGGGCCGCGTCGCCGCGCTGGGCGGCGTCGAGCTGCCGCGCGAGCGCCAGGAGCGGATCCTGACCGACCTTGGCTTCTCCCTTGAGGGCGAGGATGCCGAGGGCCGTCTGATCGTCGGCGTTCCGTCCTGGCGCGCCGACGTCCATGGCGAGGCCGATCTGGTCGAGGAGGTGCTGCGCGTCCATGGCTTCGACGCCATCCCGGCGACGCCGCTGCCGCGCGAGACGGTGCTGACCCGCCCGGCCCTGACGTTGAAGCAACGCCGTGTCGCGCTGGCCAAGCGCACACTGGCCGCCCGCGGCCTGTCGGAGGCGGTGACCTGGTCCTTCCTGTCCGGCCCGGTCGCCGCGCTGTTCGGCGGTGGCGAGCCCGGCCTGCGGCTGGTCAACCCGATCAGCAGCGATCTCGACGTCATGCGCCCGTCGGTCCTGCCCAACCTGATCCAGGCCGCCGGCCGCAATGCCGACCGCGGTTTCGCCGACGTGCGCCTGTTCGAGGTCGGGGCGGCCTTCCGCACCCCGGCGCCGGACGGGCAGGATACGGTCGCCGCTGGCATCCGCGCCGGTGCGGCGGTGCCGCGCCATTGGTCGGAGAAGGCCCGCGGGGTCGACGTGTTCGACGCCAAGGCCGATGCGCTGGCGGTGCTGGAGGCGGTCGGCGCCCCGTCCGCCAACCTGCAGGTCACCACCGATGCGCCGGGCTGGTACCATCCCGGCCGGTCCGGCGTGCTGCGACTCGGGCCCACCGTGATGGCCCGCTTCGGCGAGATCCATCCGTCGGTGCTGGACGCGCTGGGCGTCAAGGGGCCGGTCGTCGGCTTCGAGGTGATGCTGGACGCCGTGCCGCTGCCCAAGAAGAAGGGCGGCACCGCCAAGCCGATGGTCCAGCTCTCCGCCTTCCAGCCGGTGGAGCGCGATTTCGCCTTTGTCATCGACCGCAAGGTGGAGGCCGACAAGATCCTTCGTGCCGTCAAGGGTGCCGACAAGGCGCTGGTCAAAGATGTCGCAGTCTTCGACGTCTATGAAGGGCCGGGAGTGGGTGAAGGCCGCAAATCGGTCGCCGTGTCGGTCACCTACCAGCCGACCACCGCAACCCTGACCGACGAGATGATCGAAGCCGTCGGTCAGAAAATCGTCGCTGCGGTGGTCAAGGCGACCGGAGGAAATCTCCGCGCTTGAGAAAAACCCTCAAGGGTTGAAATTACCGTTATGTAAGAGACAGGGCCTCCGCTTCGGCGGGGGCCCTTTTCGTTTGTCCTACCTGAAGGATTCACGAAAGGCTCCTTCACGATAGCTCACCGCGCAATCATATGATGAATTGCTGATTGATGAATCTCGAGTGCATTCGCTAAGGGAAAACCCTGAGGCTGTTTGTTTCAATTCAATGTTTGACGCCAGGACGTTGATCTGTGGGAAGGTTGGGGGTCAGGATTGTTCGCCCCCGGTGGACCCACGATGTGTTCGATGTCACGATTACGGCACAGGCGATGCGTGCATTGCCTTGGCAAGTCGAATGCCCATCACACTGCAAGCGACGAAGCGGGGGAAGTCTATGGTTGATCCAGCAGACGGTCAGGCAACCAAACCGGAGTCCGGCAGGCCACTCATCCTGGTGGTGGACGACGACCGCTCGATCGTCGAGGGGCTGGCGATTTTGTTGGACGGCTGGGGGTACGAGGTGGTGAAGGCGCTCAGCGCCGCCGCGCTGGAGGCACAGCTGGGTGGGTTGGGCCGGGTGCCGAACCTGATCATCGCCGACCATTACCTGCCGGCCGGCCGTACCGGACGCGAGGTGGTGGAGCGTGTCCGCAGCGAAACCGGGCAGCAAATCCCGGCCATCATCCTGACCGGCGACAGCACGCCCGAACGCCGCGACGAGGCCCAGCTCATGGGCTGCGAATTGCTGCTGAAGCCGGTTCAGGTCGGGCCGCTGCGCCAGGCGGTCGAAGCGCTGTGCAGCCGGTAGGATTGCGGCCTGTCGGACCAACGAAGTCCGAGTGAGGGCGACGTTGCCGCAACAGGCACGTCAGGAAGCCGGTCCTGCCGCGGAACGGGGCAGGTCGACCTCCGGCAGCACGGCGAGGAAGGCATCGACCACCGCCGGGTCGAACCGCAGGCCGGCCAGCCGGCGGATTTCATCCACGGCGTGATCGCGGTCCAGCGCCGGACGATAGGGCCGGTCACGCGTCATGGCGTCATAGGCGTCGGCAACGGCGACGATGCGGGCGCACAGCGGGATCGCCGCCCCGGTGCGGCCGTCGGGATAGCCGGTCCCATCCCAATTCTCGTGGTGCCAGCGTGCCACCGCCGCCCCCAGATGAAGATGGGTCGGGCCGTCGGCCAGATGGCTCGCCTGGTTCAGCAGGCTGGCACCGGCCACCGTATGGGCCTGCATGGCGCGGCGCTCCGCCGCATCGAGCGGGCCGGGCTTGGACAGGATCGCCGGGTTCACCGCCGCATTGCCGATGTCGTGCAGAATGGCCGCGAGGCCGATGATCTCCAGCGTCAAGTCGTCCAGCGTGTCGGCGAAGAGACCGTCGGCATGCAGGCGGCGGGCGATCCGTTCAGTGATCGCGGCGATGCGCAGCGACCGGCTGAACCGGTCGTCCTCCGCAGCAGCCGCGTCCATTCCAGCGCAGGCTGCCCCATCCCTGGCAGGCCCGTCGGGGGTCAGCGCGCCGCGGCCGCGCTCGGCCAGATCGGCCAGCGCCGCCAGCGTGCCCTGCTGGGCGCGGTAAAGCTGCTCGTAATGGTGCAGATTGTCGAAACCAACGGAAATCTTGCCACAGAACACCTCGATCAGCTTGCGGTCCAACTCCGACAGCGGCCGGTTGGAGCGCAGGTAGACCACCGTCTCCCGGTCGTTCGGCGTGCGGATGTAGAGGGTGCAATGGTCGCCGGCAAAGACATGCGCCCGCTTTTCCAGGCAGGCGGTCACCGCGGCCAGCACCGCCGGATCGACATGGCCCGCAGCGGGTTCGTTGATGAGATCCTCGAACCGGCCAGATCCGGCCAGCACATAGAGGCCGTTGCCGGTTGCGGCCTCGACCGGCCGGTTGCTGCTACCCGGGGTTCCGGCACCGCCGCGCTGCACGCACAGGATGGCGTCCGGCCCCACCCCCAGCAGGCCCGACAGCTGGGTCAGAACCCCGGCGGCGAACAGCTTCATCGAGCGGGCGCGGAACAGCGACGACGACGCCTCGATGATCTTCTCCAGGCCACGGCGGTTGGCGTCGATCGCCACGATGTCCTCGTAGGAGCGGAGCGCCGCGACCGTGGTGGTGAACAGCTGCTGGGCGGTCAGCTGGGTCTTCGCCTTGTAGTCGTTGATGTCGTAATCGAGGATGACCGCCCGTTCCGGCGCCTGTCCCGGCTGGCCGGTGCGCAGGATGATGCGCACGTTGCGGTTCTGCAGCTCTTCGCGGATGTGGTGGACCAGCCGCAGGCCGGCATCCTCGGTCTCCATCACCACGTCGAGCAGGATCAGCGCGATGTCGCGCTCGCGCGCCAGGATCCGCCGGGCCTCCGCCGCCGAATGGGCGGACAGGAAGCGGGCCTTGCGGCCCTTGAAGGCGAAGTCGGACAGCACGAGCTTGGTGATCGCATGGACCTCCGGCTCGTCATCGACGATCAGCATGGTCCAGCGGCTGCCGGGCGCCTCCTCGGCGGCAGCGCCGTCTTCGGGGGCGTCCTCCGGGGCGGCATCGTCGAGGAAGACCGAATCCTCGTCGGCCAATTCGGGGGCCGATTCGGGGGCCGGCCCGGCTGCCGGATCGGTGCGGGGGTCGTCCTCAGGTCCGGTCGGGTCGGCGTCGGTCATGGCTCTTCAATCGCGAAAGGGTCATGAGGACGGGCTTGGCCGGCCCGCATGGCGGTCACTCATCAAAACGTATCCAGCTCGATCACCGTACAATCGAGCGCGCGTTGCGCCAACGTGCCGCAGGCGGTGTCGACCTGCAAGCGCGTGAAAGGGGCGACGCCGACCTCGTACAGCAACCGGCCCTTGCGGAACACCGGCCAGACCATCGCCGGCAGGTCGCGATAGGCGCTGCCCGGCCCGGCGGTGAACTCCTTCCAGGCGCGCAAGCCCTCGGCGTAGCTGACATATTCGCCGAGCTTGATGCCGTAGAGCATGCCCGGTTCGACCGGCGGCATCCCCGGCAGTGGATAGGGCGCGGCCACTCCGACCAGCCCCTGGACCGGCGCCAGCGCGCGGGTGCCGGCGGGCAGGGCCAGCGTCGCCTCGCCATCGGCGGCACCGATCAGCGCCACCACGTCGCCCTTGCGCAGGGTGAAGCTGCGCCGCTTGCGGTTGGCCAGGATCTCGGTTGCGGAAATCGGGCCGGCGGCGACGACATAGCCCTCCGCCGGGGTCTGCGCCGCCTTGTCCCAGGCCGCCCGCGGGACGACCGCGGCGCTGCGGTGGGAGGGAGGGGCATCCGCCGGCTGGTTGGCGGCGGGCTTGGGCGGCCGCGGCCCTTCGCCGCCGATTGCCGGCCGTCCGGTGACCATCAGCGCCGGGTCCAGCGAATCGGCAGGGACATAGCCGATGGGCTGGCCGCCGATGGCGATCTCCGTCCAATAGGTGCCGCGCGGCGTGCCGAGAGCGTTGAGCGCCTTGCCCTGCTTCAGCGTCATGACGATGCGGGCATCCTCGCTGGGGCCGATCCGCACCTCGATGTCGCGGTTCAGCACCACCTCGCCGGTCAGCGGGGCGCCGATGGCGACGGGGCTCTGCGCCCAGGCCGGCGGGGTTGCTGCAACACTGCCGGCACAGGCGAGGACAAGGGCGAGCGCTGGGAGGAGGCAACGGGGCGGCACGGCGATCATTGGGCGGCTTCCCTGGCAGTCACCTGTGAGGCATGGGGTGGCTTCCGGCGGCCCAGCAGCTGGCCGCCGACGAGGTCGTGGATCGCGTCGGCCAGCAGCCGCACCGGCTTGGGCGCCGTGCCGCGGGCGCGGTGCAGGGCGATGTCGACGTCCGGCAGGTCGGGAAAGCCCTCCGCCGCACCGATGCGGCGCAGGCTGGGCGGGACGGTGCAGGCCTCCATCGCCGTCACCCCCAGCCCGCCCATCACCGCGCCATGGACGGCGACGACGCTCTTGCTGGTGAAGGCGACGCGCCAGTCGCGTCCCATCCCGTCCAGGGCGGCGACCGCGATGTCCCGCACGACGCAGCCCTTGGGGAACAGCGCCAGCGGCAGCGGATCGAGGCTTTCCACCGGACGGCAACCCGGCGCGGGGTCGAGCGGCGGGGCGACCCAGGACACCGGCTCCTGCCGCACCAGCTCGCCGCCGGCCTCGCCGGCCTTGCGGGTGATCAGCGCCAGGTCGTAGCGGCCCTTCTCAATCTCCGCCACCAGATCGGGGCTGTTGTCGCAGACGACCTCGACCATCACGTCGGGATAGGCGGCGTTGAAGCGGGCCAGGATCTCCGGCAGCAGCATGGTGGCGTAATCGTCGGGCGTGCCGATGCGCACGCTCGCCACCGTCGGGCTGCGGTGCATCAGCGCCAGCACCTCGTCGTTCAGGGTCAGCATGCGCCGGGCATAGGCCAGCAGCACCTCGCCGTCGCGGGTCATGCGCACGCCGTGGGTGTCGCGTTCGAACACGCGCTTGCCCACCGTGTCCTCCAGCCGGCGCACCTGCTGGCTGACCGCCGCCTGGGTGCGTCCCAGCCTTTCGCCGGCGCGTGTGAAGCTGGCGCTGTCGGCCACGGCGACGAAGGCGCGCAGCAGGTCGGTGTCGAGATTGGCGGGCATGTCGGGAACCGGAAGTTGCCGCTTATTCAAGCAGAGCGCCGGCCCGTCCGCAACGGCGCGGTCATTACGAACCGTGATGACACCATAATGCCTATTCGTTTCCAAGGGATTGGCGCACCCCCCATTGTCGGCCTCCGACCCCCTTGGAGTTTCCGATCATGTCGCTGTTCGCCGCCTGGACCGGCACGGTTCTCGGTGCCGCCCGCCTGGAGCCGCCGGCCATCCCCACCCCGGCCGTGCCGGAACCGCGGCGCTTCCGCCTCGCCTACAATCCGTTGCCCTCGGCCGGGCCTGCGTTGGGGTATCGCCTGACCGTGGAGCACGCGCCGTCGTCGGTCCGGTCGCCGCTGCCAATTCCGGGTCGCCAGCGTCTTGAGAAGTAAGCGGCCCGCAGCCTATCCTGCCGCCGATAACTATGCCGGCAGGAGTGGGCGATGGGGCGGGTCTATGTGCTGTACACCGGGGGCACCATCGGGTGCGTGACCAATCCCAACGGGGCGCTGGCGCCGGTGCCGGGCATGGAGTTCGAGCGGCTGGCCCTGTCGGTGCCCGGCCTGTCCGACCACCGGGTGAAGGATTATCCGGACCTGGGCTGGACCATGGACTGGTTCGACCGCACGCTCGACAGTTCCAACATGACGCCGGCGGACTGGGTCGCCATCGCCCGGCGGCTGCTGTCGGTCTATGACCAGTATGACGGCTTCGTCGTGCTGCACGGCACCGACAGCATGGCCTACAGCGCGTCGGCCCTGTCCTTCCTGCTGCCCGGCCTGTCGAAGCCGGTGGTGTTCAGCGGATCGCAGGTGCCGCTGTCCTTCACGCTGAGCGATGCGCCGGCCAATCTGGTCGGCGCCATCGTGGCGGCCGGCACCCTGCCGGTGCCGGAGGTCTGCGTCTATTTCGACACCAAGCTGCTGCGCGGCAACCGCTCGTCGAAGGTCGACGCCAACCGCTTCGCCGGCTTCGATTCCCCCAACTTCCCGCCGCTCGCCACCATCGGCAGCGTGGTCGCGCGCAACGAGCCGCATTGGCTGCCGATGCCGGACACGGGTGTCTCGCTGGCCGGGCCGGACAACCGGGACAAGCGGATGGCGGCGCTGGACGCCCTGCCGGCGGCGCTGGCGGGCTTCTCCGTCGTCATGCTGTGGCTCTATCCCGGTATCCGCGCCAGCACGGTGTCGGCGATGCTGACCGGCACCAGCCCGGCGGCGAAGGGGGCGATCGTGCTGGCCTACGGCGAGGGCAACGGCTCGACCGATCCGGACTTCCTCGACACGCTGTCGGCGGCGGTGAAGGCCGGCGTCGTGCTGATGGACAACACCCAGGTGCAGCGTGGTGCTGTGCTGCCCGGCGCCTATGCGACGGGCCTCGGCGCCGTGGGGGCGGTCGGCGCCTATGACATGACGCCGGAGGCCAGCTACGCCAAGCTGGTCTGCCTGTTCGCCGCCGGGCTGGACGTTGCGGCGGTCAAGGCGGCGATGCCGGTGCCGCAGGCCGGCGAACTGACGGTGATCGGGGACTGAGCGCCTGTCCGAAGGCGGAGGCCGATGGCGCTCCGCCTTCGGTGACGGCTTACTGGCCCATGCCGGGCTGGGCCGGGGCCATGGTGCCGCGGTTCATCGTGCCGTTCCCCATGGTGCCGGTGCCCATGGTGCCCTGGTTCATCGAGCCGTTGCCCATCGAACCCTGGTTCATCGTGCCCTGGTTCATCGAGCCGGAGCCCATGCCGCCGTTCATCGAGCCGCCCATCGAGCCGCTCCCCATCTGGCCGCCCATGGCGCCGCCGGTCGAGCTGCCGTAGCCGGTGTTGGCCTGGCTGCTGTACTGGGCGAGCTGCTGAAGCTCCATCTGGTCCTGCATGACGACCACTTGGCGGCCGCGCCGCTCGAAGGAGGCGGGAGGCAGCATGACCGACTGGCCGGACTTGGCCAGCTTCAGTTCGACCATGGTCTGGCCGTCGGCGCCGGTGGTGACGTTCTGGATGGTGCCGGCGACGGGGCCGCCATGGCGGTGGACCACCCGCTTGCCGATCATGTCCCGGCTGGCCTGGACGTCGCGGGCGCCGGTGTCCATCGTGCCGTTGGCGACGGCGTTGGACCTGGCGGACCCGCCGGTCTGGGTCTGACCCATCTGGGCGTGGCCAGGCGCGGCGACGGCCATCAGCATCAGGGCCGGAACCGCGGCGGCGAGAAACTTGCGCATGTCATCCTCCCGGATAGAACCAAAAACAGGGGAGGCGCCGCGCAGGAGCGGCACCGTCCTGGGTGTGATGACACCCGAACGGCCGTTTTGTTGCGCAAGGTTGTACGGAATTGCCGCGTTGTACAAAAAAGGCGGGCCTGAGCCCGCCTTGTCCGTTTGCCTTATTCGTCGCCCATCTTGAGCGCCGCGATGAAGGCGCTCTGCGGGATTTCGACCTGCCCGAACTGGCGCATGCGCTTCTTGCCTTCCTTCTGCTTGTCCAGCAGCTTGCGCTTGCGGCTGATGTCGCCGCCATAGCACTTGGCGGTCACGTCCTTGCGCATGGCGCTGATGCTCTCGCGGGCGATGATCTTGCCGCCGATGGCGGCCTGCACCGCGATCTTGAACAGCTGGCGCGGGATCAGTTCCTTCAGCCGTTCGCAGAGCTGGCGGCCGCGGCGCTCGGACTGGCTGCGGTGGACGATCATCGACAGGGCGTCCACCGGCTCGGCATTCACCAGGATCGACAGCTTCACGAGGTCGCCTTCCTCGTAGCTGTCCATCTGGTAGTCGAAGCTGGCATAGCCGCGGCTGATCGACTTCAGCCGGTCGTAGAAGTCGAACACCACCTCGTTCAGCGGCAGGCGGTAGACCAGCATGGCGCGGGCGCCGGCATAGGTCAGCTCGATCTGCTGGCCGCGCCGCTCGGTGCAGAGCTGGAGCACGCCGCCGAGATACTCGTCGGGCAGCATGATCGTCGCCTTGATCCACGGCTCGTCGATGTGGTCGATCCGCATCACGTCGGGCATGTCGGCCGGGTTGTGCAGGTCGCGCACCGTCCCGTCGGTCATCGTCAGCTTGTAGACCACCGACGGCGCGGTGGTGATGAGGTCGAGGTTGAACTCGCGCTCCAGCCGCTCCTGGATGATCTCCAGATGCAGCAGGCCGAGGAAGCCGCAGCGGAAGCCGAAGCCCAGCGCCGCCGACGTCTCCGCCTCGTAATGGAAGCTGGCGTCGTTCAGCTTGAGCTTGCCCAGGCTGTCGCGCAGCCGCTCGAAATCGGCGGCATCGACCGGGAACAGGCCGCACCACACCACGGGGATGGACGGCTTGAAGCCGGCCAGGGCCTCGGTCGCCGGCTTGCGCTCGTCGGTGATGGTGTCGCCGACCTTGGTCTGGGTGATGTCCTTGATCGCGGCGGTGATGAAGCCCATCTCGCCCGGCCGCAGCTCGCCGGTCAGCAGCGCCTTCGGCGTGAAGACGCCGACGCGGTCGACGTCATGGGCCGAGCCGGCGGCCATGAAGCGCACCTTCTGGTTCACCTTCAGGACGCCGTCGACGACGCGCACCAGAATGACGACGCCGAGATAGGGGTCGTACCAGCTGTCGACCAGCAGCGCCTTCAGCGGCGCGTCGGCGTCGCCCTTGGGCGGCGGCAGCCGCTTGACCACCGCCTCCAGCACAGCACCGATGTTGAGGCCGGACTTGGCCGAGATCTCCACCGCGTCCGACGCGTCGAGGCCGATCACGTCCTCGATCTGCTGCTTGATCCGCTCCGGCTCGGCGGCGGGCAGGTCGATCTTGTTGAGGACCGGGATGATCTCGTGGTTGTTGTCGATCGCCTGATAGACGTTGGCGAGCGTCTGCGCCTCGACCCCCTGGGAGGCGTCGACCACCAGGATCGAGCCCTCGCAGGCGGCCAAGCTGCGGCTGACCTCATAGGCGAAGTCGACGTGGCCGGGGGTGTCCATCAGGTTCAGCGTGTACTGCTTGCCGTCCTCGGCCTTGTAGAGCAGGCGGACGGTCTGGGCCTTGATGGTGATGCCGCGCTCGCGCTCGATGTCCATGCTGTCGAGCACCTGTTCGCGCATCTCGCGCGCGTCGAGGCCGCCGCACTGCTGGATCAACCGGTCGGCAAGGGTCGACTTGCCATGGTCGATGTGGGCGATGATCGAGAAATTGCGGATGTGCGAGAGGTCAGTCATCGGGGCCCGGACAAGCGAGAGTTTGCCGGGAACATAGGGCGGACGGGGGGTGGGCGCAATGATGGTGTGTCGGCGGGCGGCGCGCAGGGCGTACGGGCGGTTGCGGAAGGGTGCGGCGTGGGGTGGATGGAACGGGGCGGAACGTTTTTCGGCGGGGTGTTCACTGTTCCATCGGGGGCGGGTGGGGCGGCGGGACGTGGAACGTATGGAACAGGATGGAACGGTTTTGCGGGGGGTGTGGACCGCCCCCCGAAGTTGAGACGCTTGTTAAATTGTTCCGGATTGGTCAGGCCACCAGGGCCGGGCGGCCGCCCGGCCCTGGTGGCGGGAAATTTTCCTCGAACTCGACCGGTGGGCTGTAGGCAAGGGCCGAGTGAAGGCGCTGGCGATTGTACACCTCGTCGATGAAGCGGTCGATGCAGGCCCTTGCCTGGGCGATGTCGGCATAACTGCGGCCATCAACCTCTTCGGTCTTGAGTGTTTTCATGAAGCTCTCCGCCATGGCATTGTCGTAAGGGCAGCCGACCCGGCTCATGCTTGGCTGGACGCCATGAGCCTCCAGGCGCCCGATGTAGGCCCGGCACGCATACTGGACGCCTCGGTCGGAGTGGTGAACCATCGGTCCTGCTCCACGTACGGCCAAGGCACCGTCGAGCGCCTCCAGCGCCAGTTCCGCCCGCAGATGATCGCCCAGTGCCCAGCCGATCACCCGGCGCGACCAAGCGTCCAGCACCACCGCCAAGTAGGCGAACGCCCCGCCCAACCGGACATAGGTGATGTCAGCCACCCACAGTTGGTTCGGTCCGCTCAACGCCAGGCGGCGCGCCACATTGGGCCAGACCGGAAAGTCATGACGGCTGTCCGTCGTCGCCGGGACGAACGATGCCCGACGCAGACACAGCAGGTTGTCCTCCCGCATCAGCCGCAGCACCAGCTTGTGGTTCACCAGCCGCCCCTCCCGGCGCAACAGCGCCGTGATCCGCCGGTAACCGTAGTGCCGGTGTACCAGGGCAAGGCGCTGGACGGCGTCGCGCAGGTCCGTCTCCTCAGCCGACGGCGCCCGCTCCTGCCAATGCCGGTAAAAACCGGCCCGGCTCACCCCCGCCAACCGGCACATCCGGTCCACCGAAACTCTGCCTTGCCGCTGCGTCATCGCCTGGATGGCGGCATAGACGCCGTCTCGCCAGCCGCGCTCTTCGGCCGGCGTGATGCCTCGATACGCTGCAAGGCTTCGCTGAAAAAATCCAAATCAAGCTGCTGGCGCGCAACCGTCCGCTCAAGCTCCGATACCCACGCACGCACATCAGGCGCAAGCTGATCCAATGCTGCCTCCGCAGGCGCGCTCGGCGCCGGGCCCGCTGAAGGGCCTCCCTCTGCAGATCGAGACCGCCGATAGCCGCGTCGGCGGCCAGGACGACGCTCCAATCCAGCCTCACCCGCACGACCAAAAGCATCGCGCCAGCGGTAAATCTGCGCACGGAATACGCCAGCCTCTCGCTCAAGATCCGTTATCCGCTCGCCAGCTTCAAGCCGTCGAACCAGCGAAACCTTGAACTCCAAACTTCGCTTCTCTCCCATCGGTCCTCTCCATCAGAGAACTGGAACACTTTAACACTGTCTCAGTTTCAGGGGGCACTCCAGGGGTGTCCAGTGTTCCATCCGGGCGGGCGCGTGGGGAGGGGACGCACGGGGGGAGGACGGGCCGCGGGGCGGCTTCGGTGGAGCGGGCGGAGGTGGCGGATCGCCACTGTCGGGGCATGCGGTGCCCTCCGCGGGTGGGGGAGGGCGCAAGCGTAGCATGGTTGGGGGAGTGGTGGTAAGGGTAGGCGAAAAAAGGGAAGGGCAAGGCTTGGGCTACCCATAAATAAATGGAGCGCAATAAATACAGGCAATGGAGAAAGTGCGCAAATTATTGAATTGAGGGGCGTTCGCCATCCTAAATTCAAAGTTAAATTCAGAAATCTCCCAACTTGAGCTGTTCTTGATAATTTTTCTTTTGACTAATCTCAAGTATTTTTTGGCGGGCATCTTTAGCATTTTTCCAAGAGGTGGTAATGGGTAAGGGGTAAGTGGCCATTTCTTTATGCTGTATACGCTTGAGTGTCTTTTCGTTTAATGCTTCTTCGATAAAGGAACGCAGTGCTGGTCCTGTGTTAAGGCGCCACAGTACGATGCGCCTTATTGACCGCAGCAAGTTCCCATCAGGTGAAGGAGTGAGGCGAAGGTTGATGTCGAGAGCCCCGTTTTTGATCCGGTCTAGATAATCCCTACTACAAATTAGTTTTCTTGAATGCAAGTCATACGCGGCAGCATCCCAATCGAAAAAGGTGCAGCGAATCACGTCTTCCAGCGATTTCACAGATACGCCGGCGTAGCGCGCAGCCCATGTTGTTTCTAAAGCCCAGAAATCGATTTGCCATGGCCCCCCACGGAAACCATAGCCACCGAATTTATTAGGTGTGGCATTCAGCGATCTAGCCAAACGCGCGATTGATTCTGCAGGGGCATCAATAACTAGATCAACATCAGACCTAAAGCCTGTGCGGCCCTTGCGAGCGAAATCTCGGACGAGTTCTCCAATCACCGCAACCCGGTCAAATTTCATAAAATTTTCATTAAGATGGCTTTGCAGAACCTTCATCTCAGTTAGCTGATTCTCCCAAAAGTAGCGATCCAATCGCCGTTTAAGCGAAGAAAAGTTAGGGGCAACTGACATTCGGCACCGAGTTGATATCTTGCCAAAGCTTCGTAGCATATGTGTCCGTCATCCCCGACACCATGTCGGTGAGAAGACGGAGTTCACGATAACGTAGTGTGCCTGCAATCCCATCCAAGGACTTAGACTTTTCCGCTTCCTCCAGATAGTTTGGACTAATCAAAGAGAAGATGTACCGTGCGCGAGCGCTACTGCGTGCTGACCTTAGGTCGTCTGCTTCTCTTTCGGAAATAGCCTCCCATAACGATGACATAATCCCGTCAATCGCTACGGCGCCCACCGCTTCTGTGCGCAGCACCGATGGATGGCGTAACCCATACTGCTTTGCTATATACTTTAGAGCGTCGCATAGAGGATTGTTATCCATGAGAGGAGCCTCGTGAGTCAGCTTCATTATCTGGTCAACGCTGGCCACGAATGCGTCGCTCGCATCATTAATGAGTGCCTCAATTACATATGCGCGCAGAAATTGTATCTTAATGTCGTGACGAATCTCAACGCGCCGGTCACTTTCGTTCACCTCTCTAAATTTTTCGTCAATCTTATTAATAGTATCTCGTCCTGCGACATCTTTGTTATGTTGGAGTGTGATTAGAACATCATCTGGTGAGAGAAGTCCCTTTTTCAGCAGGTCATCAACGTCAAGCACTGAGTAAGCAATATCATCACATGCTTCCATTATCCACGTGAGTGGATGTCGCTGCTTTTCGGCGAGCCCTGTCTCCAGGCGAATCCAATCAACAATTTCTTTCTCTGACTCGAAATAGCCATATTTTTTGATGTGAGGCTTTTGTTTGCTTGTCCCTGTTACGTGAACAGGGTACTTCAAAGTAGCCGCGAGTGTTGCTGCAGTCAGGTCTAGCCCAAGACGAGAGTGATGCGTCTGAAGCTTTGTCAAAAGACGGAGGCTTTGCGGATTGCCGTCGAATTTAGTAAACTCCGGCCAAAATTTTCCCGGAATAGGGTGGCGGATTCTTTTCTTCCTGTCGTAACTTTTGGTGAAAATCCAGTCTTTCCTAGACTTAAACCAGTTTCCAATTGCGCTTTCGCCTTGATGGCCGAAGGGTGGGTTCCCAAGGTCATGCGCAAGCCCAATAGCAGAAAGCATGGGCTGGATAGTGTCGCTTAAATTGACGCCTGCGAAAGCTTCAGGTGCACGCCTAAATGCACGCGTCCCAATTGATCGCGCCAAATTCGCAACCTCATGGGAATGCGTTAAGCGAGTGCGAACCCCGTCGTTGTCATCCATCGGCCAAACTTGTGTCTTGTCAGCGAGACGGCGTACAGGGGTAGAAAAGAGAAGTCGGTCGTAGTCCTGCTGAAAAAAAGAGCGTACACCGTTTGGATCGTGGTCATTTGTCGATGCTTCGCTACTTGAGCTGTTCAGCCTCGGGCGCCGAGTTTCACTCCAAAGATTTACAGACATATTTCGTTCCATTGATAAAGTTAAAAATCTCTTTTGCATTCAATGCCAATAAAAGCGCTGCACGATCCTCACTTTTTGTAGGGAATCGAGATGATCCCAATCGTGTGCTTCATCATCATGACAATCTTTTCCTCTGCTCCATAAGATTATTCAGAGAATATTCGATGTTAGCTTTAAGAGTTTGTGCTAGTTCTGACGCGTTTCTTGCAAGGACACTCAAAAACCACCTATCCGTTGCGGAGGTGCATTCTATTGCTGACTGCCTAAAGTCACAATCACCTTCTCTGCCTAACGCAAGCAAGTTCTTCATATCTGACACGCTCCGTCACCGTCTTCTCCGGTTATCCATTGCCTTCGGGCGTGGACGGCCGCGCTTCGGCGCGCCGCCAAGGGGCATGCTGCCCCTTTGCGATCCCCTGGCAAAGGCTGGCGCCTTTGCTGCCCCCTCACCCTGACCCTCTCCCCAGGGGGAGAGAGGATTGGGGGCGTTGCGGTGCAGGGCGGGCCGTTACCGCCCCCTTGGCTTCGCCCTTGCGGTCGGTTCGGCTTCCAGCGGGTTGTCGGGCCAGTAATGTTTCGGGTACTGGCCCTTCAAATCCGCCTTCACCGCCTTGTAGGCGTTGGCCCAGAAGCTCGCGAGGTCGCGGGTGACCTGGACCGGGCGGCGGGCGGGGGACAGCAGGTGCAGCAGCACGGGCACCCGGCCGCCGGCAATGCGCGGGGTCTGGGCCAAGCCGAACATCTCCTGCAACCGCACCGCCAGCACCGGCTCCTCGCCGTCATAGTCGATGGGGATGCGGGAGCCGCTCGGCACCTCGACATGGGTCGGGGCCTCGGCGTCCAGGCGGGTCTTCAACTCCCAGGGCAGCAGGGCGCGGAGCGCGCTCGACAGGTCGATGCGCTCCAGATGGGCGCGGCGCGACACGCCGTCGAGGAAGGGGGCCAGCCACGCCTCCAGACCGTCCATCAGGGCGTCGTCGGACAGGTCGGGCCAGTCGTAAGCGTCGCCCTCGCGGGTGCGCAGGAACATCACGCGGGTGCGCCATTTGCGCAGCTCGTCGGTCCAGGGCAGGCAGGTCGGGCCCAGCGCGCGGATGCCCTCGATCATCGCGGCGGTCATCGCGTCGGCCGGCGGCTTGGCCAGCTTCTCGTCCTTCAGGATCAGGGCGAACAGCATGCGCCGCCGCCGCGCCAGCACCGTCTGCTCGCGCGCGTCCCAGGCGACGATGGTCTCCGTGCGGATGTCGTCGGCGAAGCTCTCCTCCAGATCGGCCAGCGTGACCGGGGCGGCCAGGAAGATGCGCGATTCGCGGGCGGCGCCGTCGAGGTCGGCGATGGCGAGCCACTCCTCGGCCGACAGCGGCTCGGCCTGCTGGAAATAGGCGCCGCGCCCGCCCGACAGGCGATACTGCGCCGCCACGCCGCCGGGCTGGCCTCCGGGACGGCGCTGGCCGATGCGGTCGGGATAGGCCAGCGCCAGCAGGATGCCGACGGCGTTGGAATCCATCGCGTCGTCGTCGCGCACGCCGAGCTGGCGGCGCCACTGCCGGGCCTGCTTCACCGCCTGCTGCGCCCCGCCGCGGTCGACGCTGAGGCCGCGCGCGGCACCCTGGCCGCCGCGCTCCTCGCCGCGCAGCAGATCGACGCGCAGGCGCAGGTCGGCGTCGCGGAAGCCCGGTTGGGCGCGGACGATGTCGCGCTCGCCCAGCAATGCTGCGACCAGACAGGCGAGCGCGCCCTGGCCCATCGCCTTGCCGGCCAGCATCATGTGGGCCAGACGCGGATGCACGCCGAAGCCGGCCATGCGGCGGCCGTGCGGGGTGATGGCTCCCGCTTTGGTGAGCGCGCCGAGGCCGGTCAGCAGCTCGCGCGCCTGGGCCATCGCCGCTGTGGGAGGCTGGTCGAGCCAGGACAGGCTGGCGGGGTCGGAGACGCCCCACACCGCAAGCTCCAGCGCCAGCGGGGCGAGGTCGGCGTCGGCGATCTCCGGCGTGGTGAAGGGGGCCAGCGCCTTGTGCGTCGCCTCCGGCCACAGGCGGTAGCAGACGCCGGGCTCCAGACGGCCGGCGCGGCCGCGGCGCTGCTCGGCCGAGGCCTGGCTGACCTTCACTGTCGCCAGACGGGTCATGCCGCCGCGCGGGTCGAAGCGCGGAACCCGCATCAGCCCGCTGTCCACCACGATGCGGATGCCCTCGATGGTCAGGCTGGTCTCGGCGATGGAGGTCGCCAGCACGATCTTGCGCTGGCCGGGCGGGGTGGGGCCGATGGCGCGGTCCTGCGCCTCGGCCGACAGGTCGCCATAGAGCGGGGCGATGACGGTGTTCGGGCCGAGGTCGGACTGGTCGAGCAGCGACTGGACGCGGCGGATCTCGCCGACGCCGGGCAGGAAGACCAGGGCGTTGCCGGGCTCCTCGCGGAGCGCGCGGCGGACGGCGGCGGCGACGGCGTCCTCGATGCGGGTGCCCTGGGGAGGCGCGTCGAGGTGGCGGGTCTCGACCGGGTAGGCGCGGCCCTCGCTGGTCACCATCGCGGCCGGGCCATGCGTGTCCGCGAGAAGGGTGGCGACCGGGGCGGCGTCGAGCGTCGCCGACATCACGACGAGGCGCAGATCGTCGCGCAGCGCGCCGCGCGCCTCCTGCACCAGGGCAAGGGCGAGGTCGCTGTCGATGCCGCGCTCGTGGAACTCGTCGAACAGGACGGCGCCGACGGCGGGAAGCTCCGGATCCTCCTGAAGCTGGCGCAGGAACAGGCCGTCGGTCACCACCTCGATCCGGGTCTTCGGGCCGACCTTGGTATCCAGGCGCACGCGGTAGCCGACGGTCTCGCCCACCGCCTCCCCCAGCATCGACGCCATCCGGCGGGCGGCGGCGCGGGCGGCGAGGCGCCGCGGCTCCAGCACCAGGATTCTTGCGGCCCTTTGCCCAAGCCGCCTCCAGCAGGGCCAGCGGCACGCGGGTGGTCTTGCCCGCACCCGGCGGGGCTTGCAGCACGGCGGTGCCGCGGCTGTCCAGCGCCTCCAGCAGGGCGGGCAGGACGGGATCGATGGGAAGGGCGGGGAAGGCGGGCTTGCTCATGGGGGGAGTCTGCTGCCGCGAACCGGAGCGAAAGGCAATGCTTTTCGGGTGCGGGTGGGCGCGGCGCGCGCCAAAAGGTCGCAGGGGTGGGGCAGCGGGAGAGCGGTCGCGACCGATGGCCTTAAAAACTGTATGGTTTTGTCGTCGTCGGGCTTTTTCGCACCTCAAAGGGACCCATGACCGATATCCACGACGCCGCCCTGTTCCTCGCCCACGCCTGTGCGCTGGAGGAGGACGCCGCCAACCGCTTCTCCGACCTGTCGGAGGCGATGAAGACCTATGGCAACCAGGAGGTCGCGGCCTTCTTCGGCCAGATGGCGAAATTCTCGCGCCTGCATCTGGCCGAGGCGCGGGAACGGTCTGGCTTCCGCAAGATCCCCGATCTGGCGCCGGAAGACTTCCAGTGGCCGGACGGCGACAGCCCGGAAGCGGCCTCGATGGAAGGCTCGCACTATCTGATGACGGTGGAATACGCGCTGGAACTGGCGCTCGACAGCGAACGGCGCGGGCAGGCCTTCTATGCCGAGGTGGCGAAGACCACCACCGACGCCGAGGTCCGCATGATGGCCGAGGAGTTCGCCGCCGAAGAGGCCGAGCATGTCGCCCAGCTGGAGGTGTGGGCCAAGCGCTATCCGGCGTTGCAGGGGTAAGAGAGTGAGGAAGGGGGCGCTGGCTGCCCCCTCCCCTGGTTACTTTGACAGGGCGGACCAGTCGATCTCGTACACCTTGTCGGCCGGCTGATAGGTCTTGAAGGCGGCGATCACGTCGTCGACGCTGACGCCGCCCGGTACGTTCTGGATTTCATAGACGACCGAGCTGCCGCTGGTCGGGCCGACGTCGGCGTTGCGGTGGGCCTGCGAGACCAGCCCTTCGCCGGCCTTCTTGATCATGATGGAAGCCATGCATCCGTCTCCTGTTGCGACTTGCCCGACGGCAAAACCATAAACAAAAAGTGGTTTAACCGGAAGGCGGAAAGAATGGCGACGTTTGCACTGCGTCAATTTTGAGGGGCGTCATTTTTGAGGGGCGTCCTTACGGCAGCGATGCGGCCTCCGTCACCGGGGCGCGGCCGGGCATGCGGTCGGGCTGGGCGCCGCGCAGCGCCCCGGCGATGCCGCCGGTCAGCCAGACCGAGAAGGCGTTGCGGCCGGTGGCGCTGGCCTGATCGCAGGCGGCGGTGGGGGCGGCGCCCTCATAGTCCTCGGGCTCCACGGCGCCGCCGCCGTAGTTCCACAAGGGCAGCGAGGCGGCGGTGGGCTGGCCGGCCGGTTCGGCGGCCGAGGCGCTGGAGATCAGGCTGGGCGCCTGCCGGGCCGGGCGGCTGTGCACCTCGATCAGGGCGACGCGGATGCCGGCGGCCCAGGCGCGGTCGATGAAGGCGCGGACCTGCCGCTCGGTGGCGGTGGAGCCGGCGACGGCCCCGGGCGCCCCGCCGGTCAGCCAGGCCGACGGCGTCGGGCCGCAGCCGCGCCGGTATTGCAGGGCCACCTGATCCTGAACATAGGTCTGGCCGCGATAAAGCCGCATCAGGCCGTTGCCGTAGCGTTGCAGCTCGTCGACCGGGCCGCGGCTGGCGGTCAGCAGGTTGCGGTCGATCAGGATCAGCGTCGGCTTGACGGCGATCAGCCGGTCGAGCAGCGGCTCGAAATCGGCGAACTGGGCCTGTCGATGGACGATGCGCAGGAATTCCAGGTTGGGCACACCGCGCTCGGCGGCGACCTTCGCCATGCCGTGCTCGTCCAGCGTGGCGTCGCGCAGGGCGGTGTCGCCCAGCGCCACCACCATCACCGAATTGGGGACGCGCGCCGCCCGCTCTGCCACCGTGTTGATGCGGTTCAGGTTGTACCAGGCGAAGGGCTGGTCGTAGAGCATCGACCCGCTCCACAGCACCCCCAGCGCCGCCAGCGCGGCCAGCACCAGCGGTGCGATCAGCAGCGTCCCCAGCACCCCCCAGCGCCGCTTGCCGCGCCGCGGCGTCTCCGCGGCGGCGGTTTCCCCGGCGTGGGGGGAAACGGATTGCTGGTCCGGTTGAGACTGGGACGGGGGCTCCTGCGGGTCGAGATGGGACATCGGGCGTCTCCGGGCGTGCTGCGGCTACTCCCACAACGCGCGGAGGAGGTGAATCGACACGCGGTAATTGGGGGTATCCCCAAGGCCCCGGAACACCTCCGCCGCAGGGTCCCGGTTTGCCGAACGCGCCGTTTGTGTGTAGGCTCCGACCATGGAGGACGGCCTTGTCGCAGGGTTGGCTCCTTACAACAGGATTGGGCGATGAGCACCGAGATCCGCACCTTCAGCATTCCCGACGCCGCCGCCGAAGAGGCGCAGGCGCAGCTGTCCAGCTTCCTGCGGACGGTCGAGGTCCAGCGCATCGAAACCGCCTATGCCGACGGGGCGTGGCGCGTGCTGGTGCTGTTCACCGACCTTCGCCGCAAGGAGGAATCGCAGCAGATCGAGGCCGCCATCGCCGCGGCGCTGAACGGCTGGCGCGACAAGGCCGCCGCCCAGGCCGGGGTGACGCGCGACGCCGTTCTGGCCGACGATCTGGTGCAGGAGATCGCCCGCTTCGCACCCACGACGGAGCATGAGCTGTCGATCATCCTGAATGCCCGCGGGCAGGCCATCTCGCCCCAGGGCGGGGAAATCGTGCAGGTGGTGCGCTCGACGCTGGACCTGTTGATCGACTGACCGGCTGATCGACTGAGCGGCCGATCGACTGACCAGTTGATCGGCTCCGGGTGGAGCATCGGCGAAGTCCTATCCGATTCGGAAAGGCGATGCACAGCCAAAGGCTGTGGCGAACCTGCCGTAAGCGTCAGTTGGTCCGGGCGTTGTGGTATGCCAGGATTGCCCCCTTCACTGGCACCGGTGGATGGGATGACTGTGGCTTGGAAGGATCATCCGAAGCGTCGTGGCGCAGCTCCGCACGCGGTCCCCGCGGACGCGGTGTGGACCATGGTTCCGGACTATCGGAAGATGGCGCAGGAACTGGCCATGCTGGGGGCGGAAGCCGCCCGGCGCGCCCGCATGACCGGCAACGGGCATTACGACCGGCTCGCCCACACCCTGACCAGCCGGGCGGACGAGATCCTGGACGATCTGGAGCGCGGCCGAAAGATTTGACCGGATTGGACGGTTGCGAAAAGGAAACGGCGCCCGGATGGGGCGCCGTTTTGGTTTTCGCAAGTCTGTCGGGTGCCCCTTTCACCCCACCCCTCTTCCCGGAGGGAGAGGGGCGTGGCGGGGGCAATCGGCCTCAGACCACCTTGGCGCTGTGCATGGCGGCGATCTGGTCCTTGTTGTAGCCGAGCTGGGCCAGGACCTCGTCGGTGTGCTCGCCGAGCAGCGGGGAACCGGTGACCTCGACCGTCATGTCCGAGAACTTGATCGGGCTGCCGACGGTCAGGTACTTGCCACGCTGCTTGTGGTCGACCTCGACGACGGTGCCGCTGGCGCGCAGCGACGGGTCTTCGGCGATCTCCTTCATCGACAGCACCGGCGCGCACGGGATGTCGTACTTGCGCAGGATGTCGACGGCCTCGAACTTGGTCTTGTCCTTCAGCCAATCCTCGATGATCGCGAAGATGTCGAAGATCTTGTCCTGACGGGCGAGAGCCGTGTTGTAGGCCGGATCGTCGATCCACTCCTCGCGGCCCAGAGCCTTACAGATCGGCGCCCAGGCATGGCCCTGGATGGTGAAGTAGATGTAGGCGTTGGGATCGGTCTCCCAGCCCTTGCACTTCAGCACCCAGCCCGGCTGGCCGCCGCCGCCGGCATTGCCGCCGCGCGGAACCACGTCGGTGAACTTGCCGTGCGGGTACTGCGGGTATTCCTCCAGGTAGCCGACGCGGTCCAGGCGCTGCTGGTCGCGCAGCTTGACGCGGCAGAGGTTCAGCACGCTGTCCTGCATCGAGACGGCGACCTTCTGGCCCTTGCCGGTCTTGGTGCGGGCCATGAGCGCGGTCAGGATGCCGATGGCGAGGTGCATGCCGGTGTTGCTGTCGCCGAGAGCGGCGGCGGACACGGTCGGCGGGCCATCCCAGAAACCGGTGGTCGACGCGGCACCGCCGGCGCACTGGGCGACGTTCTCATAGACCTTCAGGTCCTGGTAATGGTGGCCGTCGCTGAAGCCCTTGACCGAGGCGACGATCATGCCGGGGTTCAGTTCCTTGATCTTGTCCCAGCTGAAGCCCATGCGGTCCAGCGCGCCGGGGCCGAAATTCTCGACCAGCACGTCGGATTCCTTGATCAGGCGGGTCAGGACTTCCTTGCCCTCGGCCGTCTTGGTGTCCAGCGTCAGGGAGCGCTTGTTGCTGTTGAGCATGGTGAAGTACAGCGCGTCGGCATCCGGGATGTCGCGCAGCTGGCTGCGGGTGACGTCGCCGGCGCCCGGACGTTCGACCTTGATGACGTCCGCGCCGTACCAGGCCAGAAGCTGGGTGCAGGCGGGGCCGGCCTGCACGTGGGTGAAGTCGATGATCTTAATGCCTTCGAGCGGCTTGGTCATGACTGCAACACTCCCTTATTTCGCGTTGTTTCAGTTTGTCTGTTGGATTTGATCGTCAGGGATCGGCTCCGGTTCGATCTTCGGAGCCTGCTCCCGGGGTCCGCTCGCCCTCAGCCGGCCGCAGCGACGCCTGCTCGGGCGGCGGCTTCGAGGTCGGTGAGGCGGCGGCGCAATGTCCGCTCTTCGGTCCAGCGGGCGGTTTCGTCCCGCACCACGGCGACGATCCCGGTCACCGCACCGTCGGTCCCGCGCAAAAGCGCGACGGTGAAGGCGATCGACAGGCTGTGCCCGTCCTTGTGGACCGCCGGAACCCGAAGCAAATCATGGCCATAGCGGGTCTCGCCGGTGGCCATGGTGTTTTCGTACCCATCCCAATGACGCTGGCGCTGGCGTTCGGGAATGATGATGTCGAGCGACTTGCCCATCGCCTCGTCGGCGGTGAAGCCGAACATCCGCTCCGCCGCTGCATTCCACAGGGCGATGGCGCCGGCCGGATCGGACACGATGACGGCATCGCCGATCACCGCCACCAGCTGTTCGCAATCCACAACCGCGGGCGAACCCGCTGCTGTCCTCTCGTCCATGTCGATCTCCTTGGTGCCCGCCCCCTCTTGGATTGGGCACCGGGGGAGCCGGTGCGGCGATGGCCCGTAAGCCGCCGTCGCACTGACATTATCGATACGGTATACCAGATACCATATCTTTGGCAAGAGGATTTGAGCGCTTCGCGAACTGTTGTTTGCGCGAACCTTTTGGGGGGTGCAGGTATCCCCTCTCCCCCCGGGGAGAGGGGGATTCTTCGGGGGAGTGCGCGCCAAAAGAAAAAGGGCGCCTTGCGGCGCCCCTTCAGGGTTCCAAGGGCCTTGGCCCTTGGACGGGTGGGTCAAGGGAGGGCAGTTGCCCTCCCTTGCCTCGTTGGTCTCAGACGTCCAGCAGCAGGCGGCGCGGATCCTCGATCAGCTCCTTGATGCGGACGAGGAAGGTGACCGCTTCCTTGCCGTCGATGATGCGGTGATCGTAGGACAGCGCCAGATACATCATCGGGCGGACCTCGATCTTGCCGCCGACGACGACCGCGCGGTCCATCGTCTTGTGCATGCCGAGGATGGCCGACTGCGGCGGGTTGATGATCGGGGTCGACATCAGCGAGCCGTAGACACCACCGTTGGAGATGGTGAAGGTGCCCCCCGTGAGTTCGTCCATCGACAGCTTGCCGTCGCGGCCCTTCTTGCCGAGAGCGGCGATGGTGCCCTCGACGCCGGCGAAGTCCAGCTGGTCGGCGTTGCGCACCACCGGAACCACCAAGCCCTGCGGCGTGCCGACGGCGACGCCGATGTCATAGTAGTTCTTGTAGACGATGTCGGTGCCGTCGATCTCGGCGTTGACGGCCGGGATCTCCTTCAGGGCCTGGACGGCGGCCTTGACGAAGAAGGACATGAAGCCGAGCCGCACCTTGTGGCGCTTCTCGAAATAGTCCTTGTACTCGGCGCGCAGAGCCATCGCCGCCGACATGTCCACCTCGTTGAAGGTGGTCAGCATGGCGGCCGAGTTCTGGGCCTCCTTCAGACGCTCGGCGATGCGCTGGCGCAGGCGGGTCATGCGGACGCGCTCTTCCTGAGCGGCGCGCGGACGGTCGCCCTGGGTGCCGGCGGCCCACTGGACCTTCGGAGCCGGGGCCGGAGCGGCCGGCTTGGCGGCGGGAGCCGGAGCCGCCGGGGCAGCCAGCACGTCACCCTTGGTCACGCGGCCGTCCTTGCCCGAACCGGCGATGGACGAGCCGTCGATGCCCTTCTCGTCGGCCAGCTTGCGGGCGGCCGGGCCGGAGGCGGCCAGGTTGCCCGGAGCGGCGGCGGCGGCCGGGGCGGCAGCCGGGGCCGGGGCGGCGGCGGGAGCCGGGGCAGCGGCCGGAGCGGCGGCGGCCGGGGCGGCACCGGCGGCGGCACCTTCGGTCAGCACGCCCAGCAGGGCGCCGACCTCGACGTTCGCACCTTCCGCGGCGACGATCTCGGCCAGCACGCCGGCGGCCGGGGCGTTCACCTCGAGCGTGACCTTGTCGGTCTCCAGCTCGACCAGCGCCTCGTCCATGGCGACGGCCTCGCCGGCCTTCTTCAGCCAGCGGGCGACCGTCGCCTCGGAGACGGACTCACCCAGCGTGGGGACCTTGATTTCGGTAGCCATTTCTTATTCCTCGTTCGTCTTCTTGTTCGCTTGGGCGAGAGGGTCAGCGGACCGTCAGGGCTTCATCCAGGAGCTTGGCCTGCTCCTTGTTGTGGCGCTTCAGCAGGCCGGTCGCCGGCGAGGCGGTGGCCGGGCGGCCGACGTAGGACGGGCGGCCGGCCTTGTGGCCGACATCCTTCAGCACGGCTTCCAGGCGGCGGTCGGCGAAGAACCAGGCGCCCTGGTTCTCCGGCTCTTCCTGGCACCAGACCAGCTCGGCGTTCGGATACTTGGCGAACTCGGCGGCCAGCGCGTCCTTCGGGAACGGGTAGAGCTGTTCCAGGCGCAGGATGACGACGTCCTTGATGCCGCGGCTCATGCGCTCCTGCAGCAGGTCGTAATAGACCTTGCCGGAGCACACCACGATGCGGCGGATCTTGTCGTTGGCGGCCAGATCGTTGGCGGTCTCGCCCAGCACGCGGTGGAAGCTGCTGCCCGGGCCCATCTCCGACAGGTCGGAGATGCACAGCTTGTGGCGCAGCAGCGACTTCGGCGTGAACAGGACCAGCGGCTTGCGGAAGCTGCGGCGGATCTGGCGGCGGAAGACGTGGAACAGGTTGGCCGGCGTCGTCACGTTGCAGATCTGCCAGTTGTCCTCGGCGCACATCTGCAGGAAGCGTTCCGGACGGGCGGACGAGTGTTCCGGACCCTGGCCCTCGTAGCCGTGCGGCAGCAGCAGCACCAGGCCGGACATGCGCAGCCACTTGGACTCGCCCGACGAGATAAACTGGTCGATGATGGTCTGCGCGGTGTTGGCGAAATCGCCGAACTGCGCTTCCCACAGGACCAGATTGTGCGGCTCGGCCAGCGAATAGCCGTATTCGTAGCCGACGACGGCGGCTTCCGACAGCGGGCTGTCATGGACCTCGAAGGTCGCCTGGTCCGGGCTGACGTGGCAGAGCGGGACGTACTTCTCTTCGGTGTTCTGGTCGTACATCACCGCATGGCGGTGCGAGAAGGTGCCGCGGCCGGAATCCTGGCCCGACAGGCGCACACCGGTGCCCTCGGCGACCAGCGTGCCGTAGGCCAGCGCCTCGGCGGTCGCCCAGTCGATGCCCTCGCCGGTCTCCAGCGTCTTCTTCTTGGCTTCCAGCTGGCGCGCGATCTTGGAGTTGATCGCGAAGTCCTTCGGGTACTCGCAGAGCTTGAAGCCGATCTGCTTCAGCTTGTCGAGGTCCACGCCGGTCTCGCCGCGGTGGGCGGTGTTGGCGCCCTGCGCCTCCAGCCCGGCCCACTTGCCTTCCAGCCAGTCGGCCTTGTTCGGCTTGTAGGTGCTGGACGCCTCGAACTCACCCTCCAGCTTCTTCATGAAGTCCTGGGTGATCTGGTCGCCCTCGGACTGGGTGATCACGTTTTCCGCCACCAGCTGCTTGGCATACAGCTCGCGCGTGGTCGCGTGGGAGCGGATGTTCTTGTACATGATCGGCTGGGTGAAGCCCGGCTCGTCGCCCTCGTTGTGGCCGTGGCGGCGGTAGCAGACCATGTCGATCACGACGTCCCGCTTGAACTTCTGGCGGAACTCGATGGCGATGCGGCTGACATGGACGACGGCTTCGGGATCGTCGCCGTTCACGTGGAAGATCGGCGCCTGCACCATCTTGGCCATGTCGGAGCAGTACACGCCCGACCGCGAATAGGTCGGGTTGGTGGTGAAGCCGATCTGGTTGTTGATGATGAAGTGCATGGTGCCGCCGGTGCGGTAGCCGCGCAGCTCCGACAGGCCCAGCGTCTCGGCCACGATGCCCTGGCCGGCGAAGGCGGCGTCGCCGTGGATCAGCACGCCCATCACCTGCTCGCGCTCGAGGTCGCGGCGCTGCTGCTGCTTGGCGCGCACCTTGCCCAGCACGACCGGGTTGACCCATTCCAGGTGGGACGGGTTGGCGGTCAGCGACAGGTGGACGATGTTGCCGTTGAAGTCGCGGTCCGACGAGGTGCCGAGATGGTACTTCACGTCGCCGGAGCCCTGGACGTCCTCGGGGCTCGACGGGTTGCCCTGGAACTCCGAGAAGACGGCGGAGAAGGGCTTGCCCATGAAGTTGGTCAGCATGTTCAGACGGCCGCGGTGGGCCATGCCGACGACGGCCTCCTTCAGGCCGAGCTGGCCGCCGCGCTTCAGGATCTGCTCCAGCGCGGGGATCATCGACTCGCCGCCCTCAAGGCCGAAGCGCTTGGTGCCGGTGTATTTCAGCTGCAGGAACTTCTCGAAGCCCTCGGCCGCGGTCAGCCGCTCCAGGATGGCGCGCTTGCCGTTCACCGTGAAGTCGGTGTGGTTGCGGCCGCCCTCGATGCGCTCCTGGATCCAGGCCTTCTCTTCCGGGTCCTGGATGTGCATGAACTCGACGCCGATCGTCCCGCAATAGGTCTTGTGCAGGATGTCGAGGATCTGGCGCAGCGTCGCCGTTTCCAGCCCGAGCGAGTAGTTCAGGAAGATCGGACGGTCGAGGTCGTCCGGGCCGAAGCCGTAGGTCGCCGGATCCAGTTCCGGGTGCGGCTCGCGCTTCTCCAGACCCAGCGGGTCGAAATGCGCGTTCATGTGGCCGCGGACGCGGAAGACGCGGATCAGCATCAGGGCGCGGATGCTGTCCAGCGTGGCGGCGCGCAGCTGCTGCGGGCTGATGCCGCCATAGACCTGCTGGGTGTGGGACAGCATGGCGCCGTTGCCGGGGCCGTTCATCGCCGCGGCGGCGCCGTTCGTAGCGGCGCCGTTGGGGACGGCGACGATGAAGCTCTCGGCGACCGGGTCGCGCTTGGCCTTGGGGTCTTCCAGATCGGACACGGTCCAGGACGCGCCGCGCAGCTCGTCCAGGACGGCGCGCGAATCCTCGTCCAGATCCTGGAAGAAGCTGTTCCAGCTGGGGTCGACGGCGGCCGGGTTGGACAGGTAGCTGGCGTAGAGCTCGGCGACGTAACCGGCGTTCGAGCCGAAGAGGAACGAGGTCTGTTCCAGATTTGCCGACATGGTTTCACCTCGGGCCGTGAGCCCGATTCCCTGTGGGAGATGATCGCGAGTGATGAAGGGGGCGGGAGATCGATGGATACCCATGTGCAAGAACCGGCGAGGGGAGCCGGTGGGATGCGAGGTGGGATGCCGTACGCACCGCCGACGCTTGCATATGGGTTCCCAGGACCAACCGTCCAAGAGGATAGGCCGAAGGGGCGTCGGGCGGGGCACCGCAGCGTCCCGCCCGTCAACCTCTTCGAAAGGCGTCCTCTTTTCAAAGGCATGAGGCCGCGGGCGTCACGTCGCCGTGACGCCCGCCGGCGATCAGCCCTTGAACACCTTCAGCATGGTGGAGCCCAGGCTGGCGGGGCTGTCGGCGACGGCGATGCCGACCGACTTCATGAAGTCGATCTTGAAGTCGGCGGTGTCGTTGCCGCCGGAGATCACCGCACCGGCATGGCCCATGCGGCGTCCCGGAGGAGCCGTGCGGCCGGCGATGAAGCCGACGACCGGCTTCTTGGTGCCCGAGGCCTTGATGAACTCGGCGCCGCGGACTTCGGCGTCGCCGCCGATCTCGCCGATCATGATGATGCCCTCGGTCTCCGGGTCCTTCACGAACAGCTCCAGGCTGTCGACGAAGTTGGTGCCGTTGACCGGGTCGCCGCCGATGCCGATGCAGGTGGTCTGGCCGAGGCCGGCCGCCGTGGTCTGCGCCACCGCTTCATAGGTCAGCGTGCCGGAGCGCGAGACGATGCCGATCTTGCCGCGCTTGTGGATGTGGCCCGGCATGATACCGATCTTGCACTCGTCCGGCGTGATGATGCCGGGGCAGTTCGGGCCGATCAGGCGGGTGGCCGAACCGCTGAGCGCACGCTTGACGCGGACCATGTCCAGCACCGGGATGCCCTCGGTGATGCAGACCACCAGCGGGATCTCGGCGTCGATGGCTTCCAGGATCGCGTCGGCCGCAAACGGCGGCGGCACGTAGATCACGGAGGCGTTGGCGCCGGTCTTCTCGACCGCCTCGGCGACGGTGTCGAAGATCGGCAGGTCGAGGTGCTTGGCCCCGCCCTTACCCGGCGTCACGCCGCCGACCATCTTGGTGCCGTAGGCGATGGCCTGCTCGGAGTGGAAGGTGCCCTGGGCTCCGGTGAAGCCCTGGCAGATCACCTTCGTGTTCTTGTCGACGAGAACAGCCATGTTACGCGGCCTCCTTCACGGCCTTGACCACCTTTTCGGCGGCATCGGCGAGGTTGTCGGCCGAGAGGATCGGCAGGCCGGATTCGGCCAGGATCTTCTTGCCCAGATCGACGTTGGTGCCTTCCAGGCGCACCACCAGCGGAACGTGCAGGTGCACTTCGCGCGCCGCGGCGACCACGCCCTCGGCGATCACGTCGCAGCGCATGATGCCGCCGAAGATGTTGACCAGGATGCCTTCGACGTTGCTGTCGGACAGGATCAGCTTGAAGGCCGCGGTGACGCGCTCCTTGGTGGCGCCGCCGCCGACGTCGAGGAAGTTGGCCGGCTCGCCGCCATACAGCTTGATGATGTCCATGGTGGCCATCGCCAGGCCGGCGCCGTTGACCATGCAGCCGATGTTGCCGTCGAGCTTGACGTAGTTGAGGCTGTGCTTGGCCGCCTCGATCTCCGACGGATCCTCTTCGGCCTCGTCGCGCAGCTCTTCCACGTCCTTGTGGCGGAACAGGGCGTTGTCGTCGAAGTTCATCTTGGCGTCGAGCGCCAGGATGTCGCCCGAGCCGGTGACGATCAGCGGGTTGATCTCGACGATGGCGCAGTCCAGGTCCACGAAGGCCTTGTAGGCGGCCTGGATGAACTTGGCGGCGGCGCCGACCTGCTTGCCTTCCAGGCCGAGCGCGAAGGCGACCTTGCGGGTGTGGTATCCCTGGATGCCGGTGGCCGGGTCGACCGCGACCTTGATGATCTTCTCGGGCGTGTTATGGGCGACCTCTTCGATCTCCATGCCGCCTTCGGTCGAGGCCATGATCGTCACGCGGCCGGTGGCGCGGTCGATCAGCATGCCGAGGTACAGCTCGCGCTTGATGTCGGCGCCTTCCTCGATGTAGAGGCGCTTGACCTCGCGGCCTTCCGCGCCGGTCTGCTTCGTCACCAGGACGCTGTTCAGCATCTCGGCGGCGTTCTTGCCGACCTCCTCGATCGACTTGACGACGCGGACGCCGCCCTTGCCCTCGGGGTTGTTCTTGAAGCGGCCGGCGCCGCGGCCGCCGGCGTGGATCTGGGACTTCACGACCCAGACCGGACCGCCCAGCTCGCGGGCGACCGTCTCGGCCTCCTGCGGGGTGTAGGCAACGCCGCCGCGGGGAACCGCGACGCCGTACTTCTTCAGCAGGCTTTTCGCCTGGTACTCATGGATGTTCATCGGGCGTCCATCTGTTTTTTGTTTCGGCTGACGAGAACGGGTCGACTGAAGGACAAGACGGGCGCACCACCGGCGTCCACCCGGCCCGGATATGGGCCGGGTGGACGCCGGAGACCGCGCGATCCGTTCTTTAGGAAGCGGCCTTCTCGGCGTCCAGCTTCTTGACGACGTCGACCAGCGTCTTCACCGCGTCGACGGAGTTCTGGAACATCGCCTTCTCTTCGTCGTTCAGCTCGATCTCGATGATCTTCTCGACGCCGCCGGCGCCGATGATCGTCGGGACGCCGACGTAGAGGTCGTCCTGGCCGTACTGGCCGCTCAGGTGGGCGGCGACCGGCAGAACGCGCTTCTGGTCCTTGAGGTAGGACTCGGCCATCTGGATGGCGGACGCGGCCGGGGCGTAGAAGGCCGAGCCGGTCTTCAGCAGCTTGACGATCTCGGCGCCGCCGTCACGGGTGCGCTGAACGATGGCGTCCAGCTTCTCCTGCGTGGTCCAGCCCATCTTGACCAGATCGGGCAGCGGGATGCCGGCGACGGTGGAGTAGCGCACCAGCGGGACCATGGTGTCGCCGTGGCCGCCCAGCACGAAGGCGGTGACGTCCTCGACCGAGACGTTGAACTCTTCGGCCAGGAAGTAGCGGAAGCGGGCCGAGTCGAGCACGCCGGCCATGCCGACCACGCGCTCCGGCGGCAGGCCGGACGCCTGCTGCAGCACCCACACCATCACGTCGAGCGGGTTGGTGATGACGATGACGAAGGCGTTCGGGGCGTACTTGCCGATGGCCTCGCCGACGGTCTTGCAGACGCCGCTGTTGATGCCGATCAGGTCGTCGCGGCTCATGCCCGGCTTGCGCGGGATGCCGGCGGTGACGATCACGACGTCGGCACCCTCGATGACCGAGTAGTCGTTGCCGCCGGTCAGGCTGGCGTTGAAGCCCTCGACCGGGGAGGTTTCGGCCAGATCCAGCGCCTTGCCGGCCGGCATGCCTTCGGCGATGTCGAACAGGACGACGTCGCCCAGTTCCTTCTGAGCGGCGAGCAGAGCCAGCGTGCCGCCAATCTGGCCGGCACCGACGAGCGCAATCTTCTTGCGAGCCATGGAGCGTTCCCTAAAACGTTTGAGCGTCCCCCATTCAGCGGGAGACTAGAACCGTTGGTCATTCTAACGTCTTAGGGATCCAGCGCCCCGAGATTTCGGAAGCGTAGGTAGCGCGTTTTGTCGCGGAGGGCAAGCATGACCGCAAGCGGGGCATTGCAGCGTTGCGTCGCACCCCCGATGATCCTTTCCAAACGCCGGAGCGTTCGGCTTTATACGTATGGTTCGCGTCCGGTCCTTACCTTGTTCGCAGATGGTCGAAGGAGAGCGCAGATGGCCAAGCTCGTGGCCCGTTTCATTCCCGGTCTGACCATGTCGCTGGCGCTTGCCGCCGGTGTCCTGGGGGCCGGTGCCGCCCAGGCCCAGACGGTCGGCGATTATACCGCCGCCATGGCCGCCGCCCCGATCACCGATCCGGCTGCGGAGGCCAGCGCCGCCTATTGCCGGCCGCTGACCAACTATGTCTACACCTCGATCCCCGACAACCAGCGCTCCAGCTGGGTGCTGCCGCTGGTGACGCTGGACGGGGCGCAGTCGGCGGAGACGGCCGCCAAGCGCGACGCCTGCCTGAAGGTGCGCCAGCAGGCGCTGATCGCCTTCGACGCCGGCACCGGCGAGCAGATCGTCACCCCGGCCGAGGCGATGGAAGGCCCGACCGACCGCGGCCCCTATTACAAGGAGCCGTCGCCCGACGCCCCGATCCCGCACACCGGCCGCGCCACCCCGCGCCAGCCGATGCCGCGCGGCGGCGTGCAGTAAGGACGGTCTCCGGGGGGCGCCTCGCCCCCCTTACGGCCCGACGCCGTAGCGTTCCAGGTGGCGGGCCATCTCGGCGGGGGACAGCGGGAAGCCGCTGCCCTGCCGGGCGTTCAGCATCGCCCGCGGGTGGATGCCGGCTGCCCGCGCCTGGATCTGCATGGCGCAGCGCATCGACAGGCCGGCGCGCCAGACCAGCGCGGTGACCGCCTGCGGGTCGTGGGCGTCGAGGATCAGATCCACCACCTCCGGCGCCACGCGGGCGCGCAAGGTCAGTGCCGTCCGCACGAAGCCGGTCTCGTTCCACGACATCGCGTCGCTGAGCGCCGTTTCGTCGAGCTTCCCCTGCCGGTGCAGGCGGACGGCGCGGCGTTCCGGCGGTTCTGCCGAGTCGGGCGCCTCGGCCCAGTCGATGCGGCGGCGGGTGGTCGCGGCAATCTCCGCCACCGTGGCGTCGTCGAGATCGCCGCGGCGGCGCAACGCCTCGACCACCGCCAGATCGACGAAATCGGCCAGCCGCAGCGCCAGCCGGCGGGGCAGGGCCGGGCGGCGGGCCAGCTTTTCCCGCCAGTCGGGATGGTGGGCCGACTGCTCCACCAGCGCTTCCAGAGTGGGTTCGGCGATCACCGCACCGCTGTTGTCGAGGAGGATGCCGGTCGCCTCGGCATGGCCGCTGCCGGCGATGGCGTCGGACAGGGCGGCGCCGATGCTGTGGCGCCGGGCGATGGCCGACAGCGCCCAGCCGGCCGGCGCCGCGGCGACGATGTCCAGCAGATCCTCGTCGCCCAGCGCCGCGCAGCAGCGCAGCACCGGCTCCGCCACCGAGCGTTCGACATCGCGCGCCAGCGTCGCCACCACCGAGGGCGGGGCGCAGGCGATGTCCTTGATCGCCGTCGCCAGCGCCTCGCGCACGCGGACGATGTGGTCGCGGGCCAGCTGTTCCAGCGCGCGGGTGGCGACGGTGCTGACGGTGTCGGCCCCGCCCGGCGGCAGGTCGGGCAGCAGCCGGCAAAGCTTGCGGGCCAGGGTGGAGCGCACGTCGGCATCGCCCATGCCGGCCAGCCGCGATTCGACCAGGACGTCGCCGACCTGACGGGCGACGCCGCGTCCGGGTTGGGGGGCGTCTGCGGGGGGCGATTCCGGCACCGGTTCCGGCGACTCGGCGAACAGATAGTCCATCAGCTCGGGCGCGACGCCGCACTCCGTCTCCGGCGGGAGATGGGCGGAGGGGCGGGAGGGGGAGCGCCGGGCTGTCACCGGACCTGAAGCCTTGTGGTTGGGCCGCGGCCGGAGCGGAGCGGCAACGGTGGGATCATGCGGACCATCGAAACGCCCCCCTGGTTAACGGCCCCCTAATTCGGCGGCCGTGCTCCCTGTGATATCTCTCCGGAATTGCAGCGGACCTCAGCGCCGCTTGGCCGCCGGGGTGCTGCCCAGCATGCTGCGCTGCGCCAGCATCGGGCGCGGCATCTGCCGGCCGCCCAGCACGCGGACCGGCACGGATTGCTCCTGCCGATGCTTGTCGAACTGATCGAAGATGCGCAGCAGCGTCTCCGCCGTGCCCTCGCCATACTGGATGTCGGTGCGGGCGCGGCCCAGTTCCGTGCGCAGCCCGTCGCGCAGCCGGCCGAACAGCGCGTCAAACAATGTCTGGAAATGCTCCTCGGCGAAGACGAAATGGCGCTCGCGCAGCTGGTCGGTCATCCGCCGCATGAAGGTCTGGCGCTGCTGGTGGAACTGCCGGAAGCGCAGCATCACCCGGATGAAGGGCGTGTCGGCCAGCACCGCCAGCGTTTCCTCATGCGCCAGCCGCTGCCAGACCTCGGCATCGCGGTCGGTCCCCAGCCGGTTGAACAGGGCGATGACGCTGGCGTTCATCGCTTCCCATTCCTTCTCGTAGAACAGGGCGGTCAGGGTCGATTGCAGGCCGGGAAGGATCACCTGTGGAAAGCTGGCGCCGGTGATCGGATCCATGCTGTCGGGCAGCCGGTTGCGCAGGGCCGAAACCATCAGGCGGGTGACGAAGTCGCGGCGGCGACCGCCGGCCCCGATCTGCGGAGGCTCCTCCCCCATGGTTCCGGAACCGCCGCCGCAGCCGCCGCAACTCGACGCCGTGCAGGATTGGCAGATCGAGGCGAACAGCGGCAGCACCGACGGCCAATGCGCCATCATCAACCCCATGGCGCGGGTGAACTCCTCGCGCGACAGGACGCCCTTGGCGGTGAATTGCGGCTCCAGCGCCTCCTGAAAGGTGCTGACCAGAGCCTGTGCCGTGCGGTGGTGGCGTTCGAACGGCGGCTGATCGGCGGTCATCCCACGCCCTCCCTCCCGGTGCATCCCAGCCGGCCGGCGAGTGGGCCGGTAGCGGTTACCGGAACAATTTATCCGGTATTTTATCTATCCTGGCTGTGACGGCCGTCACAGGGGGGACGGGACTGGGAAGGGAAGGGATGCTGCGGGCAAAAAAGGGCCGCGTCCCAAATGGGCGCGGCCTTTAGTCTAGGGAGGAAACGCACTGCAAAATGCAGTAACGAGGCGGAGTTTAAGCCCACAGCCGTGTTAGCGGTACCACGGTTTTCGTATTGGTGCGGTGCGACATCCGCATAGCGCGGTATGGAATAGAGTTTGGTTTGCCCAGCCCCTATGCGGGGAGGCAGTTTTCTGCCCGTTTCATGGGCAATTTGCCGCTTGCGGGTTGGGCGAACGGTCAAATTTGAAAATCATCGCGCCTGTGAATGTTCGCAAACGAAAAGGGGGCGTCTCGCGACACCCCCTTTCCCCATCCGATGCGGACCGCAGCGTCAGGCCGCCAGCTTCTCGCGGATCAGTGCCTTGGTTTCCTCGATGCCGTAAAGCTGGATGAAGGAGCCCATGCGCGGGCCGGTGGTCTGGCCCAGCAGCACCTCGTACAGCGCCTGGAACCAGGCGCGCAGCTCGGTGAAGCCGTGGGCCTTGCCGACCTCGAACACCTCGTTCTGGATGACGTCGGCGCGGGCGTCGGCCGGCACGCTGTCGAGCTTGACCAGCAGATCCTGCAGGGCCGCGCGCTCTGCGTCGGTCGGCGCGCGGAACTGCTTGGTCGGCTTGACCTGATCCTGGTAGTAGCGCACGGCATAGCCGACCATGCTGTCGAGGAACGGGCTGTTCTCCGGCGTGGCGTCGGGCGCGTAGCGGCGGATGAAGCCCCACATGGCGTCCTTGGTCTCGGCATTCGCCGCACCGGCCAGATTGAGCAGCAGGTTGAACGACACGTCGGAGCGCACCGCCGGCGGCTTGCCGTTGTGGATGTGCCAGGCCGGGTTCTCCAGCTTCTTCGCCGGCTCCTCGCCATGGACCCTGTCGACGAAGGTCAGATACTCGTCGACGGCACGCGGGATGACGTCGAAATAGAGGCGCTTGGCCGACTTCGGCTTCTGGAACATGTAGAGGGCGAGGCTTTCCTGCGGCGCGTAGGCCAGCCATTCCTCCATCGTCAGGCCGTTGCCCTTCGACTTGGAAATCTTCTGGCCCTTGTCGTCGAGGAACAGCTCGTAATTGAAGCCTTCCGGCGGGGTGCCGCCGAGGATTTTGCAGATCTTGCCGGCGAGATCGGCCGACGGGATCAGGTCCTTGCCGTACATCTCGTAATCGACGCCGAGGCCGAACCAGCGCATGCCCCAGTCGGGCTTCCATTGCAGCTTCACATGGCCGCCGGTGACCGGCAGTTCCACCTTCCTGCCGTCCTCGTCCTCGAAGACGATGGTGCCGGCATCGGTGTTGCGCTCCAGCATCGGCACCTGGAGCACCCGGCCGGTCGAGGGGGAGACCGGCAGGAAGGGGCTGTAGGTGGCCTGACGCTCCGCACCCAGGGTGGGCAGCATCACCGCCATCACCTCGTCGTAATGGCGCAGGATGCCCAGCAGCGCCTCGTCGAAGCGGCCCGACTTGTACCAGTCGGTGGAGGACTGGAACTCGTACTCGAAGCCGAAGCTGTCGAGGAAGGCGCGCAGCCGGGCGTTGTTGTGGGCGCCGAAGCTGTCATGCGTGCCGAAGGGATCGGGCACCTGGGTCAGCGGCTTGCCGATATTGGCCGCCACCATCTCCTTGTTGGGGATGTTGTCGGGCACCTTGCGCAGCCCGTCCATGTCGTCCGAGAAGCAGAACAGCTTGGTCGGAATGTCGCTCATGGTCTGGAAGGCGTGGCGCACCATGCTGGTGCGCGCCACCTCGCCGAAGGTGCCGAGATGCGGCAGGCCCGACGGACCATAGCCGGTCTCGAACAGGACATAGCCTTTGGCGGGCGGAGCTTTCGCGAAGCGTGCGACCAGTTTGCGCGCCTCCTCGAACGGCCATGCCTTCGCCTGCAACGCCAGATCCCGTTCGCCGGTCATCGTCGGACCCTTTCGAAACCACAAAGATAAAGTTGGGAATGAGGGCAAAGACCCTAGGGCCGGCCGGGCGTGGCGTCAACCTTGGGCGTCCGGCCCGGCTGGCACGGATGTCCCGGCGGGGGACGTCTTTGGTGGGTCTTGCGGCACCCTTTCGCCCGGTCCATCCTGCGCCCCCCGCGGAATCGGCCTTGCGGGAGTTGGCGGGGTTTTGGCGCGATGAGCTGGCTCTATCTGGTTGTGGCGATCCTGTTCGAGGTCGTCGGCACGTCGGCGATGAAGATGTCGGACGGGATGACGCGGCTCGGCCCGGCGGCGGTCGTGGTGGTGTGCTATGGCATCGCTTTCCTGCTGCTGGCCAAGGCGCTGCGCAGCATGGAGGTCGGCATCGCCTATGCGATCTGGTCGGCGACCGGTACTGCCGCCATTGCCGCCATCGGCGTCTTCGTGTTCGGCGAATCGCTGACGGTGATGAAGGTGGTCGGCATCCTCCTGATCGTCGCCGGGGTGATCAGCCTGCACATGGCGAGCGGGCCGGCGTGAACAGAGATAGTTAGGCATTGACCTAAGTATTTTTCGCCGGTAGGGTGCCGTCATGGATGCGGCACTCGACCTGACCTTCCGTGCGCTGGCGGACCCCACGCGCCGGGCGGTCGTCCAGGCGCTCGGGCGTGGCCCGGCGACGGTGGGCGACCTCGCGAAACCCTTCGACATGGCTTTGCCGAGCTTTCTCCAGCACTTGAAGATGCTGGAGGAGAGCGGACTCGTCGAAACGCGGAAGGTCGGCCGGGTGCGCACCTGCACGCTGAAGCCGGAGGCGCTGACGGCTGCGGAACGCTGGCTGGACGCCCAGCGGAGCCTCTGGACCAAACGGCTCGACCAGCTGGACAGCCTCGTGCTGGACCTGAACGAACGGGAGGACGGGACACCATGACCGCTATGGATTTCAATCCGCAGCTCGACCTTGAACTGAAGCGCGAGGTCGCGGTGCCGCCGCGTCTGGTCTGGCGGGCCTGGACCGAGCCGGAGCTGCTGATGAAGTGGTTCACGCCGGCGCCCTGGCGCACCACCGCCTGCGAGATCGACCTGCGGCCCGGCGGCAAGTTCCGCACGGTGATGGAAGGGCCGAACGGCGAGAGGAACGACAGCACCGGCTGCTTCCTGGCCGTGGAGCCCGAGCGGCGGCTGGTCTTCACCGATGCGCTGGGGCCGGGCTTCCGCCCCACCGGCGGCGGTTTCATGACCGCGTCCGTGACCATCGAGCCGTCGGCCGCCGGCACGCTCTACACCGCCGTCGCCTTCCACAAGGACGAGGTGGCAAAGACACAGCATGAGGAGATGGGCTTCCATCACGGCTGGGGCGCGGCACTCGACCAGCTCGTCGCCCTGGTGAAGGGCCTGTAGAAACAGGGGCTGCCTACACCCCGACCCTGCCTAAACCCCGACCTTGAACGGGTTCACCTGCCGGGCGGCGCGCTCCACCGCCTCGGCGGGGCCGGGGCGGCCGAGGAAATAGCCCTGGGCGAAGTCGCAGTTCAGGCCACGCAGGGCCTCCAGCGTCTCGGCGTCCTCCACGCCCTCCGCCACGGCGGTCAGGTTCAGGCTGTGGGCCATCTGGATGACGGCGGCGGTGATCTTGGCGCTGTCGTGGTTGCGGGTGAGGTCGGCGACGAAACCGCGGTCGATCTTCAGCTTGTCCACCGCCAGACGGCCGATGTAGGACAGGTTGGAATAGCCGGTGCCGAAATCGTCGATCGACACCTGCACCCCCATCGCCTTGATCCGGCGCAGATTGTCCATCACCAGGTCGGTGTTCTGGATCAGCATCGATTCGGTCAGCTCCAGCTCCAGCAGAAGCGGGTCGAGCCCGCTGTCGGTCAGCGCCCGCGTCACCGTGGCCACGAGGTCGCCGCGCTGAAGCTGCAAGGCCGACAAATTGACCGCCACCGACAGCGGCAACCCCTGGGTATGCCACTGCGCCGCCTGCCGGCAGGCCTCGGTCAGCACCCAGGCGCCGATCGGCACGATCAGGCCGCTGTCCTCGGCGATCGGGATGAAATCGCCGGGCGGGACCATGCCCTTGTCCGGGTGGTTCCAGCGCACCAGCGCCTCGGCACCGGTCACGGCGCCGGTCTCCAGGCTGACCTGCGGCTGGTAATGGATCAGGAACTCCCCCCGCTCCAGCGCGCGGCGCAGGCCGCTGCGGGTGGACAGATGCGCCACCGCCTCGGCGTTCATCGCCTCGGCATAGAAGCGGTGGGTGTCGCGGCCGGCCGCCTTGGCGTGGTGGAGCGCGGTGTCGGCGTTCTTCAGCAAGGTGGCGAAATCCTTCCCGTCGGCCGGGGCCATGGCCACGCCCGACGACAGGGTGAGGATCAGTTCCTGCCCGCCGACCTGGAAGGGGGCGGCCATCGCCTCGTGCAGGGAGGCGACGGTTTCCACCACCGTGTCGATGTCGGGCTTGCCGGACAGCAGCAGGATGAACTCGTCGCCGCCGCCGCGGCTGACCGTGTCGGTCTCGCGCACCGCCGCCTTCAGCCGGTCCGCCACCGCGCGCAGCAGCGCGTCGCCGACGGCGTGGCCCAGGCTGTCGTTCACGGTCTTGAAGCGGTCCAGCCCGCAGGCGACCAGCGCCACCAGCCGGCCATTGCGCTCGGATCGGGCCAGGGCCTGCTCGGTGCGGTCCTGCACCAGGATGCGGTTGGGCAGCAGGGTCAGCGCGTCGTGGCGCGACAGATACTCCATCCGTTCCTGCGCCGCCTTGCGCTCGGTGATGTCGCGGACCAGGACCAGCAGCCGGCGGTCGTTGCCGTCGATCACGGCGCGCCGCATGCTGACCTCCGCCCAGAACAGCGACCCGTCCAGCCGGCGGGCATGCCATTCGAACAGCTGCGGTTCGCCGTCCGCCGCCTTGTGGATCCGGGCGGCGGCGTCGCCCCGCGTGTAGGGCGGCACGCCGGAGCTGAGCTTCTCGACGGTGAGGTCGGACAGCGGGACGCCCTCCACCCGGTACATCTCCCGCATCCGGCGGTTGACCTCCAGGATGGAGCCGCCGTCCAGATCGTGGATGAAGATGGCGTCGGTGACGCTGTCGAAGATGGTGCGGACGCGCTCCTCGCTGGCGGTCAGGGCGGTGACCGCGGTGCGCAGGCTCTCGGTCTTGCTTTCGACCTGCCGGCGCAGCAGCAGGACCCAGACCAGAGCCCCGGCGCCCAGGACGGCCACCCCGGCCAGCAGCTTGACCAGCAGGTCCATCGTCTGCGGGCTGACCATGCCGGTGAGGGGGCGGCCGAGCCAGCGCTCCTCCACCGCCTTGCGCTCCTCCGGGGCGATGCGGGCGAAACCGTCGGCGATCAGGCGGAACAGGGCGGCGTTGCCCTTGCGCACCGCCCAGTGCAGTTCGCCGGTGTAGAGCGGCTCGGTGTAGCGGAAGCGACCCTGCACCCCGCGCTTGGTCATGTAATAGCGGGCCGAGGGGTCGTCCATGCAGAAGACGCGGGTTTCCTGGCGCGAGGCGGCATCGACCATTGCCTCGAAACCGGGATAGCGCTGGAAGGCGGTGATGCCCTGGTCGGTCAGCCATTCGATGCAGAAATCGCTGTCCTTCACCCCGACCGTGAAGGCGCGCAGCGACTCCACCCCGGTGATGCCGCTGAGGTCGGCGCTGAACCAGATCGGCACGTCGACGCGGGCATAGGGCTTGGAGAAGTCGTAGATCGCCTCGCGGGCGCTGTTGCGGAAGATGGTCTCAATGACGTCGGCGTCGCCCTTGTCCATCGCCTGCCGGGCGAGCCCCCAGTCGAGCGGCATCATCCGCACCGGGATGCCGGTCTTCTGCGACCACAGCATCCACATGTCCCTCACGATGCCGACATGGGTGCCGTCCGGCGTGTGGAAGCTGTAGGGCGGGTAATTGTTGTCCAGCGTCACCCGGATCTCGGCCGGGCGGGGGCCGGCTTCCGGAAGCGGGGCCGGCACCGGCGTGTTGATCGCCGCCGCCGGGTCGCCGGCCAGAAGCGACAGCAGGAGGATCGCCAGCAGCCGCAAGACCGCGGTCCGCGCGCCGCGGATCGCCATGGGCCTCCCCTTGGGCCTCATGGAGGCGCCCCGGGCGGAACAGTCGATGGACAGCGCATGGCGGACATGGACATGGCCCTTGCCGAGGTCATGGACAGCGCAGGCGTGTGAGGCCATCTCCTCACCGCCATCGCCAGCTTATCCAAGAGGGTAACCCGTTCGACAAGCTGCGGCAACGAAGGGTTCTCGCGCGCTTGTGACAAGCTCCCGCAGCGATGGCAGCCGGCGGACGCGCCCGGCAGGAGGTCAGGGAGAGCGGTCGGCGGGCGGGGCGGCGGGCCGGGGGGTGGGCTGAGTGCCGGCCCGGTCGTTCGCCCGGTCGTTCGCCTGGGCGCGCAGGGCGTCGCGGATTTCCTCCAGCAGCTGTTCCTGCCGCGGCGGGGTCTTAAGCGTTTCCTTGTGCAGGATGTGCAGCCGGTTGACCTGCCGGACGATCAGGAACAGGGCGCCCGACACGATCAGGAAATTGATGCAGGCGTTGATGAAGCGGCCATAGTTGACGGTGGCCGCACCCGCCTGTTCGGCAGCCTGGAGCGAATTGAACCGGCCGCCGGACAGGCTGAAGAAATAGTTGGAGAAGTCGATGCCGCCCATGACCCAGCCGATGGGCGGCATCAGGATATCCTTGACCAGGGAATTGACGATCCCCGTAAAGGCGGCACCGATGATGATGCCGACCGCCAGCTCCACGACATTGCCGCGGCTGATGAATTTCTTGAACTCTTCGAACATGGCGTCCCGTTTCTCCGTGGTCACGCAAGGGAAACGGGGTGGGGCAAGGATGGTTTCATGAAGGGTGGGGGAGCCCGCAGGCCCCCCGCCGAACAGCCCTCAGGCCATGCGGCCGTGGCAGTGCTTGAACTTCTTGCCGGAGCCGCAGGGGCAGGCGGCGTTGCGCGGGGTATTCTCCATCACGTCCGCCGGCAGCGGCTGGTCCTCCGGCGTGCCGATCAGCGAGGAAGCGGGCGAGGAGGCGCGGACCATGCCGTCCGGCAGGGCTTCGCCATCACCGGTGCCCATGGCGCCGGCCCCCATGGCGGCCATCGCCAGCGCCGGGTCCATGCGGCCCTCGTGCATCTCCTGCATCTGGCGGGCGAACAGCTCCTCCTGCGACGGCGCCATGCGGATTTCGACATGCATCAGGATGGTGGTGACCTGCTCGCGCAGCGCCATCAGCATGCTGTCGAACAGCTCGAAGGCCTCGCGCTTGTACTCGTTCAACGGATCCTTCTGGGCATAGGCGCGCAGGTTGATGCCCTGGCGCAGATGGTCGAGCTGGAGCAGGTGGTCCTTCCATTCCTGGTCCAGGATCTGGAGCAGTATGCTCTTCTCGACATGCCGCATCGTCTCGGCGCCGTAGGCCTCCTCCTTGTCCGCATATTTGCGGTCGGCGGCCTCGCGCACGCGCTCCTCGATCTCCGGCTCGGCGATGCCCTCTTCCTTGGCCCACTCCTGGACCGGCAGGTCCATGCCCAGCACGCGGTTGACCGCCTCGTGCAGGCCGTCGATGTCCCACTGCTCGGAATAGCTGTTCGCCGGGATCGCCGTCGACACCATGTTGGCGATGATCTGGTGGCGCATCTCGCGGATTTCCTCCGCGATGTCCTCGCTCTCCATTACCTCGTGGCGCTGCTCGTAGACGACCTTGCGCTGGTCGTTCATGACGTTGTCGAACTTCAGCAGGTTCTTGCGGACCTCGAAATGGTGCGCCTCGACCTTCTGCTGCGCCTTTTCCAGGGCCTTGTTGATCCAGGGATGGATGATCGCCTCGCCCTCCTTCAGGCCGAGACGCTGGAGCATGCTGTCCATCCGCTCCGACCCGAAGATGCGCATCAGGTCGTCTTCCAGCGACAGGAAGAACTTCGAGGTGCCGGGGTCGCCCTGACGGCCGGAACGGCCGCGCAGCTGGTTGTCGATGCGGCGGCTCTCGTGACGCTCGGTGCCGATGACGTAAAGGCCGCCGGCCTGCTTGACCTTCTCGCGCGCTTCCGCGATCTCGGCCTCGATCTGAGCGATGCGGGCGTCGCGCTCGGGGCCTTCCGGAACGTCGGCCAGCTCGACCTCGATCCGCATCTGGAGATTGCCGCCGAGCTGGATGTCGGTGCCGCGGCCGGCCATGTTGGTGGCGACCGTCACCGCGCCGGCGCGGCCGGCTTGCGCCACGATGTAGGCTTCCTGCTCGTGGTGGCGGGCGTTCAGGACGTTGTGCGGGATGCCGCGCTTGTTCAGCAGCTCCGACAGCAGTTCCGACTTCTCGATCGAGGTGGTGCCGACCAGGACCGGCTGGCCGCGCTTGCGCGCGTCCTCGATCAGGTCGGTCATCGCGTGGTACTTCTCGGTCGCGGTGCGATAGACCTCGTCGTCATGGTCGATGCGCTTGACCGGGACGTTGGTCGGCATGTCGACCACTTCCAGCCCGTAGATCTCGCCGAACTCCGCCGCCTCGGTCAGCGCGGTGCCGGTCATGCCGGCCAGCTTCGGGTAGATGCGGAAGTAGTTCTGGAAGGTGATGGAGGCCAGCGTCTGGTTCTCGCGCTGGATCGTCACCTTCTCCTTGGCTTCCAGCGCCTGGTGCAGGCCTTCGGAGAAGCGGCGGCCGTCCATCATGCGGCCGGTGAACTCGTCGATGATGACGACCTTGTCATCCTTGACGATGTAGTCCTTGTCGCGCTGGAACAGCATGTGGGCGCGCAGCGCCTGCTGCGAATGGTGGACCAGCGCCACGTTCTGGATGTCGTAGAGCCCGCCGGTCTTCAGCAGACCGGCCTCGGCCAGCAACTGCTCCATATGCTCCTGGCCGGCTTCGGTGAAGCTGACGGTGCGGTGCTTCTCGTCCTTCTCGTAGTCCTCGGCCACCAGCATCGGGATCAGCCGGTCGACCTGGACATACATCTCGGACGAATCGGTCGAGGGGCCGGAGATGATCAGCGGCGTGCGCGCCTCGTCGATCAGGATCGAGTTCGACCTCATCGACGATGGCGAAGTTGAAGGGCCGCTGGACCAGTTCCTCCAGCCGGAACTTCATGTTGTCGCGCAGATAGTCGAAGCCGAACTCGTTGTTCGTGCCGTAGGTGATGTCGGCGGCGTAGGCGGCGCGCCGCTCGTCGTCGTCCAGCCCATGGACGATGCAGCCGGTCGACAGGCCGAGGAAGCCGTAGACCCGCGCCATCCAGCCGCTGTCGCGCGAGGCGAGGTAGTCGTTCACGGTGACGACGTGGACGCCCTTGCCTTCCAGCGCGTTCAGGTAGACGGCCAGCGTGGCGACCAGCGTCTTGCCTTCGCCGGTGCGCATCTCGGCGATCTTGCCGCTGTGCAGCACCATGCCGCCCATCAGCTGCACGTCGAAATGGCGTTGGCCCAGCACGCGCTTGGCGGCTTCGCGCACGGTGGCGAAGGCATCCGGCAGGATGTCGTCCAGCGTCTCGCCCTTGGCCAGCCGGTCGCGCAGCCAGTCGGTGCGACCCTTCAGCTGGTCGTCCGACAGCACGGCGACCGACGGCTCCAGCGCGTTGATCTGAGCGACGGTCTTGTGCAGCGCCTTGACCGCGCGCGTGTTGGCGGTGCCGAAAATCTTGCGGGCGAGAGCGCCGAACATGAAAACCTCGGGAGTAAAGCGGAATGTGGGCCAGCCTATCGACGGGTCTCACATAGGACTATGGCAAGGCGCTGTCAACGAGACCGGGCCGGCGGGGGCTCCGTTGCGGCATTTGCGCAGACGGCAAGGCGGGGCGGCGGGGCCGCCCGGCATGACCGCCCGGCATGACCGTTTGATGAATTCGCGTCCAGAAAGCGCCGCGGCGGTTGGCCGGCGGCGGCGGGGGCTGGTATCCCCTGCGGCGGAACACAGCTAATGGGCGGTGGCCGCGCCGCGGGACAATGGGGACCCTTGCCCCGCGCGGCTTAGCCATGCTTAATCCCCTGCGGAATCGGGCGCGGAGCGGCGGATGGCTCCGATGCCGCAGACCATGCGAAACGGGCGCCGGCCCATCGGCCGCCCATTTGTGAAGCATCCGCCGGAAGGAAACAGACACGCCATGGTTCAACGAGTGTTCCGCACCGCGCTCCTGTCGGTTGCCGCCTGTGGCATCGCGCTGGCCGCCCACGCCCAGACGCCGGCTCCCGCCACCCCGGCGCCGGCCGCTCCGGCCCCGGCCGCCGCTGCTCCGGCTCCGGCTCCGGCCGATCCGGTGGTCGCCCGCGTCAACGGCGAGGAGCTGCACAAGTCGGACGTCACCCGCATGGTCTCGCAGCTGCCGCCGCAGGTGCAGCAGATGCCGATCGAGATGATCTATCCGGCGGTGATCGACCAGCTGGTCAGCGGCAAGCTGGTCTCCTCGGCCGGCTACAAGGCGGGTCTGGCCGATTCGGCCGAGGTGAAGGACGAGATCAAGCGCGCCGAGGAGCGCGCGGTGCAGCGCGCCTACATCCAGAAGGAAATCAAGGCCCGCGTGACGCCCGAGGCGCTGAACAAGGCCTATCAGGACTACCTGAAGGAGAACCCGGCGCAGGAGGAGGTCAAGGCCGCCCACATCCTGGTCGAGAAGGAAGACGAGGCCAAGGCCATCATCGCCCAGCTGAAGAAGGGCGGCGATTTCGCCAAGCTGGCCAAGGAGAAGTCCAAGGACGCCGCCGCGGCGGCCCAGGGCGGCGACCTCGGCTACTTCACCAAGGACGCGATGGTCGAGCCCTTCGCCAACGCCGCCTTCGCCATGAAGCCGGGCGAGATCAGCAAGGAGCCGGTCAAGACCCAGTTCGGCTATCACATCATCAAGGTCGAGGACAAGCGGACCCAGCCGCAGCCGACGCTCGACGAGGTGAAGCCGCAGCTGGAGCAGACCCTGTCGAAGGACATGGTCACCGCGCTCGTCGAGGAACTGCGCGGCAAGGCGAAGATCGAGACCTTCCAGCTCGACGGCTCGCCGATGCCGAAGGAAGAGCCGGCCGCCGCTCCGGCCACCCCGGCCCCGGCGCCTGCCGCTCCGGCGGAACCGGCGAAGAAGTAAGCATCGGCATTCAGACCCCCGTCGTCCTTTTCCCGACATAGACGGAGAAAAGGGCGGCGGGGGCCTGACGCCTTGCCGTTTTCATCGTTCCACCACGCCACCACCACTCCCCACCACGGGAATTTCCGTCATGGCCACGACCCTCTCCCCCTTGGCTCCCGCCAGCTTCCCGACGTTGCCGCCCATCGCGGGCGTGCGCATCGCCACGGCGAACAGCGGCATCCGATACAAGGGCCGCGACGATCTGCTGCTGGCCGTGCTGGATCCCGGCACCAGCGTGGCGGGCGTGCTGACCCGGTCGTTGACCTGCTCGGCCCCGGTGATCTGGTGCCGCGACAGCCTGCCCAAGGGGTCGGCGCGCGCCGTGGTGGTGAATGCCGGCAACGCCAACGCCTTCACCGGCAAGGCGGGCGACGCCACCGTGCAGGCGACGGTCAACGCCGCCGCCGAGCTGGCCGGCTGCGCCCCGGACGAGGTCTATATCGCGTCGACCGGCGTGATCGGCATCCCGCTGGCCGCCGACGCCATCGGCAAGTGCCTGGCCCCGATGGCCCCGAGCCTTGCCGCCAATTCGGCCGCCTGGGAGAAGGCCGCCCGCGCCATCATGACCACCGACACCTTCCCGAAAGGGTCGGTGCGCACCGCGACCATCGGCGGGACGACGGTGACCATCGCCGGCTTCGCCAAGGGCTCCGGCATGATCGCGCCGGACATGGCGACGATGCTGGGCTTCGTCTTCACCGACGCCGCCATCGCCGCCACCGCGTTGCAGGACATGCTGTCGGAGTTCACCGAGCGCACCTTCAACGCCGTCACCGTCGATGGCGACACCTCGACCAGCGACACGCTGCTGCTGTTCGCGACGGGCAAGGCCGGCAACGCCCCGGTGGCGAGCGCCGATGCCGCCGAGCTGGCGGAATTCCGCGCCGCGCTGGAGGATCTGCTGCTCGATCTGGCCCTGCAGGTGGTGCGTGACGGCGAAGGCGCGACCAAGTTCATCGCCATCACCGTGCGCGGCGCCGACAGCGACGCCGCCGCCAAGCGGATCGGCATGACGGTGGCGAACTCGCCGCTGGTCAAGACCGCCATCGCCGGCGAGGATGCCAACTGGGGCCGCATCGTCGCCGCCATCGGCCGCGCCGGCGAGCGCGCCGACCGCGACCTGATCAGGATCACCGTCGGCGGCACCCTGATCTGCGCCGAGGGGATGGAAGTCCCGGGTTACGACGAGACGCCGGTCACCGCCCACATGAAGGGCAAGGAGGTCGACATCGACATCGACCTCGGCCTCGGCAAGGGCACGGCGAAGGTGTGGACCTGCGACCTGACCCACGGCTACATCGACATCAACGGCAGCTATCGCAGCTGACGCTCTGACGGAGCCGATGGTTTGACAGGCGGCGGAGCGGAGCCCTGGCCCGGCAGCGTGGCGACGCCGCGGCTGCTGCTCCGCGCCTTCCGGCATGAGGATGTGCCGGATTTCGTGCCGCTGATCGGCGACTGGGAGGTTGCGCGCTGGCTCGCACGGGTCCCGCATCCCTACTCGGTTGCCGACGGGCATGACTGGGTGGAGCTGGCGGCGCGGGCCCATGCCGATCTCACCGCTCTCGCCTTTCTGGCGGTGCGGGTCTCCGACGGCGTGCCTGTCGGCAGCGTCGGGTTGCAGCCGGACCTTGACCGGCCTGATGGTGCCGAGATCGGCTACTGGGTCGGCACGCCGCACCATCGCGCCGGCTATGGGCTGGAGATGGTGACCGTGATGCTGGGGATCGGTTTCGGTCCGCTCGGCCTGTCGCGGATCTGGGCCGCCACCGATCCCGACAACCTGCCGTCCCAGGCCTTGCTCCGCAAAGCCGGTTTGCGGCGGCGGGGCGAACGCCGGCAAGACTTTCCCGCCCGCGGGCGAAGCATGTCGGCGCCCTGTTTCGAAATCACCGCCGCCGAGTGGCCGGCCCGCCGAGAAGGTTCCGCATGACCGCCTGTTTCGATCCCAGCTCCACCCCCGCACCCGGTTCGCTGCCGGTTCTGCTGGTCGTCGCGGTGGCGCTCGTCGATGCCGACGGGCGCGTGCTGCTGGCCCAGCGTCCGCCCGGCAAGTCGCTGGCCGGCCTGTGGGAATTCCCCGGCGGCAAGGTCGATGCCGGGGAGACGCCGGAAGCGGCGCTGGTGCGCGAGCTTAAGGAGGAACTGGGCATCGACACGGCGGCCAGCTGCCTCGCCCCCTTCACCTTCGCGTCGCACAGCTACGAGCGCTTCCATCTGCTGATGCCGCTCTATGTCTGCCGGGTGTGGGAGGGCGACGTGATGCCGCGGGAAGGGCAGACGCTCGCCTGGGTCTATCCGAACCGGATGGGCGATTACCCGATGCCGCCGGCCGATGTGCCGCTGGTGGCGATGCTGCGGGATCTGCTGTAACGACGATACCGCGCGTTGAAAAACGGGTGGCGCGGCTGTATATTTTTCGGAGGTGGCCGGCGCGTGTTGCTGCACCCGCCGGCACGCTTCCAGTGCTTAGCGCCGGATCAGGCGGATTTCGGTCCGCCATCTCCGCCACTGGAGCACCAGGAAGAACGGCATCTTCTTCATGCCACCTTCCTCCTTCTGAAACGGCGGATGGACCACCCATCCGCCGTTTTCAGTTTACACGCGGGCGATGAGCAGGCGCCAAACTTTCACACCAATGTGTGGTGGTGCCGGTGAAGGTCCGACCTTTGTTCCCGGCCGCGTCCCTTTGCGGCTTTGCCCTGGGGGCGATCTGTGCGACATGATGGGGCGTTGAGACGACAAGCCGGATCTCCGGCACCACTTTCCTGAACCGCATCGGCGTGGATTCGTTGTTTTCCTACGGCAATCTGGGTGCGTCGGACGATGCGCCCGGTCAACCGCCGGCCACGGCGCTCGACGCGCTGCGGACGGTGTTCGGTTACGACTCCTTCCGTGGCCAGCAGGCCGACATCATCGACCATGTGGTGCGCGGCGGCGACGCGCTGGTGCTGATGCCGACCGGCGGCGGCAAGTCGCTGTGCTATCAGATCCCGGCGCTGGTGCGCGACGGGGTGACGGTCGTGGTGTCGCCGCTGATCGCCCTGATGCGCGACCAAGTGACGGCGCTGCGGGAACTCGGCGTGCGCGCGGCCTTCCTCAACTCCTCCCTCGGTCCGGCCGAGGCGCGGGAGGTGGAGCGGGCGATGGTGCAGGGCGAGATCGACCTCGTCTATGTGGCACCCGAACGGCTGGTGACGCCGCGCTTCCTCGACCTGCTCGACCGCACCCGGCTGGCGTTGTTCGCGCTGGACGAGGCGCATTGCGTGTCGCAGTGGGGGCATGACTTCCGGCCCGAATATCTGCAGCTGTCGATCCTGCACGAACGCCACCCGACGGTGCCGCGCATCGCGCTGACCGCCACCGCCGACGTGCAGACCCGCGCCGAGATCAAGGACAAGCTGGGGCTGACCGACGCCCGCGTCTTCCTGTCCAGCTTCGACCGGCCCAACATCACCTACCGCGTGGTGCCGAAGAAGAGCGAGCGCCAGCAGATGCTGGCCTTCCTGCGCGACAACCATCCGGAAGACGCCGGCATCGTCTATTGCATGTCGCGCAACAAGGTGGAGGAGGTCGCGGCCTGGCTGAACCAACAGGGCCGCGAGGCTCTGCCCTACCATGCCGGGCTGCCCGCCGAGACGCGCGAGGCCAACCAGGACCGCTTCATCAAGAGCGAGGGTCTGGTGATGGTGGCCACCGTCGCCTTCGGCATGGGCATCGACAAGCCGAACGTCCGCTTCGTCTGCCACCTCGACCCGCCAAAGAGCCTGGAAGCCTATTATCAGGAAACCGGCCGCGCCGGCCGCGACGGGCTGCCCGCCAACGCCTGGATGGCCTACGGCATGGCCGACGTGGTGATGCTGCGCCAGATGCTGGAGCAGTCCGAGGCGGGCGACAGCCACCGCCGGGTCGAGCGCGGCAAGCTGGAGGCCCTGCTCGGCTTCTGCGAGACGTCGGACTGCCGCCGTCAGGTGCTGCTGAACTATTTCAACGAGACGCTGCCGGAGCCCTGCGGCAACTGCGACACTTGCCTGGACCCGGTCGAGACCTGGGACGGCACCATCGCCGCGCAGAAGGCGCTGTCGGCGGTCTACCGCACCGGGCAGCGCTATGGCGCCGGCCATTTGATCGACGTGCTGGTCGGCAACGCCACCGAGAAGGTGGTGCAGCAGAACCATGACCAGTTGAAGACCTTCGCCGTCGGCAAGGACATGACCAAGGTCGAATGGCAGTCGGTCTACCGCCAGCTTGTCGCCACCGGGCTGCTGACCGTCGATCTGGAGGGCTATGGCGGCTTCCGCCTGACCGATGCCGGGGTGGCTGTCATCAAGGGGCAGCGGGTGGTGAAGCTGCGCAAGGACCCGGTGCTGGAACGCCGCCGCGGCGTCCACGACGCTCTGCGCCGCCACACCGCGCGGGGCGGGTCGGTCGGCGGCGGCTCGAGCGGGGAGGGGGTGTCGCGCTCCGGCGCCCGCGGAGCGCTGTCGGCGGCCGACGACGCGCTATGGCATGCGCTGAAGGACTGCCGCACCGCGCTGGCGAAGGCCCAGAGCGTGCCGCCCTATGTGATCTTCCACGACAGCACGCTGTTGGAGATGGTGGCCCAGCGCCCCCGCGACCACGCCACCTTCGCCCATCTGCCGGGGGTCGGCGGCCGCAAGCTGGAACGCTACGCCGACGCCTTCCTGGAGGTGATCCGGCAGCACGGGTAAGGCTTTCGGGCGCATGGCAGGTTTGAGGACGGGCGGCCGATTTTTCCGAAATTCACCGCTTGCATCCCACGAAGCACCTCGCTATGTTCCGCGCCACAACGACGCCGCAGTAGCTCAGGGGTAGAGCAACTGATTCGTAATCAGTAGGTCCGGGGTTCAAATCCCTGTTGCGGCACCAGTTTCTTCAAGGGCTCGGCAAGCAATTGCCGGGCCCTTGTTCGTTTCCGGGGTGTTGCGCGGCTTTCCGTTATGGCGCTGGTCAGTCGAGTGCTTGGCGGTTGCCATAAACAACTCGGGCGCCGCATCCCCCGACACGGCGCCCGCCCCTCGACCCGTCAATGACCGTCAGCTTTACTCCACCGGGTAAGGCGGCCTCGTGTAACCGGCCGGCGATAGGGTGAAGATCTCCGCACCGTCCGCCGTCACGCCGATGGAATGCTCGAACTGGGCGGACAGCGACTTGTCCTTGGTCACGGCCGTCCAGCCGTCGCCCAGGATCTTCACGTCGGGGCGGCCGGTGTTGATCATCGGCTCGATGGTGAAGATCATGCCTTCCCGCAGGACCAGCCCTTCGCCCGGCTTGCCGTAATGCAGGACCGACGGCGGCTCGTGGAAGACGCGGCCGACGCCGTGGCCGCAGAAGTCGCGCACCACCGAGAAGCGGTGGGACTCCGCGAAGGTCTGGATGGCGTGGCCGATGTCGCCCAGCGTGGCGCCCGGCTTCACCGCGGCGATGCCGATCATCAGCGCGTCATAGGTGACGTCGACCAGCTTGCGCGCCTTCACGCCGACGTCGCCGCACAGATACATGCGGCTGCTGTCGCCGTACCAGCCGTCGACGATCGGCGTGACGTCGATGTTCAGGATATCGCCGTCGACCAGACGCTTGTCGCCGGGAATGCCGTGGCAGACGACGTGGTTGACCGAGATGCAGTTGGCCCGCGGAAAGCCGCGATAGCCCAGCGGGGCGGGGATGCCGCCATGGTCGCGGATGAACTGCTCCAGCAGGCGGTCCAGCTCGCCGGTGGTGACGCCCGGCTGCACATAGGGGACGATATAGTCCAGTGCCAGCGCGGCCAGACGGCCGGCCTTGCGCATGCCTTCGAATCCCTCCGGACCATGAAGGCGGACGCGGTTGGATTCGACGTGATCCTGTTCCAAGACGAAAGCCCCTATGCCAGGTAACCAAAAGCCGGATGCCGAAGGCCTGCTGCCGCGACCCTAAAGCCGGATCGGCAGCGGCCGGTCCAATTCAATCGATTCGGGCGTGATCGCGCAAGACCAGCATAGCGCCTCCACACCCGAATCCAGTGCACGGCGCAGCCCGTCATGATAGGCCGGGTCGAGATCGGCCGCCGTGCGGAAATGGGAACAATCGCCGCGCTGGACAAGGTAGAGCATGACCGCGCGGCAGCCCTGCGCCACCATCGCCGCCATCTCCTCCAGATGCTTGGCGCCACGGGCGGTCACGCAGTCCGGGAATTCGGCGGCGTCTCCATGCGGGCCGCCGGGGCGGCGCAGATGGACGTTCTTGACCTCTACATAGGCGGGAGGCCTCATAGAAAGGTGATCGGCGCCGGGCCTGGCCGGGTCGTCCTCCAGCAGCACGTCGATGCGGCTGTTGCGGCCGTATTTCACCTCGCGCCGCAGCCGGTCGTAGCCGGCCAGCTCCGGGATGGTGCCGGCCGATATCGCGGCGGCGACCAGGGCGTTGGGGTGGCCGGTGTTGACGCCGACCAGCCCCTCGCCCCAGGGGGCGGCGGCCTCCACCAGCTCCAGCGTGTAAGCCAGCTTGCGTTTGGGATTGTCGGAACGCGACAGCCAGACGGCGGAGCCGGGACTGTCCAGCCCGATCATGCTGCCGGAATTGGGGACATGCACCGTCACCTCCACCCCGTCCAGTAGGACGTCGGCGAGAAACCGCTTGTAGCGGCGGATCAGGCGGCCTTGAAGAAGGGGGGTGGGAAAGCGCATCTTGGCGGCGACGCTACCCTTGGCCTTCCCGCCCGACAAGAGCGTTCCGATGGAGACCCCCGCCAGATGACGTCCGAAGCTGCTGCAAACGAGACCGGAGCCAACCCGACCGCCGCCGTGCTGGTGATCGGCAACGAGATCCTGTCGGGCCGCACCAAGGACGCCAACCTCGGCCACATCGCCGAGAAACTGACGGAGATCGGCGTGCGGCTGCGCGAGGCCCGCGTGGTGCCGGACGTCGAGGAGGAGGTCGTCGCCGCGGTCAACGCCCTGCGCGCCCGCTACACCTATGTCTTCACCACCGGCGGCATCGGCCCGACCCACGACGACATCACCGCCGCCTGCGTCGCCAAGGCGTTCGGCGTGGCGCTGGAGCGCAATCCGGAAGCGGTCGCCCGGCTTGAGCGCCATTACGCCGCCGGCCAGCTGAACGAGGCAAGGCTGCGCATGGCCAACGTCCCGGCCGGCGGCATCCTGATCGACAACCCGATCAGCCAGGCGCCGGGCTTCCAGATCGGCAACGTCTTCGTCATGGCCGGCGTGCCCAACATCATGCGGGCGATGCTGGACGGCATCCTGCCGCGTCTGGCCGGCGGCCCGGCGCTGCATGCCCGCACGGTGGCCTGCGAACTGGGCGAGGGCGTGATCGCCGCCGAGCTGTCGGCCCTGCAGGACCGCCATCCGGCATTGGAGATCGGCAGCTATCCTTACTTCCGCCACGGCTTCTTCGGCGTCAGCCTGGTGCTGCGCGGCACCGACGAGGCGGAGGTGACGGGTGCCGCCGACGAGCTGGCGGAGATCATCCGCGGCCTTGGCGGCACGCCGACCGTCACGGTCGGTACGAAAGGATAGTGGCGGGTATGACGGCCGCTCTGACGGGGGATATGTCGGCGGATCGATTGCCGCGGACCGATTCGGTCCTACATTAAATTCCTCTCATCTCCGTCTTTCCCGCCGCGGGAGCCCCGCCATGAAGAGCTTCGAGAAAACAGCGCTGCTGTTTCTTCTCCGCCACCTGTTCGCCGGCATCGTCGGCGCCGTGGTGCTGGCAAGCGGGCTGTTGTGGTTCGACGTCGCCAAGCTGGCGACCCTGATCGGCAGCAGCGAATACGGCATCACCGCCACGGTGATGCTCTATGCCGGCCTGATGCTGACCTTCGGCAGCGTGTCGATGGGAATCGGCATCATGACGATGAACGAGGACACCCGCCCCTAACGCCGCGGCACAACGCCGGGGTGGGGCGGCGGTCAGTTGCCGAACGGTCCGAAGCGGTCGTAAACCCAGACGAGGGCGACGATCAGCGCCAGCCACAGCGCCGCGTTGCGAAGAACAGCCCCTCGGTTGCGGCGAAGGGCCGCCGGCACCACCAGCACCGCGACCATCAGCAGCGCCACCAGCGACATCCATTGCGTCTCGCTCACGCCGTCTCCCTCCTGCTCCCGAGCCGGTGCGGGCCGGCCCCCAGTTGCGCGTCCTTCGATATGGGAATGCCTGCGGTTTTGCGAAGGCCCCTTGACCCGCGCCCCCGCGATTGTCTAAGTCATGACCACGGAACGGTGCGTTGCATATTGCGGTATGCAATCTCCGCGGGCAGCGCGGGGCCGGTCCGTGGACATGAGCTTTGCCGTCATCGGTCCGGTGCATCAGCATCGGCTTGCAATGGCAGGGCCCGGGGCGCGGGCGTGGCGAAACCGGTAGACGCAAGGGACTTAAAATCCCTCACCCTTAGGTATGTGGGTTCGAGTCCCACCGCCCGCACCATATTGAAAATACTGTGAAATCTTCAGTCCTGCCGCCGGTTGGCGGCGGTATGGCAACGGCTCCGGGTCGGCGGCCGGAAACCTCACCGCACCTCGACCGTGCCGCAGCTGCGCCGATGGGCCAGCAGACAGTCCTCGGTCCTGGACTGATGCATCAGGGCACCCATCAGCCAGTATCCCAGGCCAAGGACGATCATGACGGCGATGGCCGCGCCGACATTGGCGGCGAGGCGGGTGCGGTCGTCATCGGGCGGCATGTCGGGCGTCACGTCCTGCCCGGCTTCCGTTTCGTCCGGCCGTTGGCGGCTTCCCCCTCCTTGCGTTGAAGGAACAGCCGTCCGGCTTGCATCGCCGCGGCGCGGCTGATGTATCTGCCGCACTCGAACCGCTGGCCGTCGAACGTCACGGTGAGGGTGAAGCTCTGCGGTCCGGTTTCGTCGACGACGATCGGGGAAGAGGCCGCGGGAGGAAAGGGGGCGGGCTTCATTCGACGGTCCCTGCATATCTGTCTGTGACCGACAGACACATACGTCCGCCGTGAGGCGCAGGCCAGCGGCTTTGAGAGGGGCGTCAGCGCTCCACCGGGCCGCCGGCCTTGGCCCAGGCGGAAAAGCCGCCGCTGAGACGGTTGATGGTGCCGGTATGGCCGGCGGCCATCATGCGCTCGGCGGCGGGACCGCAGCGCATGCCTCCCTGGCAGTGGAAGACCAGATGCTTGTCGGGCTCGGCCGGGACGCGCGACGGGTCGAAGCGCGACAGCGGGTTCAGGATGGCGCCGGGGATATGGCCGGCGGCGTGCTCATGCGGTTCGCGGACATCGACGATCACCGCCTCGCCTTTCGCCTGCCAGTGAATGGCGGTCTGCGGATCGACCTGCAGGATCCGGTCGGTGCCGCCCTGCTTTTCGGGCTGCGCGGTCGGGAACAGGCGTCGCATCAGGGAGCAGAGGAACATCGGAGTCGATCCTTGAAAGGGGATTGCGGGCCGGGCCGTGGCATCGGACCGCAAGCAGCCGTCGGACTGCCCTTGACCAATAAATTAGTATATTCTAATGTTAAGTCAATGGGGCGATGTCGCCCGCAGCTCGCTTTCCGCCAAGGCGGTTCCGGCTGGGCGGCGACCCGGACGTCCGGTGCGCCTTTTTTCGATGGCAGGAGAAGACCCATGCACAAGAACTGGCCGCAGATGACCGGCGAGCTGTCCGGAGCCATCCGCGAGCTGCGCGGCGGCGCCCCGGAGGTCATGAAAGCCTTTTCCGGGATGGCCCAGGCGGCGCTCAAGGCGGATGCGCTGGACACCAGGACCAAGGAACTGATCGCGCTCGCCATCGCGGTGGCGATCCGCTGCGACGGCTGCGTCGCCTTTCATGCCGAAGCGGCGATGAAGCAGGGGGCGACCCGCGACGAGGTGATGGAGACGATGGGGATGGCGGTCTATATGGGCGCCGGGCCGTCGGTGATGTATGCCGCCCAGGCGGTCGAAGCATTCGACCAATTCGCCGAAAAGGCGGCCGGCTGACCGGAACCGCGATCCCACAACAGAGGGATCGGGTGGTGCGGGCGGTCGGACTCGAACCGACACTCCTTGCGGAACCGGATTTTGAGTCCGGCGCGTCTACCAATTTCACCACGCCCGCAGCGACGCCTCTTCTAGCGCAACAGTCCGCAAACGGAAAGGGCAAAAGAACAGGCATCCGGGCATCCCGGTTCGCTGCCCGGGTCCGGGGCGAAACAGCGCCCGGCGACGCAGCCGCGGTGCCGCTTATTCCCTGCCGATGCCGCCGCCCTGTCATGCCGTCGCAGGCGTGCCGCGGGCCTTGCGGACGGCTGGCCGAACGGCCTCGCACGCGCTACCTTGTCCGCCATGACGACCAAGCCCTTTCTCTCCCGTGCCTTCGAGGATCCCCGCATCGCCGCCCTGCTGCTGGCGCTGGCCAGTGCCGGGGTGCTGCTGTCGGCCCTGTTCTTCCAGTTCGTGCTGAACTACCAACCCTGCGTGCTGTGCATCATGCAGCGCTGGCCCTATGTGGCGGTGATGGTGCTGGGGCTGGTGACCTGGCTGTTCCGCCGCTGGAAGGGGCTGGGCGACGCGCTGCTGGTGGTGAGCGGGCTGGCCCTGCTGGCCGGTGCCGGCATTGCCGCCTATCATGTCGGGGTGGAGCAGCATTGGTGGGCCGGCACCTCGTCCTGCGGCGGCTCGGCCGCGGCCAATTCGCTGGAGGCACTGCGCGCCCAGGTGCTGGCCGCCCCGGTCACCCGCTGTGACGAAGTGGCGTGGTCGCTGTTCGGGATCTCCATGGCGGGCTACAACGTGGCGATCTCGCTGGCGCTGGCGGCCTACGCCTTCGTCGCGGCACGCATCGCCTATACCCGCACCCCGGTGTCGAGGACCGCATTGTGAGTGAAACGACGTCTCCCACCGCCAATTCCCGTCACGGCGCGCGTCACGGTGCATTGCCCGGCGACCTGCCGCGGCGCGACCGGCTGGCCCGCATCGTCCGCGTCGACCATGCCGGCGAATATGGCGCCAAGCGCATCTATGAGGGCCAGATCGCCGTGATGGGCAAGGGCCGCCACGGCAAGACCCTGCGCCACATGGCCGATCAGGAGCTGGTCCATCTCGAATATTTCGAGAAGCAGCTGAACCGGCGCCGGGTGCGGCCGACCCTGCTGCAACCCCTGTGGCACGTCACCGGCTTCCTGCTGGGCGCCGGCACTGCGATCCTCGGCGAACGGGCGGCGATGGCCTGCACCGTCGCGGTCGAAGAGGTGATCGAGGAGCATTACGAGGCGCAACTGCCTCATCTTGGCCCGGACGAGCAGGAGCTGTCCGACAGCATCCGCAAGTTCCAGGCGGAAGAGGTCGAGCACCGCGACATCGGCTTGCAGAACGAGGCGGAGCGCGCGGCGGGCTACCCGCTGCTGTCGGCGGCGATCAAGGCCGGCACCCGGGCGGTGATCTGGGTGGCGGAACGGGTGTGACGGGGCGGGTTTGAGGCGGCGGATGCAGGGGCCGGCAGCGGCCCCCATCCGTTGACGGCACGGCGCCAAGCCTACATCGGGTCCAGTTCCGAGTCCCAGTAAAGAAAATCCCGCCAACTTTCATGGAGGAAGTTTGGCGGGAAGGCGCGTCCGTTCTCTTGCAGCTCGTAGGCACTGGGCTGGAAGGGCGGCGTGAGGGGGATCATGCCGCAGACATGGGGAAGGCGGTCGCCCTTCGCCAGATTGCAGGCCGAGCAGGATGTGATGACGTTTTCCCACGTCGTCCGACCGCCGCGGGACCGCGGAATCACATGGTCGAAGGTCAGGTCGTGGGTGGGGAAGGGGCGGCCGCAATACTGGCAGGTGAAGCGGTCGCGCAGGAAGACGTTGAAGCGGGTGAAGGCCGGACGGCGCGAGGCCGGGATGAATTCCTTCAGCGAGATGACGCTGGGCAACCGGACTTCAAAACTGGGGGATCTGACGACCCGGTCATAGTGCGATACGATGTTGACCCGTTCGAGAAAGACCGCCTTGACCGCTTCCTGCCAGGACCATAGCGACAAGGGGAAGTAACTGAGCGGGCGGAAATCCGCGTTCAGCACCAGAGCCGGACAGTGATCGGGTGGTGGAGCCAATGGCCACTCCCTTGTCTGTAACCGTTGTCTGAGACCGTTTCTGGACCCGGCACGCGACACTGCTGCGGCACCGTGCGCGGGGCATGTCTGCTGCGCCCCGGCGGCCGAATCGTCCTCCGGGACAACCAGATACATAGTGGATCGGGGCTCGGGACTCAATATCTTGACCCGGTGCGGCCGAATTTCTTCACCGTTGTGTAACCTTTTTCGCGCTGTGGGCAAGGTGGGTGCGGCGGGGATGCGGTCAAGTGGCCCCACCCGCGGCGGCTGTGAAGGCGGCTGTGACATCGGCAAAAAACAGTCGCGCCCGCCTTGCGTGCTTACCCCTCGTTAACCATGACGGCGCGATGGTGGACCTCGTTGATCCAAGCCGATCCCGCCGGTCCGAACCGGCCGGAAGCGACCCCGAGGAAAGTCCGCCATGACCGCCGTCATCATCGACCTTGCCCAGAAGCGCCGTGAACGCGAGGAGCGTGAGCGCCAGATTCGCATCGATGCGTTCGACCGCGAGCTGCGCCGCCGTCTGGCGCTCTATCTGGAAGGCGAAGAGATCCCGGTCGAGCCGATCCGCGACAATCCTTACATCTGATCGGGCCCCATATTCGATCAGGCCCCATATCCGATCCGCGCTTACATCTAGGTCACGCCAGCCGTTATAAAGCGGGAATGAGCGATCTCGTCACCCGCTTCGCCCCCAGCCCCACCGGGCATCTGCATCTGGGCCATGCCCATTCCGCGCTGTTCGGCTGGACCACCGCCCGCAGTGCCGCCGGCCGCTTCCTGTTGCGGATCGAGGACATCGACCCCAACCGCTGCCGTCCGGAGTACGAGCGCGACCTGATCGAGGATTCTGGCGTGGCTCGGCCTCGACTGGGACGGTCCGATCCGCCGCCAGTCCGACCATTTCGACGATTTCCGCGCCGCTCTGGCCCGGCTCGAGTCGCTGGGCGTGCTCTATCCCTGTTTCTGCACCCGCAAGGACATCGCCGCCGAGATCGCGCGGGCCGGTGCGGCTCCCCATGGACCCGACGGGCCGCTCTATCCCGGCACCTGCCACCATCGCTCCGCCGCGGAGCGCGCCGAGCGGATCGAGCGGGGCGACGCCTGGGCGCTGCAACTCGATGTGGAGGCCGCCTGCCGGCTGACCGGGCCGCTGCGCTGGCACGACCGGGCGCTGGGCTGGCAGAACGCGACGCCGGAACTGCTGGGCGACGTGGTGCTGGCGCGCAAGGACACGCCGACCAGCTATCACCTCAGCGTCACCGTCGACGATCATCTCCAGGGTGTGACCCTTGTCACCCGCGGCGAGGACCTGTTCTTCGCCACCCATCTGCACCGGCTGTTGCAGGCCCTGCTGGGCTACGATCCCCCCGATTACCACCATCACGGCCTGCTGCGGAATGCGGCGGGCGAGCGGTTGGCCAAGCGCGACCGCGCCCAGTCCCTGCGGTCGCTGCGGGACGAGGGCCGCAGCCCGGCCGAGGTGCGGGCGCTGGCGGGATTTGCAGGATAGGGCTCGCTCCGGGCGGCAGGCGTACGTGTCACTGGCGGGCCGGGCCGGGGCTGGAGGCGTACGGGGGACGTACCGCGTGTGTACGTCCGCCCGTCCGTCCTGGATGCCCAGGCGGGCTGCACTCAGTCCAGTTGCAGCACGAGCGCTTTCAGATAGGCCGACTCGGGCAGGTGCGGGTGGACCGGATGGTCGGGGCCGGCGCCGGCGCTGCGCAGGATGCGGCCGGTGCGGCCGGCGTCGTGCAGGCCGCGGGCGACCAGTTCGGCGAAGGTCGGCGGATCGACATTGTGGCTGCACGACCCGCAGAGCAGATAACCGCCCGGTGCCGTGATCTTCGCCGCCAGCCGCGCCATCTTGCGGTAGGCGCGGCTGCCGGCCGCCAGATCCTTCTTCGACTTCACGAAGGCCGGCGGATCGGCGACCACCACCTGGAAGGTTTCGCCGGCCGTGCCCAGCCGCTCCATCTCCTGGAAGGCGTCGGCCTTGCGCGCCTCGAAGCGGTCGGCGACGCCGTTCGCCGCGGCGGCGCGGGTGGCGTTCTCCAGGGCCAGGGCGGAGCGGTCGACCGCGATCACCTGGGTGGCGCCGGCCACCGCGCACTGGATGCCGAAGCCGCCATTGTAGCTGTAGAAGTCGATGGCCCGACCGCCCTTGGCCAGCGAGGCGATGAAGGCGCGGTTGTCGCGCTGGTCGTAGAACCAGCCGGTCTTCTGGCCGTCCAGCGGGTTGGCGAAGAAGGTGGCGCCGTTCTCTTCAAGGCGGATCGAGCCGTCGATCTCGCCCTTGGCCAGCCGGGTCTCCTCCGCCAGCCCTTCCAGCGCGCGCTGGCTGCCGTCGTTGCGCAGGATGACCGCGCGCGGCGCCATCACCTCGTCGATGGCGGCCAGGATCTCGTCGATCCGGCGGTCCATGAAGACGGAGTTGGCCTGCACCGTCACCACATCGTCGAAGCGGTCGACGATCAGCCCGGGCAGCCCGTCGGCCTCGGCATGGACGACGCGGTAGAAGGGACGGCTGAACAGGCGGTCGCGCAACTCCACCGCGCGGCGCAGCCGGTCGGCGATGAAGGCCTGGTCCACCACGGTCGCCGGGTCGTTTGACAGCAGCCGGGCGGCGATCAGCGTATGCGGATTGAAGGTGTAGATGCCCAGCGGCGTCCCGCCGGGGTCCAGAAGCCGCACCGGGCTGCCGGGCGGCACCGCCTTGGCGGTGGTGTCCATCTGGACTTCGTTGGAATAGACCCAGGGATGCCCCTGCATGACGCGCCGCTGGCGGCCGGACTGCAGATGGATCGCGGGGTATTTCTTGACGGGTTTGGTGCCGGTGTCGCTCATGGGCCCGCATCCTAGCGGCAAATCGGCGGCGCGCAATGGCTGCGGTGGCCCGCCCATGCCGCTCCGCGCCGTTCGGCCTCTACCCCGATCCGGTGGTGCCGCCCGGCTCACCGGCATGGACCGCCAGCCAAACGGTCGGCCCGCCGGCGGCGGTGGCGGCAACGCGGTGGCGGGTGCGGGCGGGCAGCAGCACCCAGTCGCCGGGGGACAGCGGGCGGTCTCCCTCTCCGTCCACCTGCAGAGTGGCGGAGCCCGCGACCAGCAGGACGAACTCGTCCCACTCCTGGTCGTACCAGAAGCCGTCCGGGGAGGACTGGCCGGTGGAGACGATCCGCTCGATGCGCACACCGGGCAGCGCCGCCAGCGTCTTGAACAGTTCTTCGGGCTGCGGACTTGCGGGAAGTCCTTCCAGCAGGCTGCCGACCAGCGCGTCGCTCATCCGAGACGTTTCCTTTGCAAGGTCCGGCATTGTGCGCCTCCCGGCCCGACAGGCGCTACTCCGCGTCGCGCCGTCCCTCCGCCAGCGTCGGGGCATTGTCGTTGACCACCGCCAGCTCCTTGCAGAAGCGGATCGTTTCCTGCCGGTGCCCTTCGGTGCGGAAGCAGTCGGGGATCGGGTCGCGGCCGGAGCCTTGAAGGGAATCGGGTCGGGCGAAACGGTCGGGCAGGGTGGTGTGGATGGCGGCGCAGCCCAGCCGCCGGGCCAGCCCCTCCATCGCCTGCAGCAGGGCTTCCGCCACGCCGGCGACGTCGAACAGGTCGAGCACGACGAAGTTGTCGACGCACAGCGTCCGCCCGTGCAGCAGGTGCGGTTCGGCCGTGTAGGAGAACAGGCCGTGCAGGTACCCCTGCGCGTTCTGCACGGTCATGATGCCCCGGCTTGCCGGCTGGCGGCCGTCTCCTGCGCCACCGTCCGCACTGCTCCCCAGGGTTGCGCTGTCCAGAACCGCTGCGGCAAATGCGCGCCATTGGTCGACCCCCAGGCCCGGCGCCAGGGCGCAGACCAGCGGGTAAGCCTGGTCGATCTGGCGCCGACCAAGGGGTTTAGCGATGAAACCGTCGTCCATTTCAGCCCGGCCGATTGCAAGGACACTGAACGATGGCAGCCCCGGGGCGGAAGGGTCGTTGACGTAGATCAATGTTGCTGAACCCCCCCATCCACATAGTGGGCGCCATTGGAGACAGGCGCGCCCGGCGTCCCTTTCGGCATTTCCGAGTGCAACCTGTCCCGCTCCTTAACAGTACGTACCCAGTGGTGGTGCAACCCAGAAGGCGCGGCCCCGCGGCCGCCCGGGGCAAACGGGAGAGATTGTATGACATCAGCGACTCTGACTTCAGGGGCCACCCTGGGCAGCCAGCGGGTGTCGGAAGACGTGCGTTACCATGAGGACGCCATCCGACTCTTCGTGATCGCTGCAGTGTTCTGGGGCGTGGTCGGTTTCCTGGCCGGCACCTTCATCGCTCTGCAGCTGGCTTTCCCGGCGCTGAATCTCGGGCTGGAGTGGACGAGCTTCGGGCGCCTGCGCCCCGTCCACACCTCGGCCGTGATTTTCGCGTTCGGCGGCAATGTGCTGTTCGCCACTTCGCTCTATTCGGTCCAGCGGACGTGCCGCCAGTATCTCTTCGGGGGCGAAGGGCTGGCGAAGTTCATCTTCTGGAACTACAACGTCTTCATCGTGCTCGCGGCGCTGAGCTACGTCCTGGGCTTCACCCAGGGCAAGGAATACGCCGAGCCCGAATGGATCCTCGACCTGTACCTGACGGTCACCTGGGTGCTCTATGCGGTCCAGTTCATCGGCACGGTGATGACGCGGCGCGAGTCGCACATCTATGTGGCGAACTGGTTCTTCATGGCGTTCATCCTCACCGTCGCGATCCTGCACATCGGCAACAACATCAACGTCCCGGTGTCGCTGTTCGGCATGAAGTCCTACACCTTCGTGTCGGGCGTGCAGAGCGCCATGGTGCAGTGGTGGTACGGCCACAACGCGGTCGGCTTCTTCCTGACCGCCGGCTTCCTGGGCATCATGTACTATTTTGTGCCCAAGCGCGCCGAGCGGCCGGTCTATTCCTACCGCCTGTCGATCGTCCATTTCTGGACCCTGATCTTCCTCTACATCTGGGCCGGTCCGCACCACCTGCACTACACCTCCCTGCCGGACTGGGCGCAGACGCTGGGCATGACCTTCTCCGTCATGCTGTGGATGCCGTCCTGGGGCGGCATGATCAACGGCATCATGACCCTGTCGGGCGCGTGGGATAAGCTGCGCACCGATCCGGTCCTGCGCTTCCTGGTCACCTCGGTCGCCTTCTACGGCATGTCGACCTTCGAAGGCCCGCTGATGTCGGTCAAGCCGGTCAACGCCCTGTCGCACTACACCGACTGGACCGTCGGCCACGTGCACTCCGGCGCCCTCGGCTGGGTCGCCTTCGTCTCGTTCGGCGCGATCTACTATCTCGTGCCGGTGCTGTGGAAGCGCTCGCAGCTCTACAGCATGCGCCTGGTCAGCTACCACTTCTGGACCGCCACCATCGGCATCGTGCTCTACATCACCGCCATGTGGGTGTCGGGCATCATGCAGGGCCTGATGTGGCGCGCCTACGACAACCTGGGCTTCCTGCAGTACTCCTTCGTGGAGACCGTCGCGGCGATGCACCCGTTCTACGTGATCCGCGCGATGGGCGGCGTCCTGTTCGTCACCGGCGCTCTCATCATGGTCTACAACCTGTGGCGCACGGCGAAGGGCGATGTCCGCATCGAGAAGCCCTATGTCACCACGCCGCACAAGGCGACGGTCGGCGCGGCCTGACGCTAGGGAAGGATGCGAGAAATGGCTCAGGATAAAAAGGGCTTCAGCCACGACCTGATCGAGCGGAACACCCTTCTGCTGATCGTGCTCGTGCTGATCACCGTGTCGATCGGCGGTCTGGTTCAGATCGTCCCGCTCTTCACCATCGAATCGACCATCGAGAAGGTGGAGGGGGTCCGTCCCTACTCCCCGCTCGAACTGGCCGGGCAGAACATCTACCTGCGCGAAGGCTGCTACAACTGCCACAGCCAGCAGATCCGTCCGTTCCGTGACGAGGTCGAGCGCTATGGCCACTACTCGCTGGCGGCGGAGTCGATGTACGACCATCCGTTCCAGTGGGGCTCCAAGCGCACCGGTCCCGATCTGGCCCGCGTCGGCGGCAAATACTCCAACGCCTGGCAGGTCGCCCATCTGGTGAACCCGCGCTCGGTCGTGCCGGAGTCGATCATGCCGGGCTATAGCTGGATGAAGGAGCGTCCGCTGAGCTACGGCGACATCGGCGACCACCTGAAGACGCTGAAGATCGTCGGGGTGCCCTACACCGACGAGCAGGTCGCCAACGCCAAGGCCGACCTGGAAGCGCAGAAGAACCCCGACGGCGACACCGCCGGGCTGATGAAGCGCTATCCGAAGGCCGTGGTGGCGAACTTCACCGGCGAAAAGACCGTCACCGAAATGGACGCTCTCGTCGCCTACCTGCAAGTGCTGGGCACCATGGTGGACTTCACCAAGTACCAGTCCAAGCAGCTGCAGCAGTAATCGGGGGAGGAATCCATGGACTTGGATTCGATCACGGTGATGCTTCGGTCCTTCTGGACGGTGTGGTTGATGCTGCTGCTGACGGGCATCCTGGTTTACGCCATGTGGCCCGGCAACCGCCGCACCTTCGACGATGCCGCCCAGATCCCGCTCAAGGATGATGGTCAGGAGCTTTAGACCATGGCACAGAATTACAAGGACGAGCTGTCCGGCGTCGAGACCACCGGCCACGAGTGGGATGGACTGCGCGAGCTGAACAATCCGCTGCCCAAATGGTGGCTGTATCTCTTCTATGTCTGCATCGCCTGGGCGATGGTGTACTACGTGTTCTACCCGGCCTGGCCGCTGGGCAAGACCTACACGAAGGGCATCCTGGGATATTCCCAGCGCGAGGAGCTGGACACCAAGCTGGCGGAGGCGAAGGCCGGCCAGGCCAAGTACCTGACCGCCATCGCCGCCAAGTCGGTCGACGAAATCCAGAAGGACAAGGACCTGCTGGGCTTCGCGATGGCCGGCGGCCGGTCCTACTTCAACGAGAACTGCGCCGCCTGCCACGGCGCCGGCGGCCAGGGCGCCAAGGGCTTCCCGACGCTGGCCGACGACGTGTGGCTGTGGGGCGGCTCCTCGGCCGACATCTACAAGACCATCCAGCACGGCATCCGCTCGGATGACGGCGACACCCGCGGCACGCCGAACGTCGGCATGACCGCCTTCGGCAAGGACGGCATCCTCAACCGCGACCAGATCGATCAGGTCACGGACTATGTGCTGTCGCTGAACGGCAAGACCGCCGATGCGGGCAAGGCCGCCAAGGGCAAGGCCGTCTATGACGAGAACTGCGCCGCCTGCCACGGCGATGCGGCCCAGGGCTCGGTTGCCGCCGGTGTCGACGGTGTCGGCGCTCCGCCGCTGAAGCAGGCCAACTGGCTCTACGGCAGCGACAAGCAGACGCTGGTCGAGACGGTGACCAACGGCCGCGCCGGCGTCATGCCGGCCTGGTCCAAGCGCCTGGACGATGCGACGATCAAGTCGCTGGCCGTCTACGTCCACAACCTGGGCGGCGGCAAGTAAGCCGAAGCCCGGGCGGGCCGCTGCGGAACCGACCGGAGAGGGCGTCGGGGAGGTCACTCCCCGGCGCCTTTTTCTTTGCGGGACATGCGGCGCGGGACAGGCGGGGGACCGGCGGTTTCGTTAACTTCCTGTCATTTGATCCATCGCAATGTCCCTGCGGCAATCGGTCGCCATAGTGCCCGCGATCAAACGCCGCCGACCAGTCGAAGGGCAGCCAGCGACATGAGCATCAGCACCACCACCGGAAACCGCCCCCTCCCGCCGAAACGCCTGAAGGCGCCGCGCCAGCCGGGATGGTACATCCCCTGGATCTTCGTCGGCGTCTTCATGATCGTCCTGGCGGTGAACGGGGTGATGGTCCATTTCGCGGTGTCGAGCTGGACCGGGATCGAGACCGAGAACCACTTCATCAAGGGGCTCGGCTACAACAGCGATCTGGCCGGCGCCCGTGCCCAGGCGGAACGCGGCTGGCAGGTCCAGCCGGACTTCACCAGCACCGAACCGCGCAAGGGCGTGATCGCCATCACCGTCCGCGACAAGCAGGGCCAGGTCCTGAAGGATGCCGCCGTCACCGTGACGATGATCCGTCCGATCTCCGAGGGGCATGACAAGACCCTGTCGCTGCCCTATCTGGGCGAGGGCCGCTATGGCGCCCCGGTGGAACTGGATCTGGAAGGCCAGTGGGACATGCGCTTCGTCATCACCCACGCCAGCGGCGACTATCAGGACCAGAAGCGCGTCTGGGTGCAGTGAGGGCGTGACCGGGACAGTCAGGGTGATGTCGAGATGACCGTCTGCCTCCATTGCGGGCAAGAGCTGGGCGACAATGCGCAAGCTGGCAGCCTGACTGCCGGCGATGGCGCGGGGCCGTTCTGCTGCACCGGCTGCGCCGCCGCCTACGACCTCGTGCGCGGGCTGGGGCTGGAGCGCTATTACGAGCGCCGCAGCGTCGATCCCACCGCCCGCCCCTTGCGTCCCGACGACACCCCGGCGGTCGATTACGAACCGCATGCCCGCGACGAGCAGGACGGCAGCCGCAGCCTGCACCTGATGGTCGACGGCATGCAGTGCGCGGCCTGCGTCTGGCTGATCGAATCGGCGCTCAACCGCCAGCCGGGCATCGCCCAGGCCCGCATGAACATGACCACGCGGCGGCTGACCGTGCGCTGGACGCCCGAGGCGACCGACGCCAACGCGGTGGTCGGCACCGTGGCCCAGCTGGGATACCGCGCCGTTCCCTTCGATCCCGACCGGCTGGGCGGCGCCCAGGCCAAGAGCGAGAAGGAGCTGCTGCGCGCCATGGCGGTGGCGGGCTTCGCCATGGGCAACGTCATGCTGCTGTCGGTGTCGGTCTGGGCCGGCCACAGCCAGGGCATGGGCACCGCCACCCGCGACCTGATGCACTGGATTTCGGCGCTGATCTGCATGCCGGCCATCGCCTATGCGCTGCGTCCCTTCGCGCGCTCGGCGCTGTCGGTTCTGCGCCACGGCCGCACCAACATGGATGTGCCGATCACCATCGGCGTGCTGCTCGCCACCGGCATGAGCCTGTTCGAGACCATCCACAGCGGCGAACACGCCTATTTCGACGGCGGCGTCATGCTGCTGTTCTTCCTGCTGGTCGGCCGCTATCTCGACCAGCGGGCGCGCGGCCGGGCGCGGTCGGCGGCGGAACAGCTGCTGGGCCTGCGCGCCAACGCAGTCACCATCCTGAAAGAGGACGGCACCAGCGCGGTGGTGGCGCCGGAGCAGGTCGTTGCCGGAACCACCATCCTGGTCGCGGCCGGCGAGCGCATCCCCGTCGACGGCCGGGTGTCCGACGGCGTGTCCGACCTCGACACCGGCCTGATCACCGGCGAGACGGTGCCGGGCACCGCGCGGCCGGGCGATCAGGTCTTCGCCGGCACGCTCAACCTGACCGCACCCCTGCGCCTGACCGTCACCGCGGTGGGCGAGGGCACGCTGCTGGCCGAGATCGTCCGGCTGATGGAGGTGGCGGAACAGGGCCGCGCCAAGTATGTCGCCATCGCCGACCGGGTGTCCCGCCTCTACGCTCCCGTCGTCCATCTGACCGCGCTGACCACCTTCGCCGGCTGGATGCTGCTGGGTGGGGTGGTGTGGCAGGACGCGCTGATGAACGCCATCGCCGTGCTGATCATCACCTGCCCCTGCGCGCTGGCTCTGGCCGTTCCGGTGGTGCAGGTGATCGCCAGCGGCCGGCTGATGCGCCAGGGCACCCTGCTGAAAAGCCCGACCGCGCTGGAGCGGCTCGCCGCCATCGACACGGTGGTTTTCGACAAGACCGGTACCCTGACCGAGGGGCGCCCGGTGCCGCAGCTGGACGGACTGGCGGCTGGGGGGCTGTCGGCGGAGGGGCTGACGGCGGAGGATCTGGCGCTGGCGGCCTCGCTCGCCGCGGCCAGCCGCCACCCGCTGGCCCGTGCGCTGGCCGCCGCCGCACCCGAGGTGCCGGTGGCGGCGGGGGTGCGCGAGATCGCCGGCGCCGGCCTGTCCCTGCAGACGGCGGAGGGCGAGGTGCGGCTGGGCAGCCGCCGCTTCACCGGCGCGCCGCTGGAGGCGGAGGACGCCGCCGGTCCCGAACTGTGGCTGGCCCGCCCGGGCGAGGAGCCGCGGCGGATCGTCTTCCTCGACGCCCCGCGCCCCGACGCCGCCGCGGTGGTGGCGGCGCTGAAGGCGCGTGGGTTGGAGGTGAAGCTGCTGTCGGGCGACCGCCGGGGTGCTGTGGCGGCGGTGGCGGCGCGGCTGGGCATCGCCGACTGGCGGGCCGAACAGACGCCGGCCGACAAGAACCGCGGCGCTGGCCGAACTGGCCGGGCAGGGCCGCACCGTGCTGATGGTCGGCGACGGGCTGAACGACGCCCCGGCGCTGGCCGCCGCCGCGGTGTCGATGTCGCCCTCCACCGCGGTGGATGTCAGCCAGACCGCGGCCGACGTGGTGTTCCAGGGCCGGCTGCTGCGCCCGATCGTCGAGACGGTGGAGGTTTCCCGCCGGTCCGGCCGTCTGGTCAGGCAGAATTTCGGGATCGCCCTGGTGTATAACCTGTGCGCCGTGCCGCTGGCGATGGGTGGCATGCTGACGCCGCTGCTGGCGGCGCTGGCGATGTCGTCGTCGTCACTGATCGTCATTCTGAACGCGCTGCGGCTGGCCCGCGGCGCCGTCGTCAAGGATCTTCCCGTGCGGAACATCGCCGTTCGGGAACTGCCGGGTAAGGATTCGGGTGATGGACGAGCTTCTCTATCTGATCGCGATCGCGCTGAGCCTGGGCGGACTGGGGCTGGCGGCCTTTCTGTGGGCGCTGAAATCCGGCCAGTTTGACGATCTGGACGGGGCGGCCCACCGCGTCCTGTTCGACGACGATCTGCCGGCTGCACCCCGCGCGGGCGGTGAACCGGCCAAGCCGGTGGAGGCCGTCCGCGGGCAATAGTGCCAAAACCCGTATGGGCATAAAAAGGTTGTATGCGTGCAAGGTTGCGATTCTGAGCGATTGCCACCAATATGGGCCCATGCGGAATGAAAGGCTGGGTTCCTCCATGCCACCTTTTGATATGGTTCGCGCTCGGGAAAAGAGCGCTGCGACGGAAATGAATCCCTGCGGGGCCTGTCCCGTGCGCAGCCTGACGGTGTGCGCCGCGCTGGAACCCGAGGAATTGCGCCGTCTCGCCGACATTCTGCAGAATGTGCGCATCGATTCCGGCCACACCCTGTTCGCCGAGGGCGACGCCGCCGATGCGCTGTACAACGTCACGTCCGGGACGGTGAAGCTGTACAAGCTGCTGCCGGACGGGCGCCGCCAGATCACCGGATTCCTGGTGACCGGCGATTTCCTTGGGCTGGCGGTCAACGACAGCTATGCCTACACCGCCGAATCGGTGACCAGCGCCTCGCTCTGCCGCTTCCCGCGCAAGAAGATCGATGCGCTGCTGGAGGAATTCCCCAAGATGCAGCGGCGCCTGTTCTCGATGGCGTCGAACGAGCTGGCCGCGGCACAGGACCAGATGCTCCTGCTCGGCCGCAAGACGGCGAAGGAGAAGATCTGCTCCTTCCTGCTGATGCTGTCGCAGCGCGCCGCCCGCCGCGGTCACAAGGAAAACCCGGTCTTCGTGCCGATGAGCCGGGCCGACATTGCCGACTATCTGGGCCTGACCACCGAAACCGTCAGCCGCACCTTCACCCAGCTGAAGACCGCCGGGGTGATCTCGCTCCAGGAAGGCAACAAGGTCCTGATCGCCGACCTCGACGCGATGTACGATCTGGCCGAAGGGGCGTGACGCGGAGCCCCGCGCTTTTGCGGGGCGCGGGCGTGTTTGGCAAATTTCCCACGGATTTCACGGATTAGGACACGGATTTCACGGATGTTCCTCCGCGAGGCTTCGGCTTATCGGGAAGCATCCGCGCCGGCAAGCCATAAAAAATCCGTGTAATCCGTGCCTAAATCCGTGCAATCCGTGTCGATCTTGCCGGCCGCGCCCGCAAGCCGGCAAGAATACGACGCGCGTTATTCCCGCCCGACCGGCCGCAGTTCGAACAGCAGCCAGACCAGCATCGACACCACCAGAATGGCGCCGGCCTGATGGGCGGCGGCGATGGGCGTCCACACCACGGTCAGCAGCGTGGCGACTCCCATCGCGATTTGCAGCAGGACCATGGCGCCCGACGCCAGCGCCGCGCGGCCGGCGCGTCCCGGCAGGCGGGCGTTCAGGACGCGGGCGGCCAGCACCAGGACGACCACCCCGGTCAGGATCGCCAGCGCGCGGTGGATCAACTGGATCGCCGCGGTGTTCTCGACCGGGTTGAGCCACCAGGGCGTCAGCGTGTCGACCTCCGGCGGGATCCAGTGGCCGTTCATCAGCGGGAAGGTGTTGTAGGCGAAGCCGGCGTCCGACCCGGCGAGGAAGGCGCCCCAGACAATGGTGACGGCGACCAGACCCAGCGCCCAGCCGGTGTGGCGGCGCAGGGACGCTGCCTCCGGCCGCCAGCCCGCCATTGGCAGCGGATCGAGCAGGCCCAGCGCCGTGCGCAGAAGCAGGGCGTAGATCAGGATGGCAGTGCTGAGATGCAGGGCCAGCCGGTAATGGCTGACGTTCGGCGAATTGACCAGCCCGCTCTTCACCATGAACCAGCCGATGCCGCCCTGGAGCCCGCCCAGCAGGAACAGGCCGGCCAGCTTCGGCCACAGCTCCGACGAGATGCGGCCCTGCATCCAGAAACGCAGGAAGGGGATCAGGAAAACGAAGCCGATCAGCTGGCCCCACAGCCGGTGGAACCACTCCCACCAGAAGATCGACTGGAAGCCGGCCAGATCCATGTGGCTGTTGTAGATGCGGAATTCCGGCGTCGCCTTGTACAGGTCGAAGACCCGGTTCCATTCCGCCGAGGACAGCGGCGGCAAAATGCCGATCAGCGGTTTCCATTCCACCATCGACAGGCCGGATTCCGTCAGCCGGGTGATGGCGCCGATCACGGCCATGGCCAGCACCATGGCGGCGCAGACCAGAAGCCAGACGGCGATGGGCCGGTTCGGATTGGGGCGGGTGGCGGCGGCGAGGCTGTCGGAGGCAAAGGCGGTCAAGGCGGCATTCCGGAGCGCGGCGGTGGGATGTCCGCAAATGTGGGGCGAACATCCCGTCCCGTCAAACGGCTCGTGCCCGACGCCTGCCGGAAGGCCGGATCGGGCTCGGATATCGGGCCCGGATATCAGGCCAGGATCAGGGGGTGCCGTCCGCGGTGGTGACGCCGGTCTTCGGCTGGGCGGTCTGGCTCTGGAACAGCGCCTCCTCGGCCGCGCGGCGGGCGACGAGGCCAGGCAGCTTGGTCGGCGTGCCGTTCACCGTGGCATAGACCCAGCGGCCGAACTGACCGGCAGCCCCGGCATAATCGCCCTCGTTCAGCAGCCTCAGCAGGGTCGAACTTTGCAGGCTGCCGGCGCCGAGGTTGAAGACGAAGGACGCCAGCGCGCCGCGCTGGTCGTCGTTCAGCGGCACCGTCACCAGGGCGTCGACATGGCCGGCGGCCTGGGCAAGGTCGGAGGCGAGAAAGGCATCGGCTTGCTCGACGGTGATGGTCTGCCCCATCGTCACGCCGGCGGTATGGCCGTAACCGATGGTGGGAACGCCGGCCGGGCAGAGGTAGGCGTTGAGGTAAAGGCCTTCAAAATGCTTCACAAGATCGACCGCGGCTTGGCAGACCGGCTGGGTGGTCATGGATGGAAACTCCCGGTTGGCGCGCCGGGCGGGGTGGTGCCGCCCGTATCGGCGGCGATCCTATGGGGAATACGCGCGGAGCGGGAAGTGTGGATTTCAATTTGTCGCGAATTGCGGAGCTGTGGCCGCCGAGACTGCGCGGCAGGAGAATTCTGCGCGGGACCTGGGCTGATAAAGTCAGGGTGACAAGGTCTGGGCGGCGCCGAACAGCACGAAAAGAGCGAACAGCAGGGCGAACAGGCCGGCGATGGTGGTGAACTCCAGCAGAACCTCCACCAGCCGGCTCTCATGCTCCCGCCACCGTGCCCGCTTGCCCGATCCCGGAGCGGCGGCGATTCGGGCCGGACGCTTGTGTTCGAGGCGGTCGGCCGCATGAGTCCCGGTCCAGCCGTCCGCCCGCCGCTTCGCCATCATCGCGCCCTCCACTCTCTCCAATGCCGATTTCTCTAAAATTTTAGGAAATCTCGTCCGGTGGCGCTGTGACGGCAATCACAGGCGTGACGTGCGGGAGGTGAGCGAGCGGCTGGGAGGATCGGGTGGATTCTGGCGCCCGGTTCCAGCCTTTTGCTGTCCCGGCGATGCGTCCGCTGCCGGAAGGGTCGGTTTCCTCGTGACCGTTTGAAGAAATTTGCCCGTGCCGGCTGCCTGCCGAGATGAGGGAATATCATTTGAAATCAATGTGCTATAAGCAGTGTCGGATGAGTGTTGCAGACATTTGCGGCAAATTCCGAAACGAGCCTCTTGAATCCATAATCCGCTTCGATTAGCTGTCTGGCACTCGCCGGGCTGGAGTGCTAACAGCCGCCGCCCGCGCCAATTTCCGTCAGTCAGAACCAAGCCTTGATCCAAGGAGGCATTCCATGAAGTTCCGCCCGCTGCACGACCGCGTCGTCGTCAAGCGTCTGGAGTCCGACACCAAGACCAAGGGTGGGATCATCATCCCCGACACGGCCAAGGAAAAGCCGCAGGAAGGCGAGATCATCGCCGTCGGCCCGGGCGCCCGTGACGAGTTGGGCAAGGTCGTGGCGCTGGACGTCAAGGCCGGCGACCGCATCCTGTTCGGCAAGTGGTCGGGCACCGAAGTGAAGATCGAAGGCGTCGATTACCTGATCATGAAGGAATCCGACATCATGGGCGTCATCGAGGCCTAAGTCCTCCGCCCGTACCCTTCGAAATTTACACGTTAAAGGAATCGAGACATGGCTGCCAAAGACGTCAAGTTCGGCCCCTCCGCGCGCGAAAAGCTGCTGCGTGGCGTTGACATCCTCGCCGACGCCGTGAAGGTCACGCTGGGCCCGAAGGGCCGCAACGTCGTGATCGAGAAGTCCTTCGGCGCTCCGCGCATCACCAAGGACGGCGTGTCGGTCGCCAAGGAAATCGAGCTGGCCGACAAGTTCGAGAACATGGGCGCCCAGATGGTCCGCGAGGTCGCCTCGAAGACCAACGATCTGGCCGGTGACGGCACCACCACCGCCACCGTCCTGGCCCAGGCCATCGTCCGCGAAGGCGTGACCAAGGTCGCCGCCGGCCTGAACCCGATGGACCTGAAGCGCGGCATCGATCTGGCCGTCTCGACCGTCGTCGCCGACATCCAGGCCCGCGCCAAGAAGGTCACGACCAACGACGAGATCGCCCAGGTCGGCACCATCTCCGCCAACGGCGAAGCCGAGATCGGCAAGATGATCGCCCAGGCGATGGAGCGCGTCGGCAACGAGGGCGTCATCACGGTGGAAGAGGCCAAGAGCCTGGACACCGAGCTGGACGTCGTCGAGGGCATGCAGTTCGACCGCGGCTACCTGTCGCCGTACTTCGTGACCAACGCCGACAAGATGGTCGCGGATCTCGAGAGCCCCTTCATCCTGCTGCACGAGAAGAAGCTGTCGGGCCTGCAGCCGCTGCTGCCGGTTCTGGAAGCCGTCGTCCAGTCCTCGCGTCCGCTGCTGATCATCGCCGAGGACATCGAGGGTGAGGCGCTGGCCACGCTCGTCGTGAACAAGCTGCGCGGCGGCCTGAAGATCGCCGCCGTCAAGGCTCCGGGCTTCGGCGACCGCCGCAAGGCGATGCTGGAGGACATGGCCATCCTGACCGGCGGCCAGGTCATCTCCGAAGACCTCGGCATCAAGCTCGAGAACGTCACGCTCGACATGCTGGGCACCGCCAAGAAGGTCGTGATCTCCAAGGAGACCACCACCATCGTCGACGGCGCCGGCGACAAGGCCGACATCGAAGCCCGTTGCGGCCAGATCCGCGCCCAGGCCGAGGAGACCACCTCGGACTACGACCGCGAGAAGCTGCAGGAGCGTCTGGCCAAGCTGGCCGGTGGCGTCGCCGTCATCCGCGTCGGCGGTGCGACCGAGGTCGAGGTGAAGGAGCGCAAGGATCGCGTTGACGACGCGATGCACGCCACCCGCGCCGCGGTGGAAGAGGGTGTGGTCGCCGGCGGCGGCACCGCCCTGCTGTACGCCTCCAAGGCCCTGGACGCCCTGACCCCGGTCAACGACGAGCAGCGCGTCGGCATCGACATCATCCGTCGCGCCCTGCAGGCCCCGGTCCGTCAGATCGCCTACAACGCGGGCACCGACGGTTCGATCGTGGTCGGCAAGCTGCTCGACCAGAACGACACCAACTTCGGCTACGACGCCCAGAAGGGTGAGTTCACCGATCTGGTCGCCGCCGGCATCATCGACCCGGTGAAGGTGGTTCGCACCGCCCTGCAGGATGCGGCCTCGATCGCCGGCCTGCTGATCACCACCGAGGCGATGATCGCCGAGAAGCCGGAGAAGAAGGCTGCTCCGGGCGGCATGCCGGGCGGCATGGGCGGCATGGACGACATGGGCTTCTAATAGCCTATCGTTCGACCGTTCTTCGGTTCGGAAAGGGGCGCCTCCGCAAGGGGGCGCCCTTTTCTTTGGCCGGATGACCGGAAGGGAGCCGGAGTTCCACCCTGCCCCCACCCCTGGCCGTGACATCCCGCCATCCTGAAAAGTCAAGGTGAAGTCCGCCTTGCTTTGCCGCGGTCGCCTCCCAATAATCCGCCCCTCTCTTGCCGGGCACCCCAGCGTGGGGCGCCGGCCTCCTGACTTCCGTATTTTAAAACGAGGGCCTGTTCCATGCGCTCCTTCGAGGGCCAGCATTCCGACAACGTCGCCATCAAGCGCACCCGCGAGCAGAAGCAGCGTCAGCTGGTTCAGCTCAAGGAGCAGCTGGCGACGCTGAAAGCCCACGCGGCCCCCGCCATCCGTGAAGCATTGGTCAAGCGCATCGCCGAACTCGACGCCGAGATGCGCCAGCCCGCCAAGCCTGCCCGCGAAGGCCGCGAAGGCCGTGGCGAGGGCCGCGGTGAAGGCCGTGACGATGCGCCGCGCCATCCCCGCCGCGAACCCCGCGCAAGCGTCTTCCGCGCCGAGGACAGCGGCGACCGCAGCGCCGCCGTGACCGCGGCGAGCGTCTTCGCCTCGCCTCGCCGCCGCAGCTGAACGCACGGGACAGCGCCATGCCCGCCGACCGCACCGCCTCCGTCAAGGGATCCCGTCTCGCCGATCAGGCCTGGCTGCTGATGATGCTGCCGCCCCTGTTCTGGGCGGGCAACGCGGTCCTGGGGCGTGCGGTCGCCGGGTCGGTGCCGCCCATCGGGCTGGCCTTCTGGCGCTGGTTCCTGGGCATGCTGGTGGTGCTGCCCTTCGCCTGGCCGCATCTGCGCCACGACATCACGCCGATCCTGGCGCGGTGGAAGAGCGTGCTGCTGCTGGGCACGCTCGGCATCGGCATCTACAACACCTTCCAGTACATCGCGCTCAACACGACGACCGCGCTGAACTGCGTGATGCTGCAGTCGTCGATGCCGGTGATGATCGTGCTGATGAGCCTCGTCCTGTTCCGCGACCGGATCGGGGCGATGCAGGGGGTGGGGATCGCCGTCTCGCTGGTCGGCGCGATGACCCTGATCTCGCACGGCGATCCGGGAACCCTGCTGGGGCTGGAGTTGAATGCCGGCGACGTCTGGATGCTGGCGGCTGTGGTGATCTATGCCGCCTACACCACGCTGCTGCGCCGCCGGCCGGCGATCCACGGGCTGAGCTTCGTCGTCGTCACCTTCGCCATCGGCGCGGTGGAACTGCTGCCTTTCTATGTCTGGGAGAGCCTGGGCGGCCATCCGGTCCAGGCCAGCGGCATCACGCTGCTGGCGGTCGGCTACACCGTGCTGTTCCCGTCCATCGCCGCCTATCTCTGCTTCAACCGGGCGGTGGAGCTTCTCGGCCCCAACACCGCCGGCCTCGCCATCCATCTGGTGCCGGTCTTCGGCAGCCTGCTGGCCATCCTGTTCCTGGGCGAGCAGCCGCACCTCTATCATGGGGTCGGCATCGCTTTGATCGCCGCCGGCATCCTCCTGGCGACCCGCCGCCGGGCCTGAGCGGCCACAGGGTTGCGGCCGGGGAAGCCGCGCGGAACGTTAAATCCGTGCGAAGATAATTTTTGAACCCGGCGGTCACAACAAACCAACTGGATGGCTTTTCTTGTCTTGTGATAAAGTTTGGCCGGCGTTTCCTGCCGGCGGATAGGTCGTCCGGGTATGGAGTTTGCGAAAATACTTGCGGTGTTCGCCGTCTGGTTTCGGGGTGTCCCGTGGGATAGCGCATTGATCGGCGTTCTTGTTTGAGTTTTCGCCGGTGTAGTATCCCTGGTATCCTTTTAGACAGGTCCGCTATCCCTCGCGATTGCAGCGGTCAATAAGGGATGACCGCTAAAATGTCGGTCATGGCGGCGGTTCGGACACGGATCGACCGTTATGGAGAGCCGGCGCTGTTCGCCGGCCCGATGTGGTGGAGGTCCCAAGATGCCCCTGCAAATTTCCGCGCCCGCCTATCCGCAAACCACCTGCCTCGTTCACATCGTCGATGGCGACCTGATGTCGCGCAGCACGCTTTCGCGGGCGCTGGGCGCGGTCGGCATCGCCTGCCGTGTCCACAGCACCGCCGCCGATGCGCTGGCCGTGCTGGGCACCGGGTCCTCCTGCATCGTCCTGCGCAGCGACCTGCCGGACATGACCGCCATGGAGTTCATGGCCGAGGCCTCGCTGCACGGCCACGACCTGCCGGTCCTGGTGATGACCGAGCAGGGCGACGTCGACGCCGCCGTCGCCGCGATGAAGGCCGGCGCGGTCGACTGCATCGCCCGCCCCTTCGCCATCCCGGCCTTCCTGGAGCGGCTGCGCGCCTGCCTGGCGTCCGGCAGCCCGCATGCCCAGCAGCGCGACCGCAGCCGCGACGCTGTCCGCCGGCTCGCCCTGCTGAGCCGCCGCGAGTCGGAGGTTCTGGAACTGATCGTCGACGGCAAGCAGAGCAAGACCATTGCCTGGGAGCTGGGCATCAGCATCAAGACGGTGGAGGTCCACCGCGCCCGCATCATGGAAAAGACCGGCTGCCGCTCCATCGTCGGCCTGGGGCGTCTCTGGGAGTCGGCGGAAATTCTGCGCGCCCGTGACCTGCCGCATCCCATGTCGATCCGCCAGCCGGCCCCGGCCGCACTGATGGAGGCGGCGGCATCCTGATGCCGCCATCCCCGGGGCTGTCTTGTGCGGGTTGCCGTCCTTGCCGGATTGCGGCTCCTTCGGACACGGCCGGTCGAAAATTGAAGGCCGGCGAGTGCTTTCCGTGGGCTTGACCGGAAGAGGATTGTAAAGTTCCGGGGAAGAGCAACCAGAGCGCTGACAGGAGCGGTTCTATGTTCCCCGATCATGGTCACCGTCGCATCGCCGTGGCGTCGCCCGACGACATCGCCACGGCGCGTCGGATCGCGGCGGAACGGGCCGACGGGGTGCTGCCGGTGGACGAGGCGGCCCGGCTGGACCGGCTGGTGACCATGGTGGCCGACCATGCTCTTGGCCGGCCGGACGGGACCATCCTGATTGCCCGGATGCGCAGCGGGGCCGGCGTCGAATGCCTGGCCTACGACCGCGATCCCGCCACCGCCGCGCTGACCCCGTCAACGCCGGACGGTGGTCTCCCCGCGCTTGACGCGGTGTTGGAGTCCGTTCGCGGCGAGGCCGACCGGTTCCATGTTCATGCCACGCCGGGCATCGGGCTCGCGCTGCTGGCCCGTGTCCTGCGGCCGGGTGCGGACGATGCCCCGCCGGCCGACGCCCTGGCCCAGGCCGGGGCGGTGACGGTCGAGCGGAGCGGCGGCGACGCCGCGCGCGGCGGTCCCTTCATCGACCATTGGTTCGTCAGCTGTGCCCCCGCCCGTGGCGGTGACGGCCCCTGCGGCATCGCCCTGATGGTCGACGGCGACACGGCCGCCGATGCCGGTCCCGCCGAGCCCCCCGTCAAGACCGATGCCGGTTCCAGTGCGGAGGAGGGCAAGGGGCAAGGTGCCACGCAAATTCCCCCCCCCACAATGATGACGCCCGCCGTGCTGCGGCAGATGGAGGCGGTGGTCGCCGCCACGGTTCCGGGGCTGCCGGCTCCCGTCGTGGTCAACGCCATCCGGCGCGACCTGAAGGGGCGGCCCGAACTGGGGCTGTCCCACGACCGGACCCTGACGCGGATCGGGCGGTCGGCCGCCGCGGTCCTGCGCTTCGACGCCGGTGCGGTGGATTATACGGCGCTCGGCACCCTGGCCGGGGCGGTGGTGCGCCGGCAGGAGATCACGGCGCTCGGCGCCCGCTGGGCGATGATCGGCTTCAATCCGCTGGCCCCCGCCTCGGTCCATCTGCGCTGGGCAGCGGGGGAGCATGTCGTGCTCTACACCGGCGGGTGTGCCCGGCTGCCCGCCCTGTTCATCCACCGCGACCTGCACCGGGTCGAGCCGACGCTGGCGGCGCTGGTCCTGCTGCGCGACGGTGCGGTGAGCGACGACGACCACACCGTGCTGGTTCTGCGCAACTGCGGCGACGGCCTGCCGGCCAACGCCGTCTGAGGTCCGTCGGCGTCCCCGGCTCAGCGCCAGCCGCGCGGTCCCCTGCCGGGGCCCCATCCACGTCCCGGGCCCCAGCCGCGGTCGCCGTGCCAATGGTCGTGCCAGGGGCGGCGGTAATAGCCCGGCCCGACCACCACCGGCGGCGGCACGGCATAGACGGTCGGCGGCGGAACCACCACCGGCTCGCTGTAGGCGGGATGATCGGGATCGTAGGCGACGCAGCCGGTCAGGGCGGCACCCCCCGCAGCCAGGAGCAGGGCGGTCAGGATGCGGAGACGATTGGTTGGCATGGCCGTGCTTCCTGTCTGACGACGGACCGGCTTCGGCGGTGAAACCGGTCATCTGTACGAACACCGCAGCCCGGCCGGCTATTCCATACCTCTTTGGCGTCATGATTTTGAAGCCGTTCGGCCGATGCCTCGTCCATCCCGGAATCCGATGGATGAAAGAAGAACTATGAATTTCACATATCGGGGCGGCGGCGCCATCCTGTGTCCCGACGTCTTCCCAATTCAGAAGACCCATTCAGAAGACCCATTCAGAAGACGAGGCCGCCATGAAAGCCGTTGGTTTCCGCAAGTCCCTGCCCATCGCCGATGCCGGCGCGCTGATCGACGTCGAGATCGACCGCCCGACCCCCACCGGCCGCGACCTGCTGGTCCGGGTGGAGGCGGTGTCGGTCAACCCGGTGGACACCAAGGTCCGCCGCAACGCCTTGCCGACCGAAGGCGAGCTGCGCGTCCTGGGCTTCGATGCCGCCGGCATCGTCGAGGCGGTCGGGCCGGAGGTGACCCTCTTCCGTGCCGGCGACGCGGTGTTCTATGCCGGCTCCATCGACCGGCCCGGCACCAACAGCGAATATCATCTGGTCGACGAGCGCATCGTCGGCGCCCGCCCGGCCAGCCTGAGCGTCGCCGAGACCGCCGCCCTGCCGCTGACCGCCATCACCGCCTGGGAGATGCTGTTCCACCGGCTGGGCCTGCCGCGCGAGGGCGACGGGAAAAATGGCGGCGAGGGCAAGTCGCTGCTGATCGTCGGCGGGGCCGGCGGCGTCGGCTCCATCGCCATCCAGCTGGCCCGCCGGCTGAGCGGGGTGCGGGTGCTGGCCACCGCGTCGCGTCCGGAGACCGCCGACTGGGTGCGCGAGCTTGGCGCCCATGACGTGATCGACCACAGCCGGCCGATGGCGGAACAGGTGAAGGCGCTGGGACTGGCCGGCGTCGATTACGTCTTTTCCACCAATGCGACCGACCGCCATTTCCAGGATCTGGTCGAGCTGGTGGCGCCGCAGGGCCATATCGGCCTGATCGACGATCCGGAGCCCATCGACGTCCGCCTGCTGAAGCGCAAGAGCGTCTCGCTGCACTGGGAGCTGATGTTCACCCGGCCGCTGTTCCAGACCGACGACATGATCGCCCAGCACGAGCTGCTGACCGAAGTGTCGCGGCTGGTCGATGCCGGCACGCTGCGCACCACCCTGACCGAGACGCTGGGCCGCATCGATGCCGCCACCCTGCGCAAGGCCCATGCCCTGATCGAATCCGGCAAGGCCCGCGGCAAGGTGGTGCTGGAAGGCTTCTGATCAGCGTCTTCCGGCCTGTCCGCGCTTGCCCGGTCTTTTCAGCCGGCCAGGGCGAGCGGCGGGCGGGCCGGGCGCATCGCCGCCAGGCTTTCGACGATGAAGCCGACCAGCGGTTCGGCGAGGCGGCGGTTGCGCGGCGTCTCGCCGAAGATCGCCATTTCGACGTCGCCCAGTTCGGGAAGACCGTCCTCCACCCCCAGCCGGCGCACGCCGTCGGGCACCGAGGAGTCGCTGAGCACCGCCACCCCCAGCCCGGCGCGGACGGCGGCCTGCACCCCCATGACGCTGGCGCTGGTATAGACCACCCGCCAGGACCGTCCGGTCTCGCCCAGCGCCGCCAGTCCACGGTTGCGGAAGACGCAGGGCGCCGGCAGGGCGCAGAAGGGCAGCGGGCCGTCGTCCGGGATCTCCAGCCCGGGGGCGGCGATCCAGCGCATCGGCTCGGTCCAGATGGCCCGGCCGCGGGTGTCGCCGGCATCGCGGCGGGAGATGACGAGGTCCAGTTCGCCAGTGTCCAGGGCCGAGACCAGATCGCTGCACATGCCCACCCGGACGTCGATGTGCAGGCGAGGGTGCAGCTTCGTAAAGCGGCGCAGCACATGGGGCAGGTGGTCGGAGAGGAAATATTCGGCCACGCCCAGCCGAAGCTCGCCCTCCGCCGCCGGTTCGGCGAAACGGCGCACAGTCTCGTCGTTCAGATCCAGCAGGCGGCGGGCATAGCCCATCAGCAGCTCGCCGTCATGGGTCAGCGCCAGCGACCGGCTGGTGCGCTCGAACACCCGGCGGCCGAGCATGTCCTCCAGCTTCTTGATCTTGACGCTGATCGCCGACTGGGTGCGGCCCAGCCGCTCCGCCGCCGCGGTGAAGCCGCCGGCCTCCGCCACGGTGACGAAGGCCCGCAGCGCGTCGATCTCCAGGTCGGGCAGGGACATCGGCAATGCATTCCATATGGTGATCGTTTCCTGCCATCCTATCGGAAATGCTCATGGATGGCGAGCGGCGCATCGGGACACGGCAATCGGCATATGGCGGGCGTGCCGTTGAAGCGGGCCGGGGGCGTTCTCATTGTCAGAGCCCTCCGGGCCTTGCCGCCCGGCGGCCTGACGATCCTTGAGGAGAGAGACGCCCGATGACCCGTTTTTCCGCTCCGGCCGGCAGAGTGGCTTTCAAACATCTGGCCCTCGCACTTGCCGCTGCGGCTTCGCTGGCCGGCTGCCAGATGCCGGGCCTCACGCCGCCGCCGCAACAGACCGCCGCCCTTCCGCCGCCGGCCGTGCCCAAGCCGCCGCCGGAAGCCCGCGGCATCTGGATCGTCGGCAGCCCGGCCCTGCGCGGCACCGTCGATCAGGCCGCCGCCAAATACACCGGCGGTCCCGACACCAAGCCGCATCTCGACGCCCGCGGCACCGTCTCCGGCTTCCGCGCCTTCTGCGGCGGCGTCGGGCTGGACCATCCCGACATGGTGGCCTCCGACCGCCCGATCGGCGCGGCCGAGTATCAGCGCTGCCGCTCCGCCGGCATCACGATGACCGAATACGGCTTCGGGCCGAAGCGCTTCGTCTACGTCAAGGACTCGCACATGATGGCGGTCCCCGGCGTGAACGACTTCGTCGCCAGCTGGGGCCAGCCCGGCAAGCCGGTGAGTGCGCCCACCGCCGGAAGCTGAGGGGCTCACCCCGCCGCGAACAGCCCGCCCTCGTCGGCGGCGTCGGCGGCATCGTCGGCGTTGGGGTCGCCCAGCGCGGTTTCCCAGCCCAGCGCCGGCAGGGCGATGGCGCGGGTGTTGCCCAGGCCGCTGCGGCTGGCGATGAAGCCGCGCTGTTCCATATAGGTCAGCAGGCGGCGACCCCGCCCCTTCGACCGGCTGCCGCAGGCACGCGCCACGTCGGCGTCGGATGGGCAGGGGGCGTGGTCGAGGGCGGCGCGGGCCAGCAGCAGGAAGACCGGCTGGATGTCCTCCGCCAACGTCGCGGCGACCTCCGTCGCCCGCTGCCAGGCGGGATCGTCGCCGCTGCCGGCCCCGGCGCGGGCGGTCGCCAGACGGCGGCGGAAGGCGGGCAGGGCCAAGCGGTCGCCATCGACCCCGCGGCCGCGGCAGCGCACCAGGAAATCCTGGTACAGGACGGCGAGCGAGCGGTAGGGCGCCTCCGGATCGGCCAGAACCTCGGTCAGCACCTCGCCGTACTGGGCCTCGCGTTCGGCGGCCTGCTCCGGCGTTTCCACGGGCTCCAGCGGCAGCAGCGCCGGCTGTTCGGCGGCGCTGTCGTCGGGCGGCGGCGGGGCGGCCGCGCGGCCGCGCGCCAGCTGTGCCATCAGGTCGGCGCTGGCCGAGGTGGAGGGGCGGCGCACGTAGCGCGGCGGCTCCGGCCCGGTGGTGGTGAAGATCAGGTCGCGGGCGTCCTCCACCGGGGTGGTGGGCGGCGGCATCAGCGTCGGGCTGCCGGTGCGGCCCTGCGTTTCCACCGCGCCGATGCGCAGCGGCAGCGGCCGGCGCGACAAGGCGGGGCCGAGCGCGATGAAATGCCCGCGCTCCAGATCGCGGAACATCTCCGCCTGCCGGCGCTCCATGCCCAAGAGGTCGGCGGCGCGCGCCATGTCGATGTCGAGGAAGGTGCGGCCCATCAGGAAGTTCGACGCCTCGGCCGCGACGTTCTTCGCCAGCTTCGCCAGGCGCTGGGTGGCGATCACCCCGGCCAGCCCGCGCTTGCGCCCGCGGCACATCAGGTTGGTCATGGCGCCGAGCGAGACCTTGCGCGCCTCGTCCGACACCTCACCGGCGGCGGACGGGGCGAACAGCTGCGCCTCGTCCACCACCACCAGCATCGGGTACCAGAAATCGCGGTCGGCATCGAACAGCCCGCCGAGGAAGGCGGCGGCATGGCGCATCTGCATTTCCGCGTCCAGCCCTTCCAGGTTCAGGACGACGGAGACGCGGTGCTGGCGCACGCGGGCGGCGACGGATTGCAATGCTGCCTCGCTGTGCGCGTCGGCCTCCACCACCACATGGCCGAACCGTTCGGCCAGCGTGACGAAGTCGCCCTCCGGGTCGATCACCGCCTGCTGCACCCATGGGGCGCTCTGTTCGATCAGCCGGCGCAGCAGGTGCGACTTGCCGGAACCGGAATTGCCCTGAACCAGCAGACGGGTCGCCAGCAACTCCTCCAGGTCGAGAGTCGCGGCGCTGCCCGCGTTCGTCGCCCCCATGTCGATGCCGACCTTCATCCCGCTCGCCTCCCGCTCAAACCCGAACCGCCACTCTGAAAGAGGGGGCCTTCCTATAGCGCAGGCGGGCGCGGCGATACGAGGATTCGATTCGGGACAAGCCGGCCGGGGCCGGGCGATCATTCTCCGGCCGATTGAGCCGGAGCGGTGCGGATGAGCGCTCCGGTGGTGGGCTGGATCTTGCGGCAGAGGGCGGCTTGACCATATTCTTGCGGACAGGAGGGTGCGGCGCCAACCGCACCCTCCTGTCCGGTCCGGTTACTTCAGCAGATCGAGGATCGCCTTGATCAACTGAAGCACCAGGACCAGGAGTACGAGTGCTTTTTCCACTCAGTGCTCCCCGGTAGGTGGGACGCGGGCGGTGGCCACTCCGCCGCCCGGTTCCCACCATTGCATGCATAGCGATGGCGGGTGGAGCGGGTAACCGGCATTCCACCGCACCGTGTGCGTGAGTGGATCTGATCAACCAGAGTTTCCGGTCCGATCCGGCTCCCGCCTCTCAGGCAGGTAATCGCGTTGCACAACAACGTGACCCTTCGGTCATGAAACCGCAAACAAGCTCTGTTACAAGCGGATGCCGACCCCATGCGCGATCGGCGCTGGCGGACCGAGCGATGACTGTGCTGACCACCACAAAAGCCGGAGCCAAAACCGCAAGGCCGGACAGCGACCGTGCCGACTCCTATGGCGCGGGCTGGGACGCCGTCCGCTCCGCTGACGATGATGCCGCATCGTTCGATTGGGCCTCGGCGGTGGGATCCCTGCGCTATGCCTTCCAGCCCATCGTCCAGTTGCGCTCCGGCCGCTGCCATGGCTATGAGGCGCTGCTGCGCGGCTTCGAGCGCACCGGCTTCGCCAACGCGGGCGAGCTGCTGGACGCCGCCGAGGCCGCCGGCCTGCTGGCGACGGTGGAAACCGCGCTGCATGCCAAGGCGGTCGCCGCTTATCGCGCGTTGCCGGGCTGGAACGAGGCAAAGCTGTTCCTGAACCTGGACGCCCGGCTGATCGGCCGTCCCGACGCGCCCTGGCTTGCCCGCGACCCTGCCGCCTTGCGCAACAGCGGCATCGTGCTGGAGCTGTCGGAAAGCCGCCCGGTGCCCAGCGGCGTCGCGGTGGACGCGGCGGTCGACCGTTTCCGCCAGAGCGGGGCCGGCATCGCCATCGACGATTTCGGTGTCGGGCATTCCGGGCTGCGCACGCTGTACGAGGCGCGGCCCGATTATGTGAAGATTGACCGCTTCTTCATCGCTGGCATCGATGCGGACGCGCGCAAGCGGGCGCTGGTGGCGGCGCTGGCCGGCCATGCCCATGCGCTGGGCATCCAGATCGTGGCGGAGGGGGTGGAGACCGTCACCGAGTTCTACACCTGCCGGGATTTGGGCTGCGACTTCGCCCAGGGCTTCCTGATCGCCCGGCCGCGCGTCGATCTGGCCGCCCTGCCCAACCGCTATCCGGTGGTCGAGGATCTGAACCGCAAGGACCGCCGCCAGCCCAGCGAGTCGCACCGCCGCCTGTCGGAGGTGATCGAACGGCTGCCGCCGCTGCGGGTCGACTCGCGCAAGACCGAGCTGCTGGACTATTTCCGCCGCGACGGCAGCGCCGCCATCGCACCGATCATCGACGAGCATGACCGGCCGCTCGGCCTGATCCGCGAGCGCGACCTGAAGCGCTTCGTCTATTCGCGCTTCGGCGGCGAACTGCTGCGCAACCGCGGCCTGGGCGACCGGCTGGACGATCTGGTCATCCGCTCGCCGGTCTGCGACATCTCCACCCCGCTGGACCGGGTGATCGAGGCCTTCTCCACCGAGTCGGCGGCCGACGGCATCGTCATCGTCGAGGGCGGCGCCTATGCCGGCGTGCTGTCGAGCGGTGCGCTGCTGCGGCTGGTGCATGAGCGCAACCTGGCGATGGCGACCGACCAGAACCCGCTGACCCGGCTGCCGGGCAATGCGGCGATCCTGCGCCACATCGAAGGGGCGCTGGCCGACCCTGGCCGCGGCCATGTGCTGGCCTATCTGGATTTCGACAACTTCAAGCCCTTCAACGACAATTTCGGCTTCCGCCAGGGCGACCGCGCCATCCTGATGTTCAGCGAGCGGCTGAAGGCCTGGGCCGGCAGCGCCGGGGCGGCCATCGACGCCGACGCCTTCGCCGGCCATATCGGCGGCGACGACTTCTTCCTGGGCGTCAGCGGCGGCGCGGAGTGCGAGGTGCTTGCCCGGCTGGCGGAATTGCTGGCCCTGTTCCGCTCCGACGCCGAAAGCCTGTACGACGCCGAAACCAGGGTCAGCGGCGGCTTCCTGGCGAAGGACCGCTATGGCGCCGTGCGGCGCTTCCCGCTGCTGGCGGCCAGCGGGGTCGCCGTGGTGATCCCACCCGGCAGCGATGGGCTGACCCCCGACGCCATCAACGCCGCCATCGCCGATCACAAGTCCGCCGCCAAGGGGGCGGAGGACAAGCTGTTCGTGGTGCGGCTGGGTTGAAGTGACATCCCCCCTGGTGCAAACTCCGTCAATGACGTAGTATTGGTTTCCATGGGCGAGCCTTTCGATCCAGTCAAGAACCTGCTCAATCGCCGCAAGCACGGCTTGGACCTGTCCTTTGGGGCCGAGGTCCTTCGTGACCGCGATCTGATCGAAGCTCTCGATCTGTCCATGGATTATGGCGAGGAGCGCTTCAACGCGCTGGGCATGGTCAAAGGCAAGGTCTACGCCGTCACCTATACTGAACGTGCGGAGGGGGTAAAATTCATTTCCGTGCGGGAGGCCGACAAACGCGAAGCAGCCCACTATTTCAAGGCCAACGCTTGAGCAACGGCATCCTAGACCCAAGGTGATCCCGATGAGCGACCACGAAACTTTCACCGACGAGCAACTTGCCGCCATGAGGCATCCGCCTCTGGCGAAGCGGGTCCGTCGTTCGACCGGTCTGTCGCAGGAAGCCTTCGCCGAGCGCTTCGGCATTCCGCTGCGCACCTTGCAGGAGTGGGAGCAGGGGCGGCGGGAGCCTGATGCCGCCGTCGCGTCCTACCTGCGCGTCATCGAAAAACAGCCGGACATGGTCGCCCAGGTTCTGGCGGCCGAGTGAGTGCGAAGCGGAGGGCGCCCTCTCACGCATAATCCCGGAAGCTCTCCGCCGTCGCGCGGTCGTAGCCCTGGCTGGCACGCAGGAGCTGCAACGTGTAGGGCTGGCGCGCGGCACCGCGGCGCAACTCCTCGACGCTCATCTCCTCGACCAGACGGCCGCGGTTCATCACCGCCAGCCGGTCGCACAGGTTGGCGACGACGGCGAGGTTGTGGGTTACCAGCACCAGGGTCAGGCCATGCTCCGCCCGCAGCCGGCGCAGCAGGTTCAGGATCTCCGCCTGCACCGACACGTCGAGCGCCGAGGTCGGTTCGTCGAGCAGCAGGACCCGGGGTTCCAGCACCAGGGCGCGGGCGATGGCGACGCGCTGGCGCTGGCCGCCCGACAGCTGGTGGGGGTAGCGGAAGCGGAAGGCGGGGCCGAGCCCGACATCGCGCAGCACCCGGTCGATGCGGGCATCGGCATCGCCCAACCCATGGATGGCGATGGGTTCCGCCAGGATGCGGTCCACCGTGTGGCGCGGGTGCAGCGAGCCGTAGGGATCCTGGAACACCATCTGGCAGAGCTTGTAGAAGCCCGTCTGGCGCTTCGGCCCCTGTTCCGTGCCAGCGACGGCGATGCGGCCGGTCCACTCGTCGTTCAGGCCGCTGACCGCGCGCAGGACCGTCGATTTGCCGGAGCCCGACTCGCCGACGAGGCCGAAGCTCTCGCCTTCCCGCACCGACAGGGTGACGCCGTCCACCGCGGTGACGGCGTCGGCGCCCCGGCCGAAGCGGACCTGCAAATCCTGGATGTCGATCATCGTCATCAGGCTCCCCGCCCATCGGTCAACCAAGCTGGATCGCGGCTCAGCACCGGCAGGTCGCCCGGCGGCTCGTCGATCCGCGGCAGGCTGGCCAGCAGGCCGCGGGTGTAGGGGTGCTGGGCCGCGTGCAGTTCCGACGCGCGGCAGCTCTCCACCACCCGGCCGGCATACATGATCAGGATGCGGTCGCAGAAGGAGGCGACGAGGTTCAGGTCGTGGCTGACGAAGATCATGCCCATGCCGCGCTGGGAGCAGAGGTCGTCGAGGATCGCCAGCACCTGCATCTGCACGGTGACGTCGAGCGCCGAGGTCGGCTCGTCGGCGATCAGCAAATCGGGGTCGGGGATCAGCATCATCGCGATCATGATGCGCTGGCCCATGCCGCCCGACACCTCGTGCGGGTAGCGGTCATAGACCCGCTCCGGGTCGCGGATGCGCACGGCGGCCAGCATCTCCAGCGCGCGGCGCTTCGCCTCGGCGGCGCCGGCCTTGCTGTGGACGCGGTAGGCCTCGGCGATCTGGCGGCCGACGGTCATCACCGGGTTCAGCGAGTATTTCGGATCCTGCATGACCATGGCGATGCGCCGGCCGCGGATCTCGCGCAGGCGCCTGGGCGACGCCGCCAGCAGATCCTCGCCGTTGAAGGCCAGCCGGTCGGCGCTGACCCGGCCGGGCGGCGGCACCAGGCGCAGGATGGAGCGGCCGGTCATCGACTTGCCGGAGCCCGACTCGCCGACGATGCCCAGCTTCTCCCGGCCGAGCGAGAAGGAGACGCCGCGCACCGCCTCGGCCATGCCGGTGCGGGTGGGAAAGGCGACACGGAGGTTGGAGACCTCCAGCAGGGGGGCGTCGTGCGCCGTCTTGTTGTCGGCCATGGCTTCAGTCCCCCTTCGGGTCCAGCACGTCGCGCAGACCGTCGCCCAGCAGGTTGAAGCCCAGGCTGACGATGAAGATGGCGAGGCCCGGCATGGCGGCGACCCACCATTGCTCCAGCACATATTGCCGGCCGCTGGCGATCATCGCCCCCCATTCCGGCAGCGGCGGCTGGGCGCCGAGGCCGAGGAAGCCGAGACCGGCGGCGGTCAGGATTACGCCGGCCATGTCCAGCGTCGTCCGCACGATCAGCGAGGCGATGCAGAGCGGCATGATGTGGCCGAGGATGATGCGCAGGCTGGACGCTCCTTGCAGCCGGGCGGCGCTGATGAAGTCGGCGCGGCGGACGGTCAGCGTCTCCGCCCGCGCGATGCGGGCATAGGGCGGCCAGGAGGTGATGGCGATGGCGATCACCGCATTCTCGATGCCGGGGCCGAGTGCCGCGACGAAGGCCAGTGCCAGGATCAGCTTGGGGAAGGCGAGGGCTATGTCGGTGATGCGCATCAGCACGGTGTCGACCCAGCCGCCGAAATAGCCGGCGGCCGTGCCGATCACCAGACCGGCCAGCGGCGCCGTCGCCGCCACCAGCGCCACGATCATCAGCGTCAGCCGCGCGCCGTGGATCAGGCGGGACAGGATGTCGCGGCCGAAGGCGTCGGTTCCCAGCCAGTGGGCCGCACTGGGCGGCATCAGCCGGTTGTTCAGATCCTGGGCATAGGGGTGGTGGGGCGCCAGCACCGGCGCCAGTGCGGCGACGATGACCAGGGTCAGCACGATCAGCAGACCGGCGACGGCAAGCCGGTTGCGGCGGAAGGCGGTCCAGCCGGCCCAGGCACGGCCCAGCCGGGCCTGCGCACGGGACTGCGGCGTGTCGGTGGTCAGCCAGTCCCGCCAGCCGGCGGAGGAGGTATCGGTGCGCGCGGTCATCGGGCCCGGGGATCCAGAAGGCGGTAGAGCAGGTCGGACAGCAGGTTCAGCGCGATGAAGACCGCACCGACCACCAGCGTCCCGCCCAGCACCGCATTCATGTCGGCGCTGAGCAGCGAATTGGTGATGTAGAGGCCAAGGCCGGGCCAGGCGAACACCATCTCGGTCAGCACCGATCCCTCCAGCAGGCTGGCGTAGGACAGGGCGATGACGGTGATCAGCGGCACCGTGATGTTGCGCAGCGCATGGCCCCAGACCACGCGGGTCTCGGACAGGCCCTTCACCCTGGCGGTGGTGATGTATTCCTGGCGCAGCTGGTCCAGCATGAATCCGCGCGTCATCCGCGCGATGTAGGCGACGCAATAGAGGCCGAGGATCGCCGAGGGCAGGACCAGATGCCCGACCGCGTTCCAGAAGATGTCGGTATCGCCGGCCAGCAGGGCGTCCACCGTGACGAGGCCGGTCACCGGATCGACCATCCCCTCGTAGAAGACGTCGACCCGTCCGGGCCCCGGCGCCCAGTCCAGCTTGGCGTAGAACAGCAGCAGCGCCATCAGCCCCAGCCAGAAGATCGGCACCGAATGGCCGAGCAGACCGAGAAGGCGGATGGCATGGTCGGGCCAGCGCCCGCGGTTGACCGCCGCGAACACCCCGGCGGGGATGCCGAGCACCGCCCCGACGATGGCGGCGACCGTCGCCAGCTCCAGCGTCGCCGGGAAAACGCGCAGCACATCCTCCAGCACCGGGCGGGAGGTCAGCACCGAGGTGCCGAGGTCGCCTTGCAGCACGTCGCCGACATAGCGGAGGAACTGCTGCCACAGCGGCAGGTCGAGGCCGAGCTGCGTGCGCATCTGCGCGTAGCTGTCGGCATTCGCGCGGTCGCCGAGCGCCGACAGCACCGGATCGATCGGCACGACCCGGCCGATCAGGAACGTGACCAGCAGCAGGCCCAGCAGGGTGGCGGCCACCGTGACCAGCAGGGTCAGGCCGCGTTTCAGCGTAGGCAAGAGGACTCCCTCGCGATTGGACGCATCAGGGAATCACAGTCGGAGCTTTGTGCAAAGACCGTCAAGGGCGTAAGGGGGCGCCCCCTCTCCCGATTGGGGGGAGGGGGCGGACCGCTTCAGCTCACCAGGTCCCCGCCGGGCTCTGGTCGCCATGCGCGCCGGCGGCCGGCTCGTAGTGGGCGAGCCAGCGCTCGGCCTCCAGCGCCGCCATGCAGCCCATGCCGGCGGCGGTGACGGCCTGGCGGTAGACCTTGTCCTTCACGTCGCCGGCGGCGAAGACGCCGGGGATGTTGGTGGCGGTCGAATCGGGCACCGTGACGATGTAGCCCAACTCGTCCATCTCCACCTTGCCCTGAAAGATGCCGGTCGCCGGCACATGGCCGATGGCGACGAAGACGCCGGCCACCGGGATGACGCGCTCGTCGCCCGACTTGACGTTCTTGATGCGGACGCCGGTGACGGCGCGCGGGTTGCCCATGGTGCCGTCGCCCTCGCCGACGATCTCCTCGACCGTGCTGTCCCACACCACCTCGATCTTCGGATGGCGGAACAGGCGGTCCTGCATGATGCGCTCGGCGCGGAAGCCGTCGCGGCGGTGGATGACCGTGACCTTGCTGGCGTGGTTGGTCAGGTACAGCGCCTCCTCGACCGCCGAGTTGCCGCCGCCGACGACCGCAACCTCCTTGCCGCGGAAGAAGAAGCCGTCGCAGGTGGCGCAGGCCGACACGCCGAAGCCGCGGTAGATCTCTTCCGTCGAGATGCCGAGCCAGCGCGCCTGGGCGCCGGTGGCGATGATGACGCTGTCGGCGGTGTAGGTGTCGCCGCTGTCGCCCTTGCAGACGAAGGGACGCTTGGTGAAGTCGACGTCGGTGATCAGGTCGAACACCATCTTCGTGCCGACATGCTCCGCCTGCTTCTGCATCTGCTCCATCAGCCAGGGGCCCTGGATCGGATCGGCGAAGCCGGGGAAATTCTCCACATCGGTGGTGATCATCAGCTGGCCGCCCGGCTGCATGCCCTGGACCATCAGCGGCTCCAGGTTGGCACGCGCGGCATAGATGGCGGCGGTGTAGCCGGCCGGGCCGGCGCCGATGATGAGGACCTTGGTGTGGTGCGTGGTGGCCATGGGTCTGATCCCGCAGTGTATCGGCGAATGACGATGTGCGTGTTGGAACGGTTCTGAGCTTTGCATTACGGGCCGATTCACGCGTCAAGGCGAGTCCGCCTTTCCGCGATCGGTCCTAGAAGCCGAACATATGGTCGAGGCTGAAGGCGCTGTCACCGGCCGCAAGGCAGCCATGGTAGCCGAACAGGCGGCAGGTGGTGTCGCGGATCAGCACATAGGCGTGATCGCCCGCCGCCAACCGTTCCGCTTCCGTAAACATCTCGCGATAGCGCCAGAAATGCGAGCCGCCGCAGGGGATCGCCAGCCGCTTGCGCGCCACTTCCACCCCGTCGCGCCGCACCAGCACGAGGCCGGTGTCGGAGGTGGCATGCCATTGGGTCGAGGCAGGGTAGACGAGGTGGCAGAGCGTGTCCCACGGGTCGGTGCCCAGCCGCAGGAACAGGCGGGTCGACAGGCCGGGCGGGCGGCCATGGTAGCTCTGCGGCTCGTCGCGGTAGACCATCGCCATATTGAACATGTGGCTGCCGAAGCTGGTCTCAGCCACATGGCCGGTCGTTACGTCTTCGTAACGGACCAGGGCATGCAGCCAGCCATCGGCAATCGTTCCGGCATCGAAATCATAGACCAGCTCGACATGGCCCCAGCCATCGACGACGGTCTTGTCGGCGACCAGCCCGGTGACGTCCAGCGCCACGCTGTCGGAGCGCTTCAGGTTGCCGAAGCGGTGCTCGGCGACGGCGGCGCCGTTGCGGTCGTAGACCACCGCCTTCACCGGCAACTCGGTCTGCGCCGTGCTCATCGGCGTCGGCAGTAGAACGGTGCGCCAGCGGCCCATCGGCAGCAGCGGCGCCGGCAGGATGTGGCCCTTGCCCACCACGCCCTTGTCCACAGCACCGCCGGTCAGCAGCGGCAGCTTTGGGTCCGGCTTCAGGTCGGTGCGCTCGACATTGGCGTGGGCCATGCGGCGGCGGCCGTCGGCGGCGGCGATCTCGTAGCGCGGGCGGACGAAATGCTTGCCGGCCTGCACCTCGAACTGCTGGGGCCAGCGGGCCTCGGGGAACAGGCTGGCGACGTCCAGTTCAAGGGTGGCGAAGGCCGGGACCGCCCGGTCGAGCGTGCGGATGTCGGCCGAGCCCATCAGGTTGAGGCCGACGGCGCCGGCGGGAATCGGGGTCGGGTGGCTGTTCTGGATCCACAACGACACGCGCTCGCCCTCGCGCGGGGCGGGCAGGCCGGCATAGAGGTCGGCGGGCCAGGCATTGGCGTCGTGGGTGCACGACATCACGCTGTCGTCGTCGCCATAGGTGTCGAGCGCGTATTTCACCACGTCATGCCCGGCGGCGCCGATGATGTGCAGGAACAGCGACCCGCAGAAGGGCGACAGGTTGAAGCGTTCGCGCACCTGCCGGCTGTCGATCACCACGGTGCCGTCGGTCGGTGGCATCGGCTCCGTCCAGTCGGCGATGGGGCGGCCCTCGCCGTCGAACAGGCAGGCCCACAGCCGGGTGCCCTTGGCGCCGTAGCGCGGCCAGTAGTTGGCCGACACCACGCGGGTGTGGTGGCCGTCGCCGTCGCGGAACCAGGCGAAGTTGGTCGCCCAGTTGAACTTCGACAGGTAGTGGCCGGGATCGTTCAGCATGTCTTCCGGCACGCGCATGGCGTCGAGCGAGACGACGCCGGCCTGCTTCGGGATCAGGTGGGCGATGTGGCCTTCCAGGCGCTGCGAATCGAAGGCGACGACGAAGACGGTGCGGGCGCCGCTGGACGGCAGGTCGGTGACCGGGCGGGCGGCATGGCCGAACACCTCCTGTCCGACCTTCTCGACGTCCTGGACATAGATGCCGCAGAAATCGATCGACGACAGGTCGTAGAACTCCGCCAGCCCCGACAGCAGGCCCAGCGGGTCGTAGACCGCCACCGGGCCGAAGGAGGCCAGCCGCGCGATCAGGATCGCCGCCTTGGGCGCCGCCAGCGGGTGGCCCACCGCCTTGAAGAAGCTGGAACCGCCGGTGACGTTGGAAAAGGTCTCGATCCGAAGGGACATCAGGGCACACACGCGCGAAAGCAAAGCCGGGGCGTCGGTTATAGCCGCTTCGGCCGGGCGGGCGACAGTGATTTGCGGACGGACGCGATTTGTCCGGGCCGTGTCCGCCCGATGCGTGTGCCGCCGAACGCTTCCCCCTTGTCAGAGAGCGTGTTTCGATATATCTAAGTTTTCGTTATATCGAAACTGCATCTGATGAGGGTTCCATGCTTCGGCATCTGTTTCACAAACACGGCCGCCGCTTCTCGCGTCCCGACTTCGAGGACGAGGCTCCGGACGGACGCGGCCGTCACGGTCGCCATGGGCATCGCGGCGGCGGGGAAGGTTGGGGCGGTCACGGTTGGGGCGGTCATGGTTTGGGCGGTCACGGCCGCGGCGGCCGCGGCGAGCGGCGGGTCTTCGACCATGGCGACCTGCGCCTCGTCCTGCTGTGGCTGATCGCGGAAAAGCCGCGCTCCGGCTACGACCTGATCAAGACGGTCGAGGAGATGGTCGGCGGCGCCTACAGCCCCAGCCCCGGCGTCGTCTACCCGACCCTGACCCTGCTGGAAGAGCAGGGCCACATCCGCGTCGGCGCGACCGAGGGCAACAAGAAGCTCTACGAGATCACGCCGGAAGGGGCGGAGGCGCTGAAGGCGGCGGAGCCGTCGGTCGCCGCGGTGCGCGAGCGCATCGCCCATGCGCGGGCCCGGCAGCAGCGCGAATCCTCGCCGCAGATCCACCGCGCCATCGAAAATTTCAAGCTGGCCCTGCGGCTGCGGCTGTCGCGCGGCGACCTGACGGCGGAGCAGACCCAGGCCGTCGCCGACATCATCGATGACGCCGCCCGCAAGGTCGAACGCATCTGAGCATCGAACGCATCGGGCCGGACAGGAGACAGGACCATGGCTGCATCCACCGCACGCATCGCCACCCCGAACGGGCGCCGCTACATGACCCAGCTGTGCAAGCACTGGGCGCACAAGTTCGAGGTCGTCCATGACGAGACCCAGGGGCTCGTTCCCTTCGCCGCCGACCGCCGCTGCCGGATGGCGGCCGACGACGCGGGGCTGACCCTGACGATTGAAATCGAGGATGCCGGACAGATGGAGCGCATGCAGGAGGTGGTGATCGACCATCTCAAGCGCTTCGCCTTCCGTGAAGAGACTCTGGTCCGGGATTTGGGGGAGGTGGCCTGGACGCCGGTGGGATGATGGGGTGGGCTGATGGGGTGGGGTGGCGGCACCCCGCCGGACGAGGCGGTGCATTTTCCCGAGTCTGTCTGCGACAAATCCTGTTGAGAATTACCGCATCGACGGTGTAAAACGGTTCTTAACCAACAGGCGGACGTGGGGGAGGGGATGGTGGTTCCACCGTCGGCCACCCACGGTCAGAATACCGGGAGTCGTTCGTGATGCTCCGCATCTCCAAGAAGCTGATGTTCGCCATCGAGGCGGTCCTCGACATCGCCTACAACGCGGGCACCGAGCCGGTGCAATCCGGCGAGATCACCCGGCGCCAGGGCATCCCGAAGCGCTATCTGGAACAGGTGCTGCAACAGCTGGTGCGCGAAGGCGTGCTGGCCGGCGTGCGGGGCCCTCGCGGCGGCTACCGGCTGGCGCGCGAGCGGCGGCGGATCACGCTGGGCGAGATCGTGAAGGTCGTCCGCGCGATGGAGACCGCCACCGATCCGATCGAGGAGCCGGCGGGTTCGGTGCTGGGCCATCAGGTGGTGCGCCCGCTGTGGGGCGAACTCCAGGACGAGTGCATGGCCAAGCTCGACACCATCACCATCGAGGATTCTGTGCATGCGCGCGCGGCGTGCCGGGGTGGAGAGCGAGACCGAGGACCGCATCGACTTCACCATCTGACGCGGGGGACTTGGGTGGCACCACTTCCCGTTTGACAGGCTCCCTCTGCTGGATAATGCTCCGCCTGGGGTGTTGAAATCACATATAACACAAATCTCAGAGGTGGAATCATGGCTGCACCGGAGTTCCGCGGCAAGATCTACGACAGCATCCTCGACACGATCGGCGCCACGCCGCTGGTGCGGCTGGACCGTCTCGCCGCAGAGTTGGGGGTGAAGGCCCAGATCATCGGCAAGCTGGAGTTCTTCAACCCGCTGGCCAGCGTCAAGGACCGCATCGGCCGCGCCATGATCGAGGCCGCCGAGGCCGCCGGCACCATCGCCCCCGGCCGCACCACGCTGGTCGAGCCCACCTCCGGCAACACCGGCATCGCGCTGGCCTTCGTCGCCGCCGCCAAGGGCTATAAGCTGATCCTGACCATGCCGGAAAGCATGTCGGTGGAACGGCGCAAGATGCTCAAGCTGCTGGGCGCCGAGCTGGTGCTGACCCCGGCGGCGGAAGGCATGAAGGGCGCCATCCGCAAGGCGGAGGAGATCCTGGCCGCCGATCCGAACGCCTATCTGTTGCAGCAGTTCAAGAACACCGCCAATCCGGCCGTCCACCGTGCCACCACGGCGGAGGAGATCTGGAAGGACACCGACGGCCAGGTCGATTTCCTGATCTCCGGCGTCGGCACCGGCGGCACGCTGACCGGCACCGCCGAGGTCCTGAAGTCCCGCAAGCCCTCCTTCAAGGCGGTGGCGGTGGAGCCGGAGGACAGCCCCGTCCTGTCCGGCGGCATGCCCGGCCCGCACAAGATCCAGGGCATCGGCGCCGGATTCGTGCCCGACATCCTGAAGAAGGAGCTGATCGACGAGGTGGTGCGCATCTCCAACCAGCGCGCCTTCGAGACCGCTCGTGCCGTTGCCCGTCTGGAGGGCGTGCCGGTCGGCATCTCGTCGGGTGCGGCGCTGGCCGCCGCGCTGGAGATCGGTGCCCGTCCGGAGAATGAGGGCAAGCAGATCGTCGTGATCCTGCCGTCCTTCGCCGAGCGCTACCTGTCGACCGCCCTGTTCGAAGGGCTGGAATAAGAAGGGTTAGCAGGGTGGGGACGTGCTCCGTCCCCGCTCCGCAGCCTGAAGGCGAAATTCCCGTCCGAAATTTGACGGATTTTGCGAATTCGGCTAAACTCCCCGGCATCAGCAACGTCGTTTCCGTCCGTGCCGACGCAGGGGAGTGACCGCCATGTCGGATATTTCCACGTCCACCTACGTCCCGAACCTGTCGAGCAGCTCCTTCTCCCAGTTCAAGGGGAAGACGACCGGGGTCGGCGCCGACGGCGCGAACGCCGACAGCCAGAGCTTCACGGTCAGCAAGGCCGGCGAATACAACTTCAAGATCAACAACAGCTTCACCAACGTCGAAATCCGCAACGAACGCAACGAGGTGGTGACCACCCTGCGGTCGAACGAATCGACGGCGGACGCCAGCGCGCGGCTCGGTCCCGGCACCTACACGGCGACCTTTTCGCAGGCCAACCGCGCGGCAGGCGTGCGCGACTATTCGATGGACGTCACCGAGCGGCAGAACGTCCTGGTGACGGCAGGCGGCGCGACCTTGAAGGGCACCGCCCAGCCGCCGGGGAACGGCGACACCGGCGTCCAGAAGCACACCTTCAACGTCGTGCAGGGCGGCACCTTCACCGCCGACATCTCGCTGCCCAACACGCGCTGGGCGATGATGGACAAGGACGGCAAGGTGGTCGCCGCCAGCGACTCGGGCAAGCCCGACTCCCAGCAGAACTTCCTGCAAAAGCCGACCTACAAGCTGCAACCCGGCCAATACTCGATGGTGGTGGTGCCGCCGTCCGACCTGAAGTCGCCGACCGATTTCCGGCTCGGACTGGTGCCGCGCAATCCGGACCTGACGGAATTCGGCAGCGGCCAGGAAAGCGCCATCCAGAAGACGCTGCGCGAGCGGCAGGCCCGCCTGCAGCAGTGGGCGTCCCAAGGGTCGACGACCTCGACCAAGGCCTGACGGTTTTCCCATCGCGGCGATTGCGCGCTGCCGGCTTCTCGGAAATCGCGGCATCGAATGTTGCTGCAACGGCCCGTCCTTGCGCTATGCTGCGGGCCATGGACTTCACGGACACCCAGCTTCACCGCTATTCCCGCCACATCGTCCTGCCGGAAGTCGGCGGCATCGGCCAGGAAAAGCTGTTGCGATCCAAGGTGCTGGTCGTCGGTGCCGGCGGCCTGGGCGCGCCTCTGCTGCTCTATCTGGCGGCGGCCGGCGTCGGCACCATTGGCATCGTCGACGACGACACGGTCGATCTGTCGAACCTGCAACGGCAGGTGATCCACGACGAATCGACGCTCGGCCACTTGAAGGTGGAGAGCGCCGCCGCCCGCATCCGGGCGTTGAACCCCGATGTCCGGGTCGAGGCGCACCGGACGCGGATCAACCGCGACAACGCGATGGATCTGATCGCCGGCTACGACCTCGTCGCCGACGGGTCGGACAATTTCGCCACGCGCTTCCTGCTGAACGATGCCTGCTTCCTGGCCGGCAGGACGCTGGTGTCGGCGGCGATCCTGCGTTTCGACGGGCAGCTGAGCACTTTCAAGGCGCATCTGGGGGCGCCGCACCCCTGCTATCGCTGCCTGTTCCCCGAACCGCCGCCGCGCGGCACCGTGCCGTCCTGTTCGGAAGGCGGCGTCCTGGGGGCGCTGGCCGGTTCCGTCGGCTCGCTGCAGGCGACGGAGGTGCTGAAGGAACTGCTGGGGCTGGGTGAGAGCCTGTCGGGCAGCCTGCTGATGATGGACACGCTCTATGCGTCCTATCAGCGCATAACCATCAGGCGGGATCCCGACTGCGCGCTTTGCGGCGATCATCGGACGATCCACGACCTCTCCGCCCACTGACGGGCGCCGTGGCAAACATGGGAGGCGGCCATCATGTCCACTGCCCTGCCTGAGACCATGCCGGAGACTATCCCTGCGGCCGGAGCCGGCGGGACGCCGGCCCTGTCCATCGTGCTGTTCGCCGGCGGCTTCGACCGGGTGCATTACGCCCTGGTGATGGCCAGCGCCGCGGCGGCCACCAACCGCAAGGTCACGCTGTTCTTCACCGGCCGCGCGCTGCGCGCCCTGGTCCATGAGACGGAGCCGGGCGTGCTGGGCTGGCACGACCTGGACCCGGCCGACGACGGCAGCACGCCGGTGGCGCGCGACCGCTATTTCGCCACCCACGGCCTCGCCACCTTCGAGGAACTGCTGGAGGCCTGCGTCGCCATGGGCGTCACGGTGATGGCCTGCGAGATGGGGCTGCGGGCGCTGGGGCTGCCGCCCGGCGTCTCCCTGCGGGCGGATGTGCCGGTCGCCAGCGGCGGCGTCGTCACCTTCCTCAACGAGGCGCCCGGCGGCGGCGCCATGCTGTTCGTCTGACGATGCTGGAACGGTCATGAGCGACAACCGCGAGATCCTCGACCTCGCCAACCGGTTCGAGTCGATCGCCACCGACGGGTTCGAGGGGCGACCCTACCGGCCGGCACTGGCCGCACTTGCCACCGGCTTGCGGGAGCGGCCGGGGATGGCCCCGCGGGTCGCGCATGCCCTTGGCATCATGATCCAGCTGATCGACGAGAGCGACCCGGAGGGGCGGTTCGCCGCCAAGGTCGCCATCCTGCGCGAGGCGGTGGGAATGCTGAGCGACGCCTGAAAGCCAGGGCTTGAGTGGAGCGCAGGGCAGGCATGCGTCACGCCGGAGACACGCGGCCCGTCATGGGGGCGATGACACTCCAGACGAGGATGAACACCATGGCTTTCCGTTTCACCGTCGCTGCCGACACTCCGTCCCTGTTCGCCACGCTGTATGCCGCCTCCAAGGCCATCCGCAGCAGCGGCCTGCCGACCGGGCTGGTCCACCTGATCGACCTGCGCGTGTCGCAGATCAACGGCTGCGCCTATTGCATCGACATGCACAGCAAGGAAGCCCGTCACGACGGCCAGTCCGAAGAGCGCATCGCCGCCCTTGCCGGGTGGGAGCGGTCGGACCTTTTCCTGCCGGACGAGCGCGCCGCCTTCGCCTGGGCGGAGGTGCTGACCCGCACCGAGCATGACCGCATCGATGAGGCGTACCGGGAACTGCAACGCCATTTCAACGCCGAGCAGATCGCCCAGTTGACGGTAACGGCGGCGCAGATCAATGCCTGGAACCGCATCGGCATCGCCCAGCATATCGAGGGCACCGCCATCGGGATGGCGGCGTGACGGCGCTGGCCGACCCGGACACCGCGCTCGCCGCCTTCGCGGGCGAGCGGGCGCGGCTGCGCGCCCTGGCCTACCGGCTGCTCGGCTCGGTGGCCGAGGCGGAAGACACGGTGCAGGACGCCTGGCTGCGCTGGTCGGCCGTGGCGCCCGGCAGCGTCGGGTCGGCCCCCGCCTATCTCACCACCCTGGTGACGCGGCTGGCGCTCGACCGGCTGCGGTCCGCCCGGGTGGCGCGGGAGCGCTATTACGGGCTGTGGCTGCCCGAACCGGAGGTCGCCGGCTGGGATTCGGAGCCGGAGGACGGCATGGAGCCCGAGTTGGTGCCGCTGGCGATGCTGCTGCTGCTGGAACGGCTGGCGCCGGACCAGCGGGCGGTCTTCGTCCTGCGCGAGGCGATGGACCTCGATTACGCGGAGATCGCGGCGATGCTCGGCAAGTCGGTGGAGGCCTGCCGCCAGATCATGCGGCGCGCCCGCGCCAGACTGGCCGAGCCCGCCGCCTGGGGCCAGCCGGCCGCCGCGGATGCCGGGCGGCGCCTGGCCGATGCCTTCGCCGAGGCCAGCGTCCGGCGCGACTATGCCGCCATCGTCGCCCTGCTGTCCGACGACGCCCAATGGCTGAGCGACGGCGGCGGGATGGTGCGGACGGCGGTCAACCCGCTGTTCGGCGCCGACCGCATCGCCCGCTTCCTGATCGGCGTCCAGCGCAAGCGCGGCATCAGCTTCGGCTTCGTCCCGGTGCGGGTGAATGGCGGGCCGGGGCTGCTGGCCGAGCTGGGCGGGGCGTTCCGCAGCGTCCTGGCCTTCGACATCGCCCCCTGCGGCGGCACCGGCAACAGGATCCTGCGGGTCTATCAGATCGCCAACCCGGAAAAGCTGGAGCGCGTTGCCGGCTTTTATAGCTCGGTGCGTTTAATATGAAACGCACCGAGCTATAGCTTTATATTTAACGATCGGATTCACGCTTCAAATCGATCCCGATTTTACGCGATCCGATCTAAACCGTCGCCTCGTCCAGCCAGCGGTCAAGCGCGGTCAGATCGACCGGACGGGGCAGGATGGGGAAGGGCAGGTTCGGCATGCGCGGGCCGGTCATCAGGATGCGGGTCTGCGGATAAAGCATCGCCGCCAGCGCCGCGGCGCGGTCGCCGTCGTCGCCCTCATGGTCGAGCGGAAGCAGCGCCACGGCCGGCGCCTCCGCACCGATGATGGTCAGCGCCTCCAGCGCGTCGTCGGTCTGCGAGACCTGAAAGCCGCGGCCGGACAGATGGCCGGCCAGCGCCTCGCGCTGGACGCGGTCGGCATCGGCAATCACCGCACGGCGTCCGCCGTAACCCGGCATCCGGATGTCGGCTTCGATGCTGAAAGCCACGGTTCTCCTCCGTCCATCATGTTTTTGTTATGGACGGACGGAGTATGCGGGCGGGCGCCGGGGTTGTAAACGCCTGCTACCTGCGGTTCGACCTTCGTCGAATGCGGACCACTTCGCCCTTGTGCATCAGCGCCAGCATCGGCAGGTCGCTGGGATGGTTGCCATAGCCCCAGGTGGCGGCGACCGGGCCATGGCCGGCGATCCAGCCGGTCACCCGCTCCGCCTTGTCCAGCCGCACGCAGTTGGCGGTGCTGAGCCGTCCGGTCAGCCTGCCGTCCACCACCTCCATGCCGGTCGCCAGCAGATCGTCCACCTCCAGCCCGCGCAGCAGCGCCGGCATGTAGAGGTCGAGCGCGCCGGTGGCGACCACCACGCGGCGGCCCTGGCGGCGATGCTCGGTCAGCACGTCCAGCATCGGCTGGTGCCAGCGCACGCGCGGCACCATGCGTTCGGCCGCGGCCAGCGCGTCGGCCACCGGCAGCCCGTGCAGCGTGCGCTTCAGGTAGATCGCCTTGACCGAGCCCGGAAAGTCGCAGCCCGGCCCGCGGCCGCGGACATGGCGGTGCAGGGCAGAGCGGATGGCATCGGCCAGCGCCAGGGCAGCACGGCGCCGGCCGATCACCTCGCCGACGAACATCGGCAGGCTGTCGCCATGGATCAGCGTCCCGTCGAAGTCGAAGAAGGCGACGCCGGCCGGCCCGGAGACCTGCGAGTTCGGCATCGCCGCCAGGATCGACTCCGGCGTTGCCGTCGGCAGAGGCAGGGGCAGTGCGATGCCGGCTTGAGGCTCCAGGCCGGGCGGCGGGGATGACGTCGTTTGCATGACCGCAGTTATCCGGCCGCCACAGGGCGGCGGGCAAGGAGTTTCAGGTCGACATCGAGGAAGACCTGACCCGATGCGGAGGCGGATGGCGCGTCCGGGTCAATGCAGCATGGTCGGCCCGCAGGGCACCTCGAACAGCGGTCCGTCCTCGGAGCCGTCCTCGGAGCCGTCGTCCTGCCCGGTGCCGTCGTCGGCTTCCTCCAGCTGGGCGATCAGGTCGCCTGACGCTTCCTCCAGCCCGGCCTTGACGGCGATCAGCAGGTTGATGATCTCACCATTGTCCTGCTCCAGGCTGCGGACCCGTTCCTCCAGCCGGTCGATGCGGCGCATCAGCAGATCCGACAGGCGGTCGAGCCGTTCCAGGACGGGGTCGGGGGTCGGGGAGGCGGGCCCGGCGGTGCTCGGCGGGCTCTCGGGCCGGGTGTGGGGGGGCTGCCCCTGGCGGTTGTTGGGACGGTCATCCATGGTGAGGCCGGTTCCGGTCTGTTTTGAGGTTTGCTCCTCGCCTAACCTTGGGCCAGCGCCCCGCAAGGTCCAGACCGGCACCCGATGCACCCCGCAAGCGATGATCGCCTGACCCACCCGTCATGCGGGTGGCGATTCCCGGATGGTGGCGACGTCAGCCGCCACCCCTTGTGCGTATCGGAAATGAGTTCCGTATATAGTTAAGACTTCAGATTTGTCGGCACGGCGTTTGCGCGGGACGCCGTACAGTTCCAACCGATGGCCGATCAGGTCATAGCCCAACTCGCGGGCTATGCTTTCCTTCAGCCGTTCCATTTCATCGTTGGTGAACTCGATGACTTCACCTGAGTCGACGTCGATCAGATGATGGTGATGATCGGTTCTGGTTTCTTCGTAACGGGCGCGGCCGTCGCCGAAATCGAGCCGGTCGATGACATGCGCCTCCTCGAACAGCCGCATCGTCCGGTAGACGGTGGCGATGGAGATGCGCGGGTCGATGGCGGATGCACGGCGATGCACCTCCTCCACATCGGGATGGTCCGTCGCCTCCGACAGCACGCGCGAGATCACGCGGCGCTGGTCGGTCATCTTCAATCCCTTCTTCACGCACAGTTCTTCGAGGCGCGAGGGCATGGACATCCCCTGTAATCCTGTCTTCGTTCGACGGGCGGCGGTTCGCCCCTCCGGTCTCCCTGATGCCCGGAACGCCAGCGGAAAGAGCCGGCAACGGAGGCGATCGTTCAGTTCGCCCCGGCCAGCCGTTCGCGGCACCCCGAATACCCGACCATCATACTGTGTTTCGCAGACATTCTCAAACACCCACGTTCCCGCCGGACGGCCGAGCGGAGGAGGCTTTTTTGGCCAAGGGCATAATACTTTCAGGCTATTGGGCGATGCCGCCATGGAGCGGGTCGGAAACCAATTGCTCATAATCCGCTGCTAGGTTTTCCCCCAAGGCAGCGCCGTCCGATCCGGGGCGGCGCGCCTGCCGGACATCCACCGGGCCCGACAATGCCCGACAGGAGGGAGGGAAGCCGCAGTGACGCCGTTCGATTTCCCGCCTTCCACCTCTTCGTTCACGGCGGAGCCGCATATGGACGAACCCGCCTTCACAGCGGCCGGTTTGGCCGTTCCGGTCGCTCCGCTCTCCTCCTCGCAGGATTGCGCCACCGCCCTTGCCCGGTTCCAGCGCCAGCCGGAGCTTGCCGCCCTGCCGGTGGTCGACGGCGACGGCCGTGTCGCCGGACTGCTGGAGCGCGGCCGGCTGCTGCCGGACGGCAGCGGAGAGGGGGGCGGCATGCAATCGGTCACCGAGCTGATGGACCCGCATCCGCTGCTGATCGACGGCGCTACTCCGCTGGCGGAGATCGGGCGGCGGCTGGCGCGGCTGAAGCCGGCGGCGCTGGTGACCGGCTTCCTGGTGGTGGAGCAGGACCGCTATCTGGGCGTCGGCACGGTCACCGGGCTGATGGCGCGCTCCGCCGAACAGACGGAACTGCGCGCCCGCCAGCTGGACGAGGCGCGCCGGCAGGCCGAGCAGGCGATCCGCGCCAAGACCGCCTTCCTCGCCAACATGAGCCACGAGATCCGCACGCCGCTGACGGCGATGATGGGTTTCGCCGAACTGCTGGAGCAGGAGGTGCTGGGACCGCACGCCATTCCGCTCTATCGCGAATATGCCCGCGACATCGCCGAAAGCGGCCGGCACCTGATGGAGCTGATCAACGACCTGCTCGACCTGTCGAAGGCCGATGCCGACCGGCTGGAGCTGGTGGACGGGACGGTGGATGTGGTGCGGGTGGCGATCGGCACGGCGCGGCTGCTGGCCGAACGGGCCGCGCGCCATGGCGTCAGCATCGCCACCGCGGTCCCGCTGGACCTGCCGCCGCTGCGGGCGGATGAGCGCAAGCTGCGCCAGATGCTGTTGAACCTGCTGTCCAACGCGGTGAAGTTCACGCCGGCCGACGGGATCGTGACGCTGCGCGGCCGCGTGGCGGCGGACGGTACGCTCTGGCTGTCGGTGCACGACACCGGCATCGGCATGACCGGGGAGGAGCTGGCCAAGGCGCTGGAGCCCTGGGGGCAGGTGGACAGTGCGCTGGCCCGCAGCCAGGTCGGCACCGGTCTCGGACTGCCCCTGACCAAGCGGCTGATCGAGCTGCATGGCGGCCGGCTGGACGTGGTCAGCCGCCGCGACGAGGGCACCACCATCTCGCTGGTCTTCCCGCCCCGGCGGGTGGGGCGGGGGGAAGCGGAAGGTAGAACGGAAAAGCCCCCCGTCTCCGGAGAGAGGGGGGCTTTCCTTCAGACTTTCCCGGTGCAGGCGACCCTTACGCCAGCCCCTTCTCCATCGCGCTCGCCAGACGGCGGGCGAAGGCGGCGGGGTCGGGCAGGGGCTCGCCCTCGACGATGCGGGCCTGGTCGAGCAGCAGCCAGGCCGCATCCTCCAGCGCGTCGGTGGCGCCGCTGCCCTTGGCCCGGTCGGCCAGCCGCTTGATCAGGGCGTGCGACGGGTTGATCTCCAGGATGCGCTTGCCGACCTCGCCGTTCAGCTGCTTGTGCTGCTTCAGCAGGCGCTCCAAGTGCATGTCCATGTCGTTGTCGTCGGCCACCAGACAGACGGCGCTGTCGGTCAGGCGTTCGGACTTGCGGACATCCTTCACCGCGTCGGACAGGGTCAGCTTCAGCAGGGCCAGCAGGTCGGTCAGCTCGCCTTCCGGGGTCTTCTCCTCCGGCTTCTCGGTCTCCTCGCCCTTGATCTTGCCGAGATCGGCGCCGCCGCGGGTCACCGACTTGAACGGCTTGCCCTCATAGACGCCGACCGACGGCATCCAGAACTCGTCGACCGGATCGGTCAGCAGCAGGACCTCGACGCCCTTGGCCCTGAAGCCTTCCAGCTGCGGGCTGCGCAGCAGGGTGTCGATGTCGTCGCCGCTGATGGTGAAGATGGCGTCCTGGCCCTCCTTCATGCGGGCGACATACTGCTCCAGCGAGACGAGATCCTCGCCGGCGGTGGTGCGGAAGCGCAGCAGCTTCAGCAGCTCGTCCCGGTGCTCGTAGTCCTCATAGAGGCCTTCCTTCAGCACCGCGCCGAAGTTTTCCCAGAAGCTGTCGTACTCGGCGGCGTTCTCGCTGTCCTTGGCCTTCTTCGACAGCTCCGACAGGACGCGCCGCGTGATGCCGGCCTTGATCTTGGCCAGCATCGGGTTGTGCTGCAGCATCTCGCGGCTGATGTTCAGCGGCAGATCCTCGCTGTCGACCACGCCGCGCAGGAAGCGCAGGTAGGGCGGGATCAGCCCTTCCGCCGCGTCGGTGATGAAGACGCGCTTGACGTACAGCTTCACCCGGTGGGCGCGCTTGGGGTCGAACAGGTCGAAGGGCTTGGTCGAGGGCACATAGAGCAGGTTGGTGTATTCCAGCGCCCCTTCCGCCCGCCAGTGCAGGGTCAGCCACGGATCGTCGAAGGCGTGGCCGACATGGTGGTAGAATTCCTTGTACTGGTCGGCGGTGATCTCCGACTTCGACCGGGTCCACAGTGCCGACGCGCTGTTCAGCGCCTTGGCCTCCTCGCCCTCGCCGAACAGGATCGGAATGGCGATGTGGTCGGAGTATTTGCGGACGATGCCGCCGAGACGGGCCTCGTCGAGATATTCGTCGTCGCCCGCACGCAGGTGCAGGACGATCTGCGTGCCGCGCGGCAGGCCGTCGGCCTCGGCGATGGTGAATTCACCCTTGCCGTCGGACTCCCAGCGCCAGCCGGTGGCCTCGCCGGCCTTGCGGGTCAGCACGGTGACCTTGTCGGCGGCCATGAAGGCGGAATAGAAGCCGACGCCGAACTGGCCGATCAGGTTGACGTCCTTCTTGCCGTCGCCCTTCTCGGCCCCTTCCAGCGACTTCATGAAGGCGGCGGTGCCGGAACGGGCGATGGTGCCGAGATTCTCGACCAGATCGTCGCGGTTCATGCCGATGCCGTTGTCGGCGACGGTCAGGGTCCGCGCGTCCTTGTCGACCAGCAGGCGGACCTTGAGGTTCGGATCGTCGGCCGAGAGTTCCGGCTGGGTCAGCGCCGCATAGCGCAGGCGGTCGCAGGCATCCGACGCGTTGGAGACCAGTTCGCGCAGGAACACTTCCTTCTCGCTGTAGAGCGAGTGGGCGACGATGTCGAGCAGACGGCTGACCTCGGCTTGAAAACTGAGCCGTTCCTCGGTCATGGGGGCACCTTCGTTGGTTTTGCACGGGTGGGCGTCAAGACGGCGGAGATATGTGAAAGCGTCCCCGCCGTTCAAGAGGCTTGTGCCATGCAACCGCGGGAGGTGTGCGGCGGGGTGTCGCGGTGAAGGGGCCCAAACCGGCGGTCCCGTCTCCGTCCTCCGGCCTTCATTCCATATGCGGCGATTCGCTGTAGAGCTGTTCCGCCAGTCCCTTCCGGTACATCGCGTCGATCTGCTCGACCGACAGGTCCGCCAATCCCGCCTGGTCCTTCACCACCTGGCCGGGAGACGGCATGTCGCGCGGCACCGACCAATCGTCCGGCTGCCACAGATGCGAGCGGCGCAGCGCCTTGCCGCAATGGAAGAAGGCTTCCCGCACGGACAGGCGGATGGCGGCCTTGGGGGTGCGTCCCTCCTCCCTCAGCCGGTCGAGCAGGGACGGGGCCGTGGTGACGGTGGCGATGCCGTTGACCCGCAGGAAGATGTCCACCCCCGGCACCAGGAACACCAGTCCGCAGCCGCCGTCGGAGGTGAGGATGTTGGTGATCGACGAGAGCTTGTTGTTGCCGGGCCAGTCGGGCAGAGCCAGCGTCTGGCGGTCTTCGGCATGGACGAAGCCCGGACGCCCGCCGCGCGGCGAACAGTCCATCCCGCTTTCCGCCATGGTGGCGACGAAGACCAGCGGGGATTCGGCGACGAAGCGCAGGCAGTGATCGTCCAGAAAGGGAAAGCTCATCTTCACGATGCGCTCGGACGGCATGTCGTAGAGCTGCCTTAGCGCCTCGACCGTGTGGATGCGGTGGGGGTCCATGGGCGTTCCTCTGCTGGGCCGCGGAGCGCGGCGACGGGTAAACTAACGTTGTTAGATTTCACCTAACGGCGTTAGTTTGTCAATCCCGGCAGGAAGAGGCGGAACTCAAGGGCCATGCGTGTGCAGCGACAGGACATCATTGATGCTGCGATGATTCTGCTCGACGAGGTCGGGATCGAGGGGCTGACGATGCGGCGTCTCGCCGGGGCTCTGCGGATCCAGGCGCCGTCGCTCTATTGGCATTTCGCCGGCAAGCAGGCGCTCCTCGACGCGATGGCCGACGCCCTGCTGGCGGAGATGAGGCTTCCCGCCGATGCCGGCCTGCCCTGGGACGCGTGGTTGCGGGAGATGGCGACGGAGTTCCGCCGTGCCTTGAAGTCCAGGCGCGACGGGGCGCGGGTCTATGCCGGAACCTTCCCGGTCATGGACAATGTTCTGCGCATCAGCGACCGCACCATCGCGACCCTGCGCGCGGCCGGCGCCGACGAGCGAACGGCGGCGCACATGCTGTTCACGATGCTGTATTTCGTGATCGGCTTCACCATCGAGGAACAGGCGACGCTGCCGCCCCCGGGCGGAAAGGGCGAGGGGATCGACCTGAAACGGGTGGCGCAGCAGCTGACGGCGGAGCAGGAGGCACGCTATCCCCACGCCGCCGCCACGGTGAGGCTGCTCATCGCGGACAATGACGACGACGCCCGCTTCCGGTTCGGTCTGGACCGCCTGATCGACGGGTTGAGGGCTGCCGTTCCTGTTCCCGGCTCCAATCCCCAAAAGAAAGCCCCCGATCCGGGGTTGCCGGAATCGGGGGCTTCGCCGGGCTGAAGCTCGGCGTGCCGTCTGCCGGGCTTACTTCTTCTTCGGCTTCTCCGCCGGGGCCGGAGCCGGGGCGGGTTCGCTGCCGCCGGCCAGCAGGGCGGTCATGTCGGCGCCGTTCAGCAGGAGCTGTCCGGCCTCCGTGATGTCGATCTTGTAGGTGCGGGTGTCGGCCCCGGTGTCGTCCTTGCCGGCCTGGCCCAGGGCCTGCACCATCGCCAGACCGGCGAGCAGATCCTGGGTCTCCTTGTCGGGCTTGGCGCCGGGGGCCGGCTGCATCGCCTTCACCGCGGCGTCGATGCCGCGCAGCAGGACGGTGGCGCCGCCGGTGACGCCGAAGGCGGCCTGGGTCGCGACCTTGACCGCGCCGGTGGCGGTGCCGGCCGTCGCCGGGGTGTCGAGGTTCAGCGCGTCGATGCGCAGCTCGGTCCCGGCTTCGCCCATCGCGGCCATCGCCTGCTGCATGACCACGTCCGCCGAGGGCGACGCGGGTGCTGCCGCCTTGGGCTTGGCGCCCTTCTTCGCCGGCGGGGCCTCTTCAGCCTCGGCGGACTTGGCCAGCTCGGTGAAGGCCTTCCACAGGGCGCTGTTCGGCAGCTTGGCGACCGACAGCTTCATCTCGAAGGCGCGCGGGGTGAAGGCGACCGGGGCCGGCGACGGCGTCATGGTGAAGTCGCGCGCCTCGATGCCCATGCTGACGGCGGACATCGCCTGGTCGAGATCGGTCAGGCCGCTGCGGAAGGCGAGATGGCCGAGAGCCACCGCGGTGCCGTCCTCCGGATTGACGAAGGACAGGTTGGACAGGCGCATCGCGCCGCTGATGCCGCCGAACATGCCCTGCAGCTTCGGCAGCAGTTCGGAGCTGGTCGGTGCCACACCCTTGGCGGCGGTCTGTTCGGACAGCTTCTGCAGCGCGCTGACCTTGGTCAGGTCGACGCGGGTGTAGGTCGCCTCGCTGGTGACGCCGCCGATCTTGAACAGCTCCTTGTTCTTGTCGTCCTGCACCGAGAGGCCGCCGAAGGCGAAGGCGGCCGGGCCGCTCCACAGGGTGGCGCCGTTGGTCCCGGTCTCCGGCTTCAGATCCTGCACCATGGTCATGGTGGCGATGGAGACCTTGCCCTTGCCGTTGGCGGCGGTGACCGCCAGGTCGTTGAAGGCGCCGTCGACCGTCAGCAGCGTCTCCAGCGCACCCGACCAGGTGCTGGTGAAGGACTGCTTGCCGATGGTGATGGTGGCGGCATCGACATAGTCGTCGTTGTCGTCGAGGTTCTGCACCTTCATGGCGCTGGGCAGCGTGATCGACACGCCGTACTGGCTGTCGTCCTTCGGCGTCACCGCCAGCAGGATGGTGCCGATGTCGAACAGGGTGCCTTCCGCATCCTCGGCCGACAGGCGCGGCAGGGCGACGTCGTAATGGTCGCCGGCCGGCTTGACCGTCGGTTCGCCCTCCCATTCGAAGCCGATGCCCTCGCCATCCTCGGCGGGCGGCGGGAACCAGCGGGGCAGATCCTTCTTCAGCGACGCGGCGAGCGCCTTGGCGCCGGCATCGTCGACGGCCGGTGCCGCCTGGGCAGGCGACCAGCCGGCCACCAGAGCCAGCATGCCGCCGGCGATCAGGGCGGGCCTGAGGGAACGGACCGGCAGGGCCGGAGCGGGCGAAGAAAGGCGGAGACGCATCGAGCAACTACTCCCAACTACGATTTAGGGAGCACGTTAATCTTGATACGCTCGGCCGGTCCATGCCCCTCTTGGGCGAAATCCAAACAGGATATTAAAAATCCAGGTCGGCATAGTGCTTGGGCGGTGGGCAGCCGGTGATGTTGTCGGCCAGCAGCGCGCGGAAGCTGGGGCGCGACTTGATCCGGGCGTACCAGTCCTTGGCCTCCGGGCTGCGGTCCCACGGCACGTTGTCGATATAGTCGAGGCAGGACAGCTGCACCGCGGCGGCGATGTCCGCCAGGGTGAAGGACGACCCGGCCAGCCAGGGCCGGCGCTCCGACAGGAAGGCGATGTAGTCGAGATGGTAGGTGACGTTGGCCAGCCCGGCGCGAATCGCCGGCGCGAAGGGGTGGCCCTGGCCGGACAGCCGCTTGATCAGCTTTTCGCCGACGAGGTTTTCCGCCACCTCGCGCTCGAACTTGTGGAGGAACCAGTCGGCGACCCGCCGCACCTCGGCCCGCGCCGCGATCTCGCGCGGCAGCAGGGGGGTGTCGGGATAGGCCTCCTCCAGATATTCGATGACGGCGAGGCCGCCGGCGACGACCGTCCCGTCCTCCTCCACCAGCACCGGAACCTCGGCGGCCGGGTTCAGCTTCAGGAAGTCGGTCCGCCGTTCCCACGGCCTTTCGACCACGGGTTCAAAGGGCAGGCCCTTCTCGGCGAGCATCACGCGCGCTGTGCGCGACAGGGCGTGGATCGGGTGGTGGTACAGGGTTCGCATGGCGGCGGGACTTTACCGCAACGCGGCAAGCGAAAACAGCCCGCGCATCCGAGCCAAATCGTCTCGTTGGAGGAAGTTCCGCGGGGCAAGCGGGAAGGCGAGGGGAGCGGCCATCTACCCCGCCCGCGACAGGCGGTAGAGCACCAGCGCGTCGGGCTGGTTCGACGCTTCGCCGACCGGCATCCAGCCGTTGCGCTCGTAGAAGGCGCGGGCGTCGGCGTTGCGGGCGGCGCAGGCCAGCTCGGCCGGGCCGGCGGCGCCCTGCAGCAGTCCCAGCGCCTCGCGCAGCAGGGCCGATCCGATGCCGCGCTTGCGCCAGCCGGGGTCGATGAACAGGTTGTGGATGATGCCGGCCTTTGGATCGAGCGAGACGAAGCCGACCACCGTCCCGTCCGTCTCGGCCACCAGCACCGAATCCTCGCGGACGCAGTCGTAATAATCGTCCAGCCCGAACCGGTCGGCGGGCTGCCAGGAGAAGGCCTGGCGGCGGCCGTGCAGGAAAATCTCGGCACAGCGGGCGGAGTCGGCGTCGCGGGCGGAACGGATCGCGATGCGCACCCCTTCGCCGGCCGTCATGCCTGTCTCCTTCCGTCCGTTGCGCCCGATCGCGCGGATCAACCGGATACCGGTCAGATTATTCCACAGGAAGGGCGTGCGGAAACGGTCCTTTCGTCCTGTCCGGCCAGTTGGCGACCAACGGGCGATCGGTTGGCGATCAGCCGGCGGTCAGCGCTGGGGCTTGTCTTCGCTGCTTTTCCCGGTGGCGCTCTTCTCGGCAGGAGGAGTCCCGTTCCCTGCCTTGTCCCCGGCGGCGGGGGGCGTGTCGGCCGCGCCGGCCGGCGGACGGGCAGGCTCGTTGGCGGCGCTGCCGAGCAGGCCGGCCTCGCGGTAGAAGCGCTCCGCCCCCGGATGCAGGGGAACCGAGACGTTGGCGACCGCGCGGGCGGGATCGAAATTGCGGCCCTGCGGATGCCCGTCGGCCAGGACGCGGCGGGTGTTCTCGTGCCACAGCGCGCGGACGACGCCATAGATCAGGTCGGGGTCGCGGTCGGCGCGGGTCAGCAGCTCCGCCCCCAGGCTCAGCGTCGGGGTGGGGGCGCTGCCGGGATAGGCGTTGGCCGGGATTTCCTGCTCGATGTAGAAGCGCTGGCCGCGCAGCAGCCGGTCGGCCGGCTCGCCGTCCAGCGGCACCAGACGGATCGGCACCCGCGCCGCCACGTCGCTGACCGCCGCCACCGGATAGCCGCCGACCATGAAGAAGCCGTCCAGTTCGCCCTTCGCCAGCCGGTCGGCCGCGGTGCCGGGCTTCAGGTAGAGCGGCGTGATCGTGCTTTCCGACAGTCCGTAGGCGTCCAGGATCAGCCGCGCCTCGACCAGAGTGCCGGAGCCTTCCTCGCCGACAGAGATGCTGCGGCCCTTCAGGTCGGCCATGCGGTCGATGAAGCCGTCGGAGCGGACGACGATCTGGATCGCCTCCGCATAGAGCATGCCGAGCGAGCGCAGCTCGGTGAAGGGGCGCTTGCCGGTGAAGCTGCCGGTGCCGCTGTAGGCCCAATAGGCGACGTCGGCCTGGGCGAACCCGGCCTCCACCGTGCCCGCCCGCAGCATCTCGACATTGTCGACCGAGCCGTTGCTGGCCTGCGCCACCACGATCAGGCCGGGGATGCCGCAGCTTCCGCCCTTGTCGCAGGGGCGCGAGCCCGGCGGGTTGGAGATGGCGTTGGCGATCAGCCCGCCGATCGGAAAATAGGTGCCGGAGGTGGTGCCGGTGCCGATGCGGAAATAGCGCAGATCCTGGGCGGTGGCCGGATTTCCAAGCAATCCGCCGCCCGGCAACGGGGCCAGGGCCACGCCTCCCATCAGCCCGCCCAGCAGATGGCGGCGGGTCAGGCCGAGGTGAGTCAGGCCGAGGTGAGGCAGGGGAGCCGCATCGGGATGCGGCCCGGCTCCCGGAGAGCGGAGCCCCGGTGAGGGTGGGCAGGCTTTGGCGGCTGCGCGGGACACCGGATCGTTCCGTTCGTCTGGCCCGTGCCTCCCAAGCGGGACGGGCGGGGAGGGGAGGTCGTGCCTTCAAAGATTTCCGCGCACCCCTGTCATTTCAAGGCGCATCCGGTCAAATCACGCCGACGAGGTCGAGAACGCCGGCGACTGCTACCGCACCGCCACACAAACGCACGGCCCGGTCCGACTCGGCCTGCGTCACCGCAATCGACAGACCCAGCCCGCCGCAGGCGACCAGCATCAACCCTGACGCGAAACCGGCCCAGTAGAGCGGCGGTCCCTGATGTGCATGGCCGTGGAACACCGCGGCGACCGCGGCGATCAGCACCGCCACCACCGCCGGCGCGCGCACCCCCAGCGCCACCAGCGACCCGACCACCACCAGCGAGGCGGCCAGTCCCGGCGCGGCATAGGGCAGCCGCACGCCCATCTGGGCGGCGAAGCCCGCCGCCAGCGCGGCGGTCACCGCGGCGGCCGGCACCTGCCACACCGCGGTGCCGCCGGCTTGTCCGGCCCACAGGCCGATGCCGAGGATGCCCAGCAGATGCTGCAGCACCCACACCGGCGTGGTCAGCCCGTTGCCGAAGGCCCCCGTCACCGTCGTCATGCGCCCGCATCCCCCCGTCCGTTCAGCTGTCTGTCCAGCTCCAGCTGCCGGTATGGCGGCTGAGCGGGGGCGGGGTCAAGCCGTCAGGACCGGCGCTGCCGGGGCGCGCAGGGTGGCCGCTACCGTGCCAGCGGGTCGCCGAACTGGCGCAGGTCGTTCTCGCGCCGCATCAGGTCGCGCTGGCCCAGCGGGTCGAGCCGGCCCATGGCGTCGTCGGTCCGCATGCGGTCGACCTCCGGCCTGATCAGGTCGCGCTTGAAGGCGTCGGTGGCGCTCTGGGACGAGGGCGGGGGCGGCACCGGGATCGGGCGCGGCGGCTGGGGCAGGGCGGCCGGGTCGGGCGGCGGCGACGAACTGCCGCGGCGGCGTTTCGGCGGCGGCTGGTCGGTGCCGTCCGGGTCGCGGCGCATCTGCCGGTCGTCGCTCTGGCTGTCGCTGGTTTTGCGGGACTGTGCCGTGGCGGCGGACCTGGAGCCGGTCCGCGACTGCTCCGCCTGGATCTGGCTCCAGGTTCTTCGCTCGCCCCCGCCGGGAACGACCGTCTGGTTGTAGACGGGTGGAAAGGCCTGGGCGCGGCCGGGATTGTCGTCGCGCAGGTCCGTCGGCGCGCAGGCGCTTGTCGCCAGCAGGAGAAGGAGCGGCGTCAGTCGAATGGCGAGCGATGGGAGAGGTGGGGTCATTGATGGAATGTCGGCATTGCTGATCGTTTCGGCAAGATGACCCCAAAGGAGGGACTCCCCTTGCAGCCAAGCCGGCGCTAAGATGTTCTTTGTTTGTTCCTGATTGTCGGGTTTCTTATGACGCATCCCCCTCCCCACCCGCCCTTGTCCCCCTCTCCCCCCGGGGAGAGGATCGGGGGGAGAGGGGATTGTTCCGCCGGGCGGAGAGACCCAAGCGCCGCATCCTCGCTTTGTGGCTGCCGCGCCTGCCGACCGACGCGCGGGAACGGCTCATGCCGCCGGAGTTGCGCGCACGCCCCTTCGTCCTGCTGCGGACGGAGCGCCAGCGGCGGGTGGTGGTCGCGGTCAACCGGGCGGCGGCGATGCTGGGCATCGCTCCCGGCCATACCCTCAGCGATGCCCGTGCGCTGGAACCGGCGCTGGAGGTGGCGGAGGCGACGCCGGAGGCCGATGCGGCCCTGCTCGGCCGCATCGCCGACTGGGCGCGGCGCTACAGCCCCTGGACCGCGGCGGACGAGCCGGACGGGGTGGTGATCGACATCACCGGCTGCGCCCATCTCTTTGAGGGCGAGCCGGCGCTGGCCGCCGACCTCACCGGCCGGCTGCGCGCCGCCGGTTTCGCCGCCCGCGCCGCCATCGCCGACACCCCGGCCGCCGCCTGGGGGCTGGTGCGGTTCGGCAGTCCGGAGCAGCGGCGTCGCGAGGCGTTGGATGGTCTGCCGCTCGCCGCCCTGCGGCTGCCGGCGGAGATTGTGGAGGGGCTGCACGCGCTGGGCCTGCGCCGGATCGGCGACCTGCATGCCATGCCGCGGGCGGGGCTGGCGGCGCGGTTCGGAGCCAGGTTGATGCAACGGTACGATCAGGCCTTCGGCCGGCTGGACGAGCCGATCTCCCCGCGCCGGCCGGTGCCGGACCATCGCGAGCGCCTGACCTTCGCCGAGCCGATCGCCACGCCCGAATCGATTGCCGGGGCGCTGCGCCATCTGCTGGGGAGGCTATGCAAGGGGCTGGAGGCGGCAGGGCAGGGGGCGCGCCGGCTGCGGCTGGACGCCCACCGCACCGACCAGCGGGTGGACGACGACCCGCAGAGCCTGACGCTCGGCACCAGCCGCCCGGCGCGCGACCCGGCGGCGCTTGCCCGGCTGTTCGCCCCTCTGCTGGAACGGATCGAGCCGGGGCCGGGGCTGGAAACCCTGGTGCTGTCGGCGACGGAGACGGGACCGCTGTCCGCCGTCCAGACCGCAATCGACGGGGAGGAGGGCGGTGAGGAAGGCAATGACGACAAGTTGGCCGAGCTGGTCGACCGGCTGGCGCTGCGGCTGGGGGAACGGGCGGTGCTGCGGCTGGTGCCGCGGGAAAGCTGGCTGCCGGAGCGCTGCGTGGCGCCGCATCCGCCGATGGAGCGCCTGCCGGCGCCGAAGCCTTGGCCGGCCGGGCAGGTGCGCCCCTTGCGCCTGCTGACCCCGCCCGAGCCGGTGGAGGCCACCGCCCCGCTGCCCGACGACCCGCCGCTGCTGTTCGTCTGGCGCGGCGTGCCACACCGTGTGCGCCGGGCCGAGGGGCCGGAGCGGATCGAATGCGAATGGTGGCGCGGGCAAGGATCGCTGGGGCTGGCGGTGCGCGACTACTACCGGGTCGAGGATGACGGCGGCCGGCGCTTCTGGCTGTTCCGCGCCGGCCTGTACCGGCCCGACGAGCCCCCGCGTTGGTTCCTGCACGGGTTCTTGGGGTGAGGCGCCGGGACGCCGCCCGCTCACCCCGCCCGCTCACCCCGCCCGGTCGAGCTGCTTCAGGAAGGCGATGTAGCGGTTGATGTCCTCCATGCGCCGGGCATGGTCGTTCATGTCGGACAGGCGGTCTTCGATGGCCTTCTGGGCGCCCTCCACCTCGTCGATCACCGCATGGATGTCGGTCTGCAACTCCTGCGAGGCGGTGGCGGCTTCGTCCATGCGGGCGCTGGTGTCGTCGAGCTGGCCGCCGACGGAGCGGACGGAGGTCACCACCTGGTCGATGGCGCGGCGGGTGTCGGCCAGCGTCTGCTTGGTGTCGTTGGCCAGCTTGCGCACTTCGGCCGCCACCACGGCGAAGCCCTTGCCCGCCTCGCCGGCGCGGGCGGCCTCGATGGTGGCGTTCAGCGCCAGCAGGTTGGTTCTGGCTGGCGATGCCGTCGATCACCGCCAGCACCTTCTCGATGCTCTTCACCACGGTGGACAGCTGGTTGAATTCGCGGACCAGCGCCTCCTTGCGGTCGGCGTGGCCGTCGAACAGGGTGGCGTGGCGGTTCAGCGTCGCCTCGATCGCCGACATCGAGCCGCCGATGCGCGCGGCATAGCTGGCGGTCTCCTGCACGCCGCCAGTCAGCGTCACCAGCGCGTCGAGATAGCTGTGCATCCGTTCGATCACGCTGTTGCGGATGCGGCTCAGCAGCTCCAGCCGGTTGTAGCGGGTGGCGATGAAATAGCTCTGGAACCGGGCGTAATGCACCGCGAACCGGTCGACCATGTCGTCGCTGAACGCGGCGCCGGGCGGCACCTCGAAGAACATCAGTGCGGACAGGGTCTGGTTGATGTTGATGCCCAGCAGCTCGCCGAAGGTGGAGAAGCCGGCGGCGGCCAGCCCGTCGAAGGCATGGACGCGCGACAGCTGGTCGGGGTTGTTCAGCCGGCGCAGGATGCAGTCGTTCAGGATGGCGCCGAGGGGACGCGGCTTGCCGCGCAGATAGGCCGAGAGGTCGTCCTCGGTCTGGCGGACGAAATCGGTCGCCTCCACCAGGCACAGCGAATCGCCGGGATTGACGTCGCAGTAGAAGGCGACCTCCCCCTTCTCGAAATCGAAGCCGGAGATGGAGCGGACGAACAGCTCCCCCTCCATCTCGATGGCAAAGGTGTTCTTGGCCAGCTTGCCCGGCAGCTCCTGCGGCTTGCAGCGCAGGGATTTGGCGAGCGCGTCGATGAAGCCGACGACCTCGAAGCCGTCGCGGTCGATCACGCTGCGCACGATGCGGCGCATCGGGTCGGCGTCGACCACGGCGAAGCGGGTCTGGGTCGGCCGGAAATTCTGCGACTTGAAGATGCCGTAGCGGATGCCGGGTGCCATCTTCAGGAAGACCGTCACCGCCGCGTTCTCCAGCACGCGCTGGCCGTCGAACAGATGGGTGTTGCGGAAGTCGAGCTTGCCGCCGGCCGAGCCGCCGATGAACAGGCAGGGGAAATGGCCGGAGCGGTAGACCGCCTCCATGAACCAGCTTTCGCTGGCCGACAGCCCGTCGATGAAGGTCAGCGCCACCGTGTCATGGCTGTCGACCGGGAAGGGGACGCGGATGCGGTCGAGTTCGCCGCGGATCGCCTCCACCCTGGCCGGCACGTCGCGGGTCGGCCGGCCGCCGCGCAGGTCGTCGCAATGCAGCGGGACCGACTGGATGCTGACCCCGGCGAGCAGGCGTGGGCTGAAGGATTGCAGCACCACGCTGTCCCAGCGGTCGCCGGCCTTGCGGTAGAGCGGCTGGCCCTCGGCCGCGCACAGCTCGCCCGCACTGGAGACCAGCACCAGCTGGGTCGCCGCCGGCAGGGCGGAGCGGACCGCCCGCGCGGTGGCGGCGAAATCGACATGCGGCGACACGAAGCCGACGACCAGCGCCGGTGCCCCGGCGGCGAAAGTCAGCCCCTCCAGCGCCGCGGCACCGATCCGCTCCGCCGGCAGGCACAGGCTGCGGATCGGCTGTTCCGCCGGTCCGGCGGCGTGCGCTGCCGCTTCGGGCCCGCCAGCCGGGGTGCCGGAAACGGGGGCGGTCGGAGAGTCCGAGCGGAAGAAAGACAGCATGCTGGCGAATCCTCGGTCGTCTTCGTTGTTCATTCCGCGCACCGGCGGTGCCCGTTTGCGGCTGTGAGTGCCCGGGTATGGCTCATTTTGCCGACAATCTAGCTGCCGATTGGTAGCGTTTCCTGTCGGGGGAACTCCGTATCCGGCTGCGGCCTGTCGCCGCATCCATCGTCAGGTTCAGGCCGGGCTGAAGCTGTGGGCTGATACGGCGGCCTTGGGTGGCGAAGCCGGGCAACGGTCGATTCCGCTTGTGGGGCCAGCGGAAGATTGGCATAAGGCAATCCATAGGCCTGGGGTGCCGTGCGGTGGTCGCGCGGCTGAGAACACACCCATCGAACCTGTCTGGGTAATTCCAGCGAAGGGAGCCGCCGCATGATCCATGCGCCAGAATCACATTCTTTTTCCGTTTCTGAATCCGGACTCCGTCCCTCCATTGCCATCGTCGGCGCCGGCTGCATCGGCCTCGCCATCGCCTGGAGGCTGGCGTCGGCCGGCTGCCGGGTCGATGTCTTCGAGCGGGGGGAGGCCGGGCGCGGCGCCACCCATGCCGCCGGCGGGATGCTGGCCGCCTGCGTCGAAACCGAGCCGGGCGAGGAGGGGCTGCTGCCGCTGACCCGCGCGTCGCAGGCCCTGTGGCCGGACTTCGCCCGCGCTCTCGAGGCGGCGAGCGGCATGGCCGTCGATTTGCGCAGCGAGGGCACGATGGTCATCGCGCTGACCGCCGACGATGCCGCGAAGGTCCGCTTCCTGCACGGTTTCCAGCGCGATCTTGGATTGCCGGTGGAGTGGCTGAGCGGGGCCGAGGTGCGGCGGCGCGAACCCTTCCTGCAACCGGGTGTCGCCGGCGCCCTGTTCTGTGCCGGCGACCATCAGGTCGACAACCGCAAGGTCGCGGCCGCCCTGCGCCGCGCCGCCGTGGCTGCCGGCGCCCGCCTGCACGAGCAATGCGGCGAGGTGGCGCTGGCGGTGGAGGGCGGCCGCGCCGTGGGGGTGCGGGTTGCCGAAACGCTGCATCGGGCCGACCGGGTGGTGCTGGCCGCCGGGGCGTGGTCGGCCGGCGTGCCTGGGCTGCCGCCCGCCGCGAAGCCGCCGGTGCGTCCGGTGAAGGGGCAGATGGTCTGCCTGCGCATGGACCCCCGTCTGCCGCTGCTGCGCCATGTGGTGTGGACGCCCGGCACCTACCTGATCCCGCGGCTGGACGGCCGGCTGCTGATCGGCGCCACGACGGAGGAGCGCGGCTTCGACGACCGTCTGACCGCCGGCGGGCAGTTCGCCCTGCTGGAGGGGGCGTGGCGGGCGCTGCCGGGCATCGCCGAACTGCCCATCGAGGAAGCCTGGGCGGGTTTCCGTCCCGGCAGCCGCGACGATGCGCCGATCCTGGGCGAGAGCGGCATTCCCGGCCTGATCCACGCCACCGGCCACCACCGCAACGGCATCCTGCTGACCCCGGTGACCGCCGACGGCATCGCCCGCCTGGTGCTGACCGGCGAGACCGACCCGCTGCTGCGCCCCTTCGCCGCCGACCGCTTCGTTGCCGCGGGAGCCGCCGCATGAGCGCCGTTTCACGTGAAGCCATCCGCGTCAACGGCCGCGAAGAGCCGCTGTCCGCCGCCTCCGTCGCCGAGTTCCTGGCCGGGCGCGGCATCGCCGAGGGCGCGAAGGGCGTCGCGGTTGCCCTGAACGGCGCCGTGGTCCCACGGCGGCGCTGGCCCGAGACCCTGCTCCAGCCCGGCGACAGCCTGGAAATCGTCCGCCCGATCCAGGGCGGCTGACCCTGAATTTCCCTCTCCCGCGACCAGCCCGGGAAGGATCCCCTCTCCCCCCGGGGAGAGGGGGAGTATCCCCGGACCGCTTGCGCGGGAGGGCCTTATCAAAAGGCTCCCCCCATGTCCCAACCCGACACCCTCACCATCGCCGGGCGTTGCCTCGGCTCACGGCTGTTCCTCGGCACCGCCGGCTATCCGAACCAGCAGGTGATGCTCGACGCGCTGGCGGCCAGCGGCAGCGAACTGGTCACGCTGGCGATCCGCCGCATCAGCCTGGACGGCTATTCGGAAAGCCTCGTCGACGTGCTGGCCCGCGCCACCGCCGGGCGGCCGACCGGGCCGGTCGGGCTGCTGCCCAACACCGCCGGCTGCATGACCGCCAAGGAAGCCGTGCTGACCGCCCAGCTGTCGCGCGAGGCCCTGGACACCCCCTGGATCAAGCTCGAGGTCATCGGCGACCGCGACCTGCTCTATCCCGACGTGGAGGAACTGCTGCGTGCGACCGAGGAGCTGGTGAATGACGGCTTCGTCGTGCTGCCCTACTGCAACGACGACCCCGTCACCTGCCGCAAGCTGGCCGACCTGGGGGCCGCGGCGGTGATGCCGTTGGGGGCCTTCATCGGGTCCGGCATGGGCATCCGCAACCCGCACGCCATCGAGACGATCTGCGCCCGCAGCCCGGTGCCGGTGGTGCTGGACGCCGGCATCGGCACCGCGTCCGACGCGGCGCTGGCGATGGAGCTCGGCTGCGCCGCCGTCCTGCTGAACACCGCGGTGTCGAAGGCGCGCGATCCGGTGCGGATGGCGGCGGCGATGCGCGACGCGGTCAATGCCGGCCGCGCCGCCCATCTGGCCGGCCGCATGCCGATGCGCGCCCATGCCGAACCGTCCAGCCCGCAGATGGGCCTGATCGGCGGCTGACGGCGGTCGGTCATAGGCCGCCGGGGCGGCCAGGGTGGGCAAGGTGGTGGGCAAGGTGACGCGCACTCCGTTCGGCCGCTTGATCCTGCGGGGCGGCTGACGCAGGCTGTGGCGCACCGCCTCCCTTGGCACTCCCCCCTTGGCACCCCTCTGCCGGAGACCCTTGCCTTGCCCGCCACCTTTGAACCCCGCACTCCCGATTGGAAGGCGCGCTGTTTCGCGTCCTTTGAACAGCAGCCGATCTGCAAGACGCTCGGCATCGAACTGGCGGCGATGGAGCCGGGTTTCTGCGAGATGCGTCTGCCCTTCCGTGCCGACCTGACGCAGCAGCACGGCTTCTTCCATGCCGGCATGGTCAGCACGCTGGCCGACAATGCCGGCGGCTATGCGGCCCTGAGCCTGATGCCGGCCGGGGCGGAAGTGCTGGCGGTGGAGTTCAAGATCAACCTGATGTCGCCGGCCAAGGGCGACGTCATGATCGCCCGCGCCCGCGTGGTGAAGCCGGGCCGCACCCTGGTCATCACCCAGGTCGAGGTGTCGATGCTGGACGGCGGTGTCGAGAAGGACTGTGCCCTGATGCAGCAGACCACCTTCTGCGTGATGCCGAAATGACGTTTCAACCGGTTCGAAAGGGCTTTTCGATGCTGTCTGCCCGTCTGTTGTCCGTGCCCGCCGCCCTGCTGCTGGCCGGCGGTTTCGCCGTTCTGGCCGCCGCCCCGGCCGAGGCCAAGGACCCACCCTCCTGCGCCGCCATCTCCTTCCGCTCGCTGCCCGGCGGCGCGCCGGACGGCGAACAGGATGCCGGCCTCTACAAGTCGCGCTTCGGCAAGATCGAGGTGAAGGCCGACGTCAAGGGCGGGCAGGCCACCAGCTACTACATGGTGCTGAACGGCAAGAAGGTGGACGGCCCGGCCAACCCGCCGAAGATGTCGGAAGCCTGCCTGAAGTCCAAGCACGTCAAGGTCCCGGTCGCCAAGCAGGCCCAGGGCACCTGCACCGGCAGCCGCTTCCGCGTCGTCGTCGACCGGTCCAGCGGCAAGCCGGTCGCCGCCTTCTTCGGCCTGCAGGGCGAGGATTGGGCCTATTGCAGCGCGACGACGCTGTAAGGACAAAAGCGCGAAAGGGGGGCGGACCCCCGCCCCCCTCCTCTCAGATCGCCAGGGCCTTCACCCGTTCGCGCAGCACCTGTCGGGCCTTTTCCGCCTCCGCGCGGGCGGTGGTCAGGTCGCGAGCCAGGCCGTCCAGGCGGTTCTCCGCCTCTCCCATCTTGGCCAGCGTGCGCTTGTGCAGGTCGCTGCCCGCCGGCAGGGCCTTCAGATTCTCGCGCAGGCGGTCCTGGTCGGCGATGCGCTCCGTCCGCTCGTCCTCCAATTCGGCGATGCGGCGCTCCTTCTCGGCCACGGCCGACCGCAGGCCGGCCAGCGTCGTCAGCGCCTGACGCACCTCCGGCGGCAGTTCGGGGGCGGAGGCGCGGGCGGCGATCTGGTCGGCGCTCAGATCGGTCAGCACGATCCGCTCCTGCCGCGGCCGTTCCAGCGTCGCGGTCAGCGTCACCGTCTTGCCGGCCGGCACCGCCAGGGGCAGGCGGTAGGCGCCGGCTGTCGCCTCCGGCTTGCCGTTTGCCGGCTCGGCGAGATCCCAGCCGGGGCGGCGCGGATGCTCGATCACCACGCTGCGGTCGGCGTCCGGGGCGCCCGCCACCGTGTAGGTGGTGCTCTGCCGGTCGGTGACCGACAGGGTCAGCACGCCGTCGGCAAGGGTGGCGCGGGACAGCCGGCGGCTCGGCTTCTCCTCGCGGTCGATGGTCACCGCCTGGTCGACGGCAAAGGACAGCAGGCGGCTGTCGCCCGCCGGCAGGGTCGCCATGCGCGCGTCGCCGACATAGGCGCTGGTCTCCATCCCGGCGCCGCCGGTCCGGTCATAGAAGGTCAGCAGACCCGGCGGCAGGGCGGTGTCGCCGTCGTTGCGCAGCCGCAGCGACGCCAGCGGGTGGCGGGCATCGGTGCCCGGCTGGTAGAGCGCCACCCGCTCCACCGGCAGGCTGCGGACGGCGATCGGCATCATCAGCGTCCCGCCGTTCGGCACGCTGACCGGCTGCGGGTAATGGAACAGCACCTGGGCGCCTTCCGCGGCACCGGCATCGGCACCGCGCACCGCAGCCATCGCCGGTGTCCCGGCGGCGCTGCCGTAGGGCGCCACCTTCGCCAGCGGCTCTTCCATCGGGGCCGGTGCGGGGGGCGGGGGAGCGGCCATCGCTGCGGCGGGCGGCGCTGCGGCACGCGAGAGTTCGGACTGCGGCCGCATCGCCGGATGGGCGTCGTTCAGCGTCACCGTGCCCTCGTCCGCCGTGGGCAGCACCCGGCCCAGCACCTCCACCGGCACCTCCGGCCGCTCGACGAAGTAGGGGGTGTAGAGCGCCTGGCGCAGGGTGACCGGATTGCCCGATACCACCGTCAGATCGACGCCCTTCCAATCCTCGCCGCTGAGATTCTCCAGCACCGCCCAGCCCTGCAGGGCGCCGCTGCCCTCCTTCGCCGCCCCGGTCTGCGGCTGTCCGCTCTGTTGCTGCCCGGTCTGCGTCATGCTGAGCCGGTAGGTCGCCTTCCACAGCGGCATCTCCGCGACATAGCCGACCCGGACCCGCCGCTCGCCGGCGGCCTGCCCATCCTGCGGCGCCCCTTGCGGCGCCCGGCTGTGCACGGTCAGCTGCCGCCGCTCGCGCCGGGCATTGTCCGCCACCGCCGACAGCGCCCGGTCGATCTGGGCCTGCACCGCCGGATCGGTGAAGCGCAGGGCATCGGCCTCCTCCAGCACCAGCTGGCGCAGGCCGTCAGCGGTCATCAGCGTCACCCGGTGGCGCGTGGCGGTGGCGCCGTCGCTGCCCGGCAGCCGCACCGTCTCCTCAGTCACCGACATCAGCCGGCCGGTCAGCTGGCGGGAGCCGCCGGACGTTACCTCCGCCCCGCGCATCGCGTTCAGCAGAGCGGCGGGCGAGGTGAGGTCGCCCGCCGAGAAGGGCAGTTCGCGGAAGGCGGTGTCCAGCGGTTCGGCGCCGGGCAGGCCGATGGTGCCGACACCGCCCTTGTCGTCATAGACGACGATGCTTTTCAGCACGTCGTCGACCTGATCGCGCCGCACCTCCAGCGACAGGTCGGCATCGCCGCTGACCGTCGCCTCATATTCGAAATAGCCGACGCCGCCGGTGGACAGCAGAACCCGCGTCAGCGCCAGTTGCCCGCCGGTTGGTCCGTCCGCCGCGGCCCAGGCGGCCGGGGCCGCCATCAGCAGGGCGGTGGAGGCGAGAAGGATGGCACGGGTCATGATTGTCTCTCCGGTTCTGTTGCTCCCGACCGTCGGCATAAGCGCGAATTCGGGCGGGATTAGGGAGAGCGTTGCCGGAGGCGGCAGGTAAGGCCGCAAGGGTGGGGCCCGAGCGTCAGGGTGCCGCCGTCAGGGCGCTGCTGTCAGCCAGCGTTCCATCATCGTGCGCCACAGCGGCGCGCCGTTAAGGGTCGCAACCTGCACCGGGTTCGGCGTGCAGCCCTGGTGGTGGCTGCAGCGCTCCGCCACCGGACGGCGGTTGCCCTCGGCGGGCAGGCGCCTCGCGGTCCTATGGTGAGCCGGGGAGTGGGCCGGGGCATGCGGTGCGGTGCGCTGGTGCGGCATCGGCAGTGCCGGGACGGTGCAGCCGGACATGATCGTGGCCTTGTCTCTATCTTTCAGCGGCCTGTCGTCCGGCCCGTCAGCCCGGCCGTCCGACCGAGCGTGCCGAGTTCGAGATGGCGCCTTGCCTCCCCCAGCAGCAGCCGGTGCTGCGCCAGCGTTTCGCGGATCGGGCCATGCTGCCCATAGACCCGCACCTCGTTCAGCAGGCGGTCGGCGCGGTCGAGCAGCGCCAGGCGTTCCAGGCAATGATCGATGTTCGACATGGCGGTGCAGTCCCCCATCACGGCATTGGTCCGTCGCCCCTTGGCGGGCGACCGTCCCTGTTCGATGGTCTGGATTTAAACCGCAACGTGTTTCTGGTTAATGTCCGCGCAAGGGTACTTTTATGTCGCTGGTGCGGCAGGGGGTTTCAACCAACTCACGCGGTGGGCGAAAGAGCCGCGGCTGTTACGGGGTTGTAACGCATTGCGTGGCGCTCGCGCGTGAGATAAGAAGGTTTGGGGAGGTAACAGGCATGCATATTCTCGCGGTCGACGACGACGAGCCGATTCGGGAGCTTTTGGCCTCATATCTGGCGGGAGAAGGGTACCGGGTCACGACGGCGCAGGATACCGCATCGGCCCGGCAGGCCCTGGATGGCGAGCCTGTCGATCTCGTGGTCTGCGACCTGCGGCTTCCCGACGGCGACGGTCTGGGGCTTGTCCGCCAGATCCGCACCGAATCGCAGATCCCCGTCATCATCCTGTCCTCCAAGGATCAGGATGTCGACCGCATCGTCGGGCTGGAGCTGGGCGCCGACGATTACCTGACCAAGCCCTTCAACCCGCGCGAACTGCTGGCCCGCATCAAGGCGGTGCTGCGCCGCGTCTCCAACGACGCCCGCCCGGCCCGCAGCCCGGAAGAACTGCGCGCCGTCGTGCAGTTCGCCAACTGGGAACTCGACCTCACCGCCCAGCGCCTGCGCGGCCAGGAGGGGCGCGAGGTGGAGCTGACCAAGGCGGAGTTCGGCCTGCTCGCCGCCTTCGTCAAGCGGCCGCAGCGGGTGCTGACCCGCGACCAGCTGCTCGACCTCACCCGGGTCGACGGGGCGGAGGTGTTCGACCGCTCCATCGACGTGCTGATCCTCCGCCTGCGCCGCAAGATCGAGGCGAACCCGAAGGAACCCCGCATCATCAAGACCGAGCGTGGCGCCGGCTACGTCTTCGACGCCAAGGTCCGCACCGTCTGAGGGCCTGTCGATCCCTGTCCGTGGCTCCCCCGGACGCCACCCTGGACGCCTTCCCACGCCCGCGTTAGCCTTTCCTGAAAACCTGTCGGAGAGGAAACGCGCGTGCCTGATCCCATCGATTTCTATTTCGACTTCGGCTCCCCCTACGGTTACTTCGCCAGCCTGCGCATCGACGAGCTGGCGGCGAAGCACGGCCGCACCGTCACCTGGCACCCAGTCCTGCTCGGCGCCATCTTCAAGGTGACGGGGATGAAGCCGAACCTGGAGCAGCCCCTGCGCGGCGAGTATCTGACCCAGGATGTCGGACGCATCGCCCGCCTGACCGGCGCGCCCTTCACCTTCCCCAATTCGGCCCCGGCCAACGGCGTCGCCGCCTCGCGCGCCTTCTACTGGCTGGCCGACGAGCATCCGGAGCAGGCCAAGCTGCTGGCCCGCGCCATCTATCATGCCCATTTCGGCGAGGGGCAGGACATCGGCCCGGCCGACACGGTGGCGGAGATCGCGGCGAAGACACTG
>NZ_JBSNCH010000005.1:2337500-2848729 GCF_058780625.1 Azospirillum sp. UENF 111221
ACCAATGCCGCGGGACGGCGGCATTCGCTGGACTTCCTGACGCGCGCCAACGCGGCGAAAGGCCTGCCGGCCCCGTCCTGGCGGGACGGGCTGCGACACCACATGGGCTTCGCCGTCAAGGCGCTCGACACCTTCATCGCCTGGGCCGCTCCGGAGCGCACCGGTCCCATCGCCGTCGACGGCGACGAGCCGCTGGGCCGCCTCGCCGCGGAGGGGCGTGGGGCGCTGCTGATCGTTTCGCACCTGGGCAACGCCGAATTGTCGCGTGCCCGCCTGGGGACCCGGTTTGGAAAAGACATCAACGTGCTGCTGCACACGCGGCATGCCGTCCGCTACAACCAGATGATCCGCTCCGTCCGCCCCGACGCCGCGGACCACACCATACAAGTCACCGACATCGGCCCGCAGACCGCCATCGATCTCAAGGAGAGGGTGGAGCGCGGCGAATGGATCGCCATCGCCGGGGACCGCACGCCGGTGGAGTTCAACGGCCGGGTCAGCAGGGTTCCGTTCCTCGGCCGGGAGGCCGCCTTCTCGCAGGGACCCTACGTGTTGGCGGCGTTGATGGGCTGCCCGGTTTACCTCCTGTTCTGCCTGCGCGAGGGACAGGGCCACCGCGTCACCTTCGAGCCCTTCGCCGAGCGCATCGAATTGCCGCGGCGCGGGAAGGACGACGCGCTCGCCGTGCTCGCCGCGCGCTACGCTGCAAGGCTGGAGCACCATTGCTTGCGCGACCCGCTGCAATGGTACAACTTCTTCGACTTTTGGGCTGACCCGAAGGCCGGGCCGCGGTGAAACCTTTCCACGCAGTGATACAGCCTGAGATGGCATCGATGGAGGCCGGGCGTATAGGGCGCTCGTCTCTCGCCCTGCACCGCCCGGCTTTCCTTCCATGACGCATCGTCCCTTGTCCGGTCAGTCCTCGGCATGGCCGATGCCGACGTTCGGCGGTTGGCCGGCTGGCGAGCACGAGCATCATGCGGTGGTGGTCGGCGCCGGGATCGGCGGGCTGTCGGCGGCGGCGACCCTGGCGGAGCGCGGGCTGAAGGTGCTGGTTGTGGAGGCGCACGACCGGCCGGGAGGCTACTGCTCGTCCTGGCTGCGCAAGGTCCGCGGCCGGGATGGGTCGGTGGGGCGCTACATCTTCGACGCCGGAGTGCAGGATTTCAGCGGGCTGGGGCCACGCGGACCGCTGCGGCGGCTGCTGGAGGGCCTGGGCGTGGCGCATCGCATGGACTGGCGCCGGGTCCGCCACCGCTATGTGCAGGACGGCCTGTGCCTGGATGTGCCGGACCGGCCGGCGGAGCTGGTGACGCACCTCCAGGCGCTGTTCCCGCAGGAGGCTCCGGGGATCGCCAGCTTCTTCGCGGAGATGGGGCGCGTCTACGCCGATCTCTACGCCGATGTGGATGAGACCGGCGGCGTGCCGATGCCGCCCGCCACGCTGGAGGCCATGCGGTCCTGGACCGCCCGCCGGCCCGACGCCTGGCGTTGGATGCACCGCCCCTACGCCGAGATGCTGGATACCCATCTGCGCGCCCCGCGGCTGAAGGCCCTGCTGACCACCATCAGCGAGTATCTCACCGACCGCCCCGAACTGCTGCCCGTGCGTGAGATGGCGCCGCTGTTCGGCTATTATCTGGAAGGCGGCTGGTACCCGGCCGGCGGCTCCCAGCGGCTGGCGGACCTGCTGTGCGCGGTGGTGCGGGAGCGGGGCGGCGCCGTCCATCTGCGCACCCGCGCCGAACGCATCCTGATCGAGGGCGGTCGGGCCGCCGGCATCGCCACCGCCGACGGAACGGTGCACCGGGCGCCGCTGGTGTTGGCCAATTCCGACGTGGTCGGCACGTTGACGCGGCTGGTGGACCCGGCGCTGCTGCCCAAACGCTACGCCCAGCGTGTGAGGGGGCTGAAGCGCGGCCCCACGGCGGTGCTGGTCAGCCTCGCCGTGGAGGGCGTTCCGGACCTGCCGGCCCGCGTGTTCGTCGGGGCGGACGGCCTGCATTTCGGCATCGGCAACCCGAGCGCCGTCGATGCGTCCCTGGCCCCGGAGGGCCACGCCGCCGTCAGCATGCTCTGCCTACGGCCCGAACCCGAGGCAGTCGAATGGTTCGCCGCCGACAAGGCCGCCAACCGCCGGCGCAAGGAAGCCTTCGCCGACCGTCTGGTCGCCGCGGCGGAGAGCGTGCTTCCCGGGCTGCGGGGGCGCATCCTCTACCGCCAGACGGCCAGCCCGACCACCTTCACCCGCTACGCGCTCGCCGACAATGGCGCGATCTACGGCGCCGCCCGCGGCCAATGGTGCCCGCCGAACAAGACGCCGCTGCCGGGGCTGATGCTGGTCGGCGCCGGCTGCCAAAGCGGTCCCGGCGTCGAAGCGGTGGTGATCTCCGGCATGGGCGCGGCAAACCTGGCAACGGGGTTCCCGGCGGAGGCCAGGGCGGCGGAGTAGACGCCCGTCTACCCGCGCCGGAACACCAGCGACGTGTTGATGCCGCCGAAGGCGAAGTTGTTGGACATCAGGAACTCGGTGTCGATGCGCCGGCCCTCGCCCATGACGTAGTCCAGCTCGGCGCAGCGTTCGTCCACATTGTCCAGATTGGCGGTCGGGGCGAACCAGCCCTCGCGCATCATCTCGATGCCCAGCCACGCCTCCAGAGCGCCGCAGGCGCCCAGAGAATGGCCGAAATAGCTCTTTAGCGAATGGATGGGCGCGCGCGGCCCGAAGACGGCGTGGGTCGCCGCGGTCTCGGCGATGTCGCCCCATTCGGTGGCGGTGCCGTGGCCGTTGACGAAGCCGATGGCGTCCGTCGACACCCCGGCGTCCTCCAAGGCCATGCGCAGGGCGATCTCCATGGTACCGGCCTGCGGCTGGGTGACGTGGTTGCCGTCGGAATTGCAGGCGAAGCCGACGATCTCCGCGTGGATGTTGGCGCCGCGGGCGATGGCGTGCTCGCGCTCCTCCAGGACCAAGGTGGTGGCGCCTTCGCCGATCACCAGCCCGTCGCGGTCGCGGTCGTAGGGGCGGGGGCTGGTGTGCGGGCGGTCGTTGCGGGTGGAGGTGGCGAACAGCGTGTCGAACACCGCCGATTCGGTCACGTCCAGTTCCTCGGCGCCGCCGGCGATCATGGCGTCGGCCTTGCCCCACTTGATCGCCTCGTAGGCGTAGCCGATGGCCTGGCTGCCGGAGGTGCAGGCGCTGCTGGTCGGGATGATGCGGCCGGTCACGCCGTAGAACAACCCGATGTTCACCGCCGCGGTGTGGCTCATCATCTGGATGTAGCTGGTCGCGTTGAGCGTCTTCGACGCGCCCTGGGTCATCAGCTCGGCGAAGGCGATCACCGGGGCGGGACTGCCGAAGGACGATCCGTAGGCGATGCCCATGCGCCCGCCGCGGACGAACGGGTCGTTCAGCAGGGCCGCGTCGTTCAGCGCCTTCTCGGTGGCGTAGACCGCCATCCGGGAGACCGGTCCCATGGTCCGCGTCTTCTTGCGCGGATAGCGGCTCTCCACCGAGAAGCCGGTCACCGGGGCGGCGAGGCGCGTGTTGATTCCGTGGAAACGGTCCCACTCCCCCATGGTGCGGACGGCGGTCTCGCCCTTCGCCATGCGGGCGCGGATGGTCGGCCAGTCCTCGCCCAGCGCGCTCACCCCACCCATGCCCGTGACGACCACCCTGCGCATCACACCATACCCCCGTTCACCGCGATCACCTGCCGCGTCACGTAAGCCGCCCCGTCGGAACACAGGAAGGACACCACCGCCGCGACCTCGTCCGGCCGGCCGGCCCGGCGCATGGGGACCAGCTTCAAGGCTTCCTCCATGGGCAGCCCATCGGTCATTTGCGTCTCGACGATGCCGGGCGCCACGCAGTTCACCGTGATGTTCCGCTTCGCCAGCTCGATCGCCAGCGCCTTGGTGGCGCCGATGATGCCGGCCTTCGCGGCGCTGTAGTTGACCTGTCCGCGGTTGCCGACCAGCCCCGACACCGACGACAGCGTCACGATCCGTCCGCCCCTGCGGGCCGAGACCATCGGCATCACCAGCGGCTTCAGCACGTTGTAGAAGCCGTCGAGGTTGGTGTGGAGAACCGAATCCCAATCGTCGTCCGCCATGGCCGGGAAGGCGGCGTCGCGGGCGATGCCGGCGTTCAGGACGGCGCCCCAATAGGGGCCGTGCGCCTCCATGTCGGCCTCCAGCGCGGCGCGGGCGGCGTCGCGGTCGGCGATGTCGAAGCCGAGCAGCCGGCCCTCGCCGCCGGCCGCGCGGACGTCGGCCAGCGTCGCCTCGCCGCCGGCCGCGTCGCGGCCGTAATGCACCACCACCGCGAAGCCGTCGGCGGCCAGCCGTTCGGCGACCGCGCGGCCGATGCCCTTGCTGGCTCCGGTGACCAGAATCGTCTTCTTCATCGTTCGACCTGAACTCCCTGGCTGGCGAGCAGCGCGGCCGTGTCCTCGGGCTGGTAGACGGTGAGCTGGGCCTTCGCCAGTTCGTCCCCGGTGCCCGCGCGCATCACCACACAATCGAAAGACCCAATGTTCTCGTCCCGGAAGACCGGCGCCACCGACACCTCCAACCGCTCGCCGATGGCGAACCAGGGAACGGAGGCGCGGAAGTCGCGCGTGCCCAGCAGCAGGCCGAGACGGACGTCGCCGCCGGCTTCCCTGGCCTCGGCTCCGGCCTGGGCGCCGCAGGTCTGCGCCATCCACTCCACGGCGACATGGGCCGGGGCGCCCCGCCCCGTCACCACGAAGGGCGCCCCCTCCCGCACGGTCAGCGCCGACACGAAGCGGTCGTCCACCCGTCCGACCGCCTCGTCCAGCAAAATCATCGGGCGTGCGTGCGGCAGCAAATCCTCGATGGACCACGGATACGCGCTCATCGCCATTCCCCCCGGCCCAGCACCAGGGCCACGTTGCTGCCGCCGAACGCGAAGGAGTTGCTGAGCATCGCCGCCGGTCCGGCGGGAAGCGCCGCGCCGGGGCCGATCAGGTTCAACGGCGGAATTTCCGGGTCGGGCGCGCCGTCCCACAGGTGTGGGGGCAGCAGGCCGTCGGGGTTGTGGGCTGGATTCAGGGCCAGCCACAGGAACGCCGCCTCGCACGCCCCGGCGGCGCCCAGCGTGTGGCCGGTCATCGCCTTGGTGGAGCTGCACGGGGTCGCGTCGCCGAACAGCGCGTGCACCGCCTTGCCCTCCATGGAATCGTTGAGCGCCGTCGCGGTGCCGTGCAGGTTGACATAGGCGATGTCCTGCGGCGCCAGCCCGGCGTCGTCCAGCGCCGCCCGCATGGCGGCGAAGGCGCCGCGGCCCTCCGGGTCGGGGGCGCTGACGTGGTGCGCGTCGGAGCTTTCACCCACCCCGAGAAGCTGAACCGGGGCATCCTCCGCGGTCAGCAGGAAGACCGCCGCCGCCTCGCCGATGTTGATGCCGTCGCGATTGGCGCTGAAGGGATTGCACAGGCCCGCCGATACCGCCTCCAGCGCGCTGAAGCCGCCCAGGGTCGTGCCGCACAGCGTGTCGGCACCGCCGACGACGGCGGCGTCGCACAGCCCCGAGCGGATCAGCCGCCGGGCGGACGCGAACACCTTGCCGCTGGAGGAGCAGGCCGTCGCCACCGTGTAGGCCGGCCCCGGCAGGTCGAGCGCGCGCGCCGCGAACTCCGCCGGCCCGCCGGTGGCAAGCTGGTCGTAATGAAACGGACCCGTCCACGCGCCGTCGCGGCGCATCGCCGTGAAGCCGGCCTCCGCCTCGGCCATGCCCGAGGTGCTGGTGCCGATGATCACGGCGATCCGGTGCCGGCCGTGGCGCGCGGCCGCCGTTTCGACGGCGTCGCGGATCTGCTCCAGGGCCAGCAGCAGCAGGCGGTTGTTGCGGCAGTCGTAGGTCTCCAGCCCCGCCGGGACCGGCGGCAGCGGCGCGTCCACCGAACCGACATGCACTGCGCGGCCGGGCACGAAGCCGGTGCGCGGGCGCAGACCGTCGCGGGTGCCGGCGAACAAGGCATCGGCCACCGCGACCGCCCCGGTGCCGATGGGGGTGGCGAGGCCCAGGGCGGCAAGCCCGAGCGGGTGGCTCATTGCGCCGCCGCCGCGGATGGCGCCGTGGATGCCGCCGCGGATGCTGCCGTGGACTGCACCTCGATCTCGTAGCCCCAGGCGAGGTTGGCGTAGCGCAGGGTGCCGGTCCATGGCGCGCCGTCGGCCCAGCTGCGTTCGGCGTGCAGCACCTCCTTGCCGTCGATGCGCACGCTGCGCCGGTGCGGGTCGGCGCTCAGCGTGCCGCCCGCGGGGGCGAGCGCCTTCTGCACGACCGCTTCGGGCCAGTACAGCACGACGATGTCGGCCAGCATGCTGCCCGGCCGCAGGGCCGGGGGCAGCCAGGGGGCGGTCTCCATCTTCAACCCGGCATCGCTCCAGGTGACGGTCATGGCGCGACGGCCCAGGCTGTCCACCCCGACCAGCAGGAACCGCTCCGGCGTGACGCTGATCCGGCCCTCGAAAACGAAGGTCTGCCCGTCGCGGCTGGCGGTGATGAGCTGTGCCGCCTCGATGCTCTGCCCGAGATCGGACGGGCGCGGCAGGGCCAGCGGCTCGCCGGGGGCGAGCAGCGGCGTGCTTGGGTCCGCCGGGCCGCTGCCGGGCACGGAGGCGCACGCTCCGAGCAGGAACAGGAGTGCGACCCACCCCTTATGCGTGGTCATGACGTGAGGTGATTTCCCAGAAATGTATCTAACCTAGAGCATACACCAATCAGAGTAACCGCGCACCGGTTGTGGCTTCATTGTGGCGCGCGCCGCGCGCGGCCAGCGGTGCGAAAAGAAAGGCAATGGAGATTCCGATCAGCATGGTCATGCCGAAGCTGTGCACCGCCGGAACGGCGCTGAAGGCCAGGAGCCCGAAGGACAGCAAGGTCGTCAGGGTCGCCAGCCACACCGCCAGCATGGTCACCGGCTGCTGCTCCACGCCGCTCTCCGCGCAGAAGACGGCGTAGTCCACGCCGATGGAGAGGATCAGCACCAGCGCCATGGCATGGAAGAAGGTGAAATCCTGGCCCATCAGCCCCACCGCCGCCGGCGCCAGGATGAGCGCCGCCCCGGGTGGCAACAGCGTCCACAGCCCCCCTCGCCAGCCGTAGCGCCACATCAGCACGGGCAACATCAGCAGTCCCGCCAGCCCGGTCAGCAGCAGCGCCCGGTGCCGGTACTTGGCGAGCAGCGCCGAGAAGTCCGCCGTCGGGTTCACCAGCCGGACGCCGGCCGTGCCGGCCACCGCGGCGCGCACGGCGTCCGGATCGTTCAGCCCCTGCAAGGCCACCACGTGCAGCCCCGGCCCGAGCACGAGCTCGCGCAGGAACGGCACGCTGTCCGCCGCCAGCGCTTCTTTCAGCGTCAGCACCCCGTCCGCCGCCTTGTCGTTCGGAGCCTTGTCATCCGGCCCGGCCGGCGGCAAGCCGAGGCTGGCGCGCTGCGCCGCCAGCAGAGGACCGTCGAGCGCCCCGGCGACCAGTGCGCGGTTTTCCCGTTGCGTCCGGGCGGACGGCACGAAGGCGGCCGGCATCTGGTAGCCGGCGATGCTTCCTTTCGCCTTCAGCCCGGCCAGCGTGGCGGCGAGATCCTCCTGCAGCCGCAGCGCCGCCTCGTCGTCCGCGGCCTGCACCAGCAGGAACTGCGCGGCGGTGGTGGCACCGATCAGCCGCTGGATCTCGTCCTGCTCCTGCCTCAGTTCCGCCGAGACCGCCTGCAACCGCCGGACGTCGTCGTCCGCCGACAGCCGCGCCAGCCCCACCGTTCCGGCCAGCGCGCAGCCCAGCAGGAGAACGACGCGCACGCCGCGCCAGCGGCGCTCCTCCCAGAAACCCCACAGGCCAGCCGCGGCGCGCAGCATCCAGGCGCCGTGCGTCAGCTTTCCCGCCCGGTCGAGCGAGGGCAGCCACAGCACCACCGTCAGGAAGGCGCCCACCAGTCCGATGATCGAGAAGGCGGCGATCTGCCGGAGCCCTGGAAAGGGCGCCAGCATCAGCGCCGCGTAGCCGATCAAGGTGGTGACCAGCCCCAGCGCGATGCCCGGCAGAACGTGGCGCAGCCGGTCGCGCGGGCTTCCCGACAGGGGGTCGAACAGGCTGGCGCTGTAATGCAGGCTGTAGTCCACCGCCACCCCGATCAGGCTGGACCCGAACAGCAGCGCCGCCACATGCAGTTCGCCGAACAGCAGCAGGCTTCCGCTCAACCCGACCGTCATCCCGACGCCCAGCGCCAGCAGATTGTGCAGCAGCGGTCCCGGCCGGCGGAACGCCAGCGCCGTCAGCACTATGGTGCCGACCAACGACAGCGTGCCGAGCGTGGAGGCTTCGGCGATCGCGGTCTTCGAGCCGGCGTGCGCGAAGAACACCGCGCCCAGCCGCTTCACCGTGACGCCCGGCATCTCCCCCACGGCGGCGTCGAAGGCGTCGACCAGCCGGTCCTGCAAATCCAGCTCGAACGGCTCGCCGGCCAGAACGGCGCTGACCAGAACCCAGGTCGTGCCGTTCTCGGTGACGCTGAGCATGCCCTCGTCGGGGGTGAGCCGCGACAGCGGGAAGGGCAGGTTGGTGAGGAAGGAAGGCAGCAGCAGGAACGGGTCGGTGCGCAGCAGCCCGGCGTCCACAAGCCCGGCGAAGCCGAATGCCTGCGCCTGCGCGCGGGTGGCGACCTCCTCCCCCTTGCCGGCCGCCAGGAGCGCCCGGTCGCCATCGCTGAGCAGGCTCTGGCGATGGGGAAAGTAGAGAGCCCCCAGCCGCTTCAGCCGGTCGACGTCGATACCCTCGCCGATCCGCTCCACCTGCCCCGTCGCCAGAAGGGCGTCGCCGAGCTTCGCCGCCGCCTTGCGGGCGGTTTCGCGGTCGGCGTGCCCGACCAGCACCAGCACCCGGCGACCCAGCGCCTTGGTCACCGCATCGTTGGCACGCTGCAGAACGGGGTCCTGCTCCTCGCGCGGCAGCAGGGCGAGCAGATCGGTGCGGAAGCCCAGCCCGTCGTGAAGGCGCAGCGCGAGATAGCCGCCGGCCAGCAGGACGAGCGCGAGCCAGAGCAGTGCCCCCAGCCGTCTCACGGACGCGCCGCCGAGGCCAGCAGCGCCGCCTCGTCCGCCGTCGGCGCTTCCGCGTTCAGACGCTGGTCGCGGAAGGTCAGGCGGTCGCGGTCGCCGTCGGGCTTGACGATCTCGACCTCTTCCACGAAGCGCCCGCCGCGCACGTCGATGGCGCGGATCGGCATGGTCGGGTCGTTGGTCCGGCGCGGCGTCAGGTGGAGGGTCCAGGCGTCGCGGTCGCCGCCGCGCTCAACCGCGAACATGTCCTCCAGCGCCTTCCAGTCACCGGTCAGCGCGCCGCCCAGCATGGTGTAGAGCTTCGACATGAAGGGCAGGCGCGCGGCGGGCAGGCGCATGGTCTCGTTGCCTTTCACCTCCTGCACGAGACCGGCGGGGCTCATGACGGTGGTGACTGCGAAGGGGGTCTCGGTGCGCCAGATCAGCCCGCGGCCCGGCGCCAGGGTGAAATGGCCCCCGCTCTTCAGCGGCGCCTGGAAGCCCTTGAGGAAACGCTCCTGCACGAAGGCGCCGCGCAGCACCTGCCCCTCATTGAGCGTCTCGGTGGCCAGCCTCTCGGAGGCAAGCGTCCCGGCGGCCGGCGTCTCGGCGGCCGGCGCCGGGAAGGCGGCCAGCAGGGTCAGGAGGAAAACGACGATGCGCGTCACAGCAGAGCCCTCACCTTGTCCGTGAACACCGCGGGGCATTCGAAGCACAGCTCCGCCCCCTCCTCCTTCACCGCGAGCTGCACCGTGCGCGCCTTGGTCAGCAACGTGCCGTCCTGCTCGTCATGGATGCGGTAGTCGATGCGGATGCGGTTCTCGTACTCGACCAGAGTCGCCGTGACTTTGACCGACTGACCGAAGCGAATGGGGCGCACATACTTCACATGGAGGTCGACGATGGGGAAAACGTATCCCGACGACGCCATCTCCGGGTAATTGTAGCCGATGCGGTCGAGCAGCGCGCAACGCGCCTGCTCCAGATACCGGGCGTAGTTGCCATGCCAGACCACCTGCATGGGGTCGAGGTCGTAGAACTGCGCGCGGGTGATGACCTCTGCCGAAATCATGGGGCGATCCCCTCCACGCCGATGGAGCCGGAGGACAGCGTCTCGTCCCCGCAGCGATACTCGAAGGACAGGCGGCGCCGTGCCGGGGCGTGGCGCAACGCCAGCGTCACCAGCGTGTCCGGAACGGTGACTCGCCGGAACTTCACCTGCAGCGCCTGCGCCGCCTCGATCCCGAGGCCGAGATGCGTGTTGGCGAACATCACCGCCCAATCGATCTGCGCCACGCCCGGCACGATCGGCATGCCGGGAAAATGACCATCGAGCTGCACGAGGTTGCCGGGAATGAAGAGGTCCAGCTCCACCCCGTCGGCAAGCGACCGGACGGCGCGGACATCGGGGGCGGTTGACCGGGGGCCAGCCATCTCAGGCAGGACGGCTTCAGAAAGGGCGGCTTCAGACAGGGTGGCCTCCTCGAACAGGGCGGCGATGTCGGCATGCCGACGCTTGCCCAACGCGCCATCCGGCAAACGGTTCACGAAGCGCCAGCGGCGCGGCAGGCCGGCAGGTTCCAAAACGGCGGACAATTCCCGCCGCAACGAGCGGCCGAAGCGGAAGGCGCCGATCTCCTCCAGGCGCGCCGCGCCCTCGGCGCTCGGCACCACGACGGCGCAAAGCTGCTCCAGCGTCAGCACGGCGGCGTCGGCCACCAGGGGGGAGCGGCGCAACTGCGCCTCCACCTCCGGCAAGCTGACGCGCTTGCCCTCCACCTTCGCGATCCGGTCGGCGCGGCCAAGGAGACGGAAGCCGCCGTCCCCGGCCATTTCCACCAGGTCGGAGCCGACATGCTCCCGCCCTTCCACATGCGCCGCTCCGACCCGCAGGCGACCCTCCGGGGTGCGTCCGGCGACGACGCCGGGCAGCGGGCGCCAGGGCGGATCACCGCCCTCGCGGCGGCGGTGGGCGATGGCTCCGGTCTCGGTGCTGCCGAAGATCTCGGTGACCGCTGTGCCGAAGACCGCCGCTGCCTCCCGCGCAGCGGGCTCCGGAAGGGGGGCTCCGGCCGACAGCACCAGCGCCGGACGCCGCGACGGCGGCAGCGGCGCGATGCCCGACAGCCGGGTCAGGTGCGCCGGGCTGGTGACCAGCACAGACCCCGCGTCGAGCGCGGCCGGCACCGTCTCCCACAGCTCGTGCATCGTGCTGGCGAAGGGGCGGCCGGTGACCAGCGGCCACAGCAGGCGGAAGTTCAGACCGTAGACGTGCTGGTGGGGGACCGTGGCATGCACGCGGGCGGTCGGCCCGGCCAGCCGTCCGAGCACGGCCTCGGTCGCCAGGGCTTCGGCCTCCAGCATGCCGAGGGTGCGGACCACCCGCTTCGGCTCGCCGGTCGAGCCGGAGGTGAAGAAGGTCAAGGGCGTCTCGGGATCGAGCGGGGTCAACGCCATCTCTTCGCCACCCGGCCCTTCGCCACCCGGCCGCAGATCGCCGCCGACCGGCACGGCACCGTCCGCGGTCAGGGCGGTCAGAGTTCCCGGCTGGGCGTTCGGCGGGATCGTCACCTCGGCGCCGGCGTGCAGCAGCGCCAGCAGCCCCACCGCGCCCCAATAAGCGTCCGCCGCGACCAGAAGCCCGCGCCGGCACCCCTTCAGCCGTGCCGCGTTGCCGGCCACGTCGGCCCGGAAGCGGGCGAAGGTGACGCCGTCGGCAACCGGCGCATCGTCCGGCCGCCCCACGGCGAGCAGACGGGAAAGCGGGATGGCGGTCATGCCCCGGCGTGCCTCCGGCGCATGGAGCGGCGGACCAGGACTTCGCCGCCGAACAGCAGGCCCATGACGATGTAGGCGATGAGACCGGTCCACAGCGCCCACGCCTCGTCGCTGCCCCACAGGGCCAGCGCCCCGGCGACGGCGGCGTTCGACACCAGCCAGACGGTCCACACCACGGTGACGGTGCGGCAGTAGGCCTGCCCCGACGGCGGCAGGTCGGGCTCATGGAGACGGGCGAATCGCTCGACGAGGCTGGGCGGGTGCCGCAGCGAGGCGCCGAACGCCGCCGCGGTGCCGAGGCTGAGCGCGACCGGATAGGCCTTGGCCGCCAGCGTGCCATCGAGCACGGCGAGCACGCCGACCAGGACCGCCGCCGCCGCCAGCGGAAGGCGCCAGACCCGCGCCGCAGGCGAAGAGCAAATGGCGAAGCGCGCCCCGATCAGCGCCAGGGCCACTGCCACGAAGGCCAGCGGCGGCACCGAAGCCCGCCCGCCATAGACCAGCACGGGATAGAGGGCTCCGGCGACGACCAGGGCCGCGACGCCGAGCGGGTGCAGCCTATTCCTGGAGGAGGGCATGCACACGGTCGAGAACATCGCCGACCGTGCGGACGCTCTTGAACTCCTCGGGCTTGAACTTGCGGCCGGTCAGTTCCTGCAGCTTCACCACCAGATCGACCGCGTCGATGCTGTCGAGGTCGAGATCCTCGAACAGCCGCGCCTCCCGGGAGATCTTCTCGGGCGGCACCTCGAACATGTCTTCGAGATAGCTTTGGAGGCGCGCGTAAATTTCATCCTGCGTCAGCATGGCCTCTACTCCGCATGCTGAGATTGAATGAAGCTGGCAAGAGACCGTACGTTGGCGAAATGTTGCTTCACGTCGTCCGTCACCGACTCAATCTTGATTCCGTAAGTCTTGCGCAGCGCGACCCCCAGTTCCAGGGCGTCAATGGAATCGAGGCCTAGTCCATCATTAAAGAGCGGCTCTTCGCTGTCAATATCTTCTGGGGCGATATCTTCCAGCTTGAGCGCGTCAACAATCAAAACCTTCAACTCACGTTCAAGCTTTTCCATCGGCCAACCGTTCCGCAAAATATTCTTCTAGACTGCGCACCAGCTTCCTGGCCGCCAGTGAGCGGTACTGATAGCCGAGCAACCCCGTAACGTCCAGACGATCCCCTACCATGACGCGAAAAATCGGCCGTCGCGGTGGGATCATCCACCATTTTTCGCCCTTAATGAGCGTGGGCGGATCGCAGGTTATCGTGACCGGTTGCACCTCGGCTTCCAGCAGGGTGGCCAGATTGGCGAAACCGCGGCGGAAACGGATCGGCTCGCCGGGGACGGTGCGCGTGCCTTCGGGAAAGATGATGAGTTCGTCGCCGGCCTCCAGCGCGGTGCGGCAGGCGTCGAGCAGCGCCTCCGGGTCGAGGTCGTTGCGGATGTAACCGGCGCCGCGCACCATGCCGCCCAGCCAGCGGCTTTCCCACAGTTCCTTCTTCACGATGCACTGGGCGCGCGGCATCAGCGCCATCAGAATCACCACGTCGAGCAGCGAGGGGTGGTTGGCCACCACCAGCTTGCCATGCCCGTCGCGCAGGCGCTCGGCGCCCTCGACCTTCAGGTCGATGACGCGCAGCACGCGCAGCATGCGGATGTAGAAGCGGAAGATCAGATGGATGAGGTGTTGGCAGCGCTGGCGCCGGACAGCACCCGCCGGGCTGGTCAGCGCCAGCAGCGGAAAGATGGTGGGCGCCAGGATTGCGCCGCCGCCGAACAGGAAGGCGAAGGCGAATCCGGTGGCCGCGCGCCGCCACAGCCTGTCCAGAACCTTAGCCGGCACGGTGCCACACCCAGTCGAGCCGCGCCCCGCGCGAGGTTGCCCGGGGCGCTCCGGACAGCAGGAAGCGCATGAAATCGAGCGCCGTGGACTCTGCGGCCGGCCCGCCGGCCGACGGCGCGCAGTGCAGCGCAAGCCCTTCGCCCTCTCCATCCGCGGGGCCGAGCGCCAGGGCGACCGCCAGCGGCAGGGCTTCGTCGGCTGCGGTGTGGAAGTGCGCGTATTCGTCGGGCATCGGCGCGTCGGCGTAGAGCAGAAGCACCGGTTCCGACGGGTTTTCGGCCAGGCTGGCGGCGGCCTCCAGCAGTCCGAAGGTGAAGCTGTCGGGACCGGCGGCGAGCGCCGTGTGGCCTCGGCGGTTGCCGGTGTGGATGGACAGCAACCCGGCCAGGCCGTGATGCACGGACAGGCTGAACTCGGCCGGCGACGGCAACTCGCCCTGCCGCAGCGAATCGATGATGCCGACGGTCCGCGCCAGCTCGCCATGGCCGGAGGCGAGGACGTAGCGCGCCGTCTGCGCCGCGTCGCCGCAGGCCAGCGCGGCGGCGATCAGCCTCTGCCCGATGGGCGAGGTGCGGCGGCGCAACATCATGGGGAGCGCCGGCGGCTGGGCATCGTCGGACAGGGCGGGCGCACCCGCCCAGGCCCGCCACGCGGCGCGGGTGCTGCGCTCCGGCGCCCAGGCGCACCAGCCGCGGATGGCGACACGCAGGGTTTCAGTCATGGCGCGGACGGGACCCGGGGTTCGGCCTGGCGCAGGCGCCGCTCGATCTCGTCCTGCAGCGCGCGCACCAACTTGTTGTAGGCCTGATGAACGGTTTCGCCCCGCTCCCGTAGGTTGGTCGTGGACACATGATCGATGGTGTAGCTTTCATGCGAATAGCGGATTTCGACGACCGCCTCGTGATCCTTCCATGCCTTCGTCGCCAGAATCTCACCGGGCGCCTTCCACTCCGCGGACCAGCCGCGGTCGATCGCCGCTTCCATGATCGTCCGCTGGAGGACCGCGGCTGACAGGTTGCGCGACGCCGCCGGCATGGGCTGGTCGGTTACCCGGTAGATGGGCTGCCGGCGGCTGCAGCCGCCGAGCACGGCGACCGTCGCGAGAATGAGGAAAAGCGTGCGGATGCCGGTCTGCAAAGTCATGTCCTGCCGTTTCCGGACGCCATGTGGAGCGAGTGCGGACCCTATCATGGCAGGGTCACGTTGTGGATAGAGGCGCGCATCGATTTTGCGATACGGTTGCCGGTCTTGCCGTCGATGGCCGGAGCCGTCGTTGCGACGGCAAGGCCCATGCCGGCGGCTTTACTTGGCGCCCAGCTTGACCACGGTTCCCTTGAGCGCCACGCCTGCCATGATGTTGCCGGCGCCGCACATGTATTCCGTATTGCTGTTCGTTTCCGTGTTCTTGTAATTGCTTTTGATGTCGATCACCGCGTTACCGCCTTCTTTGCGGGCGCGCTCCTGCAGTTCCAGAACGGCGCTGAGAAAGACCCACTCGCAAGCCTCCTTGTCGGATTTGTTGAATGCGTTGGTCTTCTTGTTTGTGGCCCATTCGCCGACGACTTTGACCGGATTGGGATGTTTCTGGTTGCCAAAATAAAGCTTCACGCCCTTGTCCAGCTTCTCCTGGGCTGCGGCTGTGTTGAGGGCGGACTCTATCGGAAACATCAGGTGCGCGTCCCGGGCCGAAGCGGGAGATGCGGCAGAGACAATGGCCGATGCGACGGTGGAAATCAGCGCCAGGGTAGCGGCTTTGTTCACGGTCCCTCCCAAAGAAAGAATATTTCGCAGACGATGCTATCTTAAGCGGAGGCATTGGCTGTGCAACCGCTTTCATGATTCTTCGGTTGGCGGCCGAACCCGCCTCGGACCGCCGCTGGCGGCAGAGTCAACGCCCGGTGGCTTCTCGGTGTTTCCGGTCTTTTGCCGTTCGCGACCCTTCATCCGCGGAATGGACCGCTGTGACGAGAGTGTGCGGTGGGTTGTCGGGCTATGGGGAACCCGCGCTCTACAGTCGGTGCGCAAATCAACGCCTGCGCGAAATTAACCTCTCATAAACGCCTTCACGGCGAACCTATTTTAGACAAAAGCAAGGCAGAGGGAAGGTCGCCGGGCCGGGAAGGGGCTGGCGGGCCGGCCTCCTGCCGCGCGACCACCAGCCGTGTGCCGGCCGCCCCAGGAGACATGAATGTTCAATATTTTGACCGTCATTATTTCGGTCGCTCTTACGGCGGTGATGGGAGCCGCCGGCGTGTTCTATGTCGGTAGCGCCTTCACCACCGCCGGTCCGAAGGCCGCCGCCGTCGGCATCATCCAGGCGCTGTCGCAGGTCGATGCGGCCTGGACGCTGTATGGCAGCAACGGCAACACCACGACCCTGGGTGCCGCAGGTTCGACGTTCCCGACCATGTCCGGTGCGGCGACGCAGACCGACTTGATCAACACCGGCTATCTCGCCGCCGTGCCGACCGCTCCGACGATTTCCGCCACCTGGAACGGCGTCGCCGGTGCCTACACGCTCGACCTGACCAACACGGCGACCGCCACCGGCGTCACCCAGTTCGGCAGCTTCGCCAACGGCGGCATCTTCCTGGTGCTGGGCACCACGGCCCTGTCCCAGTGCACGGAAATCGCCCGTGCCGGCGGCCAGATCTCCGCCACCGGTACGCTGGCCGTTCCCGGCACCGGCCTGACGCTGACCGTCGCCACCCCGGCCGCCTTCAACACCGCCTTCACCGGCTACAAGTTCGGCTGCGTCCAGATCACCACGGCGACCGCGCTGACCTTCAACAACGTGACCGGCATCGCCGGTGACAACAACAAGTACGTCGCCTACTACAAGTTCTAAGCGTCGTCTGAGGCGCCCTGTTGCTGACCGAAGCGCCCCGACCCCTGTGGCCGGGGCGTTTTCTTGTGATTTTCCGGGTCTTTTTCCGGAATGCGCGGCAACGGGATTGGTCCGCGACCCGGCGGCAAGATAGAGTGGGCCCGATTTGGAGGCCATGCCATGACATCGCTGATCCTGATGACGATCATGGCCATCTCGCTGGTGGCGACGACCGGCTACACCGCCTACACCATGGTCGACGCCTCGAACCGGATCAGCCAGGCGCAGCGAAGTGCCGCCGACATGCACCGGCTGGCGGCGCTGGTCGAGGCCAACCTGCGCGTTCTCGACAATGACGGAGTCGCCAGTCCGCCGGCGCCCGAGGATCCGCCTCCCCGTCCGGCAGGCGCCGCATCCGCAAAAGGGCAGGCATCGACCGGCAAGGCTGCGGCCAAGGAGCCGGCGCAGCCGGCCGGCACCCTGCCGCGCTGGCTGATGCCGGGCACCCGGACACCCTGGGGAGCGGTCTACGGCTATTGCGTGTTCGCTCCGGCATCGGACCGGGCGGCGGCGCAGCTCCGCACGGCGTCCTGGCCGGCGGGGGCGGCCGGCGGCGGGCGCAGCTACGTGGCGGCCGCACCCGCGGCTCCAACGGAGTTGGCCCGTGCCGGGGTGATCGCCGCGATCGTGGCGCCGCCGATCGGCTCGACCGCTCTGCCGGACTGCGCGGCCCTGACCTTCCGCGACGGCCGGATCGAGGTTGCCGAGGGCAGCGCCGTCGCCGTCACCCGCGGGGCCTCGGCCGATCTCGCAGCGCTGGCCGCCTCGGCGACCGTCACGCGCCATGTGGCGCCGACCGCGCAGGGCGATGCGACCGGGACCAGCCCGGCCGACGCCATGACCCTGTCGGCCGCGCTCGGCCATTGGCAGGCGACCCGGCCCTCGACCATGGTCCTGCGCCTCGCCCCCGGCCGGCACGAGCTTCCGGCGGCGCAGGTTCAGGCGCTGGCCGCGGATCAGGACGGCGGCCGGGCGGTGCGGCTGGTGCTGAAGGCGGAAGCCGCCGGAGTCGTGGTGTCCACCAACCCGCCGGACGTGGCGCTCCGGCTGCCGACCGATACCCGGATCGAGAATGTCGGCTTCGAGATGCCGGTCGAGGCGCTTCCCGGCACCCGGCTGACCTTCGCCGGCAACAACGCCATCTCGACCAACCGGGCCGCCGGGCTGCGGGTGGCGCATGCGCGGTTGGACGTCGCGGGCGGGAAGCTGACGGTGACGGCGCCCGGCGGCGACGGTGTGCTGGTCGACGGCGGCACCGCCCTGTTCCGCGACGCCGCCGTCGAGGTGACGGTGGGGGCCGGGCGCAGTGCGCTGGTGTCCTCGCTGGGGGCCGGCGTCACCTTCACGGCCGAGTCGCGGCGCCCGTCCTTGCAAGTCCATGGCAGGGGATTGCCGATGGCGGCGCTGCGCAGCGGCGGCGGCCAAGCCATCCTCGACCGGACCGATGTTGCCGTCGACAACGGCACCCCCTTCGGCATCGTCATCGAGAACGGGCAGTTGGAGATGAAATCCTCCGTCATCGGCGGGCCGGCGGCGCGGCCGGGCAGTGCCGGTGTCCTCGACCTCGGCGGGTCGCACGCGGTGGCGGACCCCAACAGCCACATCTGGTCGGCGCCCGGCGGCCGCTGCGCCCAGGGGGCGCTGTTTTCCCAGCAGGCTGTCGCGGGGGAGGGGGCGCGGGCCGTTTCCGGGGCCGCCGCATCGGGCGCGGTCCTGCCGTCGGTCGCCAACCGGGCGAGCTGGACATGCCGGTCCTGAAGCCGTCCGCCGCCTTCCGCGAAGAACTTGCCGGCTACCTGCTGCGCAAGGGGCTGGTGACGCGCGGCATCCTCGATGCGGCGATGGCGGAGCAGCGGGTGACCGGCGAACCGCTGGGCGCCATCCTGGTGCGCAACGGCTTCCTTGCCCGCACCGACCTGGATGAGGCGAAGATCAGCCACGAGACCGCCCTGGAAACGCCGGAGGCGATGGGCGGCACGCCGATCCCGCTGCCGCTGCTGGAGCGGCACGCGATCATCGTCACCGGGCTCAGCGACGATGCGGTGCATGTGGCGACGCTGCACGACGAATCGGTGGCCGGCCGGGTGGCCGCCCGTTACTACCCCGGGCGGATGGTGCGCTTCAGCAGCTTCGTCCCCGACCAGTTCGACGAGTTCCTCGACCGCGTCCGCCGGGCCCAGTCCGGGCTGGAGGACAGCGATCCGGTGGAGCAGCTGGTGTCGCGCGCGGTGGAGGCCGGGGCGTCGGACATCCACATCCTGCCGCGCCGCAAGACCTGCAGCATCTTCCTGCGGGTGGACGGCATCCGCCGCCTGATGGACGAGACGGCGTCGACCACCGCCGCCACCATCGTCGCCCGGATCAAGGACCGCTCCGGCATGGATCTGGCGGAACGGCGGCTGCCGCAGGAAGGGCGGTTCGAGGTCGAGCATCGCGGGCGGCCGGTCGATCTGCGCGTGACCACCGTGCCGTCGGTGGATGGCGAGATCATCGTCATGCGCATCCTGGACGTGGAGCGGGTGCAGCCGAACCTGGACCGGCTGGGCATCAGCCAGGTCGGCGACTGGCGCCGCGCGGTGGACCGCCGCCATGGGCTGTGCCTGGTCTGCGGGCCGACCGGGTCCGGCAAGTCGACCACCCTGAGCGCGACCGTGCGTGAGATGGACCGGCTGGGCCGTGCCATCTACAGCATCGAGGACCCGGTGGAATACCGCATGGCCTATACGGGCCAGGTGAATGTCAACCCGGCGGTCAAGCTGGACTTCGCGCGGGTGGTCCGCACCTTCATGCGCGCCGATCCCGACGTGATCGTGCTGGGCGAGGTGCGCGACGAGGAGACCGCGCAGATCGCGGTGCGCGCCGCCGACACCGGCCATATGGTGCTGACCACCCTGCACACGGGGTCGGTGAACGGGGCCATCGACCGGCTGCGCCATCTCGGCGTTCCGGCTCACGACATCAAGTCGCTGCTGCGCGGCGTTCTGGTCCAGTCGCTGGTCCGCACCCTCTGCCGGGCCTGCCATGGCGCCGGCTGCGCGGCCTGCGGCAATGCCGGCTATGCCGGGCGGACGGCCGTCAGCGAATGCGCGGTGTTCGACGAGCCCGCCGCGGTGGTCGCCGCGGCGAAGGGGGCAAGGAACTGGCGGTCGCTGTATGAGGATGCGGTCGCCAAATTCCACGCCGGCGTCACCACCGCGGCCGAACTGCGCCGCGTCTTCGGCAGCGAGGCCAAGGGTGTGGAGCAGCGCATGCCGGCGCCGCGGCCGAAGACGTGAGGCGGAAGACATGACACGTCGGCGGCGATGAACATCATCCAGGCGATCTTCGCCCTTGCCCTGATGGGCATGGTGGTGGCGGGCGGCATCCAGTACGTCAACCCTTCGGCCATGGCGAAAAGCCGCGTCGCCTCGCAGGCCGATTCCGGCTTTTCCGTGCTGGAGGGCGCCTATCGCAGCCGGCAGGCCAGCGGTGCCGCGGTGCCGGCCGCCGACGGATGGCAGGCGGCGCTGTTCCCGGCCTTCGGCACGATGCCGCCGGCGGTGTCGGGGCTGTCCTGGTCCTACGGCGTGCAGGCGGAGGGGACCTGGTTCTGCCTGTCCGGCCCGCTGTCCGGCGGCTCTGCCGTTGGAGTTGGCGGCGATCCGGTGACGGGGGCGCTGGCTTCGCTCGCCACCCGGCGGCCGGAGGGGCTGTACGAGGTGACGCGCACCTGCGGCGGGGCGGGGGGAGAGCCGGCGGGAACCATTGCCGCCACCCTGTGGATGCAGCGGACGACGCGATAGGGGAGTGGCCCCGGTCCTCACGTTGTTTCAGCCCCGGCCATTGACCGCGGGGCGTCGGCGGGCATAGAGATGCTGCGGCGCCCTGTCCGTGCGTGGTACCTTGGACGGACTGTCGCCACCTCTTTCGGTCGAGTCGGGAAGGCAGGGGCGTTCTTGGGCAGCGGCGGTCTCGCGACCAATGTCATGTACGGCTTCCTGGAAGGTGTGGAGCGCCGCGACGCCCTCGCCTATGCGCGCTCGTTCGCGCGGCGCACGGTGGGAAGCTCCGAACGCTGCTGGTACGCGGTCGAGCCGCTGTGGACCGGCTTCCTCTATGAAATCCACGAGGGCGGCCCCGGCCGGTCCTTCCTGCCCGATCTGGTGACGGAGCTCGACGCCAATCCCGGCGGAATCGCGCTGGTGCCGTCGGGACGCCGGGTGTTCGAGCTGACGGTGCGCAACGGGCGTCCGGTCGGCGGGCTGCTGCCCGAGGCCAAGAGCCGGCAGGTCCAGCTTCAGATGGCGGCGATCCGGCCGACGGTGCCGGTCGACGGCAAGGCCTATGGCGTGGTGATCCCGCCTTGGGTGACCGCCGATCAGGTCAGGCTGCGCACCATCCGGGCGACGCGGCGGATGCGGCGGGTGTCGGCGCCGGTCTCGGTGCCGCTGGCGCTGTCGTCGGTCGGCTTCGCCGCCGGGCTGGGGCTGCTGACCACCGGCGGCGGGCTGTATTACTGGTCACCGCACCGCGTGCCGCAGCCGCAGGCCCTGACGCTGGAACAGATGCCCCACCGGCAGTGGGAGGCGGCGCTGGCCGCCATCGGTCCGGACAATTATGTCAGCAAGCTGGAATACCGCGACGGCAAGTGGAGCATCGAGATTGCGGGCCAGCCACCGAGTGCCCGCTGATGCCCCCGCTGATGCTGTGGACGGTCGCCGATTTACCCATTCTCAAGCATAATGCCGGGAGTATTGCCGCCGGACCTGATGGTCGCAACCGGCGGGCGGGAACGATGGCGGACCGGGTTTCCGGGATGATGAGACAGATGGCGGGAGCGGCCCTGCTGGCGGCGTCGCTGTCGGCTGGCCCACTGCTTCCCGCTGCCGCGCTGGCGGAGGAGAGCCCGTTCCTGCCGCCATCGGCCCGCCAGGACAATCTGGAGCGGCGCCTGCAACAGCGCATCGACACCGCGGTGTCCGGGCTGGAGGAGCGGGTCGCCAAGGCGATGATCGATGCCCTCGATGGGCGCACGCGCGACGGTGCCCTGCCGCGGGCGGTCGAGGATGCGCTGACCCGCCGGATGGCGGTGCCGGGCGGGACCTTGCCCGGTGGTGCCTCCGCCGGAGCGATGGCGCCGGGCGGACGCCGCCAGGGGGCGGCCCTGGCCGGCAGCCCGCCGGGGGCGCCGCCGCTGCCGCCGCTGCCCAACATGCCGGGGTCCGCCATGTCGGCGGCCGATCTGGTGCCGTCGGGCGCCACCTTCGTCGGCTGTCTCGACGGCCGCGCCTTTTTCCAGGACCGTGCCGGCACGCCGTTCCTGATCGACCCGCGCGCCTTCCCGGCGACGGGCGGGGGACCCGCCACATGCGCAAGATGACCGTGATCTGCAAGAGCGGCTTCCTGCTGCCCGCAATGCTGGGGCTGCTGGCCTCCTGTTCCCTGCCGGAGGTGGCCGAGCTGCCGAAGCGCGAGACGGTGGTCGCCGCCGCCGAACAGCGCCTGACCGAGGACAACTCCCCGGCGGTGACCGAGGTGCCGGTGGGCCGCGGCATGCTGGTCGCCCAATCCCTGCGCCAACCGCTGCCGGCCAGCCTCGCGGCGCGCCAGATCTCGGTCAGCTTCCCGTCGGGCGAGAACACGCTGGACCGGCTGACCAGTATGATGACCTATTCCGGCGTGCCGGTCGCCACCCGGTTCGAGGGCACCGACGGGGCGGCGATGCTGCGCCAGACCCTGCCGATCCGCGCCTTCACCGGCAGCTTCACCGATCTGGCCGGCGTGCTGGAGACCGGCATGGGCGTGGTGGCGTGGTGGCAGAACGGCACGCTGTTCCTCAGCAACCGCGACCGCTTCGCCTTCACCGTGCCGCAGAACCAGGCGGTCATCGATTCGGTGATGACCGACCTGAAGACGCTGGGCGCCACCGACATCACCCAGTCGCTGCGCGGCGGGCAGGTGGTCTTCTCCGCCTCGCCCACCGTCTACAGCGAGGTGATCCAGCCCTACATCGACCGGCTGCACCGCAACATGGCGATGGTGCGCATCCAACTGGCGGTGGTCAGCCTGGGCCTGACCGACCAGTCGGCCAGCGGCTTCGACTGGAACGCGCTGGCCTTGCAGTTCAACCGGCTGCAATCGGGTGCCACCACGACGACCACCAACGGGGCGACGACGGTCAACGGTGGGCTTGGCGGCACCGTCTCGGCGGGCCAGGCACCGATCTCCGTCAACATCTCCAACCCCGGCACGCTGCTGGGGGTCAGCGGCGTGTTCAATGTCGCCGGCGCCATCTCCTTCCTGTCGAAGTTCGGCAACACCGACACCCGCCAGAATGTCGAGGTGCACACCCTGTCGGGGGCGGAGGTGACGCTGCGCAGCGGCCAGACCATCCCCTATGTCACCGGGGTCGGCGTCACCGCCGTCGGCGGGCTCGGCACCACGACCGCCGCGACCGGCAACGCCGCGCTGAACTCGCCGGGAGTGGTGGGGTCGGCGCAGACCGGCACGGTCCAGACCGGGCTGACCATCAAGCTGACGCCGCATTTCGATGCCGACAACCAGATCGTCACCATCGACCTGAACCTGCTGCTGAACAACCTGATCGAGTTCCGCGACCTGAATGCCGGCAACCAGGTCGGCATCCTGACCCAGCCGGTGACGCAGGAGCAGGCGCTGAACGACATCGTGCGGGTGGTGGCCGGCAACACGGTTGTGCTGGGCGGCCTGCAGACCGACAGCCGCGGCTTCAGCGGCAACCAGCCGACGGTGACCCGCGGGGCGATCGACAAGGGGGTGATCGGCAAGCAGGCGCAGGACATCAGCAAGGACGCGCTTTTCCTGATCCTGCGGCCGACCGTGACGGTCTTCCGTCCGGCCGCACGCTGACGGGACGGCGGCGATGGCGTGGTTCGAGGTCAGGCTGCTCGCCGGCGGCCGTGCCCGCTCCATCGAGGTCGAGGCCGCCGACGAACGCCGCGCCCGCGATGCCATCAGCGGCCGGGGCCGCGTGCTGTCGGTGCGGCGACGGCTCAAGGTTGGCGGCTGGGGCCGGCCGCTCGACCGCAACGAACGGCACATCCTGTTCATCCGGCTGGCGGCGATGCTCGACTCGCGCGTCGGGCTGGCCGAGGCGCTGCGCCGCATCGCCGCCGCCTTCCGCGGGCGCATCCGCCGCACCGCCGAACGGATGGCCGACGCGGTGGAGCTGGGCGACGACCTTGCCGACGCCATGCTGCGCCAGCCGCGCAGCTTCCCACCGGTGCTGGTGGCGCTGGTGCGGGCCGGCGGCTTCGGCGAGGGCACGCCGGCGGCACTCCGCACCGCCGCCGAGTTCGAGCGGCAACTGGCCGGGGCGCGCCAGGGCTTCCGCTCCGGGCTGGCGCTGGCGGTGCTCTATGTCGTGACGTCGGGCGTGGTGATGGTCGGCACCTCCTTCGTCCTGACGCCGCTCCTGCTCGAGACCGAGGTGTTCCGGCGGGCGGGGGAGGAGGTGAATGTCGACTGGGTCTATCTGCTGTCGAACCTGACCACCGGGCTGGTCGCGATTGTGCTGGCCGTGCTCGCCGTGCTGGGCGGGCTGGCGACCGTCGGCCGGCGGGCCGCACCGGAACAGGTCGACCGGCTGGTGATGGGGATCCCGCTCTACCGCGACATCGCGCTCGGCATCCAGCACCATGTGATCTTCCGCGAGCTGTCGCTGCTGGTGGCCGGCGGCGTGCCGATCGACCGGGTGCTGCGGCTGACCGCCGACGGCGCCCCCGCCGGTGCGCTGGCCGCCGACCTCATTGATGCGACGCGGGCGGTCGCCGCCGGGCTGCCCTGGACCGACGCCATGCGGGCGCTGCCGGGCACCGACCGCGCCTCCATCGCCGCGGCGGAGAACCGGGTGGAACTGGCGCAGAGCCTGTCGGCGCTGGCCGAGCAATACCGCGACCTCTACCTGCACGCCGTCGCGGTGGCGGAACCGGTGCTGCGCGGCCTGTCCGTCGTGGTGGTCGGGGTGGCCGGCATCGTCATGTTCGGCCTGACCATCGTGCCGATCCTGCAACTCGCCGAGCACATCGCGCGGCAACCCTTTTAAGCCGAGGAAACTCCACCGCCATGACCGGCCCCCTCTTCGCCCCCGGATCGGCCCGCACCGCCTGCATCGCCCTGTCGGTCTGCGGCGTCCTGTTCGCCGGGGTCGGAGCGGCTTTGCATATCCGCAGCTATCTGCTGGGCGAGGCGGTGGCCGAGGGCGGCAGCCGGTCGGACGGCATCTGCCTGGGGGCGGCCCGCCGGATGGGCGGGGAACTGACGATGACGCCGGAGGGCTTGCGCGTCACGCTGCCGGACGCGGTCGACCAACGGACCTCGCTGACCGATGCGTCGGGCCTGCTGGCCTTCTGCCCGGACATGACGCTGTCCTATTTCTGCATGGGGCTGTCCTGCGGTCCCGGCGGCCAAGGTGGGAAGGTCGGCATGCAGGTGGAGCTGACGCGCAAGGCGCTTTAGCTGGGTTTGCTTGGTCTGGGCTTATTTGGGCTGGCTGGACAGTGACTTCGCGGCTTCGATGACGCGCCGCAGGTAGCGGGCGTGGAACTCCGGCGTGCGGCTGTGATAGTTGCCGACGGCGGTCCAGAAATTCTCCCAGCCGACGGCGTCGATCTCCCGCCGCAGGATCCAGGCGGTGACCCGGATGTTGTAGCAGGGGTCGAAGGTCAGCGCCTGCTGCACCACCTCCGGCGGGACGCGGCCGGCGGCGATCACCGGGAACCAGATGCTGTTGATCTGCCCCGGCCCGCAATCCTTGGTGCCGTTGCTGTTGGCCGAGCAGGCGCCGGGCGTGCCCTGTTCCACCGCCAGGATCAGCCGCAGCGCATCGGCCGGCACCTGCCATTCCACCGCCGCCATGTCCAGGCAGTGCGGCGGGACGGCGGCGATGCCCTTCGGCGCGCGGTCGGCCAGGGCCGGGGTTGCGGCAACCAGCAGCGCGGATGCCAGCAGTGCGGCAATATCGAAACGCACCCACCGTCTCACCCGATGCCTCCCCCCGCGACCAGACGCATGCATGAGAAGGCGGCGGCGCCCGCTAACAACCGGTTAATTCAAACGCATTGCATGGTTTCAAGTGAAACGATATGGTTTGCCCAACCGATCAATGACGGCCGTGCGTCCCTGGAGGGTTGGGGGTATCGGCCGCGCCTGTGGAGAAAACGGATGTCCAAGAACTTCGCTTCGCACGCCGACCTGGACGAGAAGACCGTCAGTTTCGACAAGCTGTCGGACAACGCCTATGCCTACACGGCGGAGGGCGATCCCAACACCGGCATCGTCATCGGCGACGATGCGGTGATGGTGATCGACACCCAGGCGACGCCGGTGATGGCGCAGGATGTCATCCGCCGCATCCGCGAGGTCACCGACAAGCCGATCCGCCATGTCGTGCTGTCGCATTACCATGCGGTGCGCGTGCTGGGCGCCTCGGGCTATGCGCCGGAGCAGATCATCGCCAGCGAGGACACCCGCGACCTGATCGTCGAGCGCGGCGAGGCCGACATGGCGAGCGAGATCGGCCGCTTCCCCCGCCTGTTCCGCGCCGTCGAGTCCGTCCCCGGCCTGACCTGGCCGACCATCACCTTCCGTGGCCACATGACGATGTGGCTGGGTTCGCTGGAGGTGCAGTTGCTGCAACTCGGCCGTGGCCACAGCAAGGGCGACACGGTGGTGTGGCTGCCGCAGCAGAAGATCCTGTTCTCGGGCGACCTCGTCGAATATGGCGCCACGCCCTATTGCGGCGACGCCTATTTCACCGACTGGCCGGCGACGCTCGACGCCCTCGCCGCGCTGAAGCCGGAGAAGCTGGTGCCCGGCCGCGGTGCCGCCCTGACCACGGCGGAACAGGTGCAGGAGGGGCTGCGCGGCACCCGCGCCTTCACCAGCGACCTGTTCGAGCTGGTCAAGCAGGGGGTCGCGGCCGGCAAGGACCTCCGCGCCATCTACAAGGACACCTACGCCGCGCTGAAGCCGAAATTCAGCCACTGGGTGATCTTCGACCATTGCATGCCGTTCAACGTCACCCGCGCCTATGACGAGGCGACCGGCCATGTCGATCCGCGCATCTGGACCGCCGAGCGCGACATGGAGATGTGGCGCCAGCTGGAGGGCTGACGCCACCTTTACCTATCCTCACGCGGTGACGATCAGGCGGACATGACGCTTGCGGCCGGCCGACAGCACGGCCGGCGCGGTCAGCGTCGCCGCCTCGTCGGTCACCGGCCGGCCGTCCCGCCGGGCGCCGCCCTCGCGGATCAGGCGGCGCGCCGCCCCCTTGGAGGCCGACAGGCCGGCCGCCACCAGCGCATCGACCAGCGGCACGCCGCCGGTCCCCTCGGCAAGCCGCAGGATGACTTCCGGCAGTCCGTCGCCATTGGGGGCGAAGGGGCTGCCGGCCGCCGACGCCGCCCGTTCCGCCTCCACGGCGCCATGGCATAGGCGGGTCGCCTCGGTCGCCAGGACGATCTTCGCCTCGTTGATCTCAGCACCCCCCAGCCGCTCCAGCCGGGCGATCTCGTCGAGCGGCAGTTCGGTGAACAGGCGCAGGAAACGGCCGACATCGGCGTCCTCGGTGTTGCGCCAGAACTGCCAGAAATCGAAGGGCCTCAGCGCGTCGGCGTTCAGCCACACCGCACCGCCGGCGGTCTTGCCCATCTTGGTGCCCGACGCCGTGGTCAGCAACGGCGTGGTCAGACCGAACAGCTCGCGCCGCTCGACCCGGCGGGCCAACTCGATGCCGTTGACGATGTTGCCCCACTGGTCGGACCCGCCCATCTGCAACAGGCAGCCGTGGCGGCGCGACAGCTCCAGGAAATCATAGGCCTGGAGGATCATGTAGTTGAACTCCAGGAAGGTCAGCGGCTGCTCGCGCTCCATCCGCTGGCGCACCGACTCGAAGCTCAGCATGCGGTTGATGGTGAAATGGCGGCCGACGTCGCGCAGGAAGGGGACGTAGTCCAGCCCGTCCAGCCAGTCGGCATTGTCGACCATGACGGCGTCCGCCGGGCCGTCCCCGAAGGTCAGGTACTGGCCGAAGACGCTGCGCAGGCCGGCGGCGTTCGCGGCGATCTGCGCCTCGTCCAGCATCGGGCGGCTGGTGTCGCGGAAGCTGGGATCGCCGATCCGGGTGGTGCCGCCGCCGATCAGCACGATGGGGCGGTTGCCGGTGCGCTGAAGCCAGCGCAGCGCCATGATCGACAGCAGATGCCCGACATGCAGGCTGGCCGCCGTGGCGTCGTAGCCGACATAGGCGGTCAGCGCCCCGCCCGGCGCCGCGGCGGCGAGGCCCGACAGGTCGTCGGCCGGATCGCTGCAGTGATGGAGGAAGCCGCGCTCGCGCAGGATGCGCAGGAACTCGGCAGCATTGGACTGGGTCGGCATCGAAGACGTCTCTACGGTTGGCCGGGCCGTCCGGAGACTGTCTCTGTATGGGGAGAGAACCATGGCCGCCGGACTTGCGACGGCATGGTTTCGGGTATGACCGATCGACGCCGCGCTATGTGAGCGGCGGATAATACATCGGGGCAGTGAGGGCGATGCGGTCGGTCATGGCGCACTCCCTACACCGGCATGAGGGAAAAATCCAGCCTTGGACGATCACTTCCGTCCAAGCATCTGGCGGCGGGCGATGGCCCGGTGCAGCTGCATGCGTTGCGACACCGTGCGCAGGCGGGTGCTGCGGGCGCCGGGGGCGAACAGACCGTCCAGGTTCTGGCCGAACATCTCCCAACTGCGCAACGGGCCGGTGTCGATGTGCAGGAAGTGGGAGCGCGGATACCAGCCCACCCCGCCGCGCTTCAGGTCGAGCGCGCTGCGGTGCGCATCGGGCAGGCGCGACGGCAGGGTGACGTCCAGCGCGCGGCCCAGCAGGTGCTGGCTGTGCTCCGCCACGCCCAGGCTGCGGGCGGCCAGCATGGCGTTGGTTTCCGGCGTGCGGAAGGCCGACAGGATGGTCGCCTTGGACTGGCCCACCGCCTCCAGGATATCGGCCAGGAAGTCGAGCGTGCCGACGTCGACCGGCCCCTCCTTGTTGGCGCGGTGGTCGCGCAGGAATTTGCCGAGGTCGGCCATCGCGTCGGGCAGCGGGCCGTCGGCGTCGCGGTAGGGGCCGTCGAAGGTCTCGCCGGTGTGCTGGTTGGTCAGGGTCAGGCGGCGCGGGGCGGCGGGGGCGGCCATCGCGCGGTCGGACATCAGCACCAGGGCTCCGCAGCCGATCAGCAGGCTGCGGCGCTTCAGGGAGAGGGGCGAGGAGGACATGCGGTCGGTCGATCTTTCGGCGGGGCAGCGTCAGGTCAACAAAATGGCGACCGATTCGCAAATGCAAAGTGGCGGCGCATGGCGCGGCTGCATGGCAAGCAGGGGATGAGGAGCGGGTTACAGCAGGCGCTGCGCCTTGAAGCTGGTGTGCCGGCCGCCCTTGCCGATCACCAGATGGTCGTGCACGACAAGCCCCACGGCGTTGGCGGCGCGGACGATCTCCTTGGTCATCTCAATGTCGGCGCGGCTGGGGGTGGGGTCGCCGGAGGGGTGGTTGTGCACCAGGATCACGGCGGCGGCCGACAGCTCCAGCGCGCGCTTCACCACCTCGCGCGGGTAGACCGGGGTGTGGTCGATGGTGCCGCGCTGCTGCACCTCGTCGGCGATCAGCTTGTTCTTGCGGTCGAGGAACAGCAGGCGGAACTGCTCGGTCGGCTCATGCGCCATGGCGGCGGCGCAATAGTCGATCAGCGCCTGCCAGGAGGCCAGCACCGGCCGGTCGATCACCCGCTGCTGCAAGGCGCGCAGGGCCGCCGCCCCGACGATGCGAACGGTGGCGACGGCATTGTCGGTGCCGAGCGACACGCCGTCCGCCTTCAGGCCGCGCAGCCGTTCCGGTGGGGCGTTGACCACCCCCCACAGGTCGCCGAAGGTCCGGATCAGCAGCTTGGCCAGCGGCCTCACATTGCGCCGCGGGCTGGCGGCGAACAGCACCATCTCCAGCAGCTCGTAATCCTCCAGCGCGTCCGGGCCGCGGTCGAGGAAGCGGCGGCGCAGCCGTTCGCGATGGTCGAGATAATGGGGATCCTCGGCGGCGGCCTCATCGTCGGCGTCGCCAGCGGCATCGGGGGCGGGATCGGGGGTGGAGCCGGCGGTCGAGGCCAGCAGGTCGGGGAAGGGCAGGAGGCCGGCGCCTTGGCCGGCATCGTCCATTTCCGCTCCGCCTGCCGCACGTCCGGTCTTCCGGCCGCGTCCTGTCGTCTTGCGTTCTGCCATCGCCCATCGCCATGCATATGTATGGCAAAGACTATAGCGTCTGGATGCGCGAGCGCACAGGGGCGGCGCTCGCATGGGTGGAGAAAGACGGCCGCGGGATCAGTCGGCGAGGCCGGGCTGGCTGCGTCCATGGCGGCCCGGCAGCATGCGGGCCAGCACGCCGTCGCGGCGGACGAAATGGTGCCACAGCGCCGCTGCCGCATGCAGGGCGGCAAGGGCAAGGATCAGGTTGGCGCCAAGCTCGTGGATCTCCTTCACCGAGCGGCCAAGCGTGCGGTCGGCCTCGACGGGGGAGGGGATGGTGAACAGGCCGAAGAAGGTCAGCGTGTCGCCGCGCAGCCAGGTCAGCACCACGCCCACCAGCGGGATCGCCAGCATCAGGGCGTAGAGGCCGAAATGGACGAGTTGCGAGGCGCCGCGTTCGGCCGGCGTCATCTCCGGCGGCAGGGCGGGGGTGCCGCGGGTCAGGCGCAGCACGATCCGCGACAGCACCAGCCCGAGCAGGCCCAGGCCGAAGGAGATGTGCAGCCACCAGATCGTGGCCCGCATGGGGTGCCCGCGCTCGTAGAAATCCTCGCCGAAGGTCAGCAGATAGAGGCCGACGATCAGCAGGGCGATCAGCCAGTGCAGGGTTTTCTGGGTGGTGCTGTAGGTGGTGGGCATCTGGAACGCGCCTCCGTTCAGGCGGTGATGTTGAGCGTGCGGCCGCGGTTGGGGTCCGCCGGCAGGCTGGGGGTGGCGCTGCGCTGCTCGGTGGACTGGGCGCTGGCGCTCTCGCGGGTGTCGTTGTCGCGGTCGCCGTCGCTGTCGATCCCGGCCGTGGCCGTCGCGGTCGCGGACGGGCGGCTCTGGAGCGGTGACGGCATCGTCGGCAGGGCGGTCGGGGAGGTGGCGGACAGCATCGGCGGTCTTCCTGGCAGGGGCGGAAAGTCCCCACCGGTCTAGACCGCCAAGCTTACAGGGGGCTTACGGCGGGCTCACAGGGGGGCTTGCGGCACACCCGCGGCAGCCGGAATCGGACGGGCTGCGTCGCTTCGCCGCGGCATGGGCGGGAAATGCAGGGTGAAGGTGGCGCCGCCGCCGGGGGTGTCCTCGACCGCGATGCCGCCGCCATGCGCCTGCATGGTGCGCGCGACGATGGACAGGCCCAGCCCGGCCCCGCCTGTTCCGTCAACATGCGTTCCGGCGCCGTGGCGGCTGTCGCGCCCGCCCTGCCAGAAGCGCTCGAACACGCGGGTCCGCTGGTCCGGCGGGATGCCGGGGCCGCGGTCGATCACCCGCAGCAGCGGCCCGCCGTCGGCGGACTGCGCCAGCTCCAGGCTGACCGTGCTGCCGGCCGGGGCATGGCAGACGGCGTTCTCCACCAGATTGCGCAGGGCGCGGAACAGCGGGTCATGTGCGCCACGCACCGGCAGCGCCCGCTCGTCGCCGATCACCTCGATCAGGCGGCCCTTGCCGAGCGCCAGCGGGGCGAGATGGGCGGCGGCCTCCACCGCAAGCCGGGACAGATCGACCGACTCGTCGGGGGCGATGCGCAGGGCGTCCAGCCGCGCCAGATCGAGCAGCTGGTCGACCAGCCGCGCCATGCCGGCGACATCCTCGCGAATCGGGGCGCCCGCGGCGCCGATCAGCGCCAGATGGGCGTCCAGCACCGCCAGCGGCGTGCGCAGCTCGTGCGCGGCGTCGGCGATGAAGCCGCGCTGCGCCTCGTAACCGGCCTCCAGCCGGTCGAGCGCCTGGTTGACGGCGCGGACAAGCGGCAGCACCTCGCGCGGCATGCCCTGCTCCGGCAGCCGTTCCGACACGCTGTCCGGTCCGATCTCGGCAGCACGGGCCGAGGCGCGGCGCAGCGGGCGCAGGCCGCGGTGGATGATGACCAGATTGACGATGATCAGCACCAGGGCGAAGGGCAGCCAGATCCAGCCGAAATGCTCGACGAACTCCTCTAGCAGCCATTCGATGTGCAGCTCCTCCTCGCCGGAGGCCACCTGGATCCAATAGGCCCGGCCGCCGACCTCGATGCGGTGGCTGAGGCCGTAGAGCGGCGGCTCGCCGTTCTGCGCCGGCACGCGGAAGACGCTGCGCGGCCGTTCGGTCGCGCCAGGGTCGAGCGGACCGTCGACACCGCTGGAGCCGAGCAGCAGCCGGCCCCCGCCATCGACCAGGGCGAAGGAGGCGGCATTCACCCGCAGCATCGCCTGGACCGGCTCGGACAAAGTGGTGTTCAGCGTGCCGTCGGGGCCGCGCACCGCCTTCTCGATCACGCGGGCGACGCCGGACAGGGTGCGCTGGCGCATCCGGTCGTGGGTGCCCTTGAACTCGACATAGAGCAGCAGCGCCGTGGTGGCGACCGCCAGCAGCGTGACCAGCACCAGCCAGCGTGCAATGGAGGCCAGCAGCGACGGCGGGCGCCCTTTGTCCGCGCCGCCGCTCATTGCCCGCTCTCCGTGCCGGCCTCCGCCCCCTTCTCCGCAGGCACTTCGGTCAGGATGTAGCCGATGCCGCGCAGGGTCTGGACGCCGGCGGTGGCGCCCGCGGCAAGCAGCCGCTTGCGCAGCCGGTGGATCAGCACCTCGACCGCATTCGACCCGACCTCCTCGCCGAAGCCGTAGAGGCCGTTCTCCAGCGCCGCCTTCGACACCACCCGGCCGGCGCGGCGCAGCAGCAGTTCCAGCGCGTCCAGCTCGCGCCGGCTGAGGTCCAGCGGCCTGCCGGCGACGCTGGCCAGCCGGGCCGCCGAATCGAAGGCGAGGTTCCCCTGTTGCAGCACCATGCCCAGCGCCGCCCCCGGCCGGCGCAGCAGGGCGCGGATGCGGGCGACCAGCTCCTCCAGCGCGAAGGGCTTCACCAGATAATCGTCGGCCCCCAGATTCAACCCCCTGACCCGGTCGTCCACGCAATCGCGGGCGGTCAGGATCAGCACCGGGGTGGCGTCGGCGCGGGCGCGCAGGGCCGACAGCAGCGTCAGCCCGTCGGCATCGGGCAGTCCGAGATCGAGCAGCACGGCATCGAAGCCGGTGACGGCCAGGGCGGCCGACGCATCCTCCGCACTGTGGACGAGGTCGACGGCGAAGCCGGCCTTGCCCAGCCCTTCGGCGGTCAGGGCGGCCAGCCGGCGGTTGTCTTCGATCAGCAGCAGCCGCAAAGGGAAATTCCCGGAACCGGTGGGCGGGTGGCCGCGACTCTCCGCCTTTTGCCGCGCGGCTGCAAGCCGGGCAACAAAAAGGGCCTTCCCCGGCATGCCGGCGGAGGAAGGCCCCTTGCCGTCGCACTCAGACGATGGCGGTGTCCGGGATGGTTCCGGTCAGCACGGCGCGGACATTGTCGGCGATCATATGGCCGGTGCGGACGCGCGCCTCGTCGGTGGTGGCGCCGATGTGCGGGGTCAGGATCAGGTTCGGCACGCCCTGGAACGGGTTGTCGGCCGGCAGCGGCTCCGTCGCATAGACGTCGAGCAGGGCGCCGCCGAGATGGCCGCTCGTCAGCGCCGCCGCCAGTGCGGCCTCGTCGACGATGCCGCCGCGGGCGACGTTGACCAGGATGGTGCCGGGCTTCAGCCGGGCGATCACCTCGGCACTCACCAGATTGTGGGTGTCGGGCGTGTAGGGCAGGTGGAGCGACAGCGCGTCGGCACTGTCCCAGATGCGGTCGAACGACACCTTCTCCACGCCCATGCGGGCCCAGACCGGATCGTCGGCCGGCACATGCGGGTCGGCGGCGATCACCGTCATGTCCAGCCCCTGGGCACGGCGGGCGACATGGCGGCCGATGCGGCCGAAACCGACGATGCCCAGAATCTTGCCCGACACCTCACGCCCGATCAGCCGGCCGCGCGGCCATTTGCCGGCGGCCACGTCCGGCGTCGCGAAATAGGTGGTGCCGCGCACCAGCATCATCAGGCCGGCGATCGCCAGCTCCGCCACCGACACCTCGTTGGCGCCGGTGGCCGGCAGGACGGCGATGCCGCGCTGCTGGCAGGCCGGCACGTCGATGTTGTCCAGCCCGACGCCCAGCCGGCCCACCGCCTTCAGGTTGGGGAAGGCGTCGAAGAAGGCGCCGCGGATCTCCGTCTCGTTGCGGATGCAGATGGCGCGGGCGTCGCGGCCCATCGCATACAGCTCGTCCAGGCGCTTATAAAGGGTCTCGTCGTAATGGACGTCGAAGTCGCGGCGCAGCTCGTCCACGGCGCTGGGCTGCATGAATTCGGAAATGATGATGTCGGGCATGGCGGGGGACTTCGCTGGAGGGGGCGGTCGGCGGGCGGGTCAGAGCGCGATGTTGGCGGCGTCGAGATAGGGCTTCAGGTTCAGAAGCTCGATGGTCGTCTCGCCGGCTTCCAGCTTGTGGCGGTAGGCCTCTTCCGCGGCCTCGCGGGCGGCGGCCTTCGCAAGCGTGTCGGCAGCCAGATCCTGCGGCACCACCACCACGCCGTCGTCGTCGGCGACCACGATGTCGCCCGGCGAGACCATCACGCCGCCGACCACGACCGTCGTGTTGACGTCGCCCTTGGCGTCGGTTTTGTTGGTGCCCTTCATGTTGGTGCCGCGGCAGAAGACCGGGAAGCCCATGTCGCGGATGGCGGTGGCGTCGCGCACGCAGCCGTCGATCACCAGCCCGCCCAGACCGCGGGCGATGGCCGACGCGGTCAGGATGTCGCCCCAGGGGCCGGCATCGGTCATGCCCTTGAAATCCACCACCAGCACGTCGCCGGGCTTGGCCAGCGCCACCGCGATGTGGATCATCAGGTTGTCGGTCGGCCCGCAGGACACGGTCAGCGCCGGACCGCACAGCCGCATGCCGGGGAACAGCGGCTTGATCGGGTAGCCCATGGCGCCCTTCTTGCCCATGGCCTCGTGCAGGGTGGCGGGGGCCTGGGCACGCAGCGCCTCCAGCGTCACGGCGTCGGGACGGGCGAAATCCTTGTGAACGGTCATGCCGGGAACAGCCTTTCGCGAATGAACGGCATCCGGTGCGGCGTGCCCCGGACGATCCTTATGACGGGTGAATCACGACGGATAGACAAGTATTAGAATATTTTGCTGTAACTGAGAACATCGAAACGGAGGTTGATTGCTGGAAAATCGCCTCTACGATGGGTCGTGCCGCAAGAAGGCGCCAGAACGGTGTCTGATGATCGATAAAAAGCAATTGGAAGATGCCGCATCCGCAGGATCGGCGGTTCCCGGGGCGGTTCCGGGTACAACGCTGGATCGTGGTCCCGGCCGTGGCGCGGATGCGAACCGAAGGAGGCGATGTATGGATATGAAGGCGCATTCCACCGTTCAGGATGGATCGACAGGACCCGCCGCCGCGGCTGGAATCGGCCGGTTTGGCGCCTTGTCGCACGGGTTCCTGTCGCGCGGGCTGGGGCGGCTGTCGGCGGCCGCCGGGATTGTCGCCACTGGGGCCGCCGCCGGGCTGGCGGCGGTCATCGCGCTGGCGGCGCCGGGTGCTGCCCTGGCCGCCTATCCGGAGAAGCCGATCAGCCTGATCGTCGGCTATGCCGCTGGCGGCGGGTCCGATTTCATCGTCCGGTCGCTCGCCCCCTTCATCGAGAAGGAGCTGGGCGGCAGCGCCCGGGTGATCGTGATGAACCGTCCGGGTGCGGGCGGCGAGATCGGCTTCGCTGCCATCGCCGACGCCACCCCCGACGGCTACACCATCGGCCTCATCAACTCGCCCAACGTCGTGACGATCCCCATCGAGCGGCATGCGCGCTTCTCGCTCGACCGGCTCGACCCGCTCTACAATCTGGTCGACGATCCCGGCTCCTTCGTCGTCCACAAGGACAGCCCGTTCCAGACGCTGGCCGACGTCGCCGCCTTCGCCAAGGCCAACCCCAACAATGTGACGGTCGGCACCACCGGCATCGGCTCCGACGACCATCTGGCGATGCTGATGTTCCAGCGCCTGACCCAGACCCAGCTGACCCATGTGCCTTTCCCGGGCAGCGCCGACGCCCACCGCGCCCTGCTGGGCCGGCATATCCAGGTCACTTCGATGAACATCGGCGAATCGGCGCGGGCCCGTGAAGGCGACCCGATCCGCATCCTGGGCGTGATGACCGAAAAGCGGTCGGAGCAGGCCACCGACGTGCCGACCTTCAAGGAACTCGGCTTCGATGTGAAGATGTCGTCGCTGCGCGGCCTCGCCGCCCCGATGGGCCTTCCGCCGGAGGTGCGGACCCGGCTGGTCGACGCCATCGCCAAGGCGGTCCAGCATCCGGAGTTCCAGGACATCGCCCGCAAGGCCTACCAGCCGCTGCGCCTGCTGCCCTCCGACCAGTATGCGGCGGAGCTGAAGACCCAGGAGGCGACCTTCCGCACCATCTGGAAGGAGACGCCCTGGCTGAAGTGAGGGGCTGACGAAGGGATCGTGAGTTTTTCAAAACGATAAAGGGCGCCGGTGCAAGCCGGCGCCCTTTCCTTATCGTCCGAACCCTGCGGGGGCTCTTACTTCAGCCACGGGTTGGTGGCCCACAGCTCGCGCAGCTCCTTGGTCGACTCGGCCAGTTCGGCGGCGTACTGGTCCGGCGCCAGCAGGCGGATCGGCTGGTACAGCTCCTTCGCCTTGGCCTGGAAGCCCGGATCGTTGGCGGCCTTGCCCAGCGCGTCGACCAGCTTGGTCCGCACCTCCGGCGGCAGACCCTTCGGCGCCGCGATGCCGCGCAGCGACGACATCAGCGCGTTGAAGCCCTGCTCCTTGAAGGTGCCGACGCCGGGGGCCTGCTCCACCTTCTTCTCGGCCATCACGCCCAGGACGGCGATCGGGTCCTTCTGCTTGTACTGCATCGCCTCGCCGATGTTCACGGCGCTCAGCATGATCTTCTTGTTGGCCAGCGCCGCCTCGTTGGCGGCGGAGCCCTGGAAGGGCACATGGGTGAAGGTCACGCCGGCCTGGCGCTGGAACACCAGCATCGCCAGATGGTCGTCGGAGCCGATGCCGGTGGTGCCGACCGTCACACCGTTCGGGTTGGCCTTGGCGAAGGTGACGACGTCGGTCAGCGTCTTGAACTGACCTTCGGTGTTGACCGCGAAGGAGCTGGGATCGTCGACCAGATTGTAGAGCGGGTCGAGGCGGTCCAGCGAATAGCGGGCCTGGCGCTCGATCGGGATGGCGTTGACGTTCGGCGAGTTGATGGCGCCGATGGTGTAGCCGTCGGGGGCGGCGTCGGCGATGGCGGCAAAGCCGATCTCGCCGCCGGCACCGGGCTTGTTCACCACCTCGACCCGGCTGCCCTCACCCAGCTGCTTTTCCAGGAAGGGTGCCAGGGCGCGAATCAGCAGATCGGTGCCGCCGCCGGCGCCGAAGGCCACGATCATCGTGACCGGCTTCTCCGGATAGGCCGCCTCGGCGTTCGTGGCCGACATGAACAGCGCGCCGGCCGCGGCTGCCAGAGAGAGAGCTTTCCAGAACTTCATGATCCCCCCATCGATGATGCGCTGCGCAGGCGACCGCATGCGGCGTGCCATGCGCGGAACGGGACGGAGTCCGGGCCGATCCGGCACGAATCGACAACCTTTCCGACGGGATCGGCTGTAATCATGCGCGATGGCGGTCCGGATGCCGCTGAATATCTGAGGATGTTCCTACATCAGCAAGAACAGCCCTTCAACTCCGCAGCATACGATTTCGGATCGTCGCGTCAATACACCGCAGAATATTGCGAAGGATTGATGAAGCTATCAGGGTGTCATAAGTAAATACTGTGTATCGGCTCGATTGTGTGGCAGTTTTTGTTGGATTTTTTTGGGGAGGGCAAAGTCGAGAATCGTGGGCGGACAGTCATCTCCGGCCCGCCGCCCATCGGCGCCGTCTAACGCGAAGTTGTATATCTTCCATACAGTTTGCTGGACCGTCCCATGGATTTCTCTTTATTGGAGAGATGGTATCAGCATTATGTCCCATAAATATCCTATGCCCATCCGTCCTCCCGCATCTGTCGTTCCGGCGGGGTGGATGGGGCGGCAAAGGCTGAGCGGCAGGGAGGTGCTTTTCGGAGCGTTCCCGAGCGTTGACAGTCGGTGGGCACCGCACTATGGTGCGCGCCTTCAATCGAGCCGCCGAGCGTTCAGGAACAGCATCATGAAAATCGTCAACTCCCTGAAGTCGATGAAGACGCGCCATAAGGCCTGCCGCGTGATCCGCCGCAAGGGCCGCGTCTACGTCATCAACAAGCAGAACCCCCGTTTCAAGGCCCGCCAGGGCTGATCGATCCGCAAGGGTCGATCGACTGCGAGGCCGGGCATCGCGCCCAGCTTCCCGTCATCGGGTGTTTACGCAAGAGCCGCGCCTTCGGGTGCGGCTCTTGCGTTTTGTGGCCTGCGCTTTCCGCAGGATGCTTCCGGCCGGATGGGGCGGGAGCGGCATCGTCTTGTCTTACGGTTGCGGCGGATGGTACGTGTGGCGGACGAGTTCGCCGCAACGGGATAAGGACCGCCCGCCATGAAGATGCCGGTGCCGGACAGCGGGGTGATCGCCCGCCGCCGGGAGATCGTGGAGGCGTTGCGCGCCATCGTTCCCGGCGAAGGCGTGATCGTCGACGAGAACGAGCTGCGCGCCTACGAGTGCGACGGTCTGACCGCCTACCGCCAGCTGCCGATGGTCGCCGTGCTGCCCAGCACGGTGGAGCAGGTTTCGCAGGTCCTCAAAGCCTGCAAGGCGATGGGGGTGAAGGTGGTGCCGCGCGGCGCCGGCACCTCGCTGTCGGGCGGCGCCCTGCCGCTGGCCGACGGCGTGCTGCTCGGCATGGGCAAGTTCAAGCGCATCCTCGACATCGACTATGCGAATCGGTGTGCCACCGTGCAGCCGGGGGTGACCAACCTCGGCATCTCCAACGCCGTCGCGCATGAGGGCTTCTATTACGCCCCCGACCCGTCCAGCCAGATCGCCTGCACCATCGGCGGCAACATCGCCGAGAATTCCGGCGGCGTGCACTGCCTGAAATACGGGCTGACCACCAACAATGTGCTGGGGCTGGAGATGGTGCTGATGGACGGCACCATCCTGCGGCTGGGCGGCAAGCATCTGGACGCCGGCGGCTACGACCTGATGGGCATCGTCACCGGGTCGGAGGGGCTGCTCGGCGTGGTGACCGAGGTCACGGTGCGCATATTGAAGAAGCCGGCGACCGCTCGCGCGGTGCTGCTCGGCTTTCCCAGCAGCGAGCAGGGCGGCGACTGCGTGGCGGCGATCATCGCCGCCGGCATCATCCCCGGCGGCATGGAGATGATGGACCGCCCGGCCATCCATGCGGCGGAGGCCTTCGTCCATGCCGGCTATCCGCTGGACGTCGAGGCGCTGCTGATCGTCGAACTGGACGGCCCGGCGGCGGAAGTCGACCATCTGATCGACCGGGTCGAGGCGATCGCGCGGGACAAGGGCGCCTGCTACGCCCGCGTGTCGAAGAGCGAGGAGGAGCGGCTGGCCTTCTGGGCCGGGCGCAAGGCCGCCTTCCCGGCGGTGGGGCGCATCAGCCCCGATTACTACTGCATGGACGGCACCATCCCGCGCAAGGCGCTGCCGCTGGTGCTGCAACGGATGCAGGAGATGTCGGACCGCTGCGGCCTGCGCGTCGCCAACGTCTTCCATGCCGGCGACGGCAACTTGCATCCGCTGATCCTCTACGATGCCAACAAGCCGGGCGAGCTGGAGGCGGCGGAGGAGTTCGGCAACAGCATCCTGCGCCTGTGCGTCGAGGTCGGCGGCGTGCTGACCGGCGAGCATGGCGTCGGCGTCGAGAAGCGCGACCTGATGACCGACCAGTTCGACGAGGCCGACCTCCAGCAGCAGCAGCGGCTGAAATGCGCCTTCGACCCCGACGGGCTGCTGAACCCCGGCAAGGTCTTCCCCACGCTGCACCGCTGCGCCGAGCTTGGCCGGCTGCATGTCCACCAGGGGGAGCTGCGCTTCCCCGACATCCCGCGCTTCTGAGGGGCCGCTGTCAGCCATGACCATCACCACCTTGAAGCCGGAAACCACAGCACAGGTGACCGACGCGGTGCGCTGGGCGCTGTCGGCCAATGAGCCGCTGGAGATTCTCGGCAGCGGCAGCCGTCGCGGGCTGGGGCGCCCGGTGCAGGCCGGCCACGCGCTCGACCTGTCGGGCCTGTCCGGCGTCATCGCCTACGAGCCGGAGGAACTGGTGCTGACCGCGCTTGCCGGCACGCCGATGGACCTGATCCGCTCCATGTTGGCGGACCGCGGCCAGCATCTGGCCTTCGAGCCCCCCGAAGGAGGGACGCTCGGCGGGCTGGTCGCCAGCGGGCTGGCCGGGCCGCGCCGCATATCGGCGGGATCCGCCCGCGACCACACGCTGGGCATTGCCGGTGTCAGCGGCCGGGCCGAGGCCTACAAGGGCGGCGGCAAGGTGGTGAAGAACGTCACCGGCTATGACGTGCCCAAGCTGATGGCGGGGTCGTTCGGCACCCTGACCGCGCTGACCGAGATCACGGTGAAGGTGCTGCCGGCGCCCGAGGACAGCGCGACGCTGCTGCTGTCCGGGCTGGACGATGCGGCGGCGGTGGCGATGCTCGACCGCGCGCTGCGCAGCCCCTACGAGGTGTCGGGCGCCGCCCATCTGCCGGCGGGGATCGCCGCGCGGTCGGGCGTGGCCGCGGTGTCGGGGGCGGGCGGGGCGGTGACGCTGGTGCGGTTGGAGGGGTTCGGCCCGTCGGTCGCCGCGCGCGTCGCCATGCTGCGCGAGGAACTGCGGGCCGATGCCGTGCTGGGTCGCGACGAGTCGCTGGCGGTCTGGCGCGAGGTGCGGGACGGGGCGGGGCTGGAAGCCTGCTTGGGGGAGGGTGGCGACGCCCATCTCTGGAAATTCTCGGTTCCCCCGTCGGCCGGCCCCGCCACAGTCGAAGCCATCCGCCGGACGCGCGACGTCGAGGTCTTCTACGACTGGGGCGGCGGGCTGGTCTGGCTGGCGGCACCGCCCGACTCAGGTGCCGCGATCCGTGGTGCGCTCTCCGCCGGCGGCCATGCCACGCTGGTGCGGGCGCCCGAGTCGGTGCGCGCGGCGACGGACGTGTTCCAGCCCTTGCCCGAGCCGCTGATGGCGCTCAGCCGCCGGGTCAAGGAGAGCTTCGACCCCAAGGGCATCCTCAACCCCGGCCGCATGTATGCGGGTCTGTAACGGGAAGACCGATCTCGATGCAAACCAACTTCTCGCTGGCCCAGCTGGCCGACGCCGCGATCCGCGAACTCGGAGCAGATCCTGCGCAAATGCGTGCATTGCGGCTTCTGCACCGCGACCTGCCCGACCTACACCATCCTGGGGGACGAGCTGGACAGCCCGCGCGGCCGCATCTACCAGATCAAGGACATGCTGGAGAAGGGCGGCCCGCCGCCCGAAACCACGGTCAAGCACATCGACCGCTGCCTGTCCTGCCTGTCCTGCATGACGACCTGCCCGTCGGGCGTCCATTACATGCATCTGGTCGATCACGCCCGCGCCCATATCGAGGCCACCCACAGCCGCCCGCCGGCCGACCGGGCGGTGCGCGACCTGATCGCGCGGGTTCTGCCCAACCCGCGGCTGTTCCGCATGGCGCTGCTCGGCGCCTCCTTGGGCAGGCCCTTCCGCGCGATGCTGCCCAAGCGGCTGTCCGCTATGCTGGCGCTTACCCCGTCCAGCGTCCCGGTGCCGAGCTACAGCGACCGGCCCGGCGTCCATCCGGCGGAAGGACCGCGGAAGAAGCGTGTCGCCCTGCTGATCGGCTGTGCCCAGCAGGTGCTTGCCCCACAGATCAACGAGGCGACCATCCGTCTGCTGACCCGCCACGGGGTCGAGGTGGTGGTGTCGAAGGGTGCCGACTGCTGCGGCGCCTTGACGCACCATATGGGCAAGGAGGATCTCGCCCACGCCGCCGCGAAGAAGACCATCGACGCCTGGACGAAAGAGATCGAGAGCGGGGACTCGACGCCATCGTCATCAATGCATCGGGCTGCGGCACCAGCGTGAAGGATTACGGCCACATGTTCCGCGAGGATGCGGCCTATGCCGCCAAGGCGGCACGGGTGGCCGGTCTCGCCAAGGATGTCACCGAGCTGATGGACGAGATCGGGCTGGCCCGGCCGGTGGTGGAGACCGGGCAGGTCATCGCCTACCACTCCGCCTGCTCCATGCAGCACGGCCAGCGCATCAAGGAGCCGCCGCGCGCCCTGCTGCGCGCCGCCGGATTCCTGGTGAAGGAGATCCCCGACGCGCATCTCTGCTGCGGATCGGCCGGCACCTACAACATGCTGCAGCCGGAACTGGCGGGAGAGCTGCGCACCCGCAAGGTCGCGGCCATCGAGAGCACCCAGCCCCAGGCGGTGGCGGCCGGGAATCTCGGCTGCATCGCCCAGATTGCCGGCGGGACGGGACTGCCGGTGGTCCATACGGTGGAACTGCTGGACTGGGCGACCGGCGGCCCGATGCCGGATGCGCTGGCCGGACGCCCGGCCTTCCGGCAGGGTGGGGTGCGGGCGGCCTGACCATCGGGGCGGGGAGAAGAGGGCGTGCACGACAGCGTGGGCGGAACCGGGGGGTTTCGTACCCCCACAATTCTGTGTTTATCTGCGTCCAACTGTGTCAGAAAATCCGCCCGCCTCACCGCCTATCGTTCCAGCCCCCGCCCCGTTCAGGTCATCGCCTTGTCCTCGCCACCCACGGAAAACATCGGCATGAGCGCCGCCTACGGAATCACCCATCGCCTGTCGGCCTGGGGCGTTCACATCTTCACGGCCAGCGGCGCCGTGCTGGGGCTGCTCGGCCTTCTCGCGGCGGCGGCGGGCGATGCGAAGCTGTGCCTGATGTGGCTGGGCATCGCCCTGGTCGTCGACGGCGTCGACGGCACGCTGGCCCGGCGCGTCTCGGTCAAGCAGGTGCTGCCGGGCATCGACGGCTCGGCGCTGGATCTGGTGATCGATTACCTGACCTATGTCGTGGTGCCGGCGGTGTTCATGCACCGCTTCGGCCTGCTGCCGGAGGGGCTGGTCAGCATCGCGCTTGCCGCCTGGGTGCTGCTGACGGCGCTCTACTGCTTCGCCAATGTCGGGATGAAGAGCGGCGACAATTATTTCGTCGGCTTTCCGGCGATCTGGAACGTCGTGGCCCTCTATCTCTGGCTGCTCGACCTCAATCCCTGGTTCAACGCGGCCGTCGTGGTGGCGCTGGGGCTGCTGACCTTCACCACGGTCAAGTTCCTGCATCCCTTCCGCGTCAAGGCGCTGATGGCGCTGAACATCGCGGTGACCACCGTCTGGCTGCTCTGCTGCATCGCGCTGGTGGTGGTGGAGCCGGCGCGGCCGGGCTGGCTGTTCGGCCTGTGGCTGGCGACCTCGGTCTATTACGCCGCGGTCTGCGCCTGGCGGACGCTGCGCGGTCCTTGATGGCGCGCTAAAGGGAGCCCTGGGGGGAACCGCCGCGGCGGATGGACGTTGCTCATGCGCAAATCCGTCCGCTTCAGCGAAGGGGTCCCGTTTTGGCCGAAGGCTCCACCAAGGTCGTGCTCGCAGCGCTCGGCGGCAACCTGATGATCGCGCTGACCAAGTTCGTCGCCGCCGCGATGACCGGCAGCGCCGCCATGTTCAGCGAGGCGATCCATTCCGTCGTCGACAGCGGCAACCAGCTTCTGCTGCTCTACGGCATCCGCCGCGCCCGCCGTCCGCCGACGCCCCAGCATCCCTTCGGCCATGGGCGCGAGGTGTATTTCTGGTCCTTCGTCGTCGCGGTCCTGCTGTTCGGCATCGGTGCCGGCCTGTCCATCTATGACGGCTGGCACGCGCTGTCCCATCCGGAGCCGGTGCAAAGCCCCTGGGTGAATTTCGCCGTTCTGGGCTTCGCCGTGCTGTTCGAGGGTTTTTCCTGGATCGTCGCGCTGCGCGAGTTCCGCCGCGGCCAGAGCGGCGTCGGCATCCTGTCCGCCGTCCACCGCTCGAAGAACCCGTCGGTCTTCGTCGTGCTGCTGGAGGACACCGCGGCGCTGATCGGCCTGCTGCTGGCCGGCATCGGCCTGACGCTGGGCGAGGTGACCGGCAACCCGATCTTCGACGCCTACGCCTCCATCGCCATCGGCGTGGTGCTGGCGGTCGTCGCGGCGCTGCTGGCCTACGAGTCGAAGGGGCTGCTGATCGGCGAGTCGGCCGACCGCCGCGTCGTCGAGGGTATCCGCCGCATCGTCGGCGAGGAGGCGCGGGTGAAACGCCCGCTCGACGTGCTGACCATGCATATGGGCCCCGACGACGTGCTGCTGAACCTGTCGGTGGAGTTCCAGGACAGCCTGAACGCCCGCGAGGTGGAGGATGCCGTCTGCTCGCTGGAAAGCCGCATCCGCAGCCAATATCCGATCATCCGCCGCATCTTCGTCGAGGCCGAGTTCGCTGCGCGCCCGCCGCGGCCGCGACGCTGACGGAACCGCCCCGGTTCAGGGGCTTCCGCCCCATGGAATGCCGGCCGAGTGATGGCGCAACCGGCCGGGCACCCGATCCGGATCGGCACGGCGGGCTGGAGCATCCCGAAGCTCTCGGCCGCCGCCTTTCCCGTGGACGGCACCCATCTGGAGCGCACCGCCCGCGTCATGCCGATGACCGAGGTGAACAGCAGCTTCTACCGTCCGCACAAGCCGGAAACCTGGGCGCGCTGGGCGGCCTCCACCCCGCTGGGCTTCCGCTTCGCGGTGAAGCTGCCCAAGGCGATCAGCCACGACGCCCGGCTGGTGGGCGCGGAGGCGGCGCTCGACCGTTTCCTGGCCGAGGCGGGGATGCTGGGCGACCGTTTCGGTCCGCTGCTGGTCCAACTGCCGCCCAGCCTGCGCTTCGACCGCGCGGTGGTGGAGGGTTTCTTCACGCTGCTGCGCACCCGGTTCGACGGTGACGTCGTGTGCGAGCCGCGCCATGCCAGCTGGTTCACCGATGCGGCAGAGGCATTGCTGGTCTCCCACCGCGTCGCCCGCGTCGCTGCCGATCCCGCCCCGGTGCCGGGAGCGGGCGAGCCGGGCGGTTGGGATGGCTTGCGCTATTGGCGGCTGCACGGATCGCCGGTGATGTACCGCTCCGCCTACGAACCGGCGGTGCTGGACGCGCTGGCCGAGAGGCTGGCGGCGGAGGCGGCGCTGCGACCGGTCTGGTGCGTCTTCGACAACACCGCCGACTTCCATGCCGTCGACGACGCGCTGGCGACGATGGCGCGGCTGCGAGCGCTCCAGTCCTGAAACGGGTGTCGGTCATAGGTGGAATTCTCCAATGGGGGAGCCTCCAGCACGACCGAGACAGTTCATTGTTGCAAAGCTATCCTGCCACGAAACGCCCCCGGAGATGGGGCAACGGCGTGCAGGCGGTGCGGTCATGGAGTTCCTCGTCCTACTGCTGATTTTCGGCTTCATCACCCACCGGCTCGACCGGAGGCTGAAGGTGCAGGCGGCGGAGATCGCCCTTCTGCGCGGCAGGCTGGACAAGGCACTGACCGGGACCTTGCCTTCCGCCGCCGCCGTGCCGGCCGGAGCTGCCGAACCGCCCATCGGGGCGCCCGTCGGGGCTTCCGCCGGAACGCTGGAACCGGAGATCGAGCCACCTCCCGAAGCCGCGGAGATCGGCGAACCGGTCTTCGCCTCGCAAGCGGCTTCGGAAACGGAAGAGCCGGCACCGCCTCCAAGCCCCACCCCGCAACCCGCGGCCCCGCCGCATCGGACGGGGTGGCGCGAGCTGGAGGACTCTCTCGCCTCGCGCTGGCTGATCTGGCTCGGCGGCGGCACCATGGCGCTGGCGGCGGCCTTCTTCATCAAGCTGTCGGTCGATCACGGCTGGCTCGGGCCGTCGGTCCGTGTCGCGCTGGGGCTGCTCTCCGGCCTTGGGCTGATGGTGGGGGGCGAGTGGCTGCGCCGCCGGCCGATGCAGCGCGCCGTCGCCGCCTTGCAGCCGGACTACGTGCCGCCGGCCCTGACCGCCGCCGGCCTGTTCACCGCCTTCATCAGCGTCTATGGCGGATTCGCCCTGTTCGGCCTGTTCACCCCGCTGGTCGCCTTCGCGCTGCTGGCCGGCCTGTCGCTGGCCGCCATCGGCCTGTCGCTGCTGCAAGGGCCGCTCATCGCCGCGCTGGGGCTGCTGGCCGGCTATGTCTCCCCCCTTCTGGTGTCCACCGGCAACCCGGACGCCTGGAGCCTGTTCGCCTATCTGCTGGCGCTGAACGGCGCCGGGATGGGGGTGGTGCTGTATCGCGGCTGGCGCTGGCTCGGCTGGGGCGCTCTGGCCGGTGCCGCGCTGTGGCCGCTGTTGTGGATGATCGATCCCTGGCGCAGCGGCGACGAGCTGCCGACCGGCCTCTATCTGCTGCTGACCTCGGCGCTGTTCCTGGTGCCGGCGGTGCGCGGCGTGCTGGACCAGACGCTGCCGGAGCCGGCCCCCGCCACCGGCTGGCGCACGGCTTTGCCCGGCTGGGCCCGGCGCAAGCGGCGCCACCCCGCCGACCGGCTGGCGATGACGGCGACGGTGGTGTTCGGGTTCCTGATCGCCGCCATGACTTGGCGCGACTCCCATGGATCGGTGTCGCTGATCGTCCTCGGCCTGTTCGCCCTGCTGGCGATGGTCGGCGGGCGGCGGACCGAGCGGATCGCCGGCGTCGCCTGGATCGCGGCGCTGGGCGTCCTGCTGTCGCTGGCCCCCTGGAGCCTGCCCTATGTGCCGGCCAGCCCGCCGCCGCTGAATGCCGACGGCCAGCCGCTGATCGTCGCCGATCCGGCCGGCTATCCGGCGGCGGTCGCGCATTTCCTGTGGGTGGCGGGCGGATTCGCCGCGCTGTTCGGCATCGGCGGTTTCATCGCCTTGTGGGACGCGCGGCGGGCGGCGCTGTGGGCCTCGATCTCGGCGCTGGTGCCGCTCGCCCTGCTGACGCTGGCCTATGCCCTGGTGGAGCCGCCGGAGACCGCCATCGGCTGGCCGGCGGCGGCGCTGGGTCTGGCGGCGCTTCTGGTCGGCGCCACCACGCCGCTGGGGCGTCACCGCCACCGGCCCGGCGCCTCGCTGGGGCTGGCCGCCTTCGCCGCCGGCGCCACCGGCGCCATCGCGCTCGGCGCCACCATGGTCCTGCAGGAAGCGTGGCTGACGGTGGCGCTGGCGATGCAGGTGCCGGTGCTGGCCTGGCTGGAGCGGCAGCTGAGCCTGCGCGAGCTGCGCGGCGTCGCCCTGCTGGTGGCGGCGGCCGTGCTGGTGCGGCTGGCGATCAACCCCTCGGTGCTGGAGTATGAGGGCTATGGCTGGATCGCCTACGGCTATGGCCTGCCGGCGCTGGGCTTCCTGGTGGCGGCGAGCTTGATGCGGTCGGCCCCTGATGGCAAAGGCGACGATCTGGTGGTGATGGTGCTGGAGGCCGGCGCCCTGATCTTCACCACCCTGATGCTGTCGCTGGGCGTTCACCGCTGGATGGCCGGCAGCCTGGAGGCGGCGCCGTCCAGTCTGGCGGAGGTGGCGCTGCACACCCTGTCCTGGCTCGGCCTTGCCCTGCTGCTGGCGGTCGACCGGCGGTGGAGCGCGCGGCCCGTCGCGGTTTGGGGCCGGCGTCTGCTGGTGCTGCTGGCCGCCGCGACCGCCCTGTTCCTGCATCTGCTGGCGCTGAACCCCTTGTGGAACGACGAGTGGGTGGGCAACTGGCCGGTGGTCAACCGGCTGCTGCTGGCCTATGGCGCGCCGGCCATGCTGGGGCTGGTCTATCTGTGGTACGACCCGCCGCCGTCGGCGCCCTTGCGCAGTGCGGCCCCGGTGCTGCCGCTGCTGCTGATCGCCACCAATCTGGCGCTGGAGATCCGCCGCGCTTTCCAGGGGCCGGTCCTGTCCGGCTACGAGATGTCGGACGCCGAATGGTACAGCTATTCGGCCGGATTCCTGCTGTTCGCGGTGGCGATGCTGGTGGTGGGCATCCGCTTCGGCTGGGGCTGGATGCGCCATGCCGGGCTCATCCTCGTGCTGGCGGTGGTCGCCAAGGTGTTCCTCAGCGACATGTCGGACCTGGAGGGCATGTACCGCGTCGCTTCCTTCCTCGGCCTCGGCCTCAGTCTGGTCGGCACCGGCTGGCTCTACCAGCGGCTGCTGCGCCCGCCGTCGGCCGGCACGCCGCCGGAGCCGTCAGCGCCATTGGGGCCGCCGCCGACAGACGATCTGCCGACTGACAGTCTGTTGGACCAACGGACGCATTGACAGGCCGGGCGGGGGACGCTCCCATACGGTGAAGGATGGGCCGGAGCGGAAATCCGGCCCCCGCCACCGGAGGAGCAGCGCTCATGCACAGCGAGACGCACGGCAACGCCTATCCCATCCTTCCCGACGGCGAGGAGGGCTTCACCGTCGAGGCGGCGCGGATGAAGTTCGGCCCCGGCATGCTGGCGGAGCTGGGCGGCGACGCTCTGTCGCTGGGCATGACGCGGGTGGCGCTGTTCACCGACCCGCGGGTGGCGGCAACCGCTCCGTTTGGTATGGCGCTCGAGTCGCTGAAGCGGGCCGGCGTCGATCCGGTGGTGTTCGACCGCTGCCGGGTGGAGCCGACCAGCGCCTCCTTCCTCGACGCCGCCGACTTCGCGCGGGACGGCGGTTTCGACGGCTATGTCTCCATCGGCGGCGGCTCGGTGATCGACACCGCCAAGGCGGCGAACCTCTACGCCACCCACCCGGCCGACTTCCTCGCCTACGTCAACAAGCCGCTGGGCGAGGGCATCCCGGTGCCCGGCCCGGTCAAGCCGCACATCGCCTGCCCGACCACCTGCGGCACCGGCAGCGAGACCACCGGCGTCGCCATCTTCGACCATGTGGAAAAGCAGGTGAAGACCGGCATTTCGTCGCGCTTCCTGCGGCCGAGCCTTGCCGTCGTCGATCCGCGCACCATCGACAGCCTGCCGCCCGGCGCCATCGCCGCCACCGGCTTCGACGTGCTGACCCACGCCATCGAGAGCCACACCGCGCGCCCCTTCCGCTCCCGCCCAAAGCCGGAGTCGCCGACGGCCCGCCCGCCCTACCAGGGCGCCAACCCGTGGTCGGACATCGGCAGCCTTCAGGCGATCCGGCTCGGCGGGCAATGGCTTGAACGGGCGGTCAACGACCCCGACTGTGCGGAAGCCCGCGACGCCCTGATGTTCGCGGCGACGCTGGCCGGTCTGGCCTTCGGCAATGCCGGCGTCCACATCCCGCACGCCATGTCCTATTCGGTGGCGGGGATGAACCACAGCTTCACCGCCACCGGCTACGAGACGGTGGACCCGATGGTGCCGCACGGCATCTCGGTGGTGCTGAACGCCCCCGCCGCCTTCCGCTTCACCGGCCCGGCCGCTCCCGAGGCCCATCTGCGCGCCGCCGAGGCGCTGGGGGCGGACACGCGCGGCGCCGCGCCGGAGGATGGCGGCGAGCTGCTGGCGACGCGGCTGATCGGCATGATGCGGGCGACCGGCCTGCCGAACGGGCTGTCGGCGCTCGGCTATGGCGAGGCCGACATTCCGGGTCTGGTCAGGGGAGCGGCCGCCCAGCAACGCCTGCTGACCATCGCCCCGCGCCCGGTATCGGAGGACGACCTGCGCGGGCTGTATGCGGACGCGATGCGCTACTGGTGAAGGTTGCCGCTACTCTGCCATCGTTTCGCCGGAACCGCCGAACTCGGCCGGGAAGTCCTTCAGCTTCGGCAGGCCATCCCGCATCGGCAGCACGGTCTCGGCGTAGTTGACGTGGACGGCGGGGGCGAAGGGCAGGGTCGGCAGGGTCGCGGAGAAAACGTCCACGAGGCCGAGCGGCGGGTGATTGGTCATCAGATGCCCGCCGCACTTCGCGCAATATTGGCGTTGGCTGACCGGCGTCTTCTGGAAGGTCGCGAGATGTTCGGCACCTGCGGTCACGCGCACCGCGTCGGGCTTCCACAGGGTGAAGGCGTTGACCGGGCCGCCGGACCAGGAGCGGCAGGACCGGCAATGGCAATAGCCCATGGCCTCCGGCGATCCGGTGACCTCCACCTCCACCGCACCGCAGAAGCAGCTGCCCGTATGAGTTCTCGGTCTGAGTCTCTGTGCTTGTCATGGCTTACGACTTCATCTTTGTTGGTGATGCGAACAATATGACGCTATCACCGATAACAAGGATGTTCAGTTGGCCATTAGGACCATGCTCATTCGATAGGCGATAACAAAGCTCCCCGAAAAAACAGGGCAGTCGGAAACCGGCGGAAGGATTGGGGTGGACGACGCAGGGAAAGCCCCTCTCCCACTGGGAGAAGGAATGCCGCGCTGGCTTTGGCAGGATGCCATCTTGAGGGCGAATACCGTCTGGCCTGATTTTCGGCGGAACGTTGTCTGAAGCATCTGCTGAATATAGGATTAGCGTCCTGCTTTCTCGCGGAGCCCCTATGTCCCCCGTTGCCCGGTTTCCCACCCCCTTCACCGCTCAGCGCCGCCATGGCGATGGCGGCGTTGAACAGTTGAACAGGGGCCGGAAAACCGTTTCACGGCGTTTCAAACGTTCCATCCACCCCCGCAAAACAGGGGTGCAGACCTCAGAACTGGTCTTCGCTCAGCGCCATCACGGTGTTGCGGGCGCTGGCGATGGTCGGCAGCAGGGCGGGGGCGGTCGCCAGAACCTGCTCGGCGTAGAAGCGCGCGACGATCAGCTTGGTTTCCAGAAAGGCCGCGTTGGCGCCGGGCTGGCGCAGACCCTCCATCGCCTTCATCGCCGAGCGGGCGAGCATCCAGCCGCCGGCAACCGTGCCCCACAGCTTCAGGTAGGCCACGGCACCGGCGGCGGCGCCTTGTAGGTCGCCCTCCGCCTGGGTCGCGACCATCCAGTCGATGGCGCGGTCCAGCGCGTCCAGACCGGCCGACAGCTCGGTGCGGATCACCGCCAGATCGTCGCCGGGGGCGGCCCCCAGTTCTTCCACCGTCGCCCGCATGTCGGCGACGAAAGCACGGGCGGCGGCCCCCTTGTCGCGGCCGGTCTTGCGGAAGGTCAGGTCGTTGCCGTGGATGCCGTTGGTGCCCTCATAGATCGGGGTGATGCGGGCGTCGCGGTAATGCTGGGCGGCCCCCGTCTCCTCGATGAAGCCCATGCCGCCATGGATCTGCACGCCGGTGGACGCCACCTCGCAGCCGATGTCGGTCGACCACGCCTTGACGATGGGGGTCAGCACATCGACCCGCGCCGTGGCCGCGGCGCGGACGCCCGCATCCTCGTGGTGGCGGGAGATGTCCAACTGCGTGCCGGCATAGAGCGCTAGGGCGCGGGCGGCTTCCGTCTTGGCCCGCATGTCCAGCAGCATGCGGCGCACGTCCGGATGCTTGATGATGGCGACGCCGGAGCCCTTGGGATCGGCCAGATCCTTGCTCTGCACGCGGCTCTTCGCATAGTCGCGGGCCTGCTGGTAGGCGCGTTCGGCAATCGCCACGCCCTGGATGCCGACGCCGAGCCGGGCGTTGTTCATCATCGTGAACATATATTCGATGCCGCGGTTCTCCTCGCCGACGAGGTAGCCGATGGCGCCCTCGTCGTCGCCGTAGGCCATGACCGCGGTCGGGCTGGCCATGATGCCCAGCTTGTGCTCCAGGCTGGCGCAGCGCAGGTCGTTGCGCTGGCCGGGCGTGCCGTCGGGGTTGGGCAGGAATTTCGGCACGATGAACAGGCTGATGCCCTTGATGCCGGCCGGGGCGTCGGGCAGGCGGGCCAGCACCAGATGGACGATGTTCTCCGTCAGGTCATGCTCGCCATAGGTGATGAAGATCTTCTGGCCGCTGATGCGGTAACTGCCGTCGCCGGCCCGCACCGCCCTGGTCCGCACCGCGGCGAGGTCGCTGCCCGCCTGCGGCTCGGTCAGGTTCATCGTCCCGGTCCATTCGCCGGAGATCATCTTCGACAGATAGACCGCCTTCTGCTCGTCGCTCGCATGCTCGGTCAGCAGATCCACCGCGCCCTGGGTCAGCAGCGGGCAGAGGCCGAAGGACAGGTTGGCGGCCTGCCACATCTCGTTGACCGCGAAGGCGACCGTCCAGGGCAGGCCCTGCCCGCCATACTCCGGCTCGAAGGGCAGGCTGTTCCAGCCGGCTTCGGTGAACTGGCCATAGGCCTCCTTCCAGCCGGTGGCGGTGCGGACGACGCCGTTCTCCAGCTTGGCCCCTTCCTTGTCGCCCACCCTGTTCAGCGGGGCGAGCACGCCGGAGGCGAATTTGCCGGCCTCCTCCAGGATGGCGTCGACCAGATCGGGGGCGGCGCTGTCGCAGTGGGGCAGGGCGGCGATGGCGTCGAGGCCGACCACCTCGTTCAGGACGAAGCGCAGATCGTCGACCGGAGCGGTGTAGGTCATGGCGGGGCGAGTCTCCCAGGACGTATTTATGGGGGCGAATTGCTTGGTTTACCTATAGGTCAACATACAGCATCGGATGGCGCTTGGCGAGAGGGCGGGATGCCGCGTCCATCCCCTTCATCAAGGCTAGGCCAGCCATGGGGCAGCATCAACCCCCCAGCCGACTGGCACGGCGTCTGCATAGGAAAGGACGCCTCCCACCGGGGCCTTCACACGGGGATCGACCCATGACCTACGCTTCCGCCCTCGGCAATCCCAGCAACGCCGCCACCCAGGCCGCCGCCGCCTCGCGCGGTCCGGCCACTGTGGAGGCTGCCGTGCGCAATGCCAGCGCGAAGACGGGGGTCGATTTTTCCTACCTCATGGAAAAAGCTGCCGTGGAGAGCGGGTACCGCACGGACGTAAAGTCCTCCTCCTCCTCGGCGACCGGGCTCTACCAGTTCATCGACAGCACCTGGCTGCAGACGATGAAGGAGCATGGCGCCGACCATGGCTATGGCAAATACGCCAACGCCATCCAGACCCGCGGCGACGGCCGGCCCTATGTCTCCGACCCGGAGATGAAGAAGGAAATCCTGGAGCTGCGCAAGGATCCGACCGCGTCGGCTCTGATGGCCGCGGAATACACCCGCGACAACAAGGAGTATCTGGAAGAGACGGTGGACGGCAAGATCGGCTCGACCGAGCTGTACATGGCGCATTTCCTGGGGGCCGGCGGTGCCTCGAAGTTCCTGAACGCGATGCAGGAGAACCCCGGCCGCACCGCCCGCGACGTCTTCCCCGACGCCGCCGCCGCCAACAAGAACGTCTTCTACGACAAGGCCACCGGCAAGGCGAAGTCGTTGAAGGAGATTTACGACCGCTTCGCCTCCAAGTTCTCGGAGAACCCGATGGCGAATTTCGCCCCGGCCCAGGTGGCGAACGACGCGGTGCGCAAGCAGGACATGCCGGACGGCTTCACCACCCAGGTGCCGACGGCCCCGGCCAAGGCGCTGAACGGCACGCCGCTGTCGATCTATCAGGTGCTGGCGCTGAACGCGCTGGAGACGCCGGACGAGGTCGACAGCGTCAGCGGCCGCCCGGCCCGCCTGCGCGACAAGGAGCATCGCCGCATGCGCGACGAGCCGGTGCGCACCGACCAGTCGTCGGGCACCGGCGTCGCCGTGGGCTTCGGCCTCGGTCTGGGCCGGATCGTCGGCTCCGAATCGGCGACGCCGGTCGCGTCCGCCACCGCGGGCGCGGCCGGAACCGACGCGGTCTCCAAGGCGGCGTGACGCTGGAAGCGGAGCGGGGAGGGGGCAAAATACCCTACGCTGGCGCTTTGACTTGATCGCCGGATGGGTGCAAGGTCGCGCCGTTTTTGGCGCTCACCCCTCAGGACCGATCATGAGCAACCAGCAGCCCGCCGTCACCTTCGAGGAAATCCGCGCGCTCGTGCGCAACCTGCCCGGCCCCGACCTGGAGGCCGGCACCGCGGCTCTCCAGCGCGAACGGCAGCTGACCAAGCCGGCGGGCTCGCTCGGCCGGCTGGAGGAGATCGCGCAGTGGATGGCGACCTGGCAGGGCCAGCACCCGGCCGAGGCGCGCCGCCCGCGCGTCGCCGTCTTCGCCGGCAACCATGGCGTGGCCGCCCGCGGCGTCTCGGCCTATCCGGCCGAGGTGACGGTGCAGATGGTCGCCAACTTCCAGAACGGCGGGGCTGCGGTCAACCAGCTCTGCGAGGTCGCCGACGCCGACCTGCGCGTCTATGAGCTGGACCTGGAGAACCCGACCGCCGACTTCACCCAGGGCCCGGCCATGGGTGAGGAGGAGTGCTGCCGCACCATGGCCTACGGCATGATGGCGGTGGAGATGGGCGTCCAGCTGCTGTCGCTGGGCGAGATGGGCATCGCCAACTCGACCTCGGCGGCGGCGCTCTGCCTCGCGCTGTTCGGCGGCGAGGCGGCCGATTGGACCGGCCGCGGCACCGGCATCGACGACGACGGGCTCGCCCGCAAGATCGCCGCGGTCGAGGCCGGCGTCGCCGCCAACCCGCAGGTCAAGGACGACCCGTTCGAGGCGCTGCGCTGCCTGGGCGGCTACGAGTTCGCCGCCATCGCCGGCGCCATCCTGGCCGCCCGCGTCGCCCGCGTTCCGGTGCTGCTCGACGGCTTCGCCTGCACCGCCGCCGCCGCGGTGCTCTACAAGGCCGACCGCCGCGCGCTCGACCATTGCATGGTCGCCCACCGCTCGGTCGAACCGGGCCACAGCCGCCTGATGCAGCTGATCGGCAAGGAGCCGCTGCTCGATCTCGGCATGCGGCTGGGCGAGGGATCCGGTGCGGCGCTGGCGATCAACATCGTCAAGTCGGCCGTCGCCTGCCACGCCGGGATGGCAACCTTCGCCGACGCAGGCGTCAGCACGCAGGGGTGATTGTGGAGTCGGGTGTCGTGAGGGCTTCCGTGGCCCTCACAGCATCCCGTCCGCCAGATCGCTGATCGCGGCCGACAGGAACAGGTCCAGCATCACCAGCGCGGCGGCGGCAAGACCCGACAGCGACAGGGCGGTGCGCAGGACGAACCACTGGTAGGTCAGCATCGCCATCATGACGCCGAAGACGAGCGCTTCGGACACGCCCGACGGCAGCAGGCCGGCGGCGGACAACAGGATGGCCGGCAGATAGATCGCCATCTGCACAACCGCCGACCAGTTGTAGGCGGCGAGCGCACCGGGATAGAGCTGCTCCTTGCCCAGCAGAGACGCGATGCGGAACAGGGCGAGCGGGAAGGCGGTCCAGCTGACCACATAGGCGATGCCCTCCACCGTCACCAGCTGCAGGACCGGTGTGCCGTCCAACTGGTCCCACAGGCGGATCGCCAGCAGCAGCGCATAGGCCGGCAGCACCACCAGGGCAGCGTAGAAGGAGTTCAGCGCGCCGTCGGGCGTGCGGTCGAAGAACTCCATCCCCGTCCGGTCGAAGCGGGCCAACCGCCAGGCGCCGGTCAGTGCGGACAGGATGGCGGGCGTGGTCAGCGGCATCGTGGTGTCCCGGTCAGACCTCTCACCCGGCAAGGCGCGTGAACACGCCCTTCAGGATCGACTCGTAGATGGCGGTCAGCTGGCGCAGATCCTCCACCGAACAATATTCATCCACCTTGTGCATGGTCTGTCCGACCAGCCCGAATTCCACCACCGGGCAGACATTCTTGATGAAGCGCGCGTCCGACGTGCCGCCGGTGGTCGAGTATTCCGGCCGGCGCCCGGTCACCCCCTCCACCGCCTCGGCCACCAGTTCGGTCAGCGGACCCGGCGGGGTGACGAAGCTGTCGCCGGAGCAGTAGACCTCCAGCTCATAGGCGCCGCCGACGGCATCGAAGGTCCGGCGCAGCCACGCCTCGATGCCGGCCGGGGTGTGGGCGTCGTTGAAGCGGATGTTGAAGGTCGCCTTGCCCTGGGCCGGGATGACGTTGGTCGCCGTGTTGTCGACGTCGATGGTGGTCAGCGCCAGGGTGGAGGGCTGGAAATGCGCCGTGCCTTCGTCCATCGGGTCTTCGGTGATGGCGGCCAGCATGCGGACCAGCCGCGGCAGCGGGTTGTCGGCCAGATGCGGGTAGGCGACGTGGCCCTGCGCGCCGAACACGGTCAGGAAGCCGGTCAGGCTGCCGCGCCGGCCGATCTTGATCATGTCGCCCAGCGCCTTGGGGTTGGTCGGCTCGCCGACCACGCAGGCATCGATGCGCTCGCCGCGCTCGGCCATCCACTCCAGCACCTTGCGGGTGCCGTTGATCGCCACCCCCTCCTCGTCGCCGGTGATCAGCAGGCTGATCGAGCCGGCGGGGGGCCCGTCCTCCAGCCGGCGCGACACCGCGGCGACGAAGGCGGCGATGGCGCCCTTCATGTCCACCGCGCCGCGGCCGAACAGACGCCCGCCCATCACCTCGCCGGCGAAGGGATCGACGGTCCAGCCCCGGTCGCCCGGCGGCACCACGTCGGTGTGGCCGGCGAAGCAGAAGTTCGGCCCCTCGGTGCCGAGCCGGGCATAGAGGTTCTCGACCGGCTCGGTCCCCTCCTGCTGGAAGCGCAGGCGGTGGCAGGTGAAGCCCATCGGCGCCAGCGCCGCCTCCAGCACGCTGAGCGCACCGTCGTCGCGCGGCGTGACGCTGGGGCAGCGGATCAGATCCTGGGCGAGGGCGACGGGGTCGATGGTCATGCGGCTCTTTTCCAACCGGCCCGGCCTCCGCCGGTCGTCATCCCCGCGAAGGCGGGGATCCAGGTGCAGGGCCGGAATGCTGTATGCGACGCCTGGACCCCCGCCTTCGCGGGGGTGACGCTTGGTCTATTGGCGGATCAATCCCGCAGCAGGTCGTTGATCGCGGTCTTGGAGCGGGTCTTCTCGTCGACGCGCTTGATGATGACGCAGCAGTACAGGCTCGGGCCCGGCGTGCCGTCGGGCAGCGGCTTGCCCGGCAGCGAGCCGGGGACGACGACCGAATAGGCCGGGACGCGGCCCATGAAGATCTCGCCGGTGTGGCGGTCGATGATCTTGGTCGAGGCGCCGATGTAGCAGCCCATGGAGATGACGGCGCCTTCCTCGACGATCACGCCCTCGACGATCTCCGAGCGGGCGCCGATGAAGCAGTTGTCCTCGATGATGACGGGATCGGCCTGCAGCGGCTCCAGCACGCCGCCGATGCCGACGCCGCCCGACAGGTGGACGTTCTTGCCGATCTGGGCGCAGGAGCCGACGGTGACCCAGGTGTCGACCATGGTGCCGCTGTCGACATAGGCGCCGACATTGACGAAGCTCGGCATCAGGATGACGCCGGGGGCGACATAGGACGACTTGCGGGCGATGGCGCCGGGCAGGGCGCGGAAGCCGGCGTTCTGGAACTGGCCTTCGCTCCAGCCCTCGAACTTCGGCGGCACCTTGTCGTACCAGGAGGAGCCGCCGGGACCGCCGGGGATCATCTCGTTGGCGTTCAGGCGGAAGGACAGCAGCACCGCCTTCTTCAGCCACTGGTTGACCTTCCAGCCGTCCGCGGTCTTTTCCGCGACGCGCAGATCGCCGGCGTCCAGCGCGTCCAGCGCCGAATTCACGGCGTCGCGGACCGAACCGGTGGTGGCGGTGGTGAGATCGGCGCGGTTTTCCCAGGCGGCGTCGATGGTGGCTTGCAGGCTGGCGTGGCTCATGGCGCGGTCGTTCTGCTGTCGATTGTCCAAGGGACGGCACCATGGAGCCGCATCGCCGCCCCTGTCAACCATACCCGCGGCCGGCATCGGCCGGTTTGCGACAAAGCCCCCGGACTGCCCCCCTCAAACCCCCGCCACCGCCGCCAGCCAGGAGGGCAGGTCGTCGACGGTGTGGTCGATGTGGACCCCGGCGCCGACGCCGGCCTTCTCGTACTCCTTCTCGCCGCGGACCCAGACGGTGGTCATGCCGAGCGCATGGGCGGGGGCGAGGTTGCGGGCGATGTCCTCCACCATGCAGGCGTCGGCCGGATCGACGCCGTGGCGTTCCACCAGCGTGGCATAGGGGCGGGGATCGGGCTTCGGCACGAAGCCGCCGGCGGCGATGTCGAACACGGCGTCGAACCGGTCGAGGATGCCGAGCCGGCCGGCGACGTTCTCGGCATGGCGGACCGAGCCGTTGGTGTAGATGATCTTGCGGCCGGGCAGCCGCGCCAGCGCGTCGGCCAGCAGGGCGGAGGGCTGGACCCCGGTCACGTCGATGTCGTGGACATAGTCCATGTAGGCGACCGGATCGACGTCATGCTCCATCATCAGGCCGCGCAGCGTGGTGCCGTATTCGCGGAAGAAGTGCTTCTGCCGCACCCGCGCCTCGTCCATCCCGATGTTGAAATGGGTGGCGATGAACTCGTTGATCCGGAGGTCGACCTGGGCGAACAGGTTGCAGGACGCCGGATAGAGCGTGTTGTCGAGGTCGAAGATCCACACGGCGCGGTTGCGCAGGGCGGCGAGGGGATGGGGCGCGGAGCCGGAGGTGGAGCCGGTCGTGAAACCGGTCGTGGAGCTGGGCGCCGGAGCGGCGGCCCTGTCCTGGGGGGAGGTCGGGACGGTCATCCCACAAGAATGGGGCCGCCGCCGTCCGGCCGCAAGGCGCTTCACATGGTCGCAGGCGCGCAGCCGCCCTTTGGCCAAGCCGACGCTATGGGGAGTCTCCCGCGTCGTTGGTTGATTGAAGATTAACCCCTAAAGAGGTAGCATGGACCAGACCTTGTAATGGTTTACAGCCAAAGGTTTCCGCTCCGCCTGCCTCGTGGCCCGCAAGCCTCGTGGATTGCCCTCTGGGATTGCCGTGGACCTTCTTCTGACCACCGGTACCTCTGCCACCGCTTCCGCCGCCACCGGCGGCCAGACCGGCCCCGTGCCATTGGTCGCGCTGTATCCCGGCCCGGCCCTGCGGCTGGATTCGGCGCTGGCCGTCGCCGAAGCGAATGCCGAGGCGGAAGACATGATGGACAGCGATCCGCGCTGGCTGCCGGAGTTGCGCAACTGGCTGTCGGCCTCCAGCGTGGCGCCGGGGCTGCGCTCGGTGCCGGTGGAATCGCTGCGCGGGATCATGATCGTCGAATGGGCCGGCGTGCCGCTGCCCGACGGCGGGTTCCTGCTGCTGGGCCGCGACGACACGCTGGAGCGCCAGCTGCGCCACACGCTGACCGAATCGCGGCGGCGCTACAAGGATCTGGTGGAGGTCTCTTCCGACTTCGCCTGGGAGACCGGGCCGGACGGCACCTTCGTCTTCGTCAGCCATAAGGGTGCCTTGGGTTATCCGGCCGACGCGCTGATCGGCTGCGACCCGCGCAGCTTGGCGCTGGAAGAGGCGGAAGACCTGCCGATGCCGTTCGACTGCCGCCGGGCGATCGACCAGACGGAGCTTTGGCTGAAGAGCGCCGACGGCACGCCGGCCTGTGTCGTCGCCTCCGCCCTGCCGCTGTTCGGGGTGCAGGGCGACTGGATCGGCGCCCGCGGCGTCTGCCGCGACGTGACCGAACAGGTGCTGCGCTCCAACGAGCTGGCGCGCATCCGGAACCGTGAACGGCTGCTCGGCCACATCGTCCATACCCTGCGCGACAGGCTCGACGCCGCGGAGGCGCTGGCCGTGGCCGCGACGGAAACGGCGCGGGCGCTCAGCGCCGACGGCTGCCGCATCTATCGGGCGGAGGAGGGTGCGGCCGGCGGCAATGGGGGCAGCCGTGTCGTGCTGTCGCTGGTGGCGGAGTTCGGCGCCAAATTGCCGGGCGTCGGCACCGCCCTGCTCGACCGCATCGCCAACAGCGAAGGGCTGGTGACCGACCGGCTGGGCGACGTGCAGCTGATCGGCGAGCGGACGGAGTACCGGCAGGCGGCGAACGGCGCGCTGCTGGTCTGGCGCGCCGGCGATTCCGAGCCATGGGACGAAGACGACCGCCATCTGATGTCGGGCGTGGCCGACCATATCGGCATCGCGCATGCCCATCTCGCCTACCAGGAGCGGCTGCGCCGGCTGTCGGAGCGCGACGGGCTGACCGGACTGTTCAACCGCCGAACCTTCTTCGAACGGCTGGAGGAGTCGATCTGCCGGCCGGACAGCGGGCCGTCGGCCCTGCTCTATGTCGACCTCGACAATTTCAAGGCAGTCAACGACCTGCATGGCCACCAGCAGGGCGACGCGGTGCTGAAGGCCATCGGCACGCTGCTGAGCACCGGGGTGCGGCCGGGCGACCTGCCGGGTCGCCTCGGCGGTGATGAGTTCGTGCTGTGGCTGGGCCGCACCGACGAGGCGAAGGCCCGCATCGTCGCCGAACGGCTGCTGAACGGCATGCGCGATCTGGCCCACCTGTCGGCCAGTCCCGAGAAGCCGCTGGGCCTGTCGATCGGCATCGCCGTCCACACCCCCGGTCGCGGCGAATCGGTGCGGGAGTTGACCGACCGGTCCGATGCCGCCATGTACGACGCCAAGAAGAGCGGCAAGGGCCATTTTGCCCTGGCCCCCGCCTATCGGGCGGCCGCTCAGGCATCCTCCTCCGATGTTTCCGCCGCGGAGCCTATACCGTGACCCCGCCCGCCAATCCGCGTCCCGAAACCCTCGACCCCGCCGACTATGAATCCGCCAAGCGGATGGTGCAGAGCGAGGATCCGGCGGTTCGCCGGAAGGTTGCCGAGCATCCCAAGACCCGGCCGGAGCTGCTGTATTTCCTTGCCGCCGATGCCGCGGCCGAGGTGCGGCGCGCCATCGCCACCAATGCCGGCACGCCGCGGCAGGCCGACCTGCTGCTGGCCAAGGACCGCGAGGTCATGGTGCGGCAGGCGGTGGCGCGGAAGATCGCCCGCCTGCTGCCGGAGCTGTCGGCCGACCAGGCGATGCAGATCGAACGGTTGACGGTGGAATGCCTGGAGACGCTGGCCCGCGATCAGGCGACGGAGGTGCGCGGCATCCTGGCCGAAGCGCTGAAGGACCTGCCCAACGCGCCGCACGGCGTGATCAACCGGCTGGCCCGCGATGTCGAGCTGTCGGTCTGCGCGCCCGTGTTGCAGCATTCGCCGATCCTCACCGAAGAGGATCTGACCGACATCATCATGAAGGGGCCGGTGCGGGGCGCGATGACCGCCATCGCCAGCCGGCACAACGTCACAGCCTCCGTCGCCGACGCCATCGCGCGCTCGGACGACGAGGCGGCGGTGACGGCACTGCTCGGCAACCCGTCGGCCCAGATCCGCGAAGAGACGCTCGACCGCATCCTCGATCAGTCGCCGCAGCACGAACCCTGGCATTCGCCGCTGGTCCGCCGACCGCGGCTGCCGGCCCGTGCGGTGGCGCGGTTGGCCAGCTTCGTCGCCGACAAGCTGCTGAAGGTGCTGCAGGATCGCGACGACCTCGACCCCGACGCCACGCGCGGGCTGGTGGAGGCGGTGCGCCAGCGGGTGGGGCAGGCAGCCGGCGCACCGCCCGGCCTGCCGCTCGGCCCGGTCGATTTCGGCGAGGAGGCCGTCGGCGGTGCCGCCGCCGGGCCGGAGAAGCCGGTCGAGCGTCCCGGCGACAAGGCGGCACGCCTGAACAAGGAAGGCAAGCTGACCGAGAAACTGATCGAGGGCTCGATGGTGGAGGGCGACCGCGGCTTCGTCATGGCCGCCTTGGCGGAGCTTTCGCAGATTCCGCTGCCGGTGGTCGACCGCATCGTCGCCACCCATGCGCCGCGCGCCGTCACCGCCCTGGTCTGGCGCGCCGGGCTGACCATGCGCTTCGCCCGGCAGGTTCAGTTGCGGCTCGCCCAGATTCCGCCAAAAACAGCGCTTAATGCTCGGGACGGCACGCACTATCCGATGACCGATGAAGAGATGCGCTGGCAGCTCGAATTTTTCGGCGTCGAGGAGAAGGCGTGACGTTTTCCCCCTGTTCGGGTTGTCTCCGGTATGCGTGTCGCCTTTCTCGCCTTCTTCTTCGTCCTGATCGCCGCCGCCACCAGCTTCGCCGCCCCGCCGCGCGAAACGCCGGAGGAGCGCGAGGTCGCAGCCACCTTCGACGCCGCCCGCACGGCGCTGTCCGAGAAGCGTGGGTCGGCGGTGATCCCGCTGCTCACCCGCAATTCGGTCAAGACGCTGGAGTCGGTGCGCGACGCCGCCCGCCAGCCCGGCGATGCGCCCCTGCAACGGCTGGAGCCGGCGGAGCGTTTCGCCGCCATGGGGCTGCGCCGCTATCTTGGCCCGGCGGACCTGCGGCGCATGTCGGTCGGCGACATCGCCAACCATGCGCTGAAAGCCGGCTGGCTCGGGCCGAACGTCATCTCCCGCAGCGCGCTGGGGCCGGTGCGGGTGAAGGGCGACCGGGCGTCGGGCCTGCTGATGGTCGACAACCGGCCGGCGCTGGTTCCTGCCGATTTCGTCCGCGAGGGCGGGGCATGGCGCATCGACCTCGCCAGCGTCTTCACCTTCGGCGGCCAGATGCTGAAGGGCTTCGCCGCCATGGCCGGCAAGGATGAAACCGCCTACATCGGCGAACTGCTCGACCGGCTGCCGGCCAAGCCGGGAGCGATGACGGTGCAGTGATCCGGAAGCGGTTCTTCCATTCCCTTCATCCACCCTCTTTTATCCAGCCTCTTTAATCCCTCCGCCCGCATCCATCGGTGCGATTGCGGCGACTCCGGCGATTGCGTAGACTCGCGCCCGCTTCCACCAAGTGTTGGCGCCGACGATGACCGCACCGGAAGAGACCGCTTCCTCACCGACCCCCGGCCGTGCCGTGCCCTGCGGCGCCCGGTTCCGTGCCGACGTTCTGGAGCTGGCCGCCGCCCGCGGGGCAGCAGTGCCGATGCTTGTGGCCGCCGCCCTGCTGCTGGCGCCGAAGGGGGGTGCCGATCCGGGCCTGCGCGACCCGGAGGGGGAGGCGCTGCTGGAGGTGGGAGAGATCGACGCCAGCGACGGTGCGATCCGCAAGGCGCTGGCCGCCGCCCTGGCGCTTGCCGATCCCGGCGCCCGCATCCTGCCGGGCGAGGATGTCCGCCGGCTCGAAGCCGCGGTGGAGACGCTGGGCTACCGCAACAAGACGCTGGCCCACGCGCTGCAACGCCTGTCCTTCCAGCCGCTCGACGGCCGCATCACGCAGGTGCGCGACGCCGCCCAGCTGTTCGGTTTCGTCAATGAATGGTGCTTCGACGAGGATCAGGTCCGGCGGCGCTTCCGCGAATTGGCGCCGGTCTATCATCCGGACACCGGCATCGTCGCCTGCCGCGAGCGGATGGGCCAGCTGATCGACGCCCGCAACCTGCTGGTCCGCCATGTCCGCAGCGTCTACGGCTCCGGCGACTGGATGGCGCAGCGGGGCGGGCCCTCCGTTTAAAACTTTGGCCGCCTGAATTCGGAGTCCTGAACCGACCGCTCAGCTGGCCAGCCCGATCGCCTCCTCGACGATCGCCTGGTCCATGGTGGCGCCGTCCAGCACCGCACCGGTCAGGTCGGCACCGGTGAGGTCGGCTTCGCTGAGGTTGGCGCCGCTCAGGTCGGCACCGGCGAGATTGGCGCCGGAGAGGTTGGCCTTGCGCAGGTCGGCCTTGCACAGCAGCGCCATGCCGAGCCGGGCGCGTTGCAGGTTGGCCCGCCAGACATGGCCGCTCATCGTCTGGATATGGACGGGGCCGAGCTGGGCGCCGGTCAGGTTGGCGCCGGTCAGGGTGGCGCGTTCGAAATTCACCCCGCGCAGGTCGGCCTTCGACAGGTCGGCCTTGCGCAGGTCGGCCAGCGACATATCGGCTATCGCCATGGCGGCACCCGACAGGTTGGCGCCGCGCAGCGCGATGCATTGCAGGATCGCCGCCGACAGGTTGATCCCGTCCAGCCTGCGCCCCGACAGGTCCAGCGCCGACAGGTCGGCGCGCTTGCCGGCCTTGCCGCCGCTGTCGATCCAGCTCAGATGCTCCATCAGCATCTCGCGCAGGTCGTCCTCCGGGTTCTCCAGCGTCTTTGCCAGCACCGCCGCCTGGAGGTTGGGCGAACGCATCTGCGCCGCGTCCAGAATGGCGCCGATCAAGGTGGCGCCGCTGAAATTGGTGCGGTTGATGGCGCAGCCGGTCATCACCGCCCCGGACAGCCGGGCGCCCGACAGGTTCGCCTCCGTCAGGTCGGCGTCGGTCAGGTCGCAGCCGGTCAGGTTGGATCCGGTCAGGTTGGCGCGCATGAACTTGGTGCCGCGCAGGACGGCGTCGGTCAGGTCGGTCTGCATGACGAAGGCGTTGGCGATCTTGGCCCGCGACAGGTCGGCGCCGCGGATGGTCGCCGCCGTCAGTTCCGACGTCAGGACGGAATCCTCATATTCATGGGCGTACATCTCGCCGCTGGAGTCGTAATGCAGCAGCGTGCCGTCGCGCAGGTCGACCTCCACCAGCGTCGCCTCGCTCAGCACGGCGCCGCGCAGGCAGGCGCCGCGCAGATCGGCCCGGCGCAGATCCGCCTTCTCCAGGTTGGCGAGCCGCAGGTCGGCGGCATAGAGGTTGGCGTTGGCGAGGTTGGCGCCGGTCAGCCGGGCGCTGAACAGCTTCGCCCCCGACAGGTCGGCGTCGGACAGGTCGATGCCGGACAGATCGAGGTGCGACAGGTCGCGCATCTTCAGGTTGGCGCGCACGCCGCCGGGCTGGCTTTTGCGGAATGCCTGGTGCCGCAACAGGATCGCGTTGAGCTGGCTCTGGGTCAGCTTGGTTCGCGGGCTGTTGGACCCAAAGCCCTGGGCGGACGACATCGCCGGCATACCTTCTCTATTTGGTGACTCATAATCCGAAAGAGTCGCCAAAATTTGGTTAAGGGTTGATGGCTTGTGACAAGCTTGGGGCCGATAACCGCCTCCGGGCAAGGCAGACGTAAGGACGACAGCAAAAGACCGACTGTGGCGGTTGACTCGGCCTGCCGGCTTCTCTATGGTCCGCCGACCTGTCTTCCGCAAAGCCGATAGACCGGGTACCCCGGCCCAACGCCGGGTATCTCCGCCAGTCCGCGAAATTCGCGCACTGGCGCTTTCGTGCTTGTGCGGGTGGCGGCCCTGACGCTGGACCCGGAACTGGGGAACGAGTATCGCATGTTCGAAGGCCTGACCGGACGCCTGGGCGACATCTTCGACAAGCTGCGCCGCCGTGGCGCGCTGACCGAAGAGGACGTCTCCGCCGCACTGCGCGAAGTTCGCGTGGCGTTGCTGGAGGCTGACGTCGCTCTGCCCGTCGTCAAGCAGTTCGTCACCCAGGTGAAGGAACGCGCCGTCGGGCAGGAGGTGCTGAAGTCGGTCACCCCCGGCCAGCAGGTCATCAAGATCGTCCACGACAACCTCGTGGAGATGCTGGGCGAAGGCGCCGAGATCAACCTGAACGCCGCCGCCCCGGTGCCGATCCTGATGGTCGGCCTCCAGGGTTCGGGCAAGACCACCAGCACCGCCAAGATCGCGCTGCGCCTGAAGACGAAGGACCGCAAGAAGGTCCTGATGGCCTCGCTGGACGTCCGCCGTCCGGCCGCCCAGGAGCAGCTGAAGGTTCTCGGCGAGCAGACCGGCGTCGCCACGCTGCCGATCGTGCCGGGCCAGGACCCGGTCGCCATCGCCAGGCGCGCCATCGAGACCGGCCGTCTCGAAGGCTATGACGTCGTCATGCTCGACACCGCCGGCCGCCTCGCCATCGACGAGGAGCTGATGGCGGAGGTCGCGGCCGTCCGCGACGCGACCAAGCCGGTGGAAACCCTGCTGGTCGCCGACGCGATGACCGGCCAGGATGCCGTCACCGTCGCCACCAATTTCAACGACAAGGTCGGTATCACCGGCATCGTGCTGACCCGCATCGACGGCGACGCGCGCGGCGGTGCCGCCCTGTCGATGCGCCAGATCACCGGCAAGCCGATCAAGCTGCTGGGCGTCGGCGAGAAGATCGACGCGCTGGAGCCCTTCCACCCCGACCGCATCGCCGGCCGAATCCTCGGCATGGGCGACGTGGTGTCGCTGGTGGAGAAGGCCGTCGAGACCATCGACAAGGACGAGGCCGAAAAGCTCGCCCGCAAGATGGAAAAGGGCCAGGGCTTCGACCTCGACGACATGGCGATGCAACTGAAGCAGCTCCGCAAGATGGGCGGCATGTCCGGCCTGATGGGAATGCTGCCGGGCATCGGCAAGATCAAGGACCAGCTGAAGGACGCCAACGTCGACGACGGGATGATCAAGCGCCAGGAGGCGATCATCTCCTCGATGACCAAGGCGGAACGCAAGAACCCCGACCTGATCAAGGCTTCGCGCCGCAAGCGCATCGCCGCCGGTTCCGGCACTTCGGTGCAGGAGGTCAACAAGCTGCTGAAGCAGTTCGAGACCATGCGCGGAATGATGAAGCAGGTGCAGAAGCTTGGGAAGAAGGGGATGCTGCGCGGCGGCCTCGGAAACCTGCTGCCGAAGGGACTCGGCGGCTTTGGCGGCAAGGGGCCTTTCGGCTGACCTGACCGCCTCTCGAAATCACCCGATACCTGTTTGACTTGAGAAGAGAAAGTTTCGACCAATGGCTTTGAAGATTCGTCTGGCTCGCGGTGGTGCGAAGAAGCGTCCGTTCTACTCGATCGTCATCGCGGACGCCCGCAGCCCGCGTGACGGCCGCTTCATCGAGAAGATCGGCACCTACAACCCGATGCTGCCGCGCGAGCATGAGCAGCGCATCATCCTGAACGCCGAGCGCGCCAAGCATTGGCTGTCGGTCGGCGCCCAGCCGACGGACCGCGTCGTTCACTTCCTGGCCACTGCCGGCCTGGTCGAGAAGCCCGCCGTCCGCGAGACTCCGAAGAAGTCGGCTCCGAAGGCCAAGGCGCAGGAGCGTCTGAAGGCCGAGGCCGCCGCTGCCGCGGCTGCCGCAGAAGGCTGACCTTGGGGCTGAGGTTGGGTCTAAAGGTAAGGTCGGGCCGGTTGGCCCGCAGGGTTGAGGTCGTGACGACGTGCCGGGTGCTCCTTCGATGACCGCCAAAATCTGTGTCGGCCAGTTCGCGGGATCGCACGGCGTGCGGGGGCTGGTGAAGCTGCGCAGCTTCACCGCCGAACCTGCCGACGTCATGACCTACGGCCCGATGTCGGACGAGACCGGGACCCGCCGGTTCACGGTGACGCTCCAGGGCATGGTCAAGGACAACTTCCTGGCCAAGGTCGACGGGGTGACCAGCCGCGAACAGGCGCAAGCCCTGGCCGGTGTGCGGCTCTATGTGGAGCGCGGCGCTCTGCCGGCGACGGAGGACGAGGACGAGTTCTACCATGCCGATCTGATCGGCCTGCGTGCGGAACTCGCCGACGGAACCGTCTACGGCACGGTGAAGGCGATCTACGACTTCGGCGCCGGCGACGTGCTGGAGATCAGGACCGCAGGCGGGCCTTTGGAGATGCTTCCCTTCTCCAAGGCCTGCGTGCCGGTGGTCGATGTCCGGGGCGGCCGCATCGTCGTCGACCTTCCCGCCGTGATCGAGGCCCGCGAGGACTCCGGTGACGAGGCGGAGGAGGGTGAAGAGGATGGAGACCGGAGCGGGGAGGAGGGGCCGTGAATCACGGCGCCGACGGTCCGCGGGTCTGGACGGCCAAGGTTCTGACGCTGTTCCCGGAAATGTTTCCGGGGCCGCTCGGCCACTCGCTGGCGGGCAAGGCGTTGGAAAATGGAGTCTGGGCGCTGGAATCGGTGGACATTCGCTCGTTCGCGCGCGATAAACACCGCTCCGTCGACGAGACCCCCTTCGGCGGAGGGGCCGGCATGGTCATGCGGCCCGACGTGCTGGACGCGGCTTTGACTGCGACGGCGGGACCTGTGGGGGCACCGGGACGCGGCCGGGCGATTTATCTGTCGCCTCGCGGACGGGTGCTGAACCAGGAACTGGTCAAGGAGCTGGCCGCCACCCCGGTGGTGACGCTGCTCTGCGGCCGGTACGAAGGGGTGGACCAGCGGGTCCTCGATGCGCACGGCCTCGAAGAGGTCAGCCTCGGGGATTTCGTGCTGTCCGGCGGGGAGCTCGCCGCGCTCAGCCTGATGGATGCCGTGGTGCGCTTGCTCCCCGGTGTCATGGGCAATGTTGAGACGGCGGGCGAAGAGAGTTTCGAACGGGGGTTGCTCGAATACCCCCACTACACCCGGCCGGCGGTCTGGACCGACGGACAGGGTGTGGAGCGCACGGTGCCGGAGGTTCTGCTGTCCGGTCACCATGGGAAGGTCAAGGCCTGGCGGCTGGCCGAGGCGGAGAAGATCACGGAGGCCCGACGGCCGGACCTGTGGTCGCTCTACCAGGCGAGCCGTCCGGCAGTAACTGTTACGAACAAGGGTCGGCGGCAGGCTCGCCGGCGCGACCCGAAACCGGAGTGACGGTCCGCCGCGAGGCGCGCCGATAGAAAAGGGGTAGTGCTATGAACCTGTTGCAGCAGCTCGAGCAGGAGCAGATCGAGAAGGCCCTCGGTGGCAAGACGATCCCGGAGTTCTCCTCGGGCGATACCGTCCGCGTGAACGTGAAGGTCGTCGAGGGCACGCGCGAGCGCGTCCAGGCCTATGAGGGCGTCGTGATCGCCCGCAAGAACGCCGGTGTGAACAGCTCCTTCACCGTTCGCAAGATCAGCTACGGCGAGGGCGTGGAGCGCGTGTTCCCGCTGTACTCCCCGCGCATCGACTCGATCGAGCTGGTCCGCAAGGGCGCCGTCCGTCGCGCCAAGCTGTACTATCTGCGCGATCTGCGCGGCAAGGCCGCCCGCATCGCCGAGCGCACGACCGGCCGCGGCATGGTCAACGGCCGCCGGGCTGCCGAGTAAGGCGCCTTCCGGTTCGGTTCAGGTTCATAGATACGGCGCCCGGCCGTCCGGCTGGGCGCTTTCTTCCCGTCACCATCAGCAAAGTTTAAGGAGTAGGCGCCATGAAGCGCACGTTCCAGCCGTCCAAAATCGTGCGTAAGCGTCGTCATGGCTTCCGCGCCCGCATGGCCACCGTCGGCGGCCGCAAGGTGATCGCCCGTCGCCGCGCCCGCGGCCGCAAGGTTCTGAGCGCCTGATCCCCGCTATGGCGGCGCCGGGCCACGAGGTCGGGCGCCTGATGCGGCGGCCGGAATTTCTGGCCGTGGCCGGGACACGGCGAAAGCATGTGGCTCCCGGCCTGATCCTCCAGGTGCGCCGGCACGACGACAAGCAGCGGCCCGCCGAAGGCGGTCCGCCAATCCGTCTCGGTTTGACGGCGAGCCGCAAGGTCGGCAACGCGGTGGTGCGCAATCGTGCCCGCCGCCGTTTGCGTGAGGCCGCGCGGCAGATTCTGACCGTTCATGCGGCGCCCGGCCACGACTTCGTGCTGGTCGCCCGCGGCGGCACGGCCGAGCGGCCGTGGACCGACCTGCTCGGCGACCTTGCCGCCGGGCTGAAGCGCCTCGGCCTGTGGCGCGAGGCGGAAGGGTAGGAGGCTCGCGACGTCATGTTTCGCATCGCCGGCCTCAGCCCGCTCGCGCACCTGCTCCGCGCGCTCGTCTATCTCTATCGCTGGACCTTGTCGCCCTTCGTGGGCTGGCAGTGCCGTTTCCAGCCGACCTGCTCCTGCTACGCCATCGAATCGCTGGAAAAGCATGGGGCCATCCGGGGGGGATGGCTGACTGTGCGCCGGCTCGGGCGTTGCCATCCCTGGGGCGGGTCGGGCTGGGATCCCGTGCCCGATCCCGTGCCGCGGCCGGCGCCCCTGGCGCCGCATCGCTGCGGACTGCGGGAAAAGGGGCATGCGGCGGTTGCCCAGCCCGGCGAAAACCCGTAACAAGGCCGCGCACACGCCGCCCTTCTTCCAAAGGCCCCACGGCAACCGGGACGCCATGACCGACCAACGCAACCTCATCATCGCGATTGCCCTGTCGATCGCCATCCTTCTGGGCTTCCAGTTTTTCTACGAGAAGCCGCGGGTGGAGCAGCAGAAGCAACTCGCCGCCCAGCAGGCCGCCCAGACGGAGCAGTCGGTGCCGGTGCCGGCCCCCGGCGTGCCCGCCCAGCAGCCTCCGGCCACGGCTGAGGTCGCGAAGGAGCGCCCCGTCCTGCTCGCCGAGCAGCTGGCGGCCGGTACCCGCGTGAAGATCGACACGCCGGCCCTGCACGGCTCCGTCAACCTCGTCGGCGGCCGCATCGACGACCTGACGCTGGCCCAGTACCACGAGACCCCGGACCCCAAGAGCCCGGAGATCGTGCTGCTGGCCCCGGCCGGCACGCCCGCCGCCTATTATGCCGAGTTCGGCTGGGTCCCGCAGGGCGCCGGCATCGCCGCTCCGACCGCGACCACCCGCTGGACCGCCGACGGCGCCGCGCTGACCCCTGACAAGCCGCTGACCCTGACTTGGGACAACGGCCAGGGGCTGGTGTTCGAGCGCAAGATCGCCGTCGACCCGGACTTCATGTTCACGGTGACGCAGACCGTCCGCAACACCGGCACCGCCCCTGTCACCCTGCTGCCCTACAGCCTGGTGTCGCGCAGCGGCACGCCGCACACGTCGGGCTACTACATCCTGCATGAAGGCCCGCTCGGCGTCTTCAACGGCTCGCTGACCGAAGAGAAGTACGACGACGTCCGCAAGGCCGGCTCGATCGCCAAGGAGACCACCGGCGGCTGGGTCGGCATCACCGACAAGTACTGGCTGGTGTCGCTGGTGCCCGACCCGAACGAGAAGGTCACGGCGCGCTTCCTCTACAACCAGGTTGCCAACACCGACCGCTACCAGACCGACACCATGGGTGCGCCGGTCACGGTGGCGCCGGGCGCCTCGGCCGAGAACACCGGCCGTCTGTTCGCCGGTGCCAAGCAGGTGAAGCTGCTCGACGGCTACTCCGAGAAGCTGAACATCAAGAACTTCGATCTGGCGATCGACTTCGGCTGGTTCTACTTCCTGACCAAGCCGTTCTTCTACGCGCTGGATTTCCTGGGCCGCATCATCGGCAACTTCGGCGTCGCCATCCTGGTGCTGACCGTCTGCGTCAAAGCCGTCTTCTTCCCGCTCGCCAACAAGTCCTATCAGGCGATGAGCAAGATGAAGGCCCTGCAGCCCAAGATGCAGGAGCTGCGCGAGAAGTTCAGCGACGATCAGGCGCGCATGAACCAGGAGCTGATGGCGCTGTACAAGCGCGAGAAGGTCTCTCCAGTGTCGGGCTGCCTGCCGATCCTGATCCAGATCCCAGTGTTCTTCTCGCTCTACAAGGTGCTGTTCGTGACCATCGAAATGCGGCATGCGCCGTTCTTCGGCTGGATCCACGACCTGTCCTCGCCCGATCCGACGACCATCTTCAACCTGTTCGGCCTGATCCCCTGGGATCCGCCCGCCATGCTGCATCTCGGCCTGTGGCCGCTGATCATGGGCGTGACGATGTGGTTCCAGCAGAAGATGAACCCGGCCCCGCCGGACCCGATCCAGGCGAAGGTGTTCCAGTTCCTGCCCATCGTCTTCACCTTCATGCTCGCCGGCTTCCCGGCCGGTCTGGTGATCTACTGGGCCTGGAACAACACCCTGTCGGTTCTGCAGCAGTGGACCATCATGAAGCGCATGGGCGTGAAGGCCTGATCCGTCAGGTCCTGACCCCCCTGCCCAATGCCTGAGACCTGCCGCCGGCAAAGACCCTTGACGGGCCTCTGCCGGCGGTATGTTTTTTAGCCGACCCAAACGAGAGCGCCCGCCATGACCAGCCCCGCCACGCCGACCCCCGACACCCCCAGCATCGTTTCCGGCTTCGACGAGGCCGCGCTGGAGGCCGGCCGGCTGCTGTTCGCCAAGGAATGCGACTTCGTCTGGGGCGCCAACGCGCTGAACCAGCTGCCCGAGGCGGACCTGCCGGAGGTTGCCTTCGCCGGCCGGTCGAATGTCGGCAAGTCGAGCCTCGTCAACGCGCTGACCGGACGCAAGACGCTGGCCCGCACCTCCAACACGCCGGGCCGCACGCAGCAGCTGAACTTCTTCAACCTCGGCAATCGACTGAAGCTGGTGGACATGCCCGGCTACGGCTATGCCAAGGAATCGAAGGAGAAGGTGGAGGCGTGGAACGACATGGTCCGCCGCTTCCTGCGCGGCCGGGTCACCCTGCGCCGGGCGCTGGTGCTGATCGATTCGCGCCATGGGATGAAGCCCCACGACCATGAGATCATGGAGATGCTCGACCGCACGGCGGTGCCCTACGTCGTCGTGCTGACCAAGGCGGACAAGGTCAAGGCCGCGGATCTCGACAAGGTTCGCCGTGACACCCAGGCCGGGCTGAAAAAGCACCCTGCCGCCTTCCCCGACATCCATGTCACCAGTTCCGAGAAGGGCATCGGCATCGCGGAACTGCGCGCCAGCCTCGCCGCCCTGGCACTCGGCGCGGAATAGGCGGGCCGCGGCGATGGGCGGTCTGTCTCCCGCGCTGCTGTTCCTGATGCAGGCCCTGCTGCTGATCGCCGGGCCGTTTCTGCTGTGGCGGCTCGGCGGCGGTCGTCACATCGCCCCGATGGTGGTGGTCCAGATCCTGTTCGGGGTGGCGCTGGGGCCGTCGCTGCTCGGCCGGCTGGTTCCCGATCTGTGGGGCGTGCTGTTCGCACCGGCGGCGCTCGCGCCCTTGTCCGGGTTGGCCTTGATGGCCGTGGTGTTCTTCGCTTTCCTGACCGGCCTCCATCTCGATCCCGCCGAGTTCCGCGGGCGGGGTGGGGCCTTCGCCACGGTGGCGCTGTCCAGCATGCTGGTGCCGACCCTGCTGGGCGGGGCCCTGGGCTGGTGGCTGGCCGGCGCCTTTCCCGCCATGACCGGTACGCGCGCCACACCCGGCCTGTTCGCCGCCGGCTTCGGCATCTGCGTCGGCGTCACCGCTCTGCCGGTGCTGGGCGCCATCCTGCGCGAGATGGACCTGCTGGGCGACCGGGTGGGGCGGCTGGCGCTGGGCTATGCCGCGGTAAACGACGCGTTGCTCTGGCTGCTGATCACCGCGGTGCTGGCCTGGTCGACCGCCGATGGGGCGGCTGGCGGCGGCGACGCCTGGGCGGTGGCGAAGGTCGGCCTTCTGGGCTTTGCCTATGTCGGGGCGACGGTTCTGGTGGTCCGCCCGCTGCTTGACCGCCTGCTGGAGCGGGTGGCGCCGGACGGGCGGATGGGCGACACCGCGGTGGTGGTGACCTGTGCGGCGTTGCTGGCATCGGCCGCGGTGACCGAGTTGATCGGGCTGCATTATATCCTGGGCGCCTTCATAGCGGGCAGCGCGATGCCGCGCCGCTATGCGGCGGCGATCCTCGACCGGCTGGAGCATTTTGCCACGCTGATCCTGCTGCCCTTCTTCTTCACCCTGACCGGGCTGAAGGTGACCCTGACGTTGGACGATCCGGCGCAATGGACCGTCTTCGCCCTCGCCAGCCTCGCCACCATCGCCGGCAAGATGGCCGGCACCACGCTGCCCGCCCGCTGGACCGGGGAGTCCTGGCCCGACGCGCTCCGGCTCGGCACGCTGATGCCGTGCAAGGGGCTGATGGAGGTCATCGTCCTGACCGTCCTGCTGGAGGCGGGCGTGCTGTCCGGCCCCTGTTTTTCGGCGATGGTGCTGATGGCGGTGGCCGTCACCGCGCTGACCCAGCCGATGACGCGGCTGGCCGGATTGTGGCGTCCGGCCGGCGGCACGGCTGCCGCGGCCGCAGGAGGCCGTCACGGGGGTGTGTGACCGATAAATTGCCCCCTAGGCAACCGGCCGACCTTTCCGTTAAAGAAGCCCGACACTCCACCCCGACAAAGGGCATCCTCCCGTGCAGACTCCCACCCGTGACGAGTGGCTCGCCAAGGCCCGTACCCTGTCCGAAGCGCTGCCCTACATGCGCCGTTATGCCGGGAGCACCTTCGTCATCAAGTACGGCGGCCACGCCATGGGCGACGCCAGCTTGGCGGAGCTGTTCGCGCGTGACATCGTCCTGCTGAAGCAGGTCGGCATCAACCCGGTGGTCGTCCATGGCGGCGGGCCGCAGATCGGCCAGATGCTGGAGCGTCTGAAGATCAAGTCCAGCTTCATCGACGGCCTGCGCGTCACCGACAAGGAGACGGTCGAGGTGGTCGAGATGGTGCTGGCCGGCTCCATCAACAAGCAGATCGTCGCCGCCATCAACAGCGCCGGCGGCCGTGCCGTCGGTCTGTCGGGCAAGGACAGCAACCTGATCACCGCCCGCCGTCTGGAGCGCGTCCAGCGCGATCCCGACAGCAACATCGAGCGGGTGCTGGACCTGGGATTCGTCGGCGAGCCCTACAAGGTCAACCCGCAGATCCTGCATGCGCTCGCCCAGTCGGACATCATCCCGGTGATCGCGCCGGTCGGCTTCGACGTGAATGGCGACACCTACAACATCAACGCCGACACGGCGGCCGGCGCGGTCGCGGCGGCGGTGAAGGCGGCGCGCTTCTTCCTGCTGACCGACGTCGCCGGCGTGCTCGACAAGGAAAAGAAGCTGATCGAGAAGATGTCGCTGGAGGATGCCCACAAGGCCATCGCCGACGGCACCGCGTCCGGCGGCATGATCCCGAAGATCGAGACCTGCATCGGTGCGGTGGAGCAGGGCGTCGATGCCGCTGTTATCCTGGATGGCCGCGTGCCGCATGCGCTGCTGCTTGAGATCTTCACCGAGGGTGGCGCCGGCACCCTGATCGGCAAGGCCTGACGCTGCTTATGGGGACCCGATGAACGACCTGCGCAAGGACCTGCTCCGCCAGATGAAGGCCATCCGCGAGAAGATGGACCCGAAGCTGGTGGAGCGTGCCCGGCTGGCCGCTCTGGGCAAGGTCCCCTATGACAGCGACGCGGCGAAGGAGGCTGTCGGCCATTTCCTCGACGCCAAGCGGGATGGCGGCGCCTTCCGCCGCAAGCTGGAACAGGCGCTGAAGGACGAGGGCGCGATGCTGGACCTCGATGACGGGGGGAAGGCCGCGCCCGCCAAACCGCCCGAAAAGCCACGTCGCGGCGGTCGTATCGTCTAGACTTTTGGTGTTCCGCCTGCTCTCGTGGTCGGCGGTGAGCATTCGCCAGGACCCGAATCTCTGGCAGGGCCATTCGGGATCCACTCTGCGCAGAACTGCCTGGGAGGCCGGCATGGCGGCGGACGGAGTTCCCTTGTGCGGTTTGCGGACTGTGCCGGCTGACCGGCTTGCCCGTCTTCTCGGTGGCGAGGCGCCCCAGACCATTGCTGCGGTGCTGTCCGCTCTTCCAGCTGAAGTGGCGGCCGAGGCGCTGATGGCGTTGGACGACCAGCTTCAGCCGCTTGTGGTGCGCTGCCTGTCGCGCACACGTCGGCCATCCCCCGCCGCGCTCGCGGTTCTCGACCAAGTGCTGACGATGGCCGAGTCTGCGGAAGTCCGCCGTCGGGGCGGAGGCCCTCGCCCGTATTCTCGACCATGTGGCACCGGACCGGCAAAACGCGCTTCGCGTTGCCGCCGATGCCGCCCCGTGGAAACCGCCCCCATGGATACCGTCGTCGGGCCCAGCCCACCGGCGCAGGATGCGGAGGCAGGCTGGACCCCGCCGGTTCTGTCATCGGGCCTGGCGGCCCTGCTCCAGAACAGGCGGGTTTCGGTAGACCGCCTGCCGATGCTCGAGGTGGTGATCGACCGTTTCGTGCGCATGCTTGCCACCTCCCTGCGCGCCCATAGCGGTGCGTCTGTGGATGTGGCTCTGATGAGCATGCGGTCGGTGCGCTTTGCCGACTGGATCGATGACGAGACGGGCGAACGGCCGCTGATCCCGTTTCGTGCGGATCCCTGGGACGATTACGGACTGCTCGCCATCGACCGGGCCTTTGTCGAGGCGTTGGGAGAAGCCTTGCTCGGCGGCGATCCGGCCGATGTTTGCCTGCGCATTCCGTCGCGCACTCTCAGCAAATTTGATTTTGAGTTGGCGATGGGGATGGCCCACCGGCTGCTGGGCGACCTCGGAGCGGCTTTCCAGCCGGTGGGCACGGTGCGTTTCGATGCGGACCGCATCGAAACATCCCCGCGTTTTGCGACCATCGCCCGACCGTCTTGCGGCTGCATGTGCGTGCAACTCGCGGTCGAACTGGAGGGGCGGAGCGGTGGCCTGGATCTGCTCCTGCCCTATGGGCTCTTGGAACCGGTGCGCCCACAGCTTCAGTCCATGTTTGCCGGAGAACGCTTCGGCAATGATCCGTTGTGGCGCCGCCATCTGGTGCGGGAGACGCTGCACAGCATGACGACCGTGCAGGTTGTGGTCGGTACGATACAGCTGCCATTATGCGATCTGCTGGCGGCGGCAGCTGGGACGGTCTTTGCCGTCGACGGCGACTCCGATGGGGCCGTCCGCGTCGAGGTGGCGGGGCGCTCGCTGGTGACCGGGCGGCTCCGTGCCGGCAAGCGGTGCTGGCGGGTTGTCGTCGCCTCCGAACCGGATGACCTGGAGATCCCCCGTCAACTCCCCCAGATGGCTGCATCGGTGGCGGACGCCGGAGCGAAGCCGGCAATGTCCGCCCTGCTTGAGGTGGAAGTGACGCTTTCGGTCATCGTTGGCACGGTGGAACGACGCCTAGCCGACATTCTGGCGCTGATCCATGGGGGCGTGTTGGATTTGGACCGTCCGGTTCAGGCGCCGGTCGATGTCTGTGTCGAAGGGCAGGCAATTGCCCATGGCGAACTGGTTGACGTAAATGGAGGGTTTGGGGTGCGTCTGCTGGAAATGGCGAGCGCGCGGGGGTGATGCCGTCGATCACGTTGCCGTCCTGCTGTTCCACATGGGCAAAGGATAAGCTCAGTTCAAAGCCACGCGAGGAGCGCAGACTTGCTGCATGTTTTTGTCAATGACGGCGGTCTGCTGCGCTGGGACAGGGAGGCCGCAGACGTGTCGGTCACGCTGCCCGACACTGCCGTGTGGCTGGACCTGATCAACCCGACGCCCGACGAGCTGGCGCGGGCGGAGGCGCTGATCGGCACCGGCCTGCCCACCCGCGAGCAGATGGCGGAGATCGAGGAATCGAGCCGTCTGCGCGTGGCCGGTGGTGCCTTGACCATGACCGTCACCGCCCTGGTCTGGGCCGACACCGACGAGCCGCGTATCGCCACCGTCAGCTTCGTTCTGGCCGGCCGGCGGCTGGTGACCATCCACGACATCGACCCGCAGGCCCTGCTGGCCTTCCGCCGCCGCGCCACCCATGGGCAGGTCTCCGCCGCCCGCGGCGAGCTGGTGCTGGCCGCCCTGGTGGACGGGATGATCGACCGCACCTCCGTCGTGCTGCGGCGGACCGGGGTGGAAATGGATGCGCTGAACCGCCGTTACTTCCGCGGGCGCAAGCTGCGCTCCCGCGGCGAGACGCTGGACGACGCCCAGACGTTGAAGCGCATCGGCCATGCCGGCCATCTGATCGGCAAGGCGCGGATCAGTCTGGCCAGCCTCACCCGCATGACCGATTTCCTGGCGCGCGGCGACGGCTGGAACGCCGGCAAGGCGACGCGGCGCTGGGCCAAGACCACCCTGCAGGATCTGCGCGGGCTCGACCAGTATGCCCGATTCCTATCGGGAAAGGTCGCGTTGGCGCTGGACACCGCATTGGGACAGATCAATGTCGAGCAGAACGAGATCGTCAAGATCGTGTCGGTCCTGACCGTCCTGCTCTATCCGCCGACCCTCGTCGCCAGCATCGGCGGCATGAACTTCACCGACATGCCCGGCAGCCAGTCGCCCTTCGGTTATGCCAGCGCCTTGGGTCTGATGCTGCTGTCGGCGTTGCTGCCGATGGTCTATGTCCGGTCGAAACGCTGGATGTAGCGCGTTTCCACAATATGGCAGGCGGATCGTCCGCAGCGCTTTCCTTTTGACACGACCGTCCGTCGGCGGCAGGATGGGCCGCATTCCAGGGGGGTCCCGACAGGGGGCTGAGATACCAACGGCCGGGCGGCGCACTGCGCAAGCCGGCAGCGTGGTGACCCTTCGAACCTGATCCGGGTCATACCGGCGAAGGGAGGGACCTCGTGACGGGCCGATTCTCGCCCCGTCCGGCCGTATCGGCCCCGCCACGCCGGGGAAGCCATTCCGAGAACGGCCCGCACGAAGATACCGCACCTCCGTCCGCAGTCCCGGGTTTGTCCGCCCACCTCCGACGGAGAAACCCAATGCCTAAGGACTTCAACGAGACCGCCATCCGCATTTCGACCGGCCCGCTGCCGTCGTCGCGGAAAATCCACGTGCCCGGCACGCGCTTCCCCGATCTGCGCGTCGCCCTGCGCGAGATCGCGCTGTCGGGCGGCGAGCCGCAGCTGACCGTCTATGATGCTTCCGGTCCCTACACCGACGAGTCGGTTGCCATCGACGTCCGGACCGGCCTGTCCAAGCACCGCCGCGACTGGATCCTGGCGCGCGGCGATGTCGAGACCGCCGACAACGGCGTGCTGCGCGCCAAGGGTGGCGGGGCGGTGACCCAGATGGCCTATGCCCGCGCCGGAATCGTCACCGCGGAGATGGAATACATCGCCATCCGCGAAAATCTGGGTCGCGCCGCCGCCTTGGAGGCTGCCCGGGACGGCGAGGATTTCGGCGCCGAGATTCCCGACTTCATCACCCCGGAATTCGTCCGTGACGAGGTGGCGCGCGGGCGGGCGATCATCCCGTCCAACGTCAACCATCCCGAGTCGGAGCCGATGATCATCGGCCGCAACTTCCTGACCAAGATCAACGCCAACATCGGCAATTCCGCCGTGACCTCCTCCATCGAGGAGGAGGTGGAGAAGATGGTCTGGTCGATCCGCTGGGGGGCGGACACCGTGATGGACCTGTCCACCGGCGCCGACATCCACCAGACCCGCGAATGGATCCTGCGCAACTCCCCGGTTCCCATCGGTACCGTGCCGATCTATCAGGCATTGGAGAAGGTGAAGGGTAGGGCCGAGGATCTGACCTGGGAGCTGTTCCGCGACACGCTGATCGAGCAGGCGGAGCAGGGCGTCGATTACTTCACCATCCATGCCGGCCTGCGGCTGGCCCACATCCCGCTGACGGCGAAGCGGGTGACCGGCATCGTCTCGCGCGGCGGCTCGATCATCGCCAAATGGTGCCTGGCGCATCACCGCGAGAATTTCCTCTACGACCACTTCGCCGACATCGTCGAGATTTGCCGGACCTATGACGTGGCGCTGTCGATGGGCGACGGGCTGCGGCCGGGCAGCCAGGCCGACGCCAACGACGCCGCCCAGTTCGCCGAGCTGGAGACGCTTGGTGAGCTGACCAAGATCGCCTGGGCGCGCGACGTGCAGGTGATGATCGAAGGGCCGGGCCATGTGCCGATGCACAAGATCAAGCACAATGTCGAGAAGCAGCTGGCGCTGTGCGGCGAGGCGCCCTTCTACACGCTCGGGCCGTTGGTGACCGACATCGCACCCGGCTACGACCACATCACCAGTGCCATCGGTGCGGCGATGATCGGCTGGTTCGGCACGGCGATGCTCTGCTACGTCACGCCGAAGGAGCATCTCGGCCTGCCCGACCGCGACGACGTTAAGGCCGGCGTCATCGCCTACAAGATCGCCGCCCATGCCGCCGATCTCGCCAAGGGACACCCGGCGGCGCGGTTGCGCGACGATGCCATGTCGCGTGCCCGCTTCTCATTCCGCTGGCGCGACCAGTTCGCCCTGTCGCTCGATCCCGACACGGCGATGGCCTATCACGACGAGACCCTGCCGGCGGAAGGCGCCAAGACCGCGCATTTCTGTTCGATGTGCGGGCCGAAATTCTGCTCGATGAAGATCACGCAGGAAATCCGCGACGCCGCGGAGTCCGGCATGGCCGAGATGTCGGAGAAGTTCCGCCAGTCGGGTGGGGAGATTTACCAGCCGACAGCGGAATAAAGTCTGGCGGGGGGCGGGTCGCCGCCCCCTTCGTCAGTCGGCGTACCGGATCTCCAGCACTTCGACCTGTTCCAGTCCCGCCGGGGTGCGCACGTCCACCAGATCACCCTCCCGCGCCTTAAGCAGGGCACGGGCCATGGGGGAAATCCAGCTGACATGGCCGCGGTCGGGGTCGACCTCGTCGGCGCCGACGATGGTGACGGTGTTCTCCGCCCCATCCTCGCGGGCATAGGTGACGGTGGCGCCGAAGAAGACCTGTTCGCGGTTCTTCTGGTCCTGCGGATTGACCACCACCGCCGATTCCAGCCGCTTGTTCAGGAAGCGGATGCGGCGGTCGATCTCGCGCAGGCGCTTCTTGCCGTACAGATAATCGCCATTCTCCGAGCGGTCGCCGTTGCCGGCGGCCCAGGACACCACCTCCACCATCTTCGGCCGCTCCACCCGCAGCAGGTGGCGCAGTTCCTCCTGCATGCGCTGGAAGCCGGGCGGGGTCATGTAGTTCTTGAAGCCCTGCGGCAACGGTGCCGGATCGTCGAGGTCGTCGTCGTCCTGCGTGTCGGTCTCGCGGGTGAAGGCCTTGCTCATGGTCCGACCTGTCCTGTGGCAGGGGTGATAACGTCCGGGAAAAGGAAAAGGCGCCTTGCGGCGCCTTTTCCCGTTCCAGAGGTCCCGGTTGGGCCGTTGGGCTTACCGCTTCCACCAGCCGCGGCGCGGCTTGGCATCGGCGTCGGCATCGTTGTCAGCCGCAGCCGGCTCGGGAGCCGGGGCCGGCGTGGCTGCCGCGGGCTCGGACGCGGCTTCGGCCGGGGCCTCGGCAGCAGCCTTGCGCTTGCGCGACGCCTTCTTGGCCGGAGCGGCTTCGGCAACGGTCTCCGCCGGCGCCTCGACCGCAGCGGCGGCCTTGCGCTTGCGGCCCTTGGCCGGGGCTTCGGCAGCGGCCGCCGGAGTCGGCTCGGGCGCGGCTTCGACCGGCGCCTCGGCGGTGGCCTTGCGCTTGCGCGACGCCTTCTTCGGCGCGGTTTCGGCAACGGCCTCGACCGGCGCTTCGACCGGGGCAGCGGCCTTGCGCTTGCGGCCCTTGGCCGGAGCTTCGGCGACGACCGCAGGAGCAGCCGCGGGGGCGGCTTCGACCGGCGCCTCGGCGGCGGCCTTGCGCTTGCGCGACGCCTTCCTGGCGGGCGCCTTGGCAGCGTCGGCCGGAGCGGCCACCGGCGGTTCGGTGGCGGTCACCGGAACCGGGGCTTCCTCGACCGCCGGAGCGGCTTCGCCGGCCAGGATCCAGTCGAGATCGCTCGCCTCGGCCGGAGCCTGCGCCGTCTGGGCCGGAGCGACCGGAGCGGCGTCGGGCTGCTGGTCGGCGGCGTCTTCGCCGCCCTCCAGGCCTTCCGCACCCTCGCGGCGCGACCGGCGACGGCCACCACGCTTGCCGCGGCGGCGCTTCTTGCGGCCATCGCCGTTGCGCTCGCCGGCATCGGCGCCGGTCTCGTCCTCGCCGTCATCCTCATCCCCGTCGTCGCCTTCGGCGTCGGCGGAATCGGTCTCGGGTTCGGAGATGGCGGCACCGGGGATGGCTTCGGCGGCAACCGGCAGAACGCTCTCATCGGCGTCCTGGCCGGCGTCCTGATCCGCCTCGTCCGTCTCGGCCTCGCCTTCGGCGCTGTCGCCCTCGGTCCGGCCGTCCTCGCGGTCACGGCCACGGCCACGGCGGCGGCGGCGGCGGCGGCGGCGATCCTCGCCGGTGCCCTCGCCGTTGGCTTCGGCACGCTCGCCGGTCTCCTCGGCCTGCACGGCCTCGGTCTCGGCTTCCGGCTCCTCCACCGTTTCGACCGGCTCGGCGGCGAGCGCGCGGTCGGTCTCTGCCATCACGCGGTCGGCGCTGACCAGCGGGGCGTCCTCGTCGGGCAGGCGGGCCTTGTTGCGCTCCAGACGGTGATCCGGTGCAATCAGCCCGTCGTCGGCCTGGACCATCACGCTGAAGGCGTGACGCTCTTCGATCTTGGCCAGTTCACCGCGCTTCTGGTTGAGGATGTAGAGCGCGATGGAGGTCGGGACGAAGATGGTGATCTCGGCCGAGCGTTTGCGGATGCCCTCTTCCTCGATGGCGCGCAGGACGTGCAGCGAGGCGGATTCGACCGACCGGACGACGCCGGTGCCCGAGCAGTGCGGGCAGCGCTCGAAGTTGGTCTCCAGGAGCGACGGACGCAGACGCTGGCGCGACAGTTCCAGGAGGCCGAAGGCGGAGATGCGGCCGAGCTGGATGCGCGCCCGGTCGTTCTTCATCGCCTCCTTCATGCGGCGCTCGACGGCGGCGTTGTTCCGCGGCTCCTCCATGTCGATGAAGTCGATGACGATCAGGCCGGCCAGATCGCGCAGACGCAGCTGGCGCGCCACCTCGTCGGCGGCCTCCAGGTTGGTCTTGTAGGCGGTTTCCTCGATGTTGCGCTCGCGGGTCGACTTGCCGGAGTTGACGTCGATGGAGACCAGCGCCTCGGTCGGGTTGATGACGATGTAGCCGCCGGAACGCAGCTGCACCACCGGGCTGTGGATGGCGTCGATCTGCGTTTCCACCTGATAGCGGTGGAACAGCGGGATCTGGCTGTCGCGGTACAGCTGGACGCGCTGGGAATGTCCCGGCATCAGCATGTCCATGAACTCGCGCGCCGTGCGGAAGCCGGCCTCGCCCTCGACCCAAATCTCGTCGATGTCGTTGGAATAGAGATCGCGGATCGACCGCTTGATCAGGTTCGCCTCTTCATAGATGAGGCAGGGCGCCGACGACTTCAGCGTTTGTTCGCGGATGTCGTCCCACAGGCGCAGGAGATATTCCAGGTCGCGCTTGATCTCGGGCTTGGAGCGCTCCAGCCCGGCGGTGCGCAGGATCACCGCCATGCCGTCGGGAATGTCGAGATCCGACAGGATTTCCTTCAGGCGCTTGCGGTCGGCCGGGTTGGTGATCTTGCGGGAAATCCCGCCGCCACGGCCGGTGTTGGGCATCAGGACGCAGTAGCGGCCGGGCAGCGACAGGTAGGTGGTCAGCGCGGCGCCCTTGTTGCCGCGCTCCTCCTTCGTCACCTGCACCAGCATGACCTGCCGGCGCTTCACCACTTCCTGGATCTTGTAGGAGCGCAGCGGGCGCGAGCGGCGGCGCTGGGTTTCCGCCTCCTCGTCCTCGTCGCCGCCGAGCGTGTCGGGGGCGGCGCCTTCGGACGGGGCGGCCTGCTCGTCGGCGGCCTCGGCGTCTTCGCCGCTGTCGTCACCGTCTTCCTCATCGGACGCCTCGGGCGCGATGGGGGAGGGCATCGGCGACCATTCCTCGACCACCTGCTCGGGGCGGATCGGCTCGGCCATCACGGCGCCGTCGGCGGCGGCCTCGGCCCGGGCTTCCGCCTGCTCCTCCAGCCGGCGTTCCTCGGCCAGCAGGGCCTCGCGGTCGGCCATCGGAATGCGGTAATAGTCGGGATGGATTTCGGAGAAGGCGAGGAAGCCGTGGCGGTTCCCGCCATACTCCACGAAGGCCGCCTGGAGCGAAGGCTCGACCCGCGTCACCTTCGCCAGGTAGATGTTGCCCTTCAGCTGCTTGCGGCTGGCGATCTCGAAGTCGAGTTCTTCCAGCCGGTTGCCATTGACCACGGCGACCCGGGTTTCTTCCGGGTGCGTGGCGTCCACCAGCATGCGCTTGGCCATATACGATCCTCAACGGCGCGACCCAGGGAACCCGCGCGACCGGTCGGGCCGCCTGGACGCAGCGTCTGTTGTGGGCGAAGCATACGGCACGACGGACCGGAACCGCCGAACGGCGCTGACGAGAGCAGCCAGGACGGCCCGGTCGACACGCGCCGGGCTGCCGCCTTGCGGCCACAGCCAGCTTCGAGGTTTCGTCCTCTCACCGCCAATCCGAACGCGCCACCCTGCGACGTCCCTCCGGCGCGGATGGCCGGACAGGCGGTGTCGAGGGCGACGCCGCAGCCCCTTGGATCAGGCCCCGTGACCGGCGATCGGCTGACCTTCGGCTCGATGGAATCGATGTCCGGGGATCAGCGAAGCGACGCTCACCTTGGAAGTCCGACCCTGGTCTGGCGAATTGCGGTCTGTCGCAAAGATACCATAGACAAGCGATCCCTCTTGCACAACGCGGAAATGCGCCGATTCGGCGAACAAGTTCGTCGCGGGGAAGCCGGGCCGCCACCTTCCACCGGGGCAGCCCGTCCGGGGTGCGGTCCGGCCACGCCGGGGCTTGCCGTCCCCTCCACTGTTGCAGGAACGGCACCCCCGGCCGGAATTGACTCGGGCTCTGACGATCCGCGTTGAGAGCGTTGAATTGGCTGGGCTATAGCTGGTCATCCGGCGCCTGCTTGCGCTGCTTGCCCATTGCCGCACACCCTCTGCCGCCGAGGAGATTTGATGCCACGGCCGCCCAGCCTGCCCGCCACCGCACCCGACCGCCACCCGCATTCCGCCGGTTCGCCGCGCAGATCGGTTGGCCGTGTCCTCGGGGTGCTTGTGCTGGCACTGGTGCTGCTGGGCTTCGGGTCGGCCGGGATGACGGCCGGGCCGGCGACGGCGCAGACCACGGCGGCCCTGCCGTCGGCGCCGCCGCGCACCGCGGTGGTCGATGCCCGGCTGGGCATCCATCCGGACAAGACCCGCTTCGTGCTGGAGCTGAGCGACCCGGTGTCCTTCACCGTGTCGTTGGTCGCCGATCCCTACCGCATCGTCGTCGATCTGCCCGATCTGATCTGGCCCGGCGGGTCGCTGCCGATGGAGGGCAAGGGGGTGGTCGCGCGCTACCACCATGCCGGAGGTCCGCGCGGCACGCGGCTGACCTTCGAGACGGTTGGTCCCGCCCGCCTGCGCGAGGGCTACATGATCCCGGCGCGCGACGGCCATCAGCCGCGCCTCGTCCTCGACCTGGAAAAGACGACGCCGGCCGAGTTCCGGCAGCTCGCCGGGGCCGGCAGGGATGCGAAGGAGGTCGGCGGCAAGGGGCAGCTGACGATGTCCTCCATCGTGTCTTCGGCGATGGCGATCCCGGCGCCGGTTCCGGCCCCGCAGCCGTCGCCGCCCGCCGCCGATCCCGCCAGCACGGTTCCGGCTCCGCCGCCCTTCGCCCCGCTGCCGCCGATTCCGCCGGCCCAGCTGATCCCGGCCGCTCTGCCCGTCGCTCCGCCGCTGCCGGACAACAAGCCGCCGACGGTGGCGGAAAAGCCGCTGATCGTGCTTGATCCCGGCCATGGCGGCCAGGACCCCGGCGCCATCGGCGTCGGCGGCATCTATGAGAAGGACATCACGCTCGCCACCGCCAGGGAGGTGAAGCGCCAGTTGGAGGCGACCGGCCGCTACCGGGTGAAGCTGACCCGCGACAGCGACGTGTTCATCCGCCTGCGCGACCGTGTCGCCATCGGGCGCGAGGCCGGGGCCGACCTGTTCATCTCGCTGCATGCCGACAGCATCAGCAGCGGCGACATGCGCGGCCTGTCGATCTACACCCTGTCCGACAAGGCGTCCGACCGCGAGGCAGAGATGCTGGCCGCCAAGGAGAACAAGGCCGACGCCCTGGTCGGTCTCGACCTGTCGGGCGAGAACCAGCTTGTCGCCAACATCCTGATCGATCTGGCCCAGCGCGACACGATGAACCATTCCAAGCGCTTCGCGACGCTGGCGTTGCAGACGCTGGGGCGCGACGTGCCGCTGATCTCCAGCCGGCCGCACCGGCAGGCCGGCTTCGCCGTGCTGACCGCGCCCGACGTGCCGTCGGCGCTGATCGAGATGGGGTATCTGTCGAACCGGCAGGATGTCGGTCTGCTGACCTCCGGCGCGCACCGCGAGCGGCTGGGCAAGTCGCTGGCGCGGACCATCGACAGCTATTTCCGCTGGCTGCACGGCGCGCAGCGCAGCTGAAACGCGACAGCGAGGGGCGGATTACCCCTTTTGCGCCGGCGATTTCTCGCGCATGCCCTCTGCGCGTCACATTTTCCTGACATGACGGGAACGGGGGCGGCGCTTCCCGGCGCGGCGGTGTAGGATGCGCCGCCCTGTCAGGCATGGCTCGCGGTCCCACCCCGGAAAGGGGCGGGCTTCAGCCACGCCGTTCGTCGTTTCTTGCGGGATTGGTCATGCGTCTCCTTCTGTCCTTGCTGATGGCCTTCGTGATGCTGGTTCTTGCCGGCGCCGGGGGGCTGGTCTTCCTGTTCGAGCATTACGACCACGACCTGCCCGACTATACCAAGCTGGCCAACTACGAGCCGCCGGTGACCACGCGCATCTATGCCGGCGACGGGCGCCTGATGGCCGAATTCGCGTCGGAGCGGCGCATCTTCGTGCCGATCGACGCCATGCCGCGCCAAGTGATGAACGCCTTCATGGCGGCCGAGGACAAGAATTTCTACGGCCACCAGGGCGTCGACCCCATCGGCATCCTGCGCGCGATCCTGACCAACATCGAGAATTTCGGCCGCGAGCGCCGGCCGGTGGGCGCCAGCACGATCACGCAGCAGGTCGCCAAGAACATGCTGCTGACCAACGAGGTGTCGTTCGCCCGCAAGATCAAGGAAGCGATCCTGGCGGTCCGCATCGAGCGGGCCTTCACCAAGGACCGCATCATCGAGCTGTATCTGAACGAGATTTTCCTGGGCAACCGCTCCTACGGCGTGGCGGCGGCGGCGCTGAACTATTTCAACAAGGCGCTGGACGAGCTGAGCATCGAGGAGGTCGCCTTCCTGGCGGCCCTGCCCAAGGCGCCGTCCAACTACAACCCCGACCGCCAGCATGACGCCGCCATCGCCCGCCGCAACTGGGTGATCGGCCGCATGGCGGAGGACGGCTACATCACGCCGGAGGAGGCGAAGGCCGCCCAGGGGCGCCCGCTGGTCACCCGCAAGCGCGACGAGCAGGAGGTCGTGACCTCCGAATATTTCGCCGAGGAGATCCGGCGCGAGCTGGTGAAGCTCTATGGCGAGCAGGCGCTGTACGAGGGCGGGCTGTCGGTCCGCGCTTCGATGGACCCGGTGCTGCAGGCCACCGCCACCAAGTCGCTGCGCGACGGGCTGATCGCCTACGACCGCCGCCATGGCTGGCGCGGCCCGGTCGCCAAGATGGAGAATTTCGACAACTGGCCGAAGAAGCTGGCCGCCATGCCGCCGCCCGCGGGCTCCGAGGGCTGGAAGCTGGCGGTCGTGCTGAAGGACGATCAGGCGGACGGGCTGGACATCGGGGTGGCCGACGGCACCCGCGGGCGCATCCCGCTGTCCGAACTGCGCTGGGCCCGCGCCTCCAAGGACGGCGACGTCGCCGGCCCGGCGATCCGCAAGCCGTCCGACGTCGCCAAGCTGGGCGACATCCTGCTGGTCGAGGCGGTGAGCGGCCCGCCGGCCAAGGACGAGGACGAGAAGCCGGCCAGGAAGAATGACAAGTCCGCCGCCAAGGAACTGCCGCCGGGCAGCTACGGCCTGCGCCAGATCCCGCAGGTCCAGGGCGGTCTGGTGGCGCTCGATCCGCACACCGGTCGCGTGCTGGCGATGGTTGGCGGCTTCTCCCCGGCGATGAGCGTGTTCAACCGCGCCACCCAGGCGCTGCGCCAGCCCGGTTCGTCCTTCAAGCCCTTCGTCTACCTGACGGCGCTGAACCAGGGCTTCACCCCGTCGTCGCTGGTGATGGACGCGCCCTTCTCCTTCGATCCGGGCGGCGGGCAGCCGGTCTGGCGGCCTGAGAACTACAGCCACGAATTCTACGGCCCGACCCCGCTGCGCGTCGGCATCGAGAAGTCGCGCAACGTCATGACCGTCCGCCTCGCCCAGCAGATCGGCATGGACAAGGTCAAAGCGCTGGTCGAGAAGTTCGGCATCGTCGACAACCTCCAGCCCTATCTGCCGATGTCGCTGGGTGCCGGCGAGACGACGGTGCTGCGCCTCGCCACCGCCTACGCCATGCTGGACAATGGCGGCAAGCGGGTGGTGCCGACCTTCATCGACCGTGTGCAGGACCGCAACGGCAAGACCGTGTTCCGCCACGACAACCGCGCGTGCGAGGGCTGCACCAACGTCAGCTGGAAGGACGGCATGGCGGTGCCCGCCGTGCCCGACACCCGCGAGCAGGTGAACGACCCCCGCACCACCTACCAGATCGTCTCGATCCTGGAGGGCGTGGTCCAGCGCGGCACCGCGGCGGCGCTGAAGTCGCTGGGCAAGCCGCTGGCCGGCAAGACCGGCACCACCAACGACAGCCACGACGCCTGGTTCATGGGCTTCTCGCCCGATCTGGTGGTCGGCACCTATATCGGCTTTGACCAGCCGCGTTCGCTGGGCAGCCACGAGACCGGCGGGTCCGCCGCCGTGCCGGTGTTCAAGGAGGTCATGCAGGTGGCGCTGAAGGACAAGCCGGCGACGCCGTTCCGCGTTCCGCCCGGCCTGCGCCTCGTCCGCGTCAACCCGGCCAACGGCCAGTTGGCCCAGTTCGGCGACAACCGCGCCATCTGGGAAGCCTTCCTGCCGGGCACCGAGCCCAACCCCGACCAGCCGCAAATGGTGCTGGACGGGTCCTCCCAGGGGGCCGGTGCCATGATGGGCGGCGACCCGAACGCCGCCGGCTTCGGGGCCCAGCAGCCGGGGATACCGGCCCCGCCGGCCGCGGCGACGCTGGGAACCGGCGGGCTGTACTGAGCTGAAAAGAGATAGGGGCGCCCACTGCGGGCGCCCCTTTTCGTTCGCTAAAGCGGCGACACCCTGACGATCAGTGCGTCGTGTTTCCGGTTCCCGACAGCGAGGCCATCGCATCGACCGGGCAGCTGCCGAGCGGGCGCAGGTCGGGTTCCATCGCCGCGAACATCGCGCGCACGCCGTCCTCGTTGACGTGCAGGGCGTCCATGAACAGCTCGTCCTTGTCCACCGCGCGGCGGGCGTCGATCACGGTGACGCCGGCGGGCAAACGGCCCTTCAGGTCGGCGAAGAAGGCGTCGAAATTCTTCAGCTTGCCGGCATAGGTCGGGAAATAGGGGGTGATGACCACCGCCACCCGGGTGCCCTGTGCCTGGGCGCTGGCGATGATGTGGTCCAGCGCCTGCCAGTTGGCGGCGTCGGCGGTCATCATCTCCTCCGGTGCGGCGGCCAGCTGCGCCTTCATCGGGTCGGGAATGGCGCCCACCAGGGTGCGGTCGGCGGCCGGCTTCACCAGCCCGGCGATCAGCCGCATGGTCTGGTTGTTGTTGAAGGTCATCAGGTTGAAGGCGTGGTTGGCCATCCACAGCTCCTGGTTTTCCTGACGGACGAAGGCGTCGATCCGCGGCGAGTAGTAAGCCAGCAGCGGCAGGTCGGCCAGATCGTGCGGATTGTCGACCAGGCCGGTCGGCTCCAGCACCAGCAGGCGCGGCGCGCCGTGCCGCTCGACGTAATCGTCCCACAACAGGGCCGACAGGACGGTCGGCGCCCCGCCCATGCCGAGGTTGAGCGCCCGGCCGCAGGTCATGTCCTGAAGTGCCGAGACCGGGAAGTGGTTGTCCGCCCGCGAGTTGCCGAGCACCAGCACGTCGGCCGGGCCGCTGGCCGGCTTGGCGGTGGGGCCGGCCGCCGGACCGTTGGCCGGCCGCGGCTGCGTCGTCAGGGCGGCCTTCACCAGCAGGGCGTTCGGCTGCTCCTCCTGGCCGGCGGGCGGCTTGATGCCGGGCTTGGTACCCGGCTGGGTGCCCGGATTGGTCCCTGGGCCGATGGCGGGCTGCTGCGCAGCCTCGAACGGGCGGTAGACCGTCATGAAGCGATCGCTGGAGCGCAGCAGAAGATCGCCCAGCGCCGAGGCCAGAACCCGGTCCATCGCGGTGACGGTGGCGAGGATCAGCGCGATGCAAGCCAGAAGGCGGTACATGGGGAGGTCTCCGTCCGGTCAGAACTGGAAGTAGATGAAGGCGTGGTTGGCGAAGCTGCCGAACAGCAGCATCACCAGGATCAGGGCCGAGCAGGCCATCGAGCGCGCCACCACATTGGTCCCGGCATAGCGGCGGCCGGCGCCGCGCTCGACCATCATGTCGACCAGCAGAACGATCAGGCCGGCAACGGCGACGCGGATCAGCGTGCTGGCCTGCTGGTTGCCCTGCTGGAGGCCGAAATCGCCATGGCCGATGATGCCGAGGATGGTCCAGACGGTTTGCAGGTTGTCGGCGCGGAAGGGCAGCCAGGTGAGCGTCACCACGATGAAGACGAGGCCGATCATCACCAGCCGCCCGGCGGCCAGCATCGGGCCGTTGAGGCGCACCGGGCTGGCGGCTGCCAGCCGGCGCACGCCGTCCTCCACCAGCATCAGGCCGCCATGCATCGCGCCCCACAGCACGAAGGTCCAGTTGGCGCCGTGCCACAGGCCGGAGATCAGCATGGTGATGACCACGTTGCGGATGCGCAGCCAGCGCGTGCGGCTGCCGCCCATCGGCACATAGAGATAGTCGCGGAACCAAGTGGACAGCGAGATGTGCCAGCGCCGCCAGAAGTCGCGCATGCCGGTGGCGAAGTAGGGGCGGGCGAAATTCTCGCACATGGTGTAGCCGAAGATCTGCGCCAGCCCGATGGCGATCAGCGAATAGCCGGCGAAGTCGCCGTAGATCTGCAAGGAAAAGCAGACCAGCCCGATCACATGCTGGAGCGCATTGAAGAACTCCGGCTGGTGAAAGCGGGCGTCGACCACCACGGCGGCGTTGTCGGCCAGCCCGATCTTCAGGAAATAGCCCCAGATCACCTTTTCCAGCCCGGCGAAGCGCTCCTCGAACGGGATCTCGCGCGGGCGCTGCTGGATTTGCGGCAGCAGGTCGCGCGCCCGCACGATCGGGCCGGCCACCAGCTGCGGGAAGAAGGCGACGAAGGTGGCGTAGCGCATCAGCGAGCGCTCCGGCTCCTTCACCTCGCCGGTGTATAGGTCGATGCCATAGCTGAGGTTCTGGAAGGTGTAGAAGGAGATGCCGACCGGCAGCAGGATGTCCAACGTCCGACGTCCGATCTCCACCCCCAGCGAGGCCAGGGCGATCTCGGCGCTGTCGGCGAAGAAATTGTAGTATTTGAAGAAGAACAGCATGCCCAGGTTGGCGCCCAGGCTGATGAACAGGTACATCTTCTTCGTGCTGCGGTCGGGCGAGTCTGCGATCTTCAACCCGCAATAAAAGTCGATGAAGGTGCTGAGCGCCAGCAGCCCGCAGAACCGGTAATCCCAATAGCCGTAGAAGATATAGCTGGCCACCAGCAGGAAGGGCGTGAAGGCGCGCGTGCGGGCCAGCGCCATGAAGCCGGCGCTGAACACGGTGATGAACAGCAGGAAATTCAGGCTGGTGAAGCTCATCGTGCCCCCGGCAGAGGTGTCGCGCGTCCAGGCGTTCGCGCAAGGAAGGCCCTGCGCGGAATCGCGCACGGGGTGTCCGGCGGAATCGCGCAAGAAAGGTGAAGAACGACGCAGAAGATAAGCTCGATTTCGGGGAATCCCGGCCGCCGCGGTAGGGTTGTGCGGCCGGATATGGGACGTACTCTGAAATGAACCGGTCCGATGATTCCAAACGGATAGGACCACCAAGCAGGGGCTCGGCCATACTCGAAAGTGGCAAGCCGTCCCGGTGCGGCGGCGCGGTCCGGGGCGGCCCTGCTCATTAAGGGGGTGCAAGGCGGGGGACGAGCGGCTACATATGCAGCCGACACACCCTTCAACTCTGGCTGACGAGGAGGCACCGCCATGCGGGCCGAGATCGAAGCGGCCGCCGGCGAGATCAGAGAATCGCTGGCGCTGCTGAGGAGGCATCTTTGACTGGGACAATGCACTGCGGCGTCTCGACGAACTGAACAACCTCGCTGAGGATCCCAAGCTTTGGGACGATCCGACGCGGGCCCAGACCATCATGCGCGAGCGCACCCAGCTCGACACCTCCGTCGCCGGCTACCGCGCGCTGGAGCGTGACCTGTCCGACAGCCTGGAGCTGATCGAGATGGGCGAGCTGGAGGGGGACGCCACCGTCGTCGCCGATGCGGAGGCCCAGCTTTACGGACTGCGCGACCGCGCCAACAAGCTGCAGATCGAAAGCCTGCTGTCGGGCGAGGCCGATGCCAACGACTGCTTCGTCGAAGTGAATGCCGGCGCCGGCGGCACGGAGGCCCAGGATTGGGCGCTGATGCTGATGCGCATGTACACCCGCTGGGCGGAACAGCACGGCTACAAGGCGGAATGGCTGGACGAGACGCCGGGCGAAGAGGCCGGCATCAAGTCCGCGACCGTTCAGATCAAGGGCCACAACGCCTATGGCTGGCTGAAGACCGAGGCCGGCGTGCACCGTCTGGTGCGCATCAGCCCGTTCGACAGCCAGGCGCGGCGCCAGACCAGCTTCTCGGCCGTCTCGATTTCCCCGGTGATCGACGACAAGATCGACATCGAGATCAACGAGAAGGACTGCCGCATCGACACCTACCGGGCGTCGGGCGCCGGCGGCCAGCACATCAACAAGACGGACTCGGCGGTGCGCATCACGCACATCCCGACGAACATCGTGGTGAGCTGCCAGCAGGAACGGTCGCAGCACAAGAACCGCGCCAAGGCGTGGGACATGCTGCGTGCCCGCCTGTACGAGCGCGAGCTGAAAATCCGCGAGGATGCCGCCGCCGCGCTGGAAGCCACCAAGACCGACATCGGCTGGGGCCATCAGATCCGCTCCTATGTCCTGCACCCCTACCAGATGGTGAAGGATCTGCGGACGGAGGTGGAGACCTCGCAGAGCCAAGCGGTGCTGGACGGTGCGCTCGATCCCTTCCTGGAGGCGGCACTCGCCGCCCGGATCAAGGGGCAGAGCGACGACGCGCACGCCGCCGGGGGCTGACCGGTCGGAACGAAGGAAAGGGCGGTCGCTTGCGGCCGCCCTTTTCGATTCGGTGCGTTTTTGGAATGCCCATCCATGGAATGGAAGGGTGGGCTCGGCTGTTTCAACAGACTGCTACTCCAACGATGCGGAGCGACCGATCCATGAACAGACTTCTGCTTCCGGTTCTTTGCGGCGCCATGCTGCTGGCGACTCCGGCCTTTGCTGCCTGCGAAACGGACAACCTGCCCGACGAGATGCGCCGGGCCTTCATCTCCGGCGCCCAGGAGGCGCTGAACGACCATGGCTTCAACGCCGGTTCGGTCGATGGCCAGATGGGATCGCGCACCCGCACGGCGATCCGCTCCTACCAGCGCGCGGCCAAGCTGCCGGTGGACGGCTGTGCCACCCAGGGCCTTCTCGACCACCTGAATTTCAGCCAGCCCAAGATCTACGGCCCCAACAAGCCGCGCTGATCCGGCGTCAGGCCAGCATGTCGAGCAGGCGCCGGCTGTTTTCCTGCGTCGCCTGGAGCACCTTGGCGTTCGCGGCGAAATCCACCTGGGCCGAGGTCAGGTCCAGCACCACGGCGGGGTCCAGGTTGCCGGCGGCGATCTGTTCCGACGCCGCCTCGGTGCGGGCCTGCGCGTCCTGCAGGCCGTCGACGGCGCTGGCCTGCGGCCGGTAGGGCGTGGCGGTGGTGGCCGATCCGATGTCCATGGCACGCTGTCCGGCTGGTTGAGCGGCCAGCGTAGCGCGGCGGGGGTTTAGGGTTGGTGAATGGGGGCGGTGCTCCCCCGGATCGTCAACCGTCCGTCATCACCCCTGCGCCAGCCAGTCCGCCAGCCGCCCCAGGAAGGCCGCGGCCTCCGCCGGGTCGTGCAGGCTCCAGGTCGCGGCCGTCTCCGCCGGGCCGTCCATCACCCGGATGCCGATGCCGTTCCCGTCTCCCCGGCTTGCCAGGGCGCGGAAGGCATCCTCGTCGGTTTCGTCGTCGCCGAGATAGATCGGCATGGTGCCGTCCCCTTCCAGCCCCAGCGCCTCCAGCAGGGCGAGCACGGCGCGGCCCTTGTCCCAGGGCAGGTTGGGGCGAAGCTCGAACAATTCCTTGCCGCCGGTCATGCGCAGGCGCGGCTGGACCTCCACCACCGCGCGGACGACATCGGCGACCCGGGGCTTTTCGGCTGAGGCGACCTGACGGGTGTGGATGGCGATGGCGAAGCGCTTGCGCTCCACCAGCGCGCCGGCGATGCCGCCGAGCCGGTCGCGCAGATTGCTGTCGGCGATGTCGAGGTCGGGGACATACTCCACCCCCACTTGGCGGCGCAGGCCCGGACCGCGCAGGTCGAAGCCATGGCTGCCGGCATAGACCAAGCCGTCCACCGCCACCATCGCCGTCAGGTCGTCCAGGTCGCGGCCGCTGACGAAGGCGACCGGGCAGAGCGCCGACAGCCGCTGCACCACCGCGCGCGCCTCGTCGGGCATCGTTGCCAGTTCGGGACGCGGCGCAATGGCGGCCAGCGTTCCGTCATAGTCGAGGAAGAGGGCAGGGGTGCGGCTGCCCAGGGATGCGGTGAAGGCGTCGAATTCCGCCAAGGCGGAGGGGGGATGGAGGGTCAAGGCTGGGTCCTCAGCGCCGCTGCCGGTCGGAATGCGGCGGTCGGCCAATGCCGGCACGCCGCGTTGGTGTAACGGCCGGACTGCCGGACTGGCTTGCGCTCCAGCAAAAGGATTGACCCGGCTGTGGCCGATGCGCAACAGGCCCCTCCAAAAGCTGCGGCCCCACGCAGGGGCCGGCTTTGGGGGTTGCAGCGCCCCCCGCTTCTGGTACTGTTGCAGTGCAGCAAGCGATTGCTGCTTCGCCCTTCTTGGGCGTTTCCTCCCTAAACTCAAGGCCGCTGTTTCCAGCGGCCTTTTTCTTGCCAGAAAGCCCCCCGGGAAGGCAACCCCTGACAAAAGTCATAGCGCTGCGATCTTCATGTCTGAAACCGGGAGGCCGGGGCAAGAGCAGCAAGGGGCCATCGCAGCGCAGCGGGTCAAGAGAATTCAAAATTCCTTTTGTTTACAAATAGATGAAGCGGGGTTTTCCGGCTCTTCGGCGCGGCCCCCTGCGCGGCGGGCGCGGGCGGGAAGGTCGCGTCCGCAAATTTGGCGGCATCATCGGCCAGCATGTGCCCCCGGATTTTTTTCGTGCGGAGCGCGCAGGGGAGTGAAAAACCGCCGCAGGGGGAACGGAGGCACTGCCGCCGGAGGTCGAACTGTCGTATAGATCGAAGCGAAACGCCTATCCGCCGTCATCCACAGGAGCCGTTCCCATGGACATCGCCATCATGGTTCTCGCCGTCGCGTTCTTCTTCTGGCAGACCATCACCGATTGAGCGCATCGCCGACCGAACCGGCATCCGACGGTCAGGCGAACGGAAAGGGCGGTCCCATCGGGCCGCCCTTTTTCCATGTCGCCAATTCAATGCCGCCAATGGCGGACTGGCGCGTCAGTCGGCGGCGATGGGCGGTTCCAGCCGGGCATGGGCCGACGCGATCAGTTGCAGCGTCTCCATGATCGAGCCGATGGCCTCATGCAGGTCGGCCTGCTCGTCGCCGGGCAAGGTCGCCAGCACCGTTTCCAACTCGACCGCCGCGTCCTGCAGACGCGCACAGGCATGCTCCAGATGGAGGCCGGTGCCAAGGACGGCTTGCTGACCACTTGCCCCAGGATCATTTGCAGAATGCAAACGAACTGCCGGTTTTCCCGCCCGCGTCGCGTTCCGGTTTGCAAAATGCAAATGAACGCTGCTGCCCGTGGCTCGCGTCCCCAATTTCTTCCGCATCATGGGCATATCCCCCGTTCGGTCTGAAGGGAGAATGCGCAAGTCCCGTGCCACCCGTGACCGTTGGTTGCGTCTGCTGTCTCGAAAGTGGTGCTGTGGCCGGGACGCCGGTCAGTCCGGCCACAGGCGGGCGGCACCGCGCATGCCGCTTTCCGCGCCATGGCGGGCGACGGCCATCCGGGTGCGCGGATCGGCGGTCAGGGCCCAGGCGCCCCAGCGCCGCGTCACCGTCTCGCACAGGCCGGGCAGGGCGGACAGGCCGCCGCCGATCACAATCATGTCGGGATCCAGCAGGTTCAGCACCGGCGCCAGCGCGCGGGCCAGGGCATCGGCATGGCGGGCCAGCGTTCCGGCCGCGGCGGCATCGCCGACGAGCGCGCGGGCGGCGATCTCCGGCGGGTCCAGCGTCTCGCCGGTCAGATGACGGTGCAGGCGCGATAGCCCGGCCCCGCACAGCATGGTTTCCAGGCAGCCGATCCTGCCGCAGCCGCAGGGCACCGGCGGGCCGTCCGCCTCCTCGCGCCAGGGCAGCGGCGCATGGCCCCATTCGCCGGCCAGCCCGTTGGCGCCGGGCAGGATGCGGCCATCCACCACGATGCCGCCGCCGACACCGGTGCCGAGGATGACGCCGAACACCACCGGACCTCCGCCGGCCGCCGCCCCATCGGTTGCTTCCGACAGGGTGAAGCAGTTGGCGTCGTTGGCGATCCGCACCGGCCGCCCGATCCGCCGCGTTGCGTCTGCAACGAGGGAACGGCCGTCCAGCCAGGGCAGGTTGACCGCCCTTACCCGTCCGGCGGCGGCGTCCACCACACCAGGCAGGCTGATGCCGATACCGCCGGTTCCAGCCGGGTCGAGGGCGTTCACCGTCTCCGCCAAGGCGTCCAGCGTGGCGTCGAAGCCGCGGGGGGTCGGACGGCGGTGGCGGGCGAGTTCCGTCCCGTCGCCGTCCAGCGCCACGGCGGCGATCTTGGTGCCGCCCAAATCGATTCCGACTTGCATGACTGTCGCTGTCCGGATGGTGGGATATGACCGAATTTCGGCGGCAACCCTATACCTCTCCCCCGTCCGGCGGACCAGGGTTGCTTTCGCGCCGGAAGGGTCAGTCCACCCACCCCGGAAGAGAGGGGGCAACCGCCCTTTGCTCCGTCGGGGCTTGGGGGGCGCATCACTAAAGTCTCATCAGCGCATCCTTCACTGATCGGCGTCTTGAGATGTCCATGGACCGTTCTGCCCCGAAACATTCCTCGCGCGCCCGGCGCGCCGCTCCGGGCCACCACGATCCCGTTTCCGAATCCGCCGGTGTCACGGCGGCCGAGATTCGCGATGGACTGGTGCTCGCCTTCCTGGCGCGCAAAAGGCTGCTGGTGCTGGTGGGCGATGCCGGCTCGGGCCGTCCCGCCCTGTTCCGCCAGCTGGTCGAGCATGTCGAGGCCGACGGTGCCATGGCGCTGCCGGTCGCGGCGTCGGTCGGATCGGAGGTTGAGGATCTGGTCGCTGCCGCCGGCACCGGTGCCCTGCCCGATCTGGTTCCGGGGGAGGACGGCGAGACCGATTTCGACACGTTGATCGCGGCGCTGGAGGAGCGGCTGGAGCTTGCCGGATCGGGCCTGCTGGCGGTGGACAACGCCGCCGTGCTGGCACCGCCGGTGCTGGCCGATCTGGTCGATCTGACGCGGGCGGAGACGCCGGCCGGACGCTTCATGCAGGTGCTGCTCTGCGGCACGCCCGAGCTGGAAGGCACATTGGCGCGCGCCGGTCTGACCGATGAGTTGCGCGACATGGGCGTGATCTACCGGATGACGGCGGGCGGCTTCGTCGACGACGTGCGGGAGCCGGCTCCGGCGCTGCAGCCCGTGTCCCGGCCTGCGCCCCTTCCCGGGCCGATGCTGGCTGTACCGCCCCAGCCCCAGCCACAACAGGCTCCGGTGCAATCCGCCGCGATTCCACCGGCGAACGATTGGTCGGTGGGGCAGCGCCGGGAAAACCCGCCGCAAGAGACCTGGCAGCAGGATGAGCGTTGGGAGGGCCAGGGCTGGTCGCCGGACGGCGGTCAGGCCGGTGCCGTGCAGGCGCCGCGGCGCACCGCGCTTTATGCCGGGGCGGCGCTGACCACGCTGGTCCTGCTGGGCGCCGCCGGTGCCGCCATCGCCACCGCCGTGCCGGGCGCCTTCCCCGACCGTGCCCTGGCCATGGTCGAGGAGGGCTGGGCCAAGGCGCGCGATGCGGTCGAGCGCACCGTGCAGGGCCTGACCGGTGCCACGGCTCCGGCCGAGCGGCAGCATGCCGTCACGGTGCCGGTCGCACCGGCTGCGGACGCGACCGCCTCGGCCGCCATCGCTCCTTCCACCGCATCGACGGCCCCGACCACGCAGACGGCTGTCCAGGCGCCCGCCGCGCCGCCCACCGCCGGCACCCAGACGGTGTCGAAGCCGGCGCCGCCTGCCTCGACGACCGTGCCGGCGGCGGCTGCTCCGATCGAAACCGCGGCGTTGCCGCCGGCCCAGGCGCAGCCGTCGGCCGCCAAGGCCTCCTCGACCGGCAACACGGAAGCGGCGCCGGGCGTCGCCTCGCTGCCGCCGCTGGAAGACCCGTCGACGACCGCCGCGGTTCCCGCTGCTCCCGCCGCTCCGGATGCCGACACCGCCCTGCGCGTGCGGACGATGGTCGATCAGGCCCGCCGCCAGATCGCCGGCAAGCGCCTGACCACCCCGCCGGGCGACAATGCCTATGAGACGGTGCAGCGCATCCGCCAGATCGCGCCGTCGTCGCCGGAGGTGGCGGAGTTGCTGACCACCATGACGGACACCTATCGCCGCTGGGCGATGCTGGCCGAGCGGGACGGCGATTGGTCGGAGACGAAGCGTTTCTACGAGCGGGCGCAGATGATCTCGCCGGAAAGCCCCGATCTGGCCGAGCGCATCCGTGCCGCGAGCGAACAGCGGGTCTACACCGGTCCCTCCGTCGGGCCTGCCAGCGGGACCGCTATCGGCACCGCTGGCGGCACTGCGCCAGGAAGCTCCGCGGCGCCGGTGAAGGCGACGCCGGGGCTAGGCGACCGCGAATCGGTCCTGGCCCTGCTGCGCAATCCGGCGGAGCTGTCGCGCACGCTCCAGGCCGGCGCCAGCGCCGACACGCGGCTGGACAATGGCAAGACCCTGCTGATGATCGCCGCCGAACAGGGGCTGGCCGACGCGGTGCGCGTGCTGCTCGACCGCCATGCCCGCACCGACCTGCGCACCTCCGACGGCGCCACCGCTGTGATGTATGCCGCCTGGGGCGGGCATGACGGGGTGGTCCGGGCGCTGGCCGAGGGCGGCGCCGACCTCGACACCACCAACAGCGATGGCAAGACCGCGCTGATGGCCGCCGCCGCCCGCGGCCACCAGGAGGTGGCGCGCACGCTGATCCAGCGCGGGGTGATGGTCGACCGCACCACCGCCTATGGCTGGTCGGCGCTGATGTACGCCGCCAACAACGGGCACGAGGCGGTGGCGAAGCTGCTGCTCGACAGCGGGGCGAACCCCTACCGCATGGATGCCAACGGCAATTCGGCCCTGACGCTCGGCGCGTTGCAGGGGCATGTGCAGGTGGTGGAAGCCCTGAAGCCGCGCTGATCGAAGCCGGGTTGATCCTACCGGCGGATCTCGCCGGTAGCGTCTACTGGCCGTTTACTGGTCAAGGCGGACGGAACCGCGCCACATCCCGGCGCTCTGTCCGCCATTGGCGTAGTGGAAGATGCCGGGGCCGTCCGGCTGGCCGTTGCGGAACCGTCCGGCGAAGCGGCTGCCGTCGTTGAAGGTCATCACGCCGAAGCCGGACATCAGATCGCCCGACCACTCCCCTTCATAGGTCTGGCCGTTGGCGAAATGGTAGACGCCGGTTCCCTGGCGGATCGGGCGGCCCAGTGCCGTGCTGGCTCCCGAATTCGACGAGGGCTGTGCCCAGCCGCCCTCATAGCGGTCTCCGCCGGAAAAGCCGTAGCTCCAGAACCGGCTGTCGGGTCGGCTGCGCGCCCGCTCCGCGGCGGTGCGGGCATCGCCCAGCGCGCGCATCGCCTGCTGCTCCGCCTCCACCGCCGGGCCGTCCGGGCTGGAGAAGCCGGTTCCGGCCGGTGCGGTGGGGAAACTGCGCTGCTCGGTCTGGACCGGGTCGGAGTTGCCGGCGGCGGGCGGTTCGCTGCCCTGGTCCAAACCGGGGTCGCCGAAGGACGGTCCGGCCTCCACCGGGCCGCGGCCACGGGCAGCCTGCGGCGACGGGTCGGCCCAGCGGGCCGACAGCGCCCCTGCGGTGAGATAGCCGGTTCGCCCAGCCGGATCGCGCACGCGCAGCCAGCTTCCTTCCGGCACCGACTCCAGCACCGTCACGGCGCTGCCTGCCGCCAGTTGGGCGACGCCGCGGGCACCGACCGCCGGCCGGTCGAACAGGACGCCCGGCTTCGCCATTTCATAATTGCCGGGCGGAAGGCTGGAACCGGTCACCGCCGGCGGTTCCTTCGCCGGAGCGGCGGCCGGAGGCGTGGCTGGCGGGGTGGCCGGTGGCTTGGCAGGGGCGGCGGCAACCGCCGGCACCAGCACCAGAGTGCTGCCCAGCCGGTCCTGCAGCCAGGGCAACTGCCGGCCGTCGCTGCGTTCGGCCACCGAACGTGCGACCTCGGCCAGCGAATCGCGGAACGTGACCCCGGGTTTGACCATCTCGCGCGCCAGCGCGGCGGTGAAGGCATCGGGCCCCTTGCCCGACTTCGGCGGCACCGGCGGCACGCCCGGACGATGGGCATAGACGATGAACAGGCCGTCGGCCTCCATCGGCGTGCCCAGCGCGCCGCCGCCGACCCGCTGGGCCAGTGCCTCGGCGACGCCGGGATCGATCACCACGATGGACTTGCGCCCGCTGTCGCGCAGATCGCCCAGCACGCCGTCGAGGTCGAGGGCGTTGCGCGGCAGGTCATCCGCTCCGGTGGGGGCGGCATCGGCGGGCAGCAGGAATTCCCGCTCCCCCAGTCCGACGGCGAGGCCGGTGTAATAGACGAAGCCGAGGTCGGCCCCCGACAGCGCCTCGCGGAAGCGCTCCAGCGCCGATTCCATTGCGACCCGTCCGACATTGTCGGCCCGCGTCACCGAAAAGCCGGCGCTGCGCAAGGCCGATGCCATGGCGGAGGCGTTGGCGGCCGCCTGATCGGACCGGCCGTCGAGTGCTGTGTAGCGGCCGTTGTCGATGACCAGCGCCACGCGCTTGCCGGTCTCCGCCCGGGCGCCGCCTGCCTGCATGCCGCCGAAGGGCAGGGCGGCCAGCAGTGCCGCCGTCAGGACGGTCGCCTCGAGCCGGCGCCTCCACCGGCCGGCCGGGCGGCGGTCTGCATGGCTTGCGGTCGGGAGTGCGGTCTTCGTCACGGCGTTCCATCCTTACGTCATCGCGGCAGCCCGTTGCCGGGAAGCGTACCGCCGCGGGGAGCATAGCCTTTTCCGCCAGTCGGGAGCGCCGCTCATTCGGAGCGTCGGACTGTGCCGGCGTTACCCCGCGTGGGCGAGGGCAGGTCTGGGGCGGCTCTGGCGCACGTGCCACACCTCCGGTAGCAGCGGGAGATCCGGCGATGTATCGCTTTCCCTTCGCGGCGAAGCCGCCTATATGACGCTCCTTCGCAGACAACGAGGTTCGCCATGCCGCCCGCCAAGCCGTCCGCCGTCCGGATGTCCGACACCGAAATCGCCCGCGTGCAGATGTATCTGCGCAAGACGCTGGGCAATCCCAAGATCGTGATCGAGCCGCCGGCCAAGCCCGGCCAGTCGGCCGAAGTGACGGTGGATGGCGAGTTCTTCGGCACGCTGAACCGTGACGAGGACGAGGGCGAGGTGTCCTATGCCCTGAACGTCGTCATCCTGGAAGAGGACCTGCCGGAGCCGCCGGCCATTCCGCGCCGCTGATTTCCGGTTTTTTCCAGTCTATCGCCTGGGGCGCCCTAGCGGCTGCGAGCGCGAAGCTCCGCTGCCAGGGCGGCCAGCAGGGTCTGCCCGCCCGACAGGGTCAGGCCGCGGACAAGGACGATCGCCTTGTGCCCGCCGCGCCGGTGCATGACCAGCCGCACATTGCGGCTGCCGGCAGCCTTCAATTCCGCCTTCACCGCATCGTTGGGCGCCACGTTGCCGGCGACCAGCGTCATCTCCGCCTTGTGACGGTAGTCGTATGCCGGATCGATCCAGGCGACGAACAGCGGCTTGCCGCCCACCATCGGATAGAGCGCCAGATCCCGAATCGTTTCGTGCGGATGGATGCGCGCGCCGTCCACCGTCAACCCACGTTCCGTCACCCCGAGCCGTACGGCGCGGCGCTGCACCGTCTCCGACAATGTCACCACCCACAACAGCAGCACCGGCACCGCGCAGAAGGCCGCCAGCCATTGCAGCATGCCGGACAACTCGTCGGGTGCCAGCCCGGCCCCGGCGATGAAGCCGGTCGCCAGCAGCCCCGCGATCAGCAGATAGCGCGTGCGGATCACCGGCGTCAGCACCGGCGTCGCCACGAACACGGTGCCGGCCGCGCCGTCTTCGCGCGTGACTTCCAGACTGGGGGGCGGCTTGGCGGCGGGCATGTCGCTGGCGCGGTCGTGAACGGGGCGTGATCCTGTTCCGGCAGGGTGCCGCCCGTCCAGTTCTTTCGCCCTGTCCCTTCCACCGGGCATCCGCACCCGCGTTGCGTGTCCGGGCGGGATGACCTCTCGCCCCTGCCTTGAAAATGGTGGGGGCGTGGTAATCTGCGGGGCAGGAGGTGACGCGAGCCGCTTCCTGAATGACGGGACCGGTTTCCCGGCCCCGCCAATGTTGGCTTACCTATCCTGGTCCGTGTTGAAGCCGGCTTCGAACTCGAACTTCAGCTTGAACCAGAAGCGGCCGAGCCACTTCAGGAATTTTCTCACTCGCGCCACCTCCTTCCGGTTGCTGTTGGCGCATCGTGCGCGTCCTTATGCGCGAGAATACAGGGCGTGCATGTGCGTGCCAAACGCGCTGCGGTGAAAATTTCCCTCAAAGTTGCGTTCCGATGCCCTTGGGTGAGAGGGCTGGGCTTTTGCAACCCTGGTGCCCTGGTCGGGGCGGTGATAGTTTGCGGGGTGGATGATTTCTGACCAAACCGTCAGATCCGTCTTCCAAACCAGCCCGCTATCCGCCCTGTGAAGGACCGCCGCCCGTGACCTTCCCAAATCCGCTCGATGTCCGGGAGGCGTCCGCTTCCAGGCAAGGCTCGGACCGGGCCGCTTCTTCGGCCAAGTCTTCTTCGGCCAAGTCCCCGGTGGTTGTCGAGGCAAGCAAGCTCTCCTTGGTTTATCCCACGGCGGACAAGCCGGTCACGGCGCTGAGCGAGGTCGACCTGACCATCGCCAGGGGCGACTTCGTCTCGCTGATCGGTCCCAGCGGCTGCGGCAAGACCACGCTGCTGCGCGTGATCGCCGATCTGGAGCGTCCGACCGCCGGCCAGATCGCCATCGAAGGCATGACGCCGGAGCAGGCGCGGCTGAAACGGCTCTACGGCTACGTTTTCCAGGCCCCGGCGCTCTATCCGTGGCGGACGGTGGAACGCAACGTCATGCTACCGCTGGAGATCATGGGGATCGCCCGCGCCGAACGACAGGCACGGGCCCGCGAGCAGCTGGAGCGCGTCGGCCTGTCGGGCTTCGAGCGCAAGTTCCCCTGGCAGCTGTCGGGCGGCATGCAGCAGCGCGTCTCCATCGCCCGCGCTCTCGCCTTGCAGCCCGACCTGCTGCTGATGGACGAGCCGTTCGGCGCGCTCGACGAGATCACCCGCGACCACCTGAACCTGCATCTGACCCAGCTGTGGCGGGCGACCGGCAAGACCTGCGTCTTCGTCACCCATTCGATTGCCGAAGCGGTGTTCCTGTCCACCCGCATCGTGGTGATGAGCCCGCGCCCCGGACGCATCCTCGACGTCATCGACTGCGATAGCCTGCCGCGCGAGCGCACGCTGGACATCCGCGAGTCGCCGGAATTCGCCGCCATCGCCCACCGTGTGCGCGAGGGGCTGAAGGAAGGGCACAGCTACGATGACTAAGCGTGCGCTTCCCGTCACCGTGATGACGCTGCTCCTGCTGGCGGCCTGGTACATCGGGGCGGCGTGGCTGAACTGGCCGCAGGCGGCTGAAACGCTGGCGCGCGCCAACAGGCCGGCCGGCTTCGCGGATGTGCTGGCCCAGGCCTATGCGATGAAGCGGCCGATCCTGCCCACCCCCGATCAGGTGGTGGTGGAGCTGTGGAACTCCCTGACCGGCTACGCGCCGACCAGCCCGCGCAATTTGCTGTTCCATGCCTGGGTGACGGCGGAGGCGGCGCTGACGGGTCTGGCGATGGGGCTGGCGCTGGGCATCCTGCTGGCCGCCGGCATCGTCTATACCCGGACGCTGGAAGCCAGCCTGCTGCCCTGGGTGATCGCGTCGCAGACCATCCCGATCCTGGCGATTGCCCCGATGATCGTCGTCATCCTCGGCAACATCGGACTGACCGGGCTGCTGCCGAAGGCGGTGATCTGCATGTATCTCTGTTTCTTCCCGATCACGGTCGGCATGGTGAAGGGGCTGCGCTCCGCCGATCCGCTGTGGCTCGACCTGATGCGGACCTATTCGGCGAGCGGGCTGCGCGCCTTCTGGTCGCTGCGGCTGCCGGCCTCAATGCCCTTCCTGTTCGCCAGCCTCAAGGTGTCGGTCGCCATCAGCGTGGTCGGCGCCATCGTTGGCGAGCTGCCGACCGGCGGGCAGGCCGGGCTGGGGGCACGGCTGCTGTCGGGGTCCTATTACGGCCAGACCGTGCAGATCTGGGCGGCGCTGATCATGGCCTCGCTGCTGTCGGTGGCGCTGATCGCGGTGGTGCGTGGGCTTGAGCTGGTCCTGCTGGGCCGGGCGGGGGCGCGATGAGCGATTCGACCGGCGATGAGGCGACAAATCCCTACCGCACCAGCCTGCGCACGGCCGCCGATTGGGGGCTGGTCGCCATCGCCCTGCCGGCGCTGGCGGCATTGGCCCTGCCGGTGGGCGCCCAAGGCGGCGCCGTCCTCGGCTGGTTCGGCGGAACCATGGCGCCGCTGTTCCTGATCGGGGTGGTGCTGGCTGTCGTTGCCGGCGCGTCGGCACCGAAGCGGGTCTGGGGCGCCTGGCCGGAATTGGCCGGCGTGGCGCTGGCCTGGCTCCTGCCGCTGCATCTGCTGAACGAGGGGCTGGACCTGTCGGCCGGCTGGGGGCTGTGGCTGTTCCTGGTCGCGGCGACGCTGCTTTTGTGGCGGGTGATGGGGGTGCTGGCCGGCGTGCCGGGCTGGACCCGCTCCGTCATCGTGCCCGGCCTGTTCGGGCTCGGCCTGCTGGTGGGATGGGAGGTGCTGGTCCGCGGCTTCCAGGTGCCGGCGATCCTGCTGCCGCCGCCCAGCCGCATCGCGGCGGCGCTGGCCGCCAACGCGCCGGTGCTGTGGGACGATTTCCGTCAGACGGTGCTGACCTCCGTCCTGCGCGGCTATGTCATGGGCTGTGGTGCCGGACTCATTGTGGCAATCCTTGCCGACCGCGTGCCGTTTCTTGCCCGCGGATTGCTGCCGCTCGGCAATCTTGCCAGTGCCATCCCGGTGGTCGGCATCGCGCCGATCATGGTGATGTGGTTCGGCTTCGATTGGCAGTCGAAGGCGGCGGTCATCGTCGTCATGACCTTCTTCCCGATGATGATCAACACGCTTGCCGGCCTTGGCACTTCGGAGCGCATCCAGCTCGACCTGATGCGCAGCTACGCCGCCGGCTATGGCCGCACGCTGGTGAAGCTGCGGCTGCCCAATGCGCTGCCCTTCCTGTTCAACGGCTTGAAGATCAACTCCACCCTGGCCCTGATCGGCGCCATCGTTGCCGAATTTTTCGGCACCCCGGTGGTCGGCATGGGGTTCCGCATCTCCACCGAAGTGGCGCGGATGAATCTCGACATCGTCTGGGCCACCATCGCCGTGGCGGCGCTGACCGGTTCCGGCCTGTATGGCGCGCTGGCGCTGCTGGAGCGGGCGACGACGGCCTGGCATCCGTCGATGCGGGGGCGTTGACGGGTCTCGCGAAGCCGCTGGCACGGCCATTGCTTTCACCCAGCCATTCAAGCCGGCAGGGAGGTGGGCATGGCCGATGTCGTCGTTCTGAAGCATGTCCGCCTGACGCGGGCCCTGCTCGCCATCGAGATGGCCGCCGCGTCGCTGGACGGTGAGCTTGTCGCCCTGCGCACCGCCGGACAGGCCGGTCTGCTGGGCGATTATGCCGAGGAAGCCACGCTCCTGCGCACCTATGTTCGCACCTTGCGCGTCCTGTTGCAGGCGATGACCCCCGACGAGGTGGACGAGGCGGGCCTCAGCGAGCGCCATGCTTTGGCGGAAGCGGCGGTCGGCCGTTGCGCCGCCGCGCTGCGGGTGCTGGATTTGCCGGTCGGTGGTGGCCCGGTCAGCGGAACCGCCTGACGACCGCTGTCGCGAAACCGACAGCGGCTTGACGCCTTCCGGCCACTACCATACTGCCGTATGGCTGGGATGCGGAACGCCTTTCCCCTCTCCGCCGCCGGATCGCCGCGCTATAGTGGCAGGCCCAACGAACAGTCGGACTCCACCGACAAGGCTGCAGGCTTGATAAGGGCGCGATGAGGCTTCTCGTTTCCGATCTGACCCACCGCTATGACGATCTGACCGTGCTGGACGGCATCGACCTGACCCTGGCGGAGGGGGAAATCCTGGCGGTGATCGGCCCCAGCGGCTGCGGCAAGTCGACCTTGCTCGGCATCGCCGGCGGCATCGTCGCGCCGACCTCCGGCAGCATCCGGGTGGAGGGGGAGGTGCCGGACGGCTGCCTCAACCCGATCACCTTCATCTTCCAGGACTTCGCCCTGCTGCCCTGGCGCACGGTGGAGGACAATGTCGCCCTGGTGCTGGAGCATCACCCGCTCTCCGCCGCCGAGCGGCGCGAGCGCATCGACAGCGGCCTGCGCCGCATGGGGCTGTGGGAGTTCCGCAAGGCGCTGCCCAAGCAGCTGTCCGGCGGCATGCGCCAGCGGGTCGGCATCGCCCGCGCGCTGGCGGTGCGTCCGGCGATGCTGCTTCTGGACGAGCCGCTGTCGGCGCTGGACGCCCAGAACGCGCGAGCTGCTGATGGACGATTTCCTGGAGCTTTGGCGGCGGGAGAAGACCACCGCCCTCTATGTCACCCACAATCTGGACGAGGCGCTGCGGCTGGCCGACCGTGTCTGCGTGCTGAGCCGCCGTCCGGGCCGCATCCGCGAACTGGTCACCATCGAGGAGCCGCGGGAGCGCCGGCAGGAGCCGTCGGCCCAGTTTCATCTGGCCGAAGTGCGCGACCGCTTGTGGCACCTGATGAAGGCCGAAGCCCAGATGGCCGACCGGGAGATCGCCCGTGCCTGACAGCCTGAACCCGCCCACCGCAGCCGCGGCGTCCGCGATGGGCCAGCCCGTCCGCTTCCGTGGCGGCGGTTTTACCGTAAAACGCCATCCCTGGGCGGCGCTGGCCGCCTTCGCCGTGCTGATCGCGGTATGGGAAGGCGCGAGTCGTCTCGGCCTCGCCAGCCCGCTGTTCCTGCCGCCGCCGAGCGCCGTCGCCCGCGCGCTGGCCGGCATGGTGACCGACGGATCGCTCTGGCTGAACCTGAAGGCGTCGCTGGGGCGCATCGCCGTCGGCTGGGTGCTGGGCACAGCGGGCGGCATGCTGGTCGGCTTCGCCATGGGGATCTTCTCCACTGCCCGCGCGGTCGGCGTGCCGCTGGTGTCGGCCTTCTTTCCGATTCCGAAGATCGCTCTTCTGCCGCTGTTCATCCTGTGGTTCGGCATCGGCGAGCCGTCGAAATTCGCAACCATCGGCTTCGGCGTCTTCTTCCCAACCGTCATCGCCACCTACAGCGCCATCGATTCGGTGCCGCGCAACCTGATCCGCATGGCGCAGAGCTTCGGTCTGCCCTGGCGGTCGATCCTGCGCTCCATCGTTCTGCCGGGCGCCTTGCCGGGCATCCTGGCCGGCTTCCGCATCACCGCGTCGATCGCGCTGATCCTGGTGGTGGCAGCGGAGATGATCGGTGCCGAATACGGCATCGGCGCCTTCGTGCTGATGGCCGGCAATCTGATGCAGACCGACACGCTGCTGGCTGGCGTGCTGGTGCTGTCACTGCTGGGGCTCGCCATCGGCACGGTGCTGTCGCAGCTTGAACGGCGCCTGCTGAACTGGCGCTGACCGGCTTTTTCCCAAGAAACCGAACCATCCATCGGGAGGATTTCCGTCCATGACCGCCGCCATGACCCTGGCCCGCCTCACCCGGCGTGCCCTGATCGCCACCACTGGCGCCGCCTTCGCCGCCGGCACCCTGATGTCCGCCGCGCTGGCGCAGCCGCTGGAGAAGGCGACGGTCGGCGTGCTGGCGCTGTCCTCCTCCGGGCCGATCTTCATCGCCAAGGCCAAGGGCTATTTCGAGAAGGAGGGGCTGGACGTCGAGCTGAAGATGTTCACCTCGGCCCAGCAGGTTCCGGTCGCCGTCACCTCGGGCGATGCCGATTTCGGCGTCACCGGCCTGACCGCCGGCTTCTACAACCTCGCTTCCAAGGGGGCCGTGACCATCATCGCCGCGCAGAGCCGCGACGAGCCGGGCTTTCCCTTGAGCGCCTATCTCGCGACCAACGCCGCCTATGACGCCGGGCTGAAGACGCCGGCCGACCTGAAGGGCAAGCGGGTCGCCATCACCACCGTCGGCTCGACCTTCCATTACATGATCGGGCTGTTGGCGCAGAAGCACGGCTTCACGGTCAAGGACGTGACCATGGTGCCGTTGCAGGACGTGCCGAAGATGGTCGCCGCCTTCAAGGGTGGGCAGGTCGACGCCATCATCGCGCCCTCCACCGTGTCGCGGCAACTGGTGGCCGACGGTGCCGGCAAGATGCTGGGCTGGGTCGGCGACGAGACGCCCTGGCAGCTCGGTGCCCTGTTCACCGCGCCGAAGACGATGAAGGACCGCCGTCCGCTGGTCGAGAAGTTCGTCCGCGCCTACAAGACCGCGCTGGCCGAATACCACGCCGCCTTCAACGGCAAGGACGCCTCGGGCAATCTGGTGAAGGGCCCCGGCTATGACGAACTGCTGGGCATCATCGCCGACGCCACCAAGCAGAAGCCCGACATCGTCGCCGCCGGCCTGCCCTATGTCGATCCGCAGGCCCGCCTGCTGGTGGACGACATCGTCAATCAGGTGAAGTTCTGGCAGTCCGAAGGTCAGGTCGACAAGGCGCTGGATCCGAAATCGGTGATGGACCTCAGCGTCGCGGGTCAGTGAGGTTAAGGGGAGGGGGCGGTCACACCGCCAGATAGGCCGCTCTCACCCCGTCATCCGCCATCAGCTCCGTCATCGGGCCGGTCCAGCGCGGGCGGCCGGTTTCGATGACGCAGGCGCGGTCGGCGACCGATGAGGCGAAGGACAGGCTCTGTTCGGACAGCAGCACCGACAGCCCCTCCGCCTTCAGCTGCCGCACCGCCTCGGCCATCTGTTTGACGATCAGCGGCGCCAGGCCCTCCGACGGTTCGTCCAGCAGGAGCAGCGACGGGTTGCCCATCAGCGTGCGGGCCAGCGTCAGCATCTGCTGCTCGCCGCCGCTCATCCGGGTGCCGCGGCGTCCGCGCATCTCCGCGAGGTTGGGGAACAGCGCGAACAGTTTCTCCGGCGTCCAGGCGGGGGCGCCGGGGCGGGACGGCTGGCGGCCGACCTCCAGATTTTCCTCCACCGTCAGGTCGGCGAAGATGCGGCGATCCTCCGGCACATAGCCGACGCCGAGCCGGGCGATGCGGTGGGCGGGCAGGGCGGACAGGTCGCGGCCGTCGAAACGCAGGGTCGCGGCACGCCGCTCGACCAGTCCCATGATCGCCTTCAGCGTGGTGGTCTTGCCGGCGCCGTTGCGCCCCATCAGCGCCACCACCTCGCCCCGCCCGACCGTCAGGGCGATGCCGTCGAGGATGTGGGCGCGGCCGTACCAGGCCTGGAGGCCGTCGACCGTCAGCAGGGGTTCGCTCACGCCTTGCCTCCCAAATAGACGGACTGCACGCGCGGGTCGGCGCGCACCTGATCCGGCGAGCCCTCCGCGATCAGCCGGCCGCGGTCGAGCACCAGCACGCGGGTGGCGTGGCCGAAGACGGCATCCATGTCATGCTCGGTGAACAGCACGGCGAGCCCGCGCTCGCGCACCAGCTCCGCTGTCAGCGCCATCAGGGCAAGCCGTTCCGCGGGCGCCATGCCGGCGGTCGGCTCGTCCATCAGCAGCACAGTCGGCTCGCTCGCCAGCGCCATCGCCAGTTCGACCCGCTTGACGTCGCCATAGGCCAGCACGCCGCAGGGCCGGTCGGACTGTGCCGCCATGCCGACGCGGTCCAGCAGCGCCAGCGCCGGTTCGCGGAACTGGGCGGCTGCCGGGCGCCACAGCCCGAACAGCCGGCGGGCGCGCGACAGCAGGACCATCTGCAAGTTCTCCGCCACCGTCATCGAGGCGAAGGTCGCGGTGATCTGGAACGTGCGCCCGACCCCCAGCGCCCAGATGCGCCGCGGCGGCAGCCCGACCAGTTCGGTGCCGTCCAGCCTGACCGAGCCCGAGTTCGGGACGCAGCTGGCCGTTCAGCAGGTTGAAGCAGGTGCTCTTCCCGGCGCCGTTCGGACCGATCAGCGCCAGCAGGTCGCCGGAACGCAGGGTGAAGGACACGCCGCCCACCGCCTGCACCCCGCCGAAGGAGCGTTGCAGGTCGCGCACCACCAGCTCGCTCATGCCCGCCTCCTGATGCCCGAGAGGAAGCCGACGATCCCCTTGGGGAAGACCAGCACCAGCGCGACGATGATCAGGCCCAGCACCAGCCGCCACCAGTCGGTCAGGCTCATCACCTCCGACTCCAGCAGATGGAACACCAGCGCACCGGCCAGCGGGCCGGCGACGGTCTGGATGCCGCCCATCAGCACCATCACCAGCGCGTCGACCGACTGCGGCACCGCCAGCAGGGTGGGGAAGACGCTGCCCTTGGCGAAGGCATAGAGACCGCCGGCCAGCCCAGCCGCGGTGCCGGCCAGCACGAAGGCCATCCATTGGAAGCGGCGCACGTCGATGCCCACCGATTCGGCGCGGAGCCCCGAGTCGCGCCCGGCCCGCAGCGCGTAGCCGAAGGGGGCGAAAGCCGCCCGGCGCAGCAGCCACAAGGCACCGCCGCACAAGCCCAGCGTCAGCCAGTAATAGGTCGCCTTGCCCGCCGCCCAGGCCGGCGGCCAGACGCCGAGGATGCCGTTGTCGCCGCCGGTCACCGCATACCATTGGAAGGCGATCGACCAGACGATCTGGGCGAAGGCCAGCGTCAGCATGGCGAAATACAGCCCCGACCGCCGCACGCAGAACCAGCCCGCCACCAGCGCCCCCAGCCCCGCCAGGACCGGCGCCCCGGCCAGCGCCAGCGGCATCGGTGCCCCCAGATGCTTGACCAGCAGGGCCGAACCGTAGGCGCCCAGCCCGAACCACGCGGCATGGCCGAAGGACACCAGCCCGCCCAGCCCGATCAGCAGATGCAGGCTGGCGGCGAACAAGGCGAGGATCACCACCTCGGTCAGCAGGATCAGCGCGTAATCGCCGGCGACCAGCGGCGCCGCGGCGAGAAGTGCCAGCAAAGCCAGCGCCCACGGCCCGGCGTGGCGGCCGGCCGACAGCGGCACGGTAACGGTGGCGGGTGCGGTCGGCGGCACCTCCTCGGCCCGGCCGAGCAGGCCGTGCGGGCGCAGCACCAGAACCACCGCCATGAACAGGAAGACGATCACCAGCGTGATCTGCGGGAAGACCAGGATGCCGAAGGCCTGCAATTGCCCGATCAGCAGCGAGGCGAGGAAAGCGCCGGTCAGGCTGCCCATGCCGCCGACCACGACGACGACGAAGGCCTCGACCACGATGGCCATGTCCATCTGCAAGGTCACCGATTCGCGCGGAACCTGCAGCGCGCCGCCCAGCCCGGCCAGCGCGCAGCCCAGGAACAGCACGCCGGTGAACAGCCGCGCCGGATCGACGCCGAGCGCGCTGGTCATCTCGCGGTCCTGCGTCGCCGCACGCACCAGGGTGCCCCAGCGGGTGCGGTTGAACAGCAGCCACAACAGCCCGAGCACCAGCGGCCCCAGCCCGATCAGAACGAGGTCGTAGAGCGGGAAGGGCTGGTCGAGGATGTCGATGGAGCCCTTCAGCCCCGGCGCGCGGCGGCCCAACAGATCCTCCGGCCCCCAGGCCCAGGCGGTCAGATCCTGAACCACCAGAACGACGCCGAAGGTGCCCAGCAGCTGGAACAGTTCCGGCGAGCGGTAGAGCCGGCGCAGCAGCCCGATCTCCATCGCCGCCCCCAGCACGCCCATCGCCAGCACCGCGGCGGCGACCGAACCCCAGAATCCGGCCGGCGTGCCGCCGAACCGCTCGATGAGCGACCAGCCGGCATAGGCGCCGACCATGTAGAAGGAGCCGTGCGCGAAATTCACGATCCGCGTCACGCCGAACACGATGGTCAGCCCCGACGACACCAGGAACAGCGTCGCCGCGGTCGCAAGCCCGCTGAGGGCCTGGACGAGCAGGAAGGACATGGGGGGAGGCGCCGGAAACCGGGCGCCTTACTCCGCCGGCCGCATCTTGCGCGCCGCGTCGTCGGGCGGCAGGTAGTTGGCACCGTCGGCGTAGCGCCAGTCCTTCATGGTGCCGCGGCCGTTCTTCACCGTCGTGGTGCCGACATAGGCGCCCATGGTCGCCTGGTGGTCGGACGCGCGGAAGGTCACCGGGCCGACCGGGCTGTCGATGGTCAGGCCGGCCAGCGCATCGACGATCGGCTCCGCGTTGGCCGACTTGGCCTTGGTGATCGCGGCGGCGACCGCCTTCATGGTGATGTAGCCGACGATGGACCCCGCCTTAGGCGACTCCTTGAAGCGCGCGGTGTAGGCGGCGACGAAGGCCTTGTGGGCGGGCGTGTCGATCTGGTCCCAGGGATAGCCGGTGACGATCCAGCCTTCCGGCGCCTCGTCCTTCATCGGCTCAAGGTATTCCGGTTCGCCGGTCAACAGGCTGACGACCTTGCGGTTGCGGAACAGGCCGCGGCCCTCGCCCTCGCGCACGAACTTGGCGAGGTCGGCACCGAAGGTGACGTTGAAGATGGCGTCGGGCTTGGCGGCGGCGAGCGCCTGCACAGTCGGCCCGGCCTCCAGCTTGCCCTGCACCGGCCACTGCTCGGCGACGAACTCGACGTCCGGGCGCTTTTCCTTCAGCAGCTGCTTGAACCACGCCACCGCCGACTGGCCGTATTCGTAGTTGGGGGCGACAGTGGCCCAGCGCTTGGCCGGCAGCTTCGCCGCCTCTTCCACCAGCATGGCCGCCTGCATGTAGGTGCTGGGACGCAGCCGGAAGGTGTAGCGGTTGCCCTTCGACCAGGTGATGGCGTCGGTCAGCGGCTCGGCCGCGACGAAGGGCATCTTGTTGCGCGCGGCGAAATCGGCGACCGCCAGCCCGATGTGGGAGAAATAGGTTCCGGCCAGCACGTCGACCGCCTCGTTCGTCACCAGTTCCTGCGCGACGCGCACCGCGTCGTCGGGCTTGCCGGCATCGTCGCGCGAGACGACCTGAAGCTCGCAGCAGCCGATCACGCCACCTTCGGCGTTGATCTCCTCCAGCGCCAGCTGCCAGCCCTGGCGGTAGGGAATGGTGAAGGCGGGCAGGCCGGTGTAGCTGTTGATCTCGCCCACCCGCACGGGTGCGCCGGAGAATTTCACCGGCTCTTTCGCCGACTGGGCCGCGGCTGGGCCGGCAGTGAGAGCCGCCGCTGCAATCGCGATTGACAGGGTGGCGCCCAGAGCGGCGGGGCGAAGGAGCTTCGCCAGCGGCGAGGCGGTCGGGTGGCGGTGCTTCATCCTGCGGGGACCCCGGTTCGTAAGAGACCAGCGGCGTGTCCGGTCGCGGTGCGACGCAACACACCGCGTTCATAGCAAACCCGGCGCAAAAGTCACCGACTGATCGGGGTTTTCCCGCCCGTGCCCCTCCTTGGCTGCCCTCTCGGGGTGCCGCCTACATCAGGCGGGCCAGCAGCGACATGAACTGCACCCGCTCCTCCTCGCTCAGCGGGGCCAGCGTCTGCTCGTGGGCGGCGGCGGCATTCGCCATCAAATCGATGACCAGGGCCTGGCCGATCCGGGTCAGCCGGACGCTGGTGCGGCGGCGGTCCTGCGGGTCGGGCTGGCGTTCCACCAGGTTGCGTTCCACCAGCCGCAGGATCACGCCCTGGGTGGTGGCGGGATCCATGTAAGTGAGGCGGCCAAGCTGGTTCTGCGACAGCGGGCCTTCGGCATGCAGCGTGGCCAGCGCCCCCCATTGCGTGGGCGTCAGCAGCTGGTCGCCGATCACCTCGATGAAGATCGCCGAGGCACGCTGATGGGCGCGGCGAAGGCGGTGGTGAACCTGGCCGGCCAACTGGTAATCGCCGGGAGGCAGTCGTCCGAAGTCGTCCATGTCAACGGGCCCGTGGTTCGCGCCCGCCTTCGGTCCGGGGCGAAGGCTGGGGCGGACACGGACCGCCGCTCCCGGCTGCGTGGGCAGGGATGGCGCGGCGTTTCCCGCCTGTCACCATCCGATGCGTCCATCATGCGTTCCTCATGGAAAGGGTAGAAAACACAATGGGCGCAGTGCAATCTTCGCAGATGCGGCATAGAGCCACAGGAATGCGAATGTCATCGCTTGCGCAACAAAAGAAGCGCCGCAAGCCTGAAAATAAGCTGCGAACGGATTCTGTCGCAATTCGGAGAGTATGCGCCACCGATTCATGGCCGCGGCGGCGCGATACCCTTCCGCCGCCGCCGCACTTCACCGGCTGCTTTTGCTCAGGGCGTCCGTTTGGGCGGATAGCTGTCGGGCGGAGCGGTCTTTTCGGCTGGACTGACGGCATCGTCCTTTTCGGGGGGAGTCACGCCGCCCGGCGTGTAGGGCGGGGTTGTGGCGTCGGGCGGACGCTTGGTCGAGGGCGGCGGGGGCGGTGTGTCGAGTCGGCGGGTCATGCGGCACCTTTGCGGATCAAGAAACGTGATGAACAACCCGCCGCCGGGCGGGCGGTTCCAAAGCACGAGCCCTGTTGCGCCATCGGCTTCGCCTCGTTGCTCTATGACCTTCATCTTAGGACCATTTGAAAAAGACGCTGGAATCAAGCAGACCACCGCTTCAGGCCACAGTGACCGGCCGGCAGCTTTTTGTTGCGGCCACACCACAGGGGCCGGCAAAAGCAGCGGTGCATGGGCTTCACTGTTGCGTGGGAAGCACGGTTTGTTGTGTCTTTGCCGAGGATGCGTCCGCAGCGGTCCCGGCCGGGGTTCTGGCCGAAGACCGGCGGCGGCGCGCCTCCCACCAAGGAGCCGGACCCCCGGCCCAGTGAGCCGACCGAACCCAGCCAAGCGCGGTGACTCCATGAAGACCAGCACCCTTTCCCTTCTCGCCCTCGCTCTCGCCTCGACCGGGCTGACGTCGCTTCCCGCCGCCGCCCAGGACGACCTGCAGCGTGGCGAAACCGTGCTGGAGCGCCGCCGGCCGGAGCTGGAGCAGCTTGGGCTGCGCGCCGGCTCCTTCCTGTTCCTGCCGCGGGTGGAAGCCGGCGCCACCTATGACACCAACGTCTACGCCACCCGCGACAACCACGAGGACGACGTCATCTGGACGGTCCGGCCGCGGCTGGACATCAAGTCGGACTTCTCGGCCCACGCGCTGAACTTCTCGGCCTCGGCCGATGCCGGCCGCTACAGCGACCATTCCGGCGAAAACTACACGGATTATGCCGTGCAGGCCGACGGCCGCTTCGACGTGAACAAGGGCGGCGCGCTGGACGGCCAGCTGTTCCACCGCCGCAATCACGAAGGCCGCGGCGACATCAACAGCCTGCAGGGCTATGCCGAGCCGGTGACCTTCCTCACCAGCGGCGGCGAGGCCGGCTACACCCAACGCTTCAACCGCCTGCGCGCCCGCGTTTCCGGTTCGGCCCAGTACATCTCCTATGACGACGTCGACCTGATCGGCGGCGGCGTCGCCCGCCAGGGCGACCGCGACCGCTGGGAATATGCATCGGTCGGCCGTGTCGGCTACGAGTTCATCGAGGGCTACGAGGCCTTCGTCCAGGGCACCTATTCCTGGACCCGCCACAAGAACGACCGCGACGCCTTCGGCCTCGACCGCGACTCGGACGGCTACGAGGTGGTGGGCGGTCTGGCCACCGACCTGACCGGCCTGATCACCGGCGAGGTCTTTGCCGGCTACCTCGTCCGCAACTACAAGGATTCGCGGCTGGAGGATTTCAGCGGCCTGTCCTTCGGCGGGCGCGTGAACTGGGCGGTCACCCAGCTGACCGGCATCAGCGCCACCGCCAGCCGCCAGGTGCGCGAGACGTCGGCCAGCCCCGGCTTCGGCACCGCCTCCAGCTACACCCGCACCCTGGTCGCGCTGGGCGTCGACCACGAGCTGCTGCGCTCGCTGGTGCTGAACGGCCGCCTGCAATACCGCCAGGACGACTTCAACGGCAACGACCGCAACGACAAGGTCTATACGGCCGGCGTCGGCGGCACCTACCAGATGAACCGCAACCTGTATCTGACCGGCGGCTATACCTACGAAAAGCGCAATTCCAACATCAGCTCCGCCGAGTACAGCGACAACCTGATCTATCTGCGACTCGGCGCCCAGATGTAATCCAGCAGGTAATCCGCCGGAATCGGATCGGCCGGCCGGGAAAGTCCCGGCCAAAGGTCCTAAAGGTTCCGCTGAACAGGGCAGGGCGTCCGTCCTATGACGGGCGCCCTTTTCTTATGCCTGCTCTTATGATCGATGGCGATGTACTGAACAGATCCGAAGGCGGTAATTCCTCTCCACTTTTTCCCAAGCGCTTGCGAGTTGCTAGTCTCCACCCGAATTCAGGTGCGTGACCAAAGGGCGCCGCTGCAAGGCGGCCGGCGGATGGATCGGTTTCTCGGAACCGATCCGTCGAACGGGCCGGACCGGCGCTGTGGCAGGCATCCACCAGCCAGGGAAAGGGTTTAGGGATGAATCGACGTCAGGTGATCCGTGCGCTGGGCCAGGGGATCGGGTTGGCCGCGCTCGCCGTTGCCATGGTCGGCTGTGCCGGCGGCAACGACGCGCCGATGGAGACCGCCAGCGCCGGTCAGATCGGCGAATACCGTCTCGGCCCGGGTGACGCGCTGCGCGTCATCGTGTTCGGCGAAGAGCAGCTGTCCGGCGAATTCCGCGTCGACGGCACCGGCAAGGTTGCCATGCCGCTGATCGGCGAGGTTTCGGCCAAGGACCGCAACACCCGGGACCTGGAGAAGGAAATCGCTACCCGGCTGTCCGCCGGCTATGTGAAGGATCCGAAGGTCAGCGTCGAGGTGCTGAACCACCGCCCCTTCTTCATCCTGGGCGAGGTGCGCAACCCCGGCCAGTACCAGTATGTCAACGGCATGACCGCCCTGTCGGCGGTGGCGATGGCCGGCGGCTACACCTACCGCGCCAAGGAGGACTACGTCCTCATCACCCGCGGCAGCGATCCCAAGAAGGAAATCCGCAAGGCCCCGATCACCACCTCGGTGATGCCGGACGACGTGGTCCGCATTCCGGAGCGCTATTTCTAAGCAACGGTTTCCAAGAGCCAACGGCAGGACGCTGCCGGATTGCAAGAAAGCCCGGCCGGGGAGCACCCGGCCGGGCTTTCTGCCGTCTGCGGATCGGGATGTCCGATCAGGTGTCGAGCGTGTCGCCGCCCTTCTTCTGCCCCGGCGGCATGCGCTGGTTCGCGGGAACGACCGCATCGCGGGAGATACCGTGCGGCGGGGTGGTGCCGGCGGCTTCGTCGTCGGTGCCGAGCGGCGCCGCGGCGGGATCGGTGGCGGGAACCTTGTCGCCGGTCAGGCCGCGGTCGATGTCCGCGCGCATCCGATTCGCTTCCGCGCTGGGGGTGGTCGGCGTCCGGTCACCCGACTCGGGATGGGGCTTGGTCATGGTCGGCCTTTCGCGCAAACTGCTGTGAGGGGCATTCCGATGCCTTCTCCAACCGCCGCGTCCTGCCGGGGGTTCCCCGCCGGGGCATATCGGTGGGCTTATCGGCGATCGTAAGACCCGGCCCGACCACTCAACGCCATGGGAGCGCCCGATGCCCGACACCGGCCTGACGCTGTTGGCGTTCGTCATCCCGGCGATTGCGGTGACCCTGTTGCTCGTGGCCACGGTCCTGGCGGTCCGCGCCCGCGGTTGGCGGCGGCTCTATTGGGCCTGCTGCGCGATCCTGATCGCCGGCGGCAGTGCAGGGGCGGCGATTGCCCTGTGCTGCCTGTCTCCGACGGTGCTGCCCGACGGGTCCATCAGCGGAGAAATGCCCCCGACCTTCGGAGCCGGACTGATGCTGGCATTCGTGGGATGCGGCAGGGCCCTGCTCGGCCTGATCTTCGTCGTGGGCAGGGCCCGTCCGCGTCAGGGCCGGGGCGCAGGCTGGCGGTGAAACCTGACTGACAGAACTTGGAAAAGGTGAGGGTAAGCTCCCGGCCTACCCCTGTTCACTCCGCCGGGACGGGGTTGTTGAGCGAGCGTTCGACGAACTGGTAGACGACGACATCCGGCTTCTGCGCCTCGATCAACGCCTTGTCGAAGCGCAGTCCCTTGTGCTCCGTGACCACCGCCTTGCTGAAGCTTTCGGCGATGTACGGGAACATCGGGATGGTGAAGGAGTCGCGGAACCACACCACGCTGGGTGCCGTCGGCAGATCGGCGCGCAGGATGTTCTGCACGATGCCGTTCGGCATCGAGACGTCGTTGGCGCGCAGCTTGGGCGGCCTCAGGGACTCGTAGCGGACCTCCTCTTCCTGATAAACCGCGGCCAGTCCCAGCATGCGGGCGAGGTCGAGGTCGACGCCCTGGCGCATGACTTGGACCTGCTTCATGTCGGCCGGCGTCAGCGGCGTGAAATCAGGGCGGACCGTCTTGATCCACTCCACGATCCGCCGATAGCCGATGGCGAAGGCGGCATCGCCCGTCCAGTGCGTGTCGGCCTGGAGATAGACCTTCATGCTCTTCTTCGCGGCGACGAGGTCGGCGGTCATGTCCTTGAACACCAGCGGCGAGCGACGTTCCGCCAGCCGGCGCACGATCTGCTCCATCCGGCTTTCCGGGTTCACCTGGGTGGCCCAGGCCGGCAGATCCTCGAGATAGACGCGCTCCTTGTTGGGGATCGCGACCATCAGCATGGGGACGCCGCGCTCCGCCAGCCATGCCTGCCGCCGTTCCATCACGTCGATCCAGCGGTCCAGCTCCTCCGGCGAGAAGCGGTCGATGCCGCGCGTCTGCTCGAGCGCATGCTCGCCCGTATAGAACAGCCAGCCGTTCCGGCCGAGCACGACAAGCGGCGAGGTGCTCTGCCCGAACACCTTGACCCGGATGAAGTTGTTGGCGAGGACGAGATCGTTGCGGAAACCGAAATGGTCCTTCAGCCACGCCTCGAAGCGCTGCGGCAGGACGGAAAACTCGTCGAAGGTGGCGGGCAGGTCGGGCAGCTCGTTCGGCGCCCGCATTTCGGTCGCCGTCACGCCCGTCCCGACCGACAGCGTCTGGCCGATCATGGGCAGCAGCAGGAGCGCCAGGAAAATCCCGATGCACAGTTTCTGCAACAGCGTGCTGTGCACGATCCCGAGAGACATCGCTCGCATGGTCAGAACCGGAAGTAGATGAACGGGTTGTAGGTGCCGGCCGCGAGGCTCATGACCGCCAGCGCGAACATGCCGAGCAGGCCGGCGAGGTACAGCGCCTCGCCGGTGCCGACCAGCATGCGCCCGCCGGTCGCGTTCCGCACCGCATCCAGCCCGCCCCGCACCAGCCGGCCCAGCAGCGGCGTCGCGGCGACCGCGCCGATGACCAGGGCGGTGACGGTTTCCGGCGTCAGGAACTGCAGGACATGCGGCGCCAGAGGGCTGGGATGGCCGGCGCCGGCCATGGCCTTCAGGAAGATCCAGGCATGGCCCAGCGTGTCGGCGCGGAAGAAGACCCAGCCGATCATCACCACCAGCAGCGTGTAGACATGGCGGACCGCCGGCGCCGACCGGTCGAGCATCCGGGCGATGCCCAGCCGCTCGAACACCAGGAAGGCGCCATGCCACAGGCCCCAGACCACGAAGGTCCAGCTGGCGCCATGCCACAGGCCGCACAGGAAGAAGACGATCAGCAGGTTGCGGTAGGTGGCCAGCGGACCGGCGCGGTTGCCGCCCAGCGGGATATAGAGATAGTCACGGAACCACATCGACAGCGAGATGTGCCAGCGGCGCCAGAATTCGGTGATCGACTGGGCGATGTAGGGATAGTTGAAGTTCAGCGGGAAATGGAAGCCGATCATCAGCCCCAGCCCGATGGCCATGGTCGAATAGCCGCAGAAATCGAAAAAGATCTGCAGGGTGTAGCAGACGATTCCCAGCCAGGCGATCGGCAGGCTCAGTCCCGTCGGGTCGAGCGCGAAGATCTGGTCCGCCGCCACCGCAACCGTGTTGGCGATCAGCACCTTCTGCGCGAGGCCGATCACGAAGATCTGAATTCCCTCGGCGAACAGCCCGGCGCTGACCCTGCGGTTGTGGATCTCGTCGCGGATGTCGTGGAAGCGGATGATCGGTCCCGCCACGAGCTGCGGGAACATTGTGATGTAGACGGCGACATAGATCAGGCTGCGCTCGACCGGAACCTGCCGGCGGTAGACGTCGATCAGGTAGGACAGCGCATGGAAGGTGAAGAACGAGATGCCGAGCGGCAGATGCACCTGCGGCGGTCCCGACAGCAGGTTGGGGAAAACCGCGGCCACCATCTCGTAGAAGAAGCCCAGATATTTGAAATAGACGAGAATGCCCAGGTTGACGACGACGCCGGCACCCATGGCGAGTTTGCGGCCACGCCCTTCCTGGCCGGCGATCCACAACCCGAAGGCATAATTGACGAGGATCGACAGCAGCATGACGTAGGTATAGATCACCTCGCCATACGCATAGAAAACCAGGCTGAAGAAAAGCAGCGTCCCGTGCTTCAAGGGCAGGGAATAATAGCAAAAGATAAAAATTGGCAAAAAATAAAAGATAAATACGATAGAGCTGAAAACCATCATCCACCCTTATGCCATCCCTGCTGCGCGCCTGTGGGTCCGGAACTCCAAATTCAAGCGGCATTTCGGTCCAGAGCGGCATGGGATATACCCCAGATCGGGTGCCGTATCCAGACCTATGCGGGAACAGTGCAACCCTACCGCGACGGGCCGGCAAGGCTTCCCGGTGTGCGTTGCCTTGCCCGTGACCGCAGAGAGTCGGAAAGCCCTCTGGTTGCAACCGGATGGGCGCCTAGGGGCGCGCCGATGGCGGATGCTTGGCAGAAACGCCACAATGGCTGGGCGGTGAGTGACAGAAAAGAAGACCGCCCTGCGCACGCCTCCAAGCGATTGGACGGCCCCAAGGTCCGATGAGCCCGTCATGTCGGCGGCTTGAACCCGCCTCAGCGGAATGGCAACCGACCGACTTTTTTCCCAGAAAGCAAAACGGCCTAGCGCAGTGTGCGCTAAGCCGTTGAAAAATCTGGTGCCGGATACAGGAATCGAACCCGTGACCTTCTGATTACAAATCAGCTGCTCTACCAGCTGAGCTAATCCGGCGCCCGCCGCTTGCGGGAGGCACACCTTAGCGCCCCTTTTCCGCGTAAACAAGCACTTGACCACGATGGTGTTGCGGGGCGCGATCACTCACGCAGGCGGGCGACCTCATAGAGTGCCACCGCGGCGGCATTCGAGACGTTGAGGCTGCCGACCGGTCCGCCTGTCGGCAGCCGGGCGATCGTGTCGCAGCGCTCCATGGTCAGCCGGCGCAGGCCGCTGCCTTCCGCGCCCATCACCAGCACCGTCTTTCCGGTCAAATTCAGCTTGGCCAGCGTCGACGGTCCCGATTCGGCGAGCCCCACCGACCAGAAGCCGTTCTGTTGCAGATCCGTCAGAGCCCGGGCCAGATTAGTGACGCGGATCAGCGGCACCGCCTCCAAAGCGCCCGAAGCGCTCTTGGCGAGAACACCGGTCGTCTCGGGAGCATGGCGCTCGGTCACCACGACCGCACGGGCGCCGAAAGCGGCGGCGGATCGCAGGATGGCGCCGACATTGTGCGGGTCGGTCACCTGATCGAGCGCCACGATGACCGCCGAGATTTCCCCCGCCAGCTCGTTGCACAGAATCCTCGATGCCCAGATCGGGCAGGGGAGAGGCATCGACGACGACGCCCTGATGCACCGCACCAGGCGGCAGCATCCTGTCAAGCTCCACCCGGTCGGTCGGCGACGCCTCCGGCCTTTGCAGCCCTTGGGCGCGGGCGGCGGCAATTGCCGGTTCCAGCGCGGCGCGGCCCGAGTCGGTCACCAGCAGGCGATGGATGCGCCGTTCGGGGTTGGTCAAGGCGGCGGCCACCGGGTGAAGTCCGTAAATAAGGACGCCACGTGCCGCGGGTCCCCGTCCTCCCTTGGCCGCCTTGCGGCCGCCGCGCGCTCCCTCGTCCCCTTCGTCCTGCCGCGGAGACGCGCCCGGCTGAGGCCGGCCGCCGGATCGGTCGGCGTTGCGGTCGGTATTGCGGTCGGTATTGCGGTCTGCGGGACGGGCGGAGGAGGGGCCGGAACCGGGATGTCTGGAGCGCGTCATGATACCCACGAAGAAGGGGAGGGGGCCGCAGCGGACTGCGGCCGAATTTTTTCTGGTGTGAACCGCTTAACCCGTGTTGACAAGGCCTGAAAAATTCGCATATTGCCGAACTCCGCGGCGGGCATCGCCAGGCCGCGGACTGGAAGGGTGGCCGAGTGGTTAAAGGCAGCAGACTGTAAATCTGCCCGCGTACGCGTACGCTGGTTCGAATCCAGCCCCTTCCACCATTACTTTCCACGGCTTGTCCGTGATCGCGTTTGCCCCGGACGGTCGCGCCGGCGGGATGCTTGCGGGTGTAGCTCAATGGTAGAGCAGAAGCCTTCCAAGCTTACGACGGGGGTTCGATTCCCCTCACCCGCTCCAATCCCGCGTGCGCCACGGAAAACCGATCTCGGCCGGGCCATTGTGTGCGTCCGGAACGTCGGGAACGAAAGACCAAAGCGATGGCGAAGGCAAAGTTTGAGCGGAACAAGCCGCACTGCAACGTTGGCACGATCGGCCACGTCGACCACGGCAAGACGTCGCTGACGGCGGCGATCACGAAGGTGCTGGCGGAGTCCGGCGGCGCCACCTTCACCGCTTACGACCAGATCGACAAGGCGCCGGAAGAGAAGGCGCGCGGCATCACGATCTCGACGGCCCACGTCGAGTACGAGACGACCAACCGTCACTACGCGCACGTCGACTGCCCGGGCCACGCCGACTACGTGAAGAACATGATCACGGGCGCCGCCCAGATGGACGGCGCGATCCTGGTCGTGTCGGCCGCCGACGGCCCGATGCCGCAGACCCGCGAGCACATCCTGCTGGCGCGCCAGGTTGGCGTTCCGGCGCTGGTTGTGTTCATGAACAAGGTCGACATGGTCGACGATCCGGAGCTGCTGGAGCTGGTCGAGCTGGAAGTGCGCGAGCTTCTGTCGTCCTACCAGTTCCCGGGCGACGACATTCCGATCACCAAGGGTTCGGCGCTGTGCGCCCTGGAAGACCGTCAGCCGGAGATCGGCCGTGACGCCGTCCTGGCGCTGATGAAGACGGTTGACGAGTACATCCCGCAGCCGGAGCGTCCGGTCGACCGTCCGTTCCTGATGCCGATCGAAGACGTGTTCTCGATCTCGGGCCGCGGCACGGTTGTGACCGGTCGCGTTGAGCGTGGCATCGTGAAGGTCGGCGAGGAAGTCGAGATCGTCGGCCTGAAGGCGACGGTGAAGACGACGGTGACCGGCGTCGAGATGTTCCGCAAGCTGCTCGAGTCCGGTCAGGCCGGCGACAACATCGGCGCTCTGCTGCGCGGCACGAAGCGTGAGGACGTCGAGCGCGGCCAGGTTCTGGCCAAGCCGGGTTCGATCACCCCGCACACCAAGTTCAAGGCCGAAGCCTACATCCTGACGAAGGAAGAGGGTGGCCGTCACACGCCGTTCTTCACCAACTACCGTCCGCAGTTCTACTTCCGTACGACGGACGTGACGGGCATGGTTGCGCTGCCGGAAGGCGTCGAGATGGTGATGCCGGGCGACAACGTCGCCATGGATGTCGCTCTGATCGCCCCGATCGCCATGGACGAAGGCCTGCGCTTCGCCATCCGCGAGGGTGGCCGCACCGTCGGTGCCGGCGTCGTTGCCAAGATCATCGAGTGATGCTATAAGCCTGCCTCCCCCGTCGGACCCCGGTCTGGCGGGGGAGGTTGTCTGCCTGAAGAGTACGGTTGGGCTTCCGGAAAGCCGTTCTGAAAGTTATTCCGAAAGTCAGGTCGAAAGGCCTTGACACAGCCGCCTAAAGAATGGTTTAAGCGGCCTCCCACGCCGAAAGGTGTGGCCGGACGGAGATAGGAGTGTAGCTCAATTGGTAGAGCACCGGTCTCCAAAACCGGGGGTTGGGGGTTCGATCCCCTCCACTCCTGCCATCCCGTCCCAATAATGATTAGGGTAAAAGCGGCGCCCTCACAGTCGCTCCGGAGCTCGCACGGTTCGCACGATGGCTAAAGTCAATCCCGCAGAATTCGCGCGCGAGGTCCGCCGCGAGGTAGCCAGGGTTACCTGGCCGACCCGCAAGGAAACCGGCATCACGACCGCCATGGTGTTCGTCATGGTCGTGCTCGCCGCCCTGTTCTTCCTCGTCGTCGATCAGGTGCTGGCGGTTGCCGTTCGCTTGATCCTTGGGCTGGGGGGCTAAGACATGGCTGCGCGCTGGTACGTCGTTCACGTTTATTCGGGTTTCGAAAAGAAAGTCTCCCAGGCCATCCGCGAAAAGGCGGCTCAGAAGGGTCTGGAAGACAAGTTCGAGGAAATCCTGGTCCCGACCGAAGAAGTGGTCGAAGTGCGCCGGGGTTCCAAGATCAACACCGAACGCAAGTTCTTTCCCGGCTATGTCCTCGTCAAGATGGACCTGACCGACGAATCCTGGTCGCTGGTGAAGAACACGCCGAAGGTTACGGACTTCCTGGGTGGCGGCGGCAAGCCGCAGCCGATTTCCCAGCGAGAGGCCGAGCGGATCATCCATCAGGTGCAGGAAGGCTTTGAGCGCCCCAAGCCCTCGATCACCTTCGAGGTGGGCGAGCAGGTGAGAGTGAGCGACGGTCCCTTCACCTCGTTCAATGGTGTCGTCGAGGAAGTCGACGAAGAGAAGTCCCGCCTCAAGGTGGCGGTTTCGATCTTCGGTCGCTCCACGCCGGTCGAGTTGGAATACACGCAGGTCGAAAAGATCTGATCGCAAGGTTCCACGGTTTATGAGTCGGAGCTGCCGGTGCTTGCATCGGTGGCTCCATTCTGTTGCGGGAGGCTCGCCATGGCCGAACCGCAAAACCCCGCGGCGCCGCGCCGGACCAATCGGTCAAGAGCGTGAGGCGTCGTCCCAGGAGGTTGTGAGATGGCGAAGAAAATCGTCGGTTACATCAAGCTGCAGGTCCCGGCCGGCAAGGCCAACCCGTCGCCGCCCATCGGTCCGGCGCTCGGTCAGCGCGGCCTGAACATCATGGAGTTCTGCAAGGCGTTCAACGCCAAGACGGCGGACCTGGAAGTCGGCATGCCGATTCCCGTGGTCATCACCGCCTACGGCGACCGCACCTTCACCTTCGTGACGAAGACCCCGCCGGTCAGCTACTTCCTCAAGAAGGCTTCGGGCAAGGACAAGGGTTCGACGACCCCCGGCAAGGGTGGTTTCGTCGGCCAGGTCACGACCTCGCAGATCCGCGAGATCGCCCAGAAGAAGATGGTCGACCTGAACGCGCACGACGTCGAAGCCGCCGCGAGCATGATCGCCGGTTCCGCCCGCTCGATGGGCCTCGAAGTGGTGGAGGGCTGATCCTATGGCGAAGCTGGGCAAGCGTCTGACCGACGCCTACAAGACCGTCAACCGCAACTCCTTCTACTCGCTGGAAGAGGCCGTCACCCTGGTCAAGGGTGCCGCCAAGGCCAAGTTCGACGAGACCATCGAGATCGCGATGAACCTCGGCATCGATCCGCGCCACGCCGACCAGATGGTCCGCGGCGTCGTGAACCTGCCGAACGGCACCGGCAAGACCGTCCGCGTGGCGGTGTTCGCCCGTGGCGCCAAGGTCGATGAGGCTCTGGCCGCCGGCGCCGACGTTGTCGGCGGCGACGATCTGGCCGAACAAATCCTGGCCGGCAACATCAACTTCGACCGCTGCATCGCCTCGCCCGACATGATGGGCGTGGTCGGCAAGCTCGGTAAGGTGCTGGGCCCGCGCGGCCTGATGCCGAACCCGAAGCTGGGCACTGTGACCCCCGACGTCGCCGGCGCCGTCAAGGCCGCCAAGGCCGGCGCGGTGGAGTTCCGTGCGGAGAAGACCGGCATCATCCACGCCGGCGTGGGCAAGGTCAGCTTCTCGGAAGAGGCGCTGGTCCAGAACATCCGCGCCTTCGTCGATGCCATCACCCGTGCCAAGCCGACCGGCGCCAAGGGCCAGTACCTGCTGAAGGTCTCGCTCTCGTCGACGATGGGCCCGGGTCTGAAGCTCGACCTCTCCAGCGTGTCGGCTCCGGCCGCCGCCTGATGACCCGTTTCGCCGCCGTCTGCCCTCGGGCAGCGGTGGCGTCCGGGCGGACCGCCTGAGGGGGAAACCCCGAGGGGACCCGCCCATCCCTGTCCGAGACCGCTGGTGTCCGTCCCCGACCGCAAGGAGAGGGAAGGGCTTAAAATTCACCCGCGCAGACAGGAGTTGAACCCGTTTACCCCTCCGGCCCCGCCGCCATGCGCGACGGGAACCGGTTCAGGAACGGCTTGACTTCTGGGACAGGTTCGCCGGATCTCCGGCCCTTCGGGGACGGGGGTCCATGTACACCTCTGTGCAAGGAGGCGATCCGTGGATCGTACACAAAAAGAAGCGACGATCGCGGCTCTGCAATCGAAGCTCCAGGACACGGGCCTGGTGGTGGTCACCCACCATCTGGGCCTGACGGTGAAGGAAGTCACCGACCTGCGTGCGAAGGTTCGGGCTGCTGGCGCCAGCTTCAAAGTGACGAAGAACCGGCTCGCCCGTCGTTCCCTTCAGGGGACGCAGTTCGAAGGTCTGGACGGTCTCTTCAAGGGACCGACGGCGATCGCCTACTCGAAGGATCCCGTTGCGGCTGCCAAGGTGGTGGCCGACTACGCGAAGACCAACGAGAAGCTCAAGATCGTCGGCGCCAGCCTCGGCACCCAGATTCTGGACGCGGAGGGGGTCAAGGCCCTCGCTTCGCTCCCGTCGCTGGACGAACTGCGTGGCCGCCTCGTGGGCATGATCCAGACCCCGGCGACCCGTATCGCCGGTGTCCTCCAGGCTCCGGGCGGCCAGGTCGCCCGCGTGCTTGCTGCCTACGCGAAGAAGGACGACGAGGCGGCGGCCTAACCAGGCCTAGTCACTCGTTTTTTACATCCCCAGAACTCAAGTCGTTTGGAGTAGTAACATGGCTGATCTGCAGAAGCTCGTCGACGATCTGTCGGCCCTGACCGTCCTGGAAGCCGCCGAGCTGTCGAAGCTGCTCGAAGAGAAGTGGGGCGTCTCCGCCGCCGCTCCGGTTGCCGTCGCCGCCGCCGGCCCGGCCGCTGCCTCCGCCGCTCCGGCCGAAGAGCAGACCGAGTTCACGGTGATCCTCGCCGATGCCGGCGACAAGAAGATCAACGTGATTAAGGAAGTCCGTGCGATCACCGGCCTGGGCCTGAAGGAAGCCAAGGACCTGGTCGAGGGCGCTCCGAAGCCGGTCAAGGAAGGCGCCACGAAGGACGAGGCCGCCAAGATCAAGAAGCAGCTTGAAGAAGCCGGCGCCAAGGTCGATATTAAGTAAGACCTTGTTGCGTACGAAGCACACAGTACCAAGCCGGACGGCGGTCGGTTCCCTAGGGGACCGGCCGCCGCACGGCATTTTCTGCCTTCCGCCGGACCGGGCTTGCCCGGCCCGGCTCTTTCCGTCCCCATCATGGGGATGGCCCGCGCGGGCGCCCTCGGGACCGGTCGACAGCAGTCGGCTCGATCCTACGGTCGGTTGAACGGTCGGTATAACGCGCATCACGTACAGACGTTTGGGGACATCCATGGCCAAATCCTTTACGGGTCGTAAACGTGTTCGGAAGAGCTTCGGGCGCATCCCGGAAGTCACCCAGATGCCCAACCTCATCGAGGTGCAGCGCAGCTCCTACGATCACTTCCTGCAAATGGACGTCGCCCCGGAAAAGCGGGCGAACCTGGGCCTGCAGGAAGTCTTCAAGTCGGTCTTCCCGATCAAGGACTTCTCCGACCGCGCGGTGCTGGATTTCGTCAAGTACGAGCTTGAGCAGCCGAAATACGACGTCGAGGAATGCCAGCAGCGCGGCATGACCTTCGCCGCCCCGCTGAAGGTCACCCTGCGCCTGTCCGTGTTCGACGTTGAGGAGGACACCGGCCTCCGTTCGATCCGCGACATCAAGGAGCAGGACGTCTACATGGGCGACATGCCCCTGATGACGGCCAACGGCACCTTCGTCATCAATGGCACCGAGCGTGTCATCGTCTCGCAGATGCACCGCAGCCCGGGCGTCTTCTTCGACCATGACAAGGGCAAGACCCACGCGTCGGGCAAGTATCTGTTCGCCGCCCGCGTCATTCCCTACCGCGGTTCCTGGCTCGACTTCGAGTTCGACGCCAAGGATCTCGTCTACGTCCGCATCGACCGCCGCCGCAAGCTGCCGGCCACCACGCTGCTGTTCGCCCTGGACGGCGCGGAGACCGAGGCGCTGCGCGCCGAGCGCAAGGCCAACCGCAAGGACCTGCTGCCCTACGAGGCGCAGGGCATGGCCAAGGAAGAGAATCCTCAACTACTTCTACGACACGATCACGTACACCCGGTCGGCCGGCGGTTGGAAGACCCCGTTCAGCGCCGAGCGGATGAAGGGCGTCAAGCTGATCTCCGACCTCGTGGATGCCGCCACCGGCGCCATCGTCGCCGAGGCCGGCACCAAGATGACCCCGCGCGTCATCAAGAAGCTGGTCGAGGCCGGCCTGACCGAGCAGCAGGTCTCCACCGAGGAGCTGACCGGCCGCTACCTCGCCGTCGACATCATCAACGAGCGCACGGGCGAAGTCCTGTTCGAAGCCGGTGACGAGCTGTCGGCGAGCGATCTCGACAAGCTGGAGAAGACCGGCGTCGACGAGCTGCCGGTGCTGGCGATCGACCATCTGAACGTCGGCGCCTACATCCGCAACACGATGAACGCGGACCGCAACGCCAGCCGCGAAGACGCGCTGATCGACATCTACCGCGTGATGCGTCCGGGCGAGCCGCCGACCCTGGAGTCGGCCGAAGCGCTGTTCTCCGGCCTGTTCTTCGACAGCGAGCGCTACGACCTGTCGGCCGTCGGCCGCGTCAAGATGAACGCCCGCCTGAACTTCCAGACCGACGACCAGATGCGTGTGCTCCGCAAGGAGGACATCCTGGAGATCCTGAAGGTTCTGGTGAACTTGAAGGACGGCCGCGGCGAGATCGACGACATCGACCATCTCGGCAACCGCCGCGTCCGCTCGGTCGGCGAACTGATGGAGAACCAGTACCGCGTCGGCCTGCTCCGCATGGAGCGTGCGATCCGCGAGCGCATGAGCTCGGTCGAGATCGACACGGTGATGCCGCACGACCTGATCAACGCCAAGCCGGCGGCGGCCGCCGTGCGCGAGTTCTTCGGCTCGTCGCAGCTGTCGCAGTTCATGGACCAGACCAACCCGCTGTCCGAGATCACGCACAAGCGTCGTCTCTCGGCTCTCGGTCCGGGCGGTCTGACCCGCGAGCGCGCCGGCTTCGAGGTGCGCGACGTGCACCCGACGCACTATGGCCGCATCTGCCCGATTGAGACGCCGGAAGGCCCGAACATCGGTCTGATCAACTCGCTGGCGACCTATGCCCGCGTCAACCAGTACGGCTTCATCGAGAGCCCCTACCGCAAGGTCATCGACGGCAAGGTCACCAACGAGGTGGTCTATCTGTCGGCGATGGAGGAGGGGCGCTACGTCGTCGCCCAGGCGAACGCCGAACTGAACGCGGACAACAGCTTCGCCGCCGATCTGGTGTCCTGCCGCCAGGGCGGCGAATACCTGATGTTCCGGCCGGAAGCCATCGACCTGATCGACGTGTCGCCGAAGCAGCTGGTGTCCGTCGCCGCGGCGCTGATCCCGTTCCTGGAGAACGACGACGCCAACCGCGCGCTGATGGGCTCGAACATGCAGCGTCAGGCGGTGCCGTTGGTCAAGGCCGACGCCCCGCTGGTCGGCACCGGCATGGAGGCGACCGTCGCCCGCGACAGCGGCGTGACCATCGTCGCCAAGCGCTCGGGCATCGTCGACCAGGTCGACGCCACCCGCATCGTCGTCCGTGCGACCGACAGCTCGGACAGCACAGCGCCGGGCGTCGACATCTACAACCTGCTGAAGTTCCAGCGTTCCAACCAGAACACCTGCATCACCCAGCGTCCGCTGGTGAAGGTCGGTGACCGGGTGAACGCCGGCGACATCGTGGCCGACGGTCCGTCGACCGATCTGGGCGAGCTGGCGCTCGGCCGGAACGTGCTCGTCGCGTTCATGCCGTGGAACGGCTACAACTTCGAGGAACTCGATCCTCATCAACGAGCGCATCGTCAAGGACGACGTCTTCACCTCGATCCACATCGAGGAGTTCGAGGTCATGGCCCGCGACACCAAGCTGGGCCAGGAGGAAATCACCCGCGACATTCCGAACGTGGGTGAGGAAGCTCTGAAGAACCTCGACGAGGCCGGCATCGTCTATATCGGCGCCGAAGTCCGTCCGGGCGACATTCTGGTCGGCAAGGTGACGCCGAAGGGCGAAAGCCCGATGACGCCGGAAGAAAAGCTGCTGCGCGCCATCTTCGGCGAGAAGGCCTCGGACGTCCGCGACACCTCGCTGCGCCTGCCGCCGGGCGTGGTCGGCACCATTGTCGAGGTCCGCGTGTTCAGCCGCCGCGGCGTCGACAAGGACGAACGCGCGCTCGCCATCGAACGCGCCGAGATCGAGAAGCTGGCCAAGGACCGCGACGACGAGCGCGGCATCCTGGAGCGCAGCTTCTACACCCGCCTGAAGGAAGTGCTGATCGGCCAGACCGCGCAGTCCGGTCCGAAGGGCATGAAGGGTGGCACGGTCCTGACCGACGAGGTGCTGGCCGGCCTGTCGAAGGGCTTGTGGCGCCAGATCGCCATCGCCGACGAGCAGGTGATGGAGACCGTCGAGAACCTGGCGAAGGTGTTCGACAACTCGATCAAGGCCCTGCAGGACCGCTTCGAGAACAAGGTCGACAAGCTGCAGCGCGGTGACGAGCTGCCGCCGGGCGTCATGAAGATGGTCAAGGTCTTCGTCGCGGTGAAGCGCAAGCTGCAGCCGGGCGACAAGATGGCCGGCCGTCACGGCAACAAGGGTGTCGTCTCGCGCATCATCCCGCAGGAGGACATGCCCTACCTGGAGGACGGCACCCCCGTCGATCTGGTGCTGAACCCGCTGGGCGTGCCGTCGCGCATGAACGTCGGTCAGATCCTGGAAACCCACCTCGGCTGGGCGGCCTCGGGTCTCGGCAAGCAGATCGGCCGTGCGGTCGACCAGTACCGTCTGGCCATCCGCCAGAAGGCCGAAGGCGCTCCCCAGTTGGAGGCCCTGCGCGGCACGCTGAAGTCGGCGTACGGCGAGGTGACCTACAATGAGGACATCGCCGACATGACCGACGGCGAGCTGCTGGAGCTGGGCGGCAACCTGCGCAAGGGCGTGCCCTTCGCGACGCCGGTCTTCGACGGCGCCCGCGAGGAGGACATCTGCGTCCATCTGGAACGCGCCGGCTTCGACCGGTCGGGCCAGTCGACGCTGGTGGACGGACGTACCGGCGAGACCTTCGATCGCAAGGTCACCGTCGGCTACATCTACATGCTGAAGCTGCACCACCTCGTGGACGACAAGATCCACGCCCGGTCGATCGGTCCCTACTCGCTGGTCACGCAGCAGCCGCTGGGCGGCAAGGCCCAGTTCGGCGGTCAGCGCTTCGGTGAGATGGAGGTCTGGGCGCTCGAAGCCTACGGCGCCGCCTACACGCTGCAGGAAATGCTGACGGTGAAGTCGGACGACGTGTCCGGCCGCACCAAGGTCTACGAAGCCATCGTCCGCGGCGACGACAACTTCGAGGCCGGCATTCCGGAATCGTTCAACGTGCTGGTCAAGGAGCTGCGCTCGCTCGGCCTGAACGTCGAACTGAACCAGCGGTCCTACTGAGCCGATTTGACGTGACCAAACCCCGGAGCGGCGCATTCGCGCCGGTCCGGGGTCATGCACTGCCCTTAACCGACAACGCGGCGATGCCAGCGGGAGACGGTCATGAATGAGTTGATGAACATTTTCGGCCAGGTCCAGGGGCCGCAGAGCTTCGATCAGATCCGCATCCAGATCGCGAGCCCCGAGCGGATCCGGTCCTGGTCCTACGGCGAGATCAAGAAGCCGGAAACCATCAACTACCGCACCTTCAAGCCGGAGCGCGACGGCCTGTTCTGCGCCCGCATCTTCGGCCCGATCAAGGACTACGAGTGCTTGTGCGGCAAGTACAAGCGCATGAAGTATCGCGGCATCATCTGCGAGAAGTGCGGCGTCGAGGTCACGCTGTCGAAGGTCCGGCGCGAGCGCATGGGCCACATCGAGCTGGCGTCCCCGGTCGCGCACATCTGGTTCCTGAAGTCGCTGCCGAGCCGCATCGGCCTGCTGCTCGACATGACGCTCAAGGATTCTGGAGCGCATCCTTTATTTCGAAAACTACGTCGTCATCGAGCCCGGCCTCACCCCGCTCAAGCTGCATTCGCTGCTGAGCGAGGAAGAGTTCATGAACGCCCAGGACGAGTACGGCGAGGACGCCTTCACCGCGTCGATCGGTGCCGAAGCGCTGCGCATCATGCTGTCCGCGCTCGACCTCGACGAGGAGAAGAAGCGCTGCCGTGAGGATCTGCGCGACACCAACTCCGAGGCCAAGCGCAAGAAGCTGGTCAAGCGCCTGAAGCTGATCGACGCCTTCCTGGCCTCGCAGTCGCGGCCTGAGTGGATGATTCTGGAAGTGATTCCGGTAATCCCGCCCGAGCTGCGTCCGCTGGTGCCGCTCGATGGCGGCCGTTTCGCCACGTCCGACCTGAACGACCTGTACCGCCGCGTCATCAACCGCAACAACCGTCTGAAGCGGCTGATCGAGCTGAAGGCGCCGGACATCATCGTCCGCAACGAGAAGCGCATGCTGCAGGAGGCCGTCGACGCTCTGTTCGACAACGGCCGCCGTGGCCGCGTCATCACCGGCGCCAACAAGCGTCCGTTGAAGTCGCTGTCGGACATGCTGAAGGGCAAGCAGGGCCGCTTCCGTCAGAACCTGCTCGGCAAGCGCGTCGATTACTCGGGCCGTTCGGTCATCGTCGTCGGTCCGGAGCTGAAGCTGCACCAGTGCGGCCTGCCGAAGAAGATGGCGCTGGAGCTGTTCAAGCCCTTCATCTACGCCAAGCTGGAGCTGTACGGTCTCGCCTCCACCATCAAGGCCGCCAAGCGGATGGTGGAAAAGGAGCGTCCCGAGGTCTGGGACATCCTGGAGGAGGTCATCCGCGAGCATCCGGTGATGCTGAACCGGGCGCCGACGCTGCACCGCCTCGGTATCCAGGCCTTCGAGCCGACGCTGATCGAAGGCAAGGCGATCCAGCTGCACCCGCTGGTCTGCACCGCCTTCAACGCCGACTTCGACGGCGACCAGATGGCCGTGCACGTTCCGCTGTCGCTTGAAGCGCAGTTGGAAGCGCGCGTCCTGATGATGTCGACCAACAACATCCTGTCGCCCGCCAACGGCAAGCCGATCATCGTGCCGTCGCAGGACATCGTGCTCGGCATCTACTACATCTCGATGGACCGCCCGAGCGAGAAGGGCGAGGGCATGGTGTTCGCCAATGTCTCGGAAATCGAGCAGGCGCTGAACGCCAAGGTCCTGTCGATCCATGCCAAGATCAAGGCGCGCTACGTCGGCGTGGACGACGAGGGCGAGGAGCTGATCAGCATCGTCGAGACGACGCCGGGCCGCATGCTTCTGTCGGAGCTGCTGCCGCGCCATCCGAAGGTGCCCTTCTCGCTGATCAACCGCGTCCTGACCAAGAAGGACGTCGGCAACGTTATCGACGCCGTCTACCGCCATTGCGGTCAGAAGGAGACGGTGATCTTCGCTGACCGCCTGATGAAGCTCGGCTTCGGCCACGCCTGCCGCGCCGGCATCTCCTTCGGCAAGGACGACATGGTCATCCCGGCCGCCAAGGAGAAGCTGGTCAACGAGTCGAAGGAGCGGGTGAAGGAGTTCGAGCAGCAGTATCTCGACGGCCTGATCACCCAGGGCGAGAAGTACAACAAGGTCGTCGACGTCTGGTCGGAATGCACCGAAAAGGTCGCGTCCGAGATGATGAAGGCAATCTCGACCACCGAAGCCGGCAAGCCGGTCAACTCGGTGTACATGATGGCCCACTCCGGTGCCCGTGGTTCCGCCGCGCAGATCCGTCAGCTGGCCGGTATGCGCGGCCTGATGGCCAAGCCGTCGGGCGAGATCATCGAGACGCCGATCATCTCGAACTTCAAGGAAGGCCTGACCGTGCTGGAGTACTTCAACTCCACCCACGGCGCCCGCAAGGGTCTGGCCGACACCGCCTTGAAGACAGCGAACTCCGGTTACCTCACCCGCCGTCTGGTCGACGTGGCGCAGGACGCCATCATCGTCGAGCATGATTGCGGCACCGAACGCGGCATCACCGTCAAGGCGGTGATCGACGGCGGCGAAGTCATCAGCCCGCTGGGCGATCGAATCCTCGGCCGCACCGTGGTCGGGGCGGTGATCGACCCGCTGAACGGCGAGCTGATCGTCGAGGACGGTGGCCTGATCGACGAGCCGACGGTCGACCGCATCGAGCGGTCGGGCATCGACTCGGTCAAGATCCGCTCGGTCCTGACCTGCGAGACCCGCGACGGCGTCTGCGCCAAGTGCTATGGCCGTGATCTGGCCCGCGGCACGCTGGTGAACACTGGCGAGGCGGTCGGCGTCATCGCGGCGCAGTCGATCGGCGAGCCGGGCACCCAGCTGACGATGCGTACCTTCCACATCGGCGGTGCGGCGCAGCGCGGTGCCGAGCAGAGCCAGATCGAGGCGGCGTTCGACGCGACGGTGCGGATCAACAACCGCAACGTCGTCATGAACTCGTCGGGCATCCCGGTCGTCATGGGCCGCAGCACCGAAGTGATCCTGCTCGACGAGCAGGGCCGCGAGCGGGCGCGTCACCGCGTGCCGTATGGTGCCAAGCTGCTGGCCGATGAGGGCGTGAAGGTCGAGCGCGGCGCCAAGCTGGCCGAGTGGGACCCCTACACCCTGCCGATCATCACGGAGCGCGCCGGTACCGCCCGCTACATCGACCTCGTGGAGGGTATCTCCATGCGCGAGGTGATGGACGAGGCGACGGGCATCAGTTCCAAGGTGGTCGTCGACTGGCGCCAGCAGCCGCGCGGTGCCGATCTGAAGCCGCGCATCGCGCTGGTGGACGAGCGGGGCGAGCTGATCACCCTGCCGAACGGACTGGAAGCCCGCTATTTCATGTCGGTGGACGCCATCCTGTCGGTGGAGAACGGTGCCGAGGTCCGGGCCGGCGACGTGCTGGCGCGTATCCCGCGCGAGTTGTCCAAGACTTCGCGACATCACCGGCGGTCTGCCGCGCGTGGCCGAGCTGTTCGAAGCGCGTCGTCCGAAAGACTTCGCCATCATCTCGGAGATGAGCGGCCGCGTCGAATTCGGTAAGGACTACAAGACCAAGCGCCGCATCGTCGTCCGCAACGACGAGAGCGGTGACGAGAAGGAGTATCTGATCCCGAAGGGCAAGCACATCTCCGTGCAGGAGGGTGATTATGTCGAACGCGGCGATCTGCTGATGGATGGCAACCCGGTGCCGCACGACATCCTGGCGGTGATGGGTGTGGAGGCCTTGGCCGACTACCTGATCAACGAAATCCAAGACGTCTATCGACTGCAGGGCGTGAAGATCAACGACAAGCACATCGAGGTGATCGTTCGCCAGATGCTGCAAAAGGTCGAGATCACCGACGCCGGCGAGACCACCTTCCTGGTGGGCGAGCAGGTCGACCGTCAGGAGTTCGACGAGGAGAACGAAAAGACCGTCGCGGAAGGCCTGCAGCCGGCGCACGGCCACCCGGTTCTCCAGGGCATCACCAAAGCCAGCCTGCAGACGCGCTCGTTCATCTCGGCCGCGTCGTTCCAGGAAACCACCCGCGTCCTCACGGAAGCGGCCGTCGGCGGCAAGGTCGACAATCTGGAAGGCCTGAAGGAGAACGTCATTGTCGGCCGTCTGATTCCGGCCGGCACGGGCTCCGTGGTGAACCGCCTGAAGCTGATCGCCGCCGAGCGTGACCGCGAGGCGGCCCTCGAGGCCGGCGCTCCGGAGGAAACTCCGGCCCTGCCGACCCCGGGTGAGGAAAGCAGCGCGGCCTGATGCGGCGCTGATTGGTTGGGTGTTAGAAAAAGTCCGGGCGCCTCCGAAAGGAAGCCCCGGACTTTTTCTTTGTCCGGCTTTTCCTTTGGCCGGATCGGAGGATGATATGATGCGGCGGAGGTTGATCGCGCTTCTGACGGTGGTCTTTGTCACGCTGCTCCTGCCGGCGGCCACCGGATCGGCCCTTGTCGACCCGCCGGAAGCGACGGTTGCGGTGGGATACCGGTCAATGACCATCGCCTCGCCGGTGCGTGGCGGCGAGGTCACGGTCGGCATCTGGTATCCCGTTGCAGGCGATGGCGATGGTGGTGCCGGCACGCTTGTCGGGGGCAGTCGGGTTTTCAGGCCGACGCTGGCCCGGACCGGCTCGCTTCCCCAAGGGCGCCATCCCCTGCTGGTGATGGCGCATGGTGGGTTGCGCGCAGGCGGTCATATCGGAGACTGGCTTGCGGCCGGGCTGGCGCGGGCCGGCTATGTCGTGGCGCTCATCGAACCCGTCGGGTTCCAACCGGATGGCGCCGGTGTGCTCAAGGAGCTGGCCGCCAGGCCCGCGGACATGAGCGCGGCGATTTCCGCGCTGCTTGGAAACGCCGAATTGTCGTCGGCGATCGAGCCCGGACGGATCGGCGCGGTCGGGCTGTTGCGTGGCGGAACCTCGGCCATGGCGTTGCTCGGAGCACGGATCAGCGGCGAACGCTACGCGACCCTGTGCGAGGGATCGCCGGGGGATCGTGATTGCCGTTGGTTCGCCAACGCCGGTATTTCCTTCTCCGGTCTGGATCTCGGTCCGGTGGGGGCCAACCACCGTGACGCTCGAGTGCTTGCCGGTGTGGCCGTAGCCCCGGAATTGACCAGTGTCATGACGTCGGAGGGGCTGATGGCGGCCAGCCGCTCGATGTCGGTCCTGCTGCTCGGCGAGGCGGTGATCTCAGGGGCGAAGGTGGACGATCTCGCCGGCTTCCTGCCGACCGACCGTTTTCGCTCCGTGGCGGGGACGACCCCCTTCGACCTCTTCCCGGTTTGCGCCGCCCAAGCTGCGGCTCTTTTGCAGGAGAACGGGGAGGACGATTCGCTCTGTCGTGAGGATGCCGGCCCACGCCGCATCGCCATTCACCGGGAATTGCGCGATCTGATCATCCGCGCGCTGTCGGAGTTGGGGCTGCCCCCGATGCCGACTGATCTCCGGTGACGGGTCCGACAGGCGCTCCGGAGCGCTCCGCCCGGCCGGGTCCAAACGCGGCGCAAAGCCCGCTTGACTCCATTCACCCCTTTCCTTAAAGTCCGCGAACTTCAAAGGCCGCCGGGGCTCTCCGTGCGTCCGCTTGAATCCACCGATCCCGCCGATCGGAGTCCTCCGGTCGGCTTTCGCTCATTCAGCCCGCTCGGAACGGCAACGTTTCGCAGGCGGGCTTTTGCTTCGTCCGGCTCGTCCGGCCGAGTGATCTTGAAGGGATGAAGGGCAGATATGCCGACGATCAACCAGTTGATCCGTAAGCCGCGCGAGCCGTTGGCCGCGCGCAACAAGGTTCCCGCGATGGAGGCCTGCCCGCAGAAGCGTGGCGTCTGCACTCGCGTTTACACCACCACCCCGAAGAAGCCGAACTCGGCGCTCCGTAAGGTCGCCCGCGTTCGTCTGACGAACGGTTTCGAGGTGACGAGCTACATCCCTGGTGAGGGCCACAACCTCCAGGAACACTCGGTGGTCATGATCCGCGGCGGTCGTGTGAAGGATCTTCCCGGCGTTCGCTATCACATCATTCGCGGCACGCTGGATACCCAGGGCGTCAAGGATCGTAAGCAGCGTCGTTCGAAGTACGGCGCGAAGCGTCCGAAGTAAGGAGAATTCACGATGTCCCGTCGTCATCGCGCCGAGAAGCGTGAAGTCCTGCCGGACGCCAAGTATGGCGACCGCGTCCTGACGAAGTTCATGAACTGCCTGATGTTTGACGGCAAGAAGTCGTCGGCTGAAAGCATCGTCTATGGTGCGCTGGGCCGCATCGAGGTCAAGACCAAGAACGACCCCGTTCAGGTCTTCCACGACGCCCTCGCCAACGTGAAGCCGCACCTCGAAGTGCGGTCGCGTCGCGTCGGTGGTGCGACCTATCAGGTTCCGGTCGAGGTCCGTTCGGATCGCGCCCAGGCCCTGGCAATCCGTTGGCTGATCAGCGCCGCCCGTGCCCGCTCGGAAAACACCATGACCGAGCGTCTGTCGGGTGAGCTGCTCGACGCCGCCAGCCAGCGCGGCACTGCCGTGAAGAAGCGCGAAGATACGCACCGCATGGCGGAAGCCAACAAGGCGTTCTCGCACTACCGCTGGTAAGGTTAACGCCTGTCCTGGTGATTTTGCATGCCCCGCTCGCACGCCCTCGACCGTTACCGCAACATCGGCATCATGGCTCACATCGATGCCGGAAAGACGACGACGACCGAGCGCATCCTGTTCTATACCGGCAAGTCCTATCGCATGGGCGAGGTCAATGACGGCACCGCCGTCATGGACTGGATGGAGCAGGAGCAGGAGCGGGGCATCACCATCACGTCGGCGGCCACGACCTGTTTCTGGCGCGACCACCGCATCAACATCATCGATACGCCCGGCCACGTGGATTTCACCATCGAAGTCGAGCGGTCGCTGCGTGTTCTGGATGGCGCCGTTGCCATCTTCGACGCGGTTGCGGGGGTCGAGCCCCAGACCGAGACCGTGTGGCGGCAGGCCGACAAGTACGGCGTGCCGCGCATGGCCTTCGTCAACAAAATGGACCGCGTCGGCGCGGACTTCGACGGTTGTGTCGCCATGATGGCCGAGCGCCTTGGCATCAAGCCGCTGGTGGTTCAGCGTCCCATCGGCAGCGAGGCCGGCTTCGCCGGTGTCGTCGATCTGGTTTCGATGCGCGCCACGATCTGGAAAGCCGAAACGCTCGGCGCCGAATTCCAGCACACCGAAATTCCCGAGGAGTTGGCCGGTCCGGCTGCAAGCGCCCGTCAGGCGCTGCTGGACGCTGTGCTGGACCTCGATGAGGCGGCAATGGCCGCCTATCTCGAGCGCGGCGAGGAGCCGACGCCCGACGCGCTGCGCGCTTTGATCCGCAAGGGGACGATTGCCGGCGCCATGGTTCCCGTGCTCTGCGGGTCCGCCTTCCGCAACAAGGGCATCCAGCCGATGCTGGACGCCGTGGTCGATTACCTGCCGGCGCCGAACGACATCGGTGCGGTGACGGGCCATGCGGTGGGTGGCGACCGGGCCGAGGAGCGCGCCGCCAACGACAGTGCGCCCTTCTCCGGCCTTGCCTTCAAGGTGATGAACGACCCCTATGTCGGGACGCTCACCTTCTGCCGCATCTATTCAGGCACCGTCAGCGTCGGCAATTCGCTGCTGAACCCCATCAAGGGTGAGCGCGAGAAGATCGGTCGGATGCTGCTGATGCACGCCAACAGCCGTGAAGAGATCGAGCGCGCCCACACCGGCGACATCGTGGCCTTCGCCGGTCTGGAGCACACGGCAACCGGCGACACGCTGTGCGACGCCGCCAAGCCGATCGTGCTGGAGCGTCTCGACGTTCCGGAACCGGTGATCGAGATCGTCGTCGAGCCGCGCACCGACGCCGACCACGACAAGATGGCGGCGGCATTGAACCGTCTCGGCCATGAGGATCCCTCGTTGCAGGTTACGGTCGACCGCGAAAGCGGCCAGACCGTGATCCGCGGCATGGGCGAGCTGCATCTCGACATTATCGTCGACCGCATGAGGCGCGAGTTCCGCGTCGATGCGGCTGTCGGTGCGCCCAAGGTCGCCTATCGGGAGACCGTGCTGCGCTCGGCCGAAATCGACCATGTCCACGCCCGACAGACCGGCGACCGCGCCCAGTTCGCACGCGTGATGCTGAAGCTGGAGGCGCTGGATCGCGGCGCCGGCTTCGTGTTCGAGAACCGGGCGGCGGGCCTGCCGCGCGACTTCGTCGCCGGTGTGCAGAAGGGCCTGGAGGCCGCGAAGGACAGCGGCGTCGTCGCCGGCTATCCGGTGGTGGACGTCAAGGCGACGCTGACAGGCGGCGAGGCGCACGACGTCGATTCCTCGCCGCTCGCCTTTGAACTCGCGGCGAGGACCGCCTTCCGCGAGGCTATGACAAAAGCCGCTCCGGCGCTGTTGGAACCGCTGATGCGGGTCGAAATCATCACGCCGGACGACTATATGGGCGACGTCATCGGCGACCTGAACGGTCGCCGGGGACAGATCACCGGCATGGACCAGCGCGGCAACGCGCGAATCGTCACGGGACTGGTTCCCTTGGCGGCCATGTTCGGCTATGTGAACTCCCTGCGCTCCATGAGTCAGGGCCGCGCGCAGTACAGCATGCAGTTCGACCATTATGAGCCGGTGCCACAGGCCATCGCGGACGGCGTCCGCGCCAAGGTGGCCTGAAGACCGCTGGAACGATTGAGAAACGGAGAGACCACCCCATGGCGAAGGCAAAGTTCGAGCGGAACAAGCCGCACTGCAACGTTGGCACGATCGGCCACGTCGACCACGGCAAGACGTCGCTGACGGCGGCGATCACGAAGGTGCTGGCGGAGTCCGGCGGCGCCACCTTCACCGCTTACGACCAGATCGACAAGGCGCCGGAAGAGAAGGCGCGCGGCATCACGATCTCGACGGCCCACGTCGAGTACGAGACGAACAACCGCCACTACGCGCACGTCGACTGCCCGGGCCACGCCGACTACGTGAAGAACATGATCACGGGCGCCGCCCAGATGGACGGCGCGATCCTGGTCGTGTCGGCCGCCGACGGCCCGATGCCGCAGACCCGCGAGCACATCCTGCTGGCGCGCCAGGTTGGCGTTCCGGCGCTGGTGGTGTTCATGAACAAGGTCGACATGGTCGACGATCCGGAGCTGCTGGAGCTGGTCGAGCTGGAAGTGCGCGAGCTTCTGTCGTCCTACCAGTTCCCGGGCGACGACATTCCGATCACCAAGGGTTCGGCTCTGTGCGCCCTGGAAGACCGTCAGCCGGAGATCGGCCGTGACGCCGTCCTGGCGCTGATGAAGACGGTTGACGAGTACATCCCGCAGCCGGAGCGTCCGGTCGACCGTCCGTTCCTGATGCCGATCGAAGACGTGTTCTCGATCTCGGGCCGCGGCACCGTGGTGACCGGCCGTGTTGAGCGCGGCATCGTGAAGGTCGGCGAGGAAGTCGAGATCGTCGGTCTGAAGGCGACGGTGAAGACGACGGTGACGGGCGTCGAGATGTTCCGCAAGCTGCTCGACTCCGGGCAAGCCGGCGACAACATCGGCGCTCTGCTGCGCGGCACGAAGCGTGAGGACGTCGAGCGCGGCCAGGTTCTGGCCAAGCCGGGTTCGATCACCCCGCACACCAAGTTCAAGGCCGAAGCCTACATCCTGACGAAGGAAGAGGGTGGCCGTCACACGCCGTTCTTCACCAACTACCGTCCGCAGTTCTACTTCCGTACGACGGACGTGACGGGCATGGTTGCGCTGCCGGAAGGCGTCGAGATGGTGATGCCGGGCGACAACGTCGCCATGGAAGTGACGCTGATCGCCCCGATCGCCATGGACGAAGGCCTGCGCTTCGCCATCCGTGAGGGTGGCCGCACCGTCGGTGCCGGCGTCGTTGCCAAGATCGTCGAGTGATGACCCATCCGGCAGCCGCCGCAAGGCGGTCGCCGGAGAGGGACGGGTAGGGCGGTCGGAGCGATCCGGCCGCCGGATGTAAGAGACGGGCCGTCGTTCCTGCGCGAGCAGGAAGGTTGGCCCGCCCGGTTCTAGCCATCGGGCGTCGGTGTTCGGAGCCGTCCGCCTGTCAACCCAGCTTCCTCCGATCCGGGGGGAGATTCAGGATTGACACGCGGGCGCTGAACGCCTAGAGATTACGCCCTCTGGATTTTGGGTTGGTGGTAGGCAGCTTCGGCCTAGACGCAGCCCGAGACGAACGGCACGGCGCGCCTCCACGGGAGGCGCGCCGTCTGCTGATCGGAACATCCCCTCCGCGCCTCCCGCGCAGGGGATGTTCTTTTTCGTGTCGGCCCGTCGCATCGGTCACAGTGTCGCCCGTCGGCCCCGTTTCGGTGGTTCGGCGCGCGGCCTTGCGCTGTCGGCGAAGCCCCGAAGCAGCTCGTGGAGTTCCGGTGACGCGTCCGCGTCATCGCTAGAAGGTGCAAGGGACGTTTGGACATGGACAGCCAGAACATCCGCATCCGTCTGAAGGCGTTCGATCATCGCGTGCTCGACCAGTCGACCAGCGAGATCGTCAACACCGCCAAGCGGACCGGCGCGCGCGTGCGGGGCCCGATCCCCCTGCCGACGCACATCGAAAAGTTCACCGTGAACCGTTCGCCGCACATCGACAAGAAGTCGCGCGAGCAGTTCGAGATCCGCACCCACAAGCGCCTGCTCGACATCGTCGATCCGACGCCGCAGACCGTGGATGCGCTCATGAAGCTCGACCTCGCCGCCGGCGTCGACGTCGAGATCAAGCTCTGATTTTGGTTTGGTAAGGGACCTCTCCGGTAATCGGATGTCCCTGGTCAGGAGATAAAGAACAATGCGATCCGGTTTGATCGCGCAGAAGGTCGGCATGACCCGCGTCTTCACGGACGACGGCCAGCATGTTCCGGTCACTGTGCTGAAAGTCGACAGCTGCCAGGTCGTCGCCGTTCGCACCGAGGAAAAGGATGGCTACACCGCCGTCCAGCTCGGCGCGGGCGCCATCAAGGTCAAGAACGTCAACAAGCCTGAGCGCGGGCATTTCGCCAAGGCGCGTGTGGAGCCCAAGCGCAAGCTTGTCGAGTTCCGCGTCGATGCCGATGCCCTGATCGAGGTCGGTGCCGAGCTGTCGGTGTCGCACTTCGTCGCCGGCCAGTTCGTCGACGTCACCGGCACCTCCATCGGCAAGGGCTTTGCCGGTGCGATGAAGCGCTGGAACTTCGGTGGTCTGCGCGCCACGCACGGCGTGTCGGTGTCGCACCGCTCGCACGGTTCGACGGGTAACCGTCAGGATCCCGGCAAGGTCTTCAAGAACAAGAAGATGGCCGGTCATCTCGGCGACGAGCGGGTCACGGTCCTGAACCTTCAGGTCGTGTCCGTCGACGAAGCCCGTGGTCTGATCCTGCTCAAGGGTGCCGTCCCCGGCGCCGAGGGCGGTTGGCTGCGCATCCGTGACGCCGTCAAGAAGAAGGCTCCGGAAGGCCTGCCCTTCCCGGCCGGCATCAAGTCTGCTCCGGCGGCGGAAGCCCCGGCCGAGACGCAGGAGTGAGCGCCATGAAGGCCACGATCAAGAATCTGAACAACGAAGCCGTCGGCGAGATCGAGCTGTCGGACGCCGTGTTCGGTCTGCCGGCCCGCACCGACCTGCTGGCCCGCATGGTTAACTGGCAGCTGGCCAAGCGCCGCTCCGGCAACCACAAGACCAAGGGCATCAGCGAGATCAGCGGCACGACCAAGAAGCCCTATGGGCAGAAGGGCACCGGCCGCGCTCGTCAGGGCTCCATCCGTTCGCCGCAGTTCCGCGGCGGTGCGACCATCTTCGGGCCGGTGGTGCGTTCGCATGCCCACGACCTGACCAAGAAGGTCCGCAAGCTGGCGCTCAAGACCGCCCTGTCGGCCAAGGCCGCCGAGGGCAAGCTGATCGTCCTCGAGGCCGCGGCCGCCGAGACGCACAAGACCAAGGAACTGGCGGCCCGTCTTGCCACCCTCGGCCTGACTTCGGCGCTGATCATCGATGGCTCGAACCTGGACGATAACTTCGCCAAGGCTTCGCGCAACATCCCGCTGATCGACGTGCTGCCGGAGCAGGGTGCGAACGTCTACGACATTCTCCGCCGCGACACGCTGGTCCTGACCCGCAACGCGGTCGAGCAACTGGAGGCTCGCCTGAAATGAGCAAGCAGTCGAAACCTGCGGTGAGCCAGGAGCGGATGTACGACCTGATCCTCGCTCCCGTCATCACCGAGAAGTCGACGTTGGTGTCGGAGCATAACCAGGTCACGTTCCGCGTGCCGCTCACGGCCTCCAAGCCGGAGATCAAGGCCGCCGTTGAAGGTCTCTTCAACGTCAAGGTGACCGGGGTCAACACCCTCGTTTCCAAGGGCAAGACCAAGCGGTTCCGCGGCACCATCGGCCGTCGCTCGGACTTCAAGAAGGCCGTCGTCACCCTCGCCGAGGGTAACAAGATCGACGTGACCACGGGCATCTGAGCGGGAGTGTGATCCGATGGCTCTGAAGCAATACCGCCCGATTACGCCGTCGCTCCGCCAGCTGGTCATCGTTGACCGCTCGGAGCTGTGGAAGGGCAAGCCGGTCAAGACCCTCACCGAGGGCCTGACCAAGTCTGGTGGCCGCAACAACACCGGCCGCATCACTGCGCGCCGCATGGGTGGCGGTCATAAGCGTACCTACCGTCTGGTGGACTTCAAGCGTCGCAAGTTCGACGTTCCGGCCACCGTCGAGCGGCTGGAATACGATCCGAACCGCACGGCCTTCATCGCGCTGATCAAGTACCAGGATGGGACCCTGTCCTACATCCTGGCGCCGCAGCGCCTGAAGGTCGGCGACACCGTGATCTCCGGCGAGCGCACCGACGTGAAGCCCGGCAACGCGATGCCGCTGAAGAACATCCCGGTCGGTTCGATCGTGCACAACGTCGAGCTGAAGGCCGGCAAGGGTGGTCAGGTGGCTCGTTCCGCCGGCACCTACCTGCAGCTGGTCGGCCGCGACGGCGGCTACGCCCAGTTGAAGCTGCCGTCCGGCGAGCTGCGCATGGTTCGTGGCGAGTGCATGGCCACCCTGGGTGCCGTGTCCAACCCGGACCAGATGAACACCAACCTTGGCAAGGCCGGTCGCAACCGCTGGCTGGGCAAGCGTCCGTCGGTCCGTGGCGTCGCCATGAACCCGATCGACCACCCGCACGGTGGTGGTGAGGGTCGCACCTCGGGCGGCCGTCATCCGGTCACGCCATGGGGCAAGCCGACCAAGGGCAAGAAGACTCGTCACAACAAGAAGACGGATGGCCTGATCCTGCGCCGCCGTCATTCGAAGTAAGGAGGTCGAACGATGGCACGCTCCGTTTGGAAGGGCCCGTTCGTCGACGGCTATCTGCTGAAGAAGGCGGACAAGAGCCGGGCTTCGGGCCGCAACGAGATCATCAAGATCTCGGTCGCGTCGTTCGACCATCCTGCCGCAGTTCGTCGGTCTGACGTTCGGCGTCTACAACGGCCACAAGTTCCTGCCGGTTCTGGTTACCGAGCACATGATCGGTCACAAGTTCGGCGAGTTCGCTCCGACGCGGACCTTCTATGGCCACGCGGCGGACAAGAAGGCGAAGAGGAAGTAAGCCATGGGCAAGTCTGCCAACCCCAGCCGGGTCGCGGAGAACGAGGCTCTGGCCCGCAATCCGATGATCCGCACCAGCCCGCGGAAGCTCAACCTCGTCGCCCAGCTCATCCGGAACATGGATGCCAGCCGCGCCGTGGCCGAGCTGACCTTCTCCAAGCGCCGCATCGCCGGCGAAGTGAAGAAGGTCCTGCAGGCCGCGATCGCGAACGCCGAGAACAACCACCAGCTCGACGTCGACCGTCTGTACGTGTCGTCGGCGACGGTCGGTCGCGCTCTGGTGATGAAGCGCTTCCACGCCCGTGCCCGCGGTCGTGGCGCCCGGGTCGAGAAGCTGTTCAGCAACCTGACGATCATCGTCCGCGAGCGTGACGCCGCCGTTGCCGAGGGGGCCGAGTAATGGGTCAGAAAATCAATCCGATCGGGCTGCGCCTCGGCATCAACCGGACCTGGGACAGCCGTTGGTTCGCCAAGCGCGACTACGCCAATCTGCTGCACCAGGACCTGAAGCTGCGTGGCTATCTGCAGGGTCGCCTGCAGCAGGCCGGTTGCTCGCGCGTCGTCATCGAACGTCCGGCCAAGAAGGCCCGCATCACCATTCACTCGGCTCGTCCGGGCGTGGTGATCGGCAAGAAGGGCGCGGACATCGAGAAGCTGCGTCTTGAGCTGTCCAAGATGACCGGCAGCGAGGTGAGCCTGAACATCGTCGAGATCCGCAAGCCGGAAATCGACGCTCGCCTCATCGCCGAGAACATCGCCAGCCAGCTTGAGCGCCGTGTGGCATTTCGTCGCGCCATGAAGCGCGCCGTGCAGTCCGCCATGCGTCTGGGCGCCCAGGGCATCCGGATCAACTGCTCGGGCCGTCTCGGCGGTGCGGAAATCGCCCGCATGGAGTGGTACCGCGAAGGCCGCGTTCCGCTGCACACCCTGCGCGCCGACATCGACTACGGTGTGGGCACCGCCAAGACCACCTACGGCACCTGCGGTGTCAAGGTGTGGGTGTTCAAGGGCGAGGTGATGGCTCACGACCCGATGGCGCAGGACAAGCGCATGGGTTCCGAGCCGGTGTCGACCGATGGCGAGCCGCGCCGCGAGCGGCACGATCGCCGCGACCGTCGCGAGCGCTCCGAGCGCTCCGAACGCGAGTAAAGGGGCCGAGCGATGCTTTCTCCCAAGCGCACGAAATTCCGTAAGGCCCACAAGGGCCGCATCCACGGCAACGCCAAGGGCGGTACCGCCCTGAATTTCGGCTCCTTCGGCCTCAAGGCCCTGGAGCCGGAGCGCATCACCGCCCGTCAGATCGAAGCGGCCCGCCGCGCGATCACCCGTGCGATGAAGCGTCAGGGCCGCGTCTGGATCCGCATTTTCCCGGACCTCCCCGTCTCCACCAAGCCCGCCGAAGTCCGCATGGGTTCCGGTAAGGGCTCGCCGGAGTACTGGGCGGCTCGCGTGAAGCCGGGTCGCATCCTGTTTGAACTGGACGGCGTGCCGGCAGATGTGGCAAAAACCGCCTTCGCTCTGGCGGCCGCGAAGCTGCCGATCAAGGTGAAGCTGGTGACCCGCCTGGGCGGTGTCGAGGAGACCGCGGCATGAAGGCCGTAGACATTCGTACGAAGAGCGCGGATGAGCTGAACGATCAGCTCATCCAGCTCAAGAAGGAGCAGTTCAACCTGCGCTTCCAGAAGGCCTCCGGCCAGCTGGAGAACACCGCGCGGGTGAACACGGTGCGCCGCGACATCGCCCGCATCAAGACCATCCTCGGCGAGCGCGCCCGCTCCGCCGACGCCGGCAAGTAAGGGGGATCATCCATGCCTCGCCGCGTTCTGCAGGGCACGGTGGTCAGCGACAAGTGCGACAAGACCGTTACGGTTCTTGTCGAGCGCCGCGTCATGCACCCCGTGTACAAGAAGTTCATTCGTCAGTCGAAGAAGTACGCCGCCCACGACGAGGGTAACCAGTTCAAGGTCGGCGATACCGTTTCGATCATCGAATGCCGCCCGATCTCGAAGTCCAAGCGTTGGACGGTCGTGACGGAGTCCGCCGCCGACAGCGGCGCCGCGTGATAACGAAAGGTCGTAAACAATGATCCAGATGCAAACCAACCTGGAAGTCGCCGATAACAGCGGGGCGCGCCGGGTGCAGTGCATCAAGGTGCTTGGCGGGTCCAAGCGGAAGGTCGCGACCGTGGGCGACGTCATCGTCGTCTCGGTCAAGGAGGCCATTCCGAAGGGCCGCGTCAAGAAGGGTGACGTGCATCGCGCCGTCATCGTCCGCACCGCGAAGGAACTGCGTCGGGAGGACGGGTCGGCGATCCGTTTCGACCGGAATGCCGCCGTGCTGATCAACAAGCAGGGCGAGCCGATCGGCACCCGTATTTTCGGGCCGGTCACTCGCGAGCTGCGCGGCAAGAAGTTCATGAAGATCATCTCGCTGGCGCCGGAGGTGCTGTAATGGCCGCCAAGATCAAGACCAAGGACAAGGTCGTTGTCCTGACCGGCCGCGACAAAGGCAAGACCGGCGAGGTGTTGAAGGTTTTCCCCAAGGAGAACCGTGCCGTTGTGCAGGGCGTGAACGTGGTGAAGAAGCACCAACGTGCCAGCGCCCGCTCGCAGGGTGGCATCATCGAGATGGAGGCGCCGATCAACGTCTCCAATCTCGCTCACGTCGATCCCAAGGATGGCAAGCCGACCCGCGTCGGTTTCAAGATCCTTGAGGATGGCCGCAAGGTGCGTGTCGCCAAGCGGTCCGGCGAAGTCATTGACCTGTGAGGACCCGGGCATGACCGCACGTTTGAAAGAAGTTTACGATTCCAGAGATCCGCGCCGCTCTGAAGTCGGAATTCGGCTACAAGAACGACCTGGAAGTTCCGCGGATCGAGAAGATCGTGGTCAACATGGGTGTCGGCGAGGCTGTCGCCGACTCCAAGAAGATCCAGCTCGCCGTGGCCGAGATGGCCGCCATCACCGGTCAGAAGCCGGTGGTGACCAAGTCGCGCAAGTCGATCGCCCAGTTCAAGCTGCGCGAAGGCATGGCGATCGGCTGCAAGGTCACGCTCCGCCGCGACCGCATGTACGAGTTCCTGGATCGCCTGGTGACGATTGCGTTGCCGCGCGTCCGTGACTTCCGCGGTATCCCGGGTGACAGCTTTGACGGCCGTGGCAACTATGCCATGGGTGTCAAGGAGCAGATCATTTTCCCGGAGATCGATTACGACAAGATCGATCAGATCCGCGGCATGGACATCATCATCGTCACTTCGGCGAAGACCGATCAGGAAGCCAAGGCTCTCCTGAAGGGCTTCGACATGCCGTTCGTGAGCTGAGGCTGGAGCACGACCATGGCTAAGACCAGTGCCATCGAAAAGAACAAGCGTCGCGCCAAGCTGGCCAAGCAGTACGCGAACAAGCGTGCGCGCCTGAAGGCAATCGCGAACGACAAGGCCCTCCCGCCGGAAGAGCAATTCGCTGCCCGCCTCAAGCTGGCCGAACTGCCGCGCAACTCCTCGAAGGTGCGCATCCGGAACCGCTGCGAAATGACCGGGCGTCCGCGCGCGTTCTATCGCAAGTTCAAGCTGTCCCGCGTCACGCTCCGCGAACTGGCCTCGACCGGCCAGATTCCGGGCATGACGAAGTCGAGCTGGTAAGGAGGGTCCGAGAATGTCTTTGAGCGATCCGCTCGGCGATATGCTGACCCGCATCCGCAACGGTCAGCACGCCCGCATGTCCGTTGTGGTTTCCCCGGCGTCTAAGCTGCGCGTCAACGTCCTGGAAGTTCTGAAGCGTGAAGGCTTCATCCGCGGCTGGTCCGAGGAAGAACTGCGTCCGGGCGTCAAGAACCTGAAGATCGAGCTGAAGTACCACGAAGGCGAGCCTGTCATTAAGCAGATCGCCCGTGTGTCGAAGCCCGGCCGCCGCGTCTACTCGAAGATCGCCGACCTGCCCCGTGTCTACAACGGGCTCGGTCTGTCGATCCTGTCGACCCCGCGCGGCGTGATGTCGGACAATGAGGCCCGCTCCGCCAACGTTGGCGGTGAAGTCCTCTGCCGCGTGTTCTAAGGGGGATTGGCAGATGTCGCGCATTGGCAAGCATCCCGTGCCGGTCCCGGCTGGCGTCGACGTAAAGGTCGACGGTCAGCAGGTGACGGCCAAGGGCAAGCTGGGGCAACTCAGCCTGACCCTGATCGACGACATCACCGCCTCGCTGGAAGACGGCAAGGTGGTGGTGAAGCCGGCAAACGACAGCAAGCGCGCCCGCGTCATGTGGGCGACCTCGCGCACCCTGATCAACAACATGGTCACCGGTGTCAGCCAGGGCTACACGATCAACCTGGAAATCAACGGCGTCGGTTACCGCGCGGCCGTGCAGGGCAAGGAGCTGGTTCTCCAGCTCGGCTTCTCGCACGACGTGAAGTACCCGATCCCGGAAGGCATCACGATCAAGTGCGACAAGCCGACGGCCATCTCGGTCAGCGGCTACGACAAGCACAAGGTCGGCCAGGTCGCCGCCGAGATCCGCGGTTGGAAGAAGCCGGAGCCCTACAAGGGCAAGGGCATCAAGTACGAGACCGAAACCGTCCTGCGCAAGGAAGGTAAGAAGAAGTAACCGCCATGCTGAAGCCAAAGCAACTCCACGAGCGCCGCAAGCAGCGCGTGCGCGCGCAGATTGCCAAGAAGGCCGGCGGGCGCGTTCGCCTCTCGGTCTTCCGGTCCAATCTGCACATCTACGCCCAGATCATCGACGACGTGAACGGCCAGACGCTCGCGTCTGCCTCGTCGCTCGAGAAGGAGCTGCGCGAGCAGCTCAAGCACGGCGGCAACGTCGATGCTGCCAAGCGCATCGGCGAGCTGATTGCCGAGCGCGCCAAGGCCGCTGGGATTACCGAGGTCGTGTTCGACCGCGGTGGTTACATTTACCATGGCCGGGTCAAGGCCCTGGCCGACGCCGCCCGTGAGGGCGGGCTGTCGTTCTAAGGAGGCCCGGATATGGCACGTGAACGTGGGGAGCGGGACAACCGCGACCGGCAGCCGCGCGAGCGGGAAGAAAGCGAGCTGATCGAAAAGCTCGTCGGCATCAACCGCGTTGCCAAGGTGGTCAAGGGTGGTCGTCGCTTCGGCTTCGCCGCTCTGGTCGTCGTTGGCGACGGCAAGGGTCGTGTCGGCGTCGGCTCGGGCAAGGCCCGCGAGGTCCCGGAAGCCATTCGCAAGGCGACCGACCAGGCCAAGCGCGGCATGATCCGCGTCCCGCTGCGCGAAGGCCGTACGCTGCATCATGACACCAACGGCCACTTCGGTGCCGGCAAGGTCGTGCTGCGGGCGGCTCCGGCCGGTACCGGCATCATCGCCGGTGGTCCGATGCGCGCGATCTTCGAGGCTCTTGGCGTCGCTGACGTCGTGACCAAGTCGATCGGCACGTCGAACCCGCACAACATGATCAAGGCGACCTTCGACGCCCTGACCCAGGTCACCAGCCCGCGGTCCGTCGCGGCGCGCCGTGGTCGTCGCGTGAGCGACATCCTCGGTCGTCGCGAGGCCGGCGCCGGTCAGGAGGCCTGATCATGAGCGAGAAGAAGACCGTCGTCGTGACCCAGATCGGCAGCCCGATCGGCCGCAAGCACGACCAGCGCGAAACGCTGGTCGGTCTGGGTCTCAACAAGCTGCACCGGACCCGCGAGCTGGAGGACACTCCGGCCGTGCGGGGCATGATCGCCAAGGTCGCGCACCTGGTCCGCGTCGAGAACGAGGGCTGAGATCATGACCAAGCTTAATGACCTGCGTGACAACGCCGGTGCCCGCAAGGCGCGCATGCGCGTCGGTCGCGGTATCGGTTCGGGCAAGGGCAAGACCGCTGGCCGCGGCGTGAAGGGTCAGACCTCGCGCACCGGTGTGGCGATCAACGGCTTCGAAGGCGGGCAGATGCCTCTGCACCGCCGCCTGCCGAAGCGCGGTTTCCGGAACATCTTCGCCAAGGAATACTCGGTGGTTAACCTGGGCATGGTCCAGAAGGCCATCGACCTGGGCAAGCTGAACGCCGCCGAGACCATCGATGCCGCGGCGCTCAACGCCGCCGGCGTCACCGGCAAGGTGAAGAAGGACGGTGTCCGTCTGCTGGGCAAGGGCGAGCTGACCACGAAGGTTTCCTTCACGGTCGCCGGCGCGTCCAAGTCGGCGATCGAAGCCGTCGAGAAGGCGGGTGGCAGCGTCACGCTGACCGCTCCCGCCGCCGAAGCCGCCGAGTAAAGTTCCGCGACAAGCCCGTGCTTGCGCGCGGGCTTTCGGGGCACTACAAAAAGCGAAGTCGCGAGGGGCGGCCTGCGTCATGCAGTGCCGCCCCGTTCGCGCTTACGGGACAGGGATTGGACCATGGCATCAGCGGCCGAGCAGCTTGCCGCCAACATCAATTTCGGGGCTTTCTCCAAGGCGACCGAGCTGAAAAAGCGGATTTGGTTCACCTTGGCGGCCCTGATCGTCTATCGGCTGGGCACCTACATCCCGATTCCGGGCATCGATCCGCACATCCTGCAGGACGTTTTCAAGCAGCAGGGCAGCGGCATCCTCGGGATGTTCGACATGCTGGCCGGCGGTGCGCTCCACCGCATGACCATCTTCGCGCTCAACATCATGCCGTACATCTCGGCGTCCATCATCGTGCAGTTGCTGACCGCCGTGTCGCCGCAGATGGAGGCCATGAAGAAGGAAGGCGAGGCCGGGCGCAAGAAGCTGAACCAATACACCCGGTTCGGCACCGTCGTTCTCGCCACCGTCCAGGCCTACGGCCTCGCGGTCGGGCTTGAGTCGATGCGCGGCTCCACGGGTGCTGCGGTCATCGACCCTGGCCTGTTCTTCCGCATCGCCACGGTCATCACGCTGGTCGGCGGCACCATGTTCCTGATGTGGCTGGGCGAACAGATCACCGCGCGGGGCATCGGCAACGGCACCTCGCTGATCATCTTCGCCGGCATCGTCGCGGAACTGCCGCGTGCGCTGGTCAACACGCTGGAACTCGGCCGCCAGGGCGCGCTGTCCACCGTCTTCATCATCCTGATGCTGGTGATGGCGGTCGGTGTGGTGTTCTTCATCGTCTTCATGGAACGCGCCCAGCGCCGCCTGCTGGTGCAGTACCCGAAGCGTCAGGTCGGCAACCGGGTGTTCGGCGGCGAAGCGTCGCACCTGCCGCTGAAGATGAACACGGCCGGCGTGATTCCGCCGATCTTCGCCTCGTCGCTGCTGCTGCTGCCGCTGACCGCGGTCGGCTTCGCCGGCGGCGAAGGGCCGGAGTGGCTGCAGGCGGTGTCGCGCTATGTCGCGCACGGCACGCCACTCTATATGCTGCTGTACGCCTCGCTGATTGTGTTCTTCTGCTTCTTCTACACCGCCATCGTCTTCAACCCGACGGAGACGGCCGACAACCTGCGCAAGTACGGCGGCTTCATCCCCGGCATCCGTCCGGGCAAGAACACCGCCGACCACATCGACTACGTGCTGACGCGGCTGACGGTCATCGGCTCCGCCTACCTTGTGGCGGTTTGTCTCCTCCCCGAAATCCTGATATCCCAGCACTCGGTTCCGTTTTATTTTGGCGGCACCAGCCTGCTGATCGTGGTCACCGTCACGATGGACACGGTTGCGCAGATTCATTCCCACCTGCTGGCCCACCAGTATGAGGGATTGATCAAGAAATCGAAGCTTCGGGGGAGAAAGTAATGAACCTCATACTGCTCGGTCCGCCGGGCGCCGGGAAGGGGACCCAGGCGCGCCGTCTGGAAGACACTCGTGGTCTGGTGCAGTTGTCGACCGGCGACATGCTCCGCGCCATGGTGGCGGAAGGCGGGCCGCTCGGGCAGCAGGCGAAGGAGATCATGGCCGCCGGCAAGCTGATGCCGGACGAGCTGATGGTCAGCATGATCGCCGAACGCATTTCGAAGCCTGACGTGAAGAACGGCTTCATCCTCGACGGGTTCCCGCGCACGGTCGCTCAGGCCGAGGCGCTGGATCGGATGCTGGATGAGAAGGGCCTGAAGCTCGATCACGTGATCGAGATGCGGGTGGTCGACGACGTGCTGGTTGACCGCATCACCGGCCGTTATACCTGCGCCAAGTGCGGCAAGGGCTATCACGACAGCTTCGAGAAGCCGAAGGTCGAGGGCGTCTGCGATGTCTGCGGCAGCACCGAATTCAAGCGGCGCGCCGACGACAATGCGGAGACGGTGACCACCCGCCTGGGCCAGTATCACCAGCAGACCGCGCCGATCCTGCCCTATTACCAGGGCCGCGGCGTGCTGAAGGTGGTGGACGGCATGGCCGACATCGATGAGGTTACCAAGCAGATCGGGACGATCCTCGCCAGCTGAGGATCGCCGTCGGTCGGATAGAAAAAGGCCGCAGTCTCCGTCCGGAGGCTGCGGCCTTTCTTTTTGCCGTCTTTGGAGCGGGCTGCCGGTGTCAGCCGGCGCTGGGGGAGGGCGAGGCGTCGGTCGCGCTGTCGGTGCCGCCGGCGGAATGGTCGGACATCGTGCGGTAGCGCGCCAGGATCCAGCCGAGATGAGCGGTGACGGCGTTCGCGGCGCCGTCCGGGTCGCGGCGGGCGAGGGCCTGATGGATGGCACGGTGATGCTCGATCATCAGCGCTTCATGGTTTTCCATGAAGGGTTCCGTGTGCTTCATCTCGACCATGTTGCCGAGGATGTCGCGGATGGTCGACAGCAGATGGAGGTAGACCGGACTGCCCGACGCCTGGGCGACAGCGACGTGGAAATCCATGTCGTCGGCAGCGCGACCGCCGTCGCGGTTGGTCTCGGTCATCGCCGCCAAAATGCGGCCGATGGTGTCGATTTGCTCCGGCGTCGCGCGCTCCGCGGCGCGGCGGGCGGCCCAGCTCTCCAGTGCCATGCGGATTTCGACAAGGTCGCACAGGTTCTGGTGGGTGCTGCGGACCATGGCGGTCAATGCCCCGTCCATTACACCGGCCGAGGAGACGACACGGGTGCCGCCGCCCTGGACTGCGGTCAGGAAGCCCTGCGTCTTCAACTTCTGCAGCGCGGCGCGAACGGAAACCCGGCTGACATGCAGCTGTTCAGCCAGCTGGCGCTCGCCCGGCAGACGTTCCCCCGGCACCAGCTCGCCCCGCGCAATGCGGTCGAGGAGCTGTTGCGCCACCCACTCCGAAATGCGCTGGGAAGAGGAGGGGACGTGAGCGCTGTCGTCGGTGCCGGGCACGGGTTGTTCCCCTTTGGTCGGAAGGCGGTTCATTGCTGGATGGTCATACCGGTAACGGTCCCTGCGGGTGCGGTCAATGCCCGACCGTCGCGCTGCGGCGCCTTGCCCACGGGATGGAAAACTATGGCGGCGATGGCGATGGGCAACCGCCCGGACCTGGGGGTCAGCGGCCGCCGGGGCGGGCCAGCAGGATGCCCGCCAGGATCACTGCGGCACCCAGTGCCTGCAACGGGCCCAGAGGCTCGCTCAGGAGAATCCAGGCGAGGATGGCTGCCGCTGCCGGCTGAAGCAGCAGGCTGACCGAAGAGAAGGACGCCGGCAGATGCGCCAGGGCGTAGGCGATCAGGCTCTGGCCGCAGGCGTGGCTGAACAGGGCAAGCCCCGCCAGCACCGCCCAGCCGGACGCGCTCGCCGGCAGCATCGGCTCGCCGTCATACAGGCCGATCGGCAACAGCACCAAGGCGGATATCGCGCCGCTCCAGGTCATGATGGTGGCGGTGGAGAATTCCGCGCGCAGCCGCCCGACCGACAGGATGTAGCCGGCATAGAAGGCGGCGGTGAGCAGGGCCAGCCCATCGCCGAACAGATGATCGGCATCGAGTTGGAAGCTCTCCCCCATCAGCACGATGGCGCCCGCCAGTGCCAGCAGCATGCCCATGACGAAACGGCGGGTGATCCGCTCCTTGAACAGGAACCAGGCGGCCGGCGCCACGTAGAGCGGGGCGAAGTTCGCCAGCAGCGTCGAGTTGGCGACCGAAGTGAAGCGAATCGACGTGTGCCAGATCGCAAGGTCGCCGGCGAAGAACAGGCCGGCCAGCGACAGGCGGGCATAGTCGGAGACCGAGGAGGGGCGGCGGCTGGAGCGCCCGCCGTGCTGCCGCGACTCGGCGGCCATCCACAGCCCCAGTGCTGGCATCGCCAGTGCGGTCCGCCAGAAGCCGGTGGCGACCGGTCCGACCTCCGACAGCCGGACGAAGATGGGGGCAAAGGCGATGCCCAAGGCGCCGACCAGCAGCGCGATCAGGGCGATGCGCTGGGTCCGGTAGGCATGGTCGACGGGGAAGGCACTGGCGTCTGGCATGGACCGCTTATAACGGCCGCCCGGTTGCCGGGCCAGCGGGACGCAAGTCATGGCTGCCGTGCGCCCCCGGGACTCTCCCGAAGGCTGCCGGCGGCGATGGGAAAAACCGCGGATCAGCGCGGACGGATGCGGCGCAGCGCGACCGACTCGTCGTCGTCCGAACCGAAATCGTCATAGTGCACCGGGCAACGGCCGTCCTTGCGGGGATGGTCCTTGACGGTGGCCGGATACCAGTCGCCTTTCCATTCCACGGACACCCGCATGCCGGGCTGGCACAGCGACGAACCGGCGGCATAGCCACCATTGTTGGACATCGGAGCGGCCCCCATCGGCGCCTGCATCATCGGCGCCTGAACGCCGCCCGGCGGCACCGGGCTCAGCATCGGCGCGGCGGGCGCCGGCTTTTCCTGGTCGCAGAAGGCGGTGCAGACGCGCTTGGCGACCACCTGCCCGCCGCAGCTTCCGCCGAAGCAGTCGCGATAGTCGGATTCGCAGCGCGCTTCGCAACTGCTGTTGCCGCAGGAATAGGAGCGGTCGAAATCACCCACCGACTTCTTGATCGGCTTCTTCTCCGCCTGCTGGCGGTTGACGTAGGCCTGATAGTCGTAGAGGGCGCGCGACCGCGCCTCGTTCACGCAGGCCTGCTGCGACATGCCGCAATTCTGGCGGCAGTAGTTGCGGTTCTGCTGGCACTGGTTGACGCAGAGCCGACCTTCGGCCGAGCTTGGCGGGACGAGGCTGTACTGCGTCTCGTAAACGGGTCCGCAAGCGCTGAGCAGCGCCATCACGGCAAGGCAGAGGGAAAGCAGGCGAAGCATGCGGGTCGTCTTCCGGGTGGGTTCGCGCGGGAGAGGGAAGGACAGCCTAGCATCTTGCCGTTCGGGCTACCACCATCGGCCGCGCTTCCGCCCGGTGTCGCGGTTGCGTTAGTGTGGCATATGGCCACATCACCTTCCGAACATCGCCAGCCCGTCACCGCCCCCGCGCCGGCACCGCGCAGTGCCGTTCCGCTGCTGGGACCCGGCGATCCGCCGCCGGCGACCACGCTGAACCCGGATGCCGGCGGACCGCTGCTGCTGCTGTGCGACCACGCCTCCCGCGCGGTCCCGCGGTCGCTGGCCGACCTCGGTCTGCCGGAGGAGCAGCTCTGCCGCCACATCGCCTACGACATCGGCGCGGCCGAGGTGACGCGGCGGCTGGCGGAGCGGTTCGGCGCCACCGCGGTGCTCTCCGGATTCTCCCGGCTGGTGATCGATCCGAACCGGGCGCTTGAGGATCCGACCGCCATCCCGGTGGTCAGCGACGACGTGGTGATCCCCGGCAACCGTGCGCTCGATGCCGAGGCCCAGGCGCAGCGGGTGGAGGCGCTGTTCAAGCCCTACCACGCCGCGGTCGCGGCGGCGGTCGCAGCGATCCGCGCCCGTGGGCAGGTGCCGGTGCTGGTTTCGGTGCACAGCTTCACCCCGGCCATGCGCGGGGTGGCGCGGCCCTGGCACATCGGCGTTCTGTGGGACAACGATCCGCGCCTGCCGGTGCCGCTGATCGACGCGCTGAAGGCCGACGGCCGCTGGTGCGTCGGCGACAACCAGCCCTATTCCGGCCGCGGCACGCTGGGCGGCACGGTGGAGACCCATGCGACCCCCGCCGGCTACCCCAATGTCCTGCTTGAGGTGCGGCAGGACCTGATCGCCACGCCGGAGGGCGCCGATCTCTGGGCGCAGGTGATCGGCGACGCGCTGGACCCTCTGCTCTCCCTGCCGTCGCTGACGGTCGTCCACCATTATCCCCGGGCCTGACACCGCATGGAAAGCACCGTGACCGAACCGTCCTTCACCCTCGGCCTGGAAGAGGAATATCTGCTGGTCGACCGCGGCACGCGCGACATCGTGACCAGCCCGCCGGACGAGATGCTGGAAGCCTGCCAGGAACAGGCGCCCGGCCGCATCCATCCGGAATTCCTGCGCTGCCAGATCGAGGTGGGAACGCCGGTCTGCAAGACGCTGGACGAGGCGCGGGCCGAGTTGGCGGCGCTGCGCGGCACGGTGGCCGGGGTGGCCGACCGCTACGGGCTGGCGCCGATCGCCGCCTCGACCCACCCCTTCGCCGCATGGGAGCCGCAGAAGCACACCAACCGCGACCGCTACAACATGCTGGCCCGCGACCTCGGTGCGCCGGCCCGCCGGCTGATGATCTGCGGCATGCATGTGCATGTCGGGATCGAAGACGACGACCTGCGCATCGACCTGATGAATCAGGTCCGCTATTTCCTGCCGCACCTGCTGGCGCTGTCGACCTCCTCGCCCTTCTGGCGCGGGCGCGACATGGAGCGCCGCTCCTACCGGCTCAGCGTTTGGCACGAGCTGCCGCGCACCGGCATGCCCGCCAGCTTCCAGAGCTATGGCGAGTATCAGAGCCACGTCGCGGTTCTGGTGAATGCCGGGGTGATCGAGGATGCCAGCAAGCTGTGGTGGGACATCCGCCCGTCCTCGCGCTTCCCGACGCTGGAGATGCGCATCACCGACATCTGCACCCGGCTGGACGATGCGGTGACGGTGGCGGCGCTGTATCGCTGCCTGCTGCGCATGCTGTGGCGGCTGAAGCTGCGCAATGTGACGTGGCGGCCCTACAAGAACCTGCTGATCGAGGAAAACCGCTGGCGCGCCCAGCGCTACGGCCTGGACAGCGGGCTGGTCGATTTCGGGCAGGGCCGCATCGTGCCCTACGCCGACCTGCTGGACGAAATCATCGACCTGACCCGCGAGGATGCCGAGCATTTCGGCTGCACCGCCGAGGTCGGGCGGGCACGTGAAATTCTGAAGCGCGGCACCAGCGCACACCGGCAGATCGAGATCTTCCAGGCGGCGCTCGCCGACGGCGCCAGCGAGGACGAGGCTTTGCGGCGGGTGGTGGACTGGCTGGTGGAGGAGACGATGGTGGGGGTGCGGGACGAGCCGTCACCGACGGGCGTCACCGCCTGATCCCGCCCCCCCGGCGTCCACGGAGTTGTCAGCGCAGGGGCGTGTCGAAGATATGCGCCTCGCCCTCGACATGGATGCGGACGCGGCTGCCGATCCTCGGCAAATCCAGGCTGGAATGGCGCAGGAGCAGCGGGTTGCGCTGCCCCGGCACAGTGCCGAGCGCCACCGCGACCTTGCAGACGGAGCCGCCGAACTCGACGTCGATGACCCGCCCCCAGCTTTCCGCACCGCTCTCCCCGGCCTTCGGCGGGGTGTTCGGCGGGGCGTCGCGGTCGTCCACCACCAGCCGGAGCTGTTCGGGGCGCAACATGATCTCGGCCGCGCCGCGCCGGGAACCGGCGCTCACCGCCAGCCGGCCGAGACTGCAGCTCGCCCAGCCGTTTTCGACGTCCGCCGGCAGAATGATCGCATCGCCGAGGAACGCCGCCGTCTCGCGGTCGCGCGGCCGCCGGTACAGCTCCTGGGGCGAGCCGACCTGCGTCAAGCGGCCTTCGCGCATCACCGCCACCTGATCGGCGAAGGACAGCGCTTCGGCCTGGTCGTGGGTGACGAGGATCGTCGCGATCCCGGCTTCGCAGAGCACCCGGGCGACGGTGCGGCGCAGGGAGTCGCGCAAGCCGGTGTCGAGCGCCGAGAAGGGCTCGTCCAGCAGCATCAGCGCCGGCTTGCGGGCGAGCGCGCGGGCGAGCGCGACGCGCTGCTGCTGGCCGCCGGACAGTTCGTGCGGCCGGCGCTCCAGCATCTGCGGATCGAGTTCCACCGCATCCAGCAGTTCGAGGATGCGGCTCCGCCGGCCGGCATCGCCGCGCTCCAGCCCGAAGCCGATGTTGTCGGCGATGCTGAGATGGGGGAACAGCGCGCCGTCCTGCGGCACATAGCCGATGCCGCGACGGTGGGCCGGCACGATTCCGGCGCCATCCACCAGCGGGTGCCCGTCGAGCAGGATACGGCCGCTGTCGGCGGACTCGAAGCCGGCGACGATGCGCAGAAGCGTGGTCTTTCCCGAGCCGGAACGTCCGACGATGGCGGTGCGGCTGCCGGCATGCACCGAGAGGTCGACATCCTCCAGCGCCACCGCGTTGCCATACCGTTTTCCCAGTCCCTGAACCTGAAGGAAGCTCATCGTCCGGCGGCCCGTTTCGATTGGATGTGGAGAAGGATCGTCATCGGCAGCGATGCGGCGACCATCATCACCGCATAGGGGGCAGCCCCCGCATAGTCGATCTCGCTGGTCAGCGACCAGAATTCGGTGGCCAGCGTGCGCGTGCCGCTGGGGGCGAGCATCAGGGTCGCCGTCAGCTCGTTGGTGATGCCGAGCGCCACCATCGCCATGCTGGCCGCCGCACCGGGGGCGGCGAGCCGGAAGGTGATCTGGCGCACCGCCTGCAACGGTGTGCGGCCAAGCGCCATGGCCGCCCGCTCCAGCTCGACCGGCGCCTGGGCGAGGCTGGCCCTCAGCCCGACCAGGGCCCGCGGCAGGAACAGCAGCAGGTAGGCCAGCAGCACCGTGCCGACGGTTTGGTAGAGCGGCAGCGCGACCCGCACGGTGATCGTCACCAGCGACAGGGCGACGACCACGCCCGGCAGCGAGCCGACATAATAATGGCAGGCTTCCAGAAGACGCTGGAGCCGGCCGGGCGCACGCACCGACAGCCAGGCCATCGGTGCGGCGGCCAGCGTGGTCAGCAGCGCGCCGGCCAGCGCCAGGGCGACGGTCTGGACGATGGCGCCGCCGATGTCGGCGCCCTGCCAGATGCGGGAACCGCCGATGGCCAGCCAGCGGCCGAGCGTCAGCAGCGGGACGCCGAGCGAGAGTGCGGCGAACAGCAGCGGGATCAGCAGGCAAGGCAGGGTCGCGCGGCCGAGTTCGACCGGTGCCGCCCGTCTTGCGGCGCCGCTGCCGACACGGGCGTAGCGTTCGTGGCCGCGCAGCAGCACCTCGCCGCCCATCAGCCCCATGCAGAGCAGCACGAGCACGCCGGCCAGCATGTTCGCCGCCGGGCCGTTGTAGGCCGACTGGAACTGGTCGACGATGGCGGTGGTGAAGGTGTCGAACTGGATCATGACGTAGAGGCCGTATTCGGCCAGCAGATGCAGGCCGATCAGCAGCGAACCGCCGCAGACGGCCAGCCGCAGCTGGGGCAGCACCACCGTCAGGAAAACCCGCCATGGTCCGTGGCCGAGCGAGGCGGCGACGTCCTCCATCGTCGGATCGAGCCGGCGCAGCTGGGCGGCGACCGGCAAATAGAGGAACGGGGAGTAGGCGAGCACCGAGACCAGCACCGCTGCCGCCAGCCCGTGCAGGCCGGGGGCGACGGTGACCCAGGCATAGCTGTGGACGAAGGCGGGGACCGCCAGCGGCGCCACCGCCAGCCAGGCCCAGAACCGCCGTCCCGGCAGGTCGGAGCGCTCGGTCAACCAAGCCAGCGTGACCGCCACCAGGATGGAAAGCGGCAGGGTCAACAGCACCAGCAGCAGCGTGTTCACCAGCAGCTCGCCGACCCGGCGGCGGAACACCAGCTCGACCACCGTGTCCCATCCGGTCTGGAAGGTGATCCAGACGACGAAGGCGAGCGGCATCAGCGCAAGTGCCGCGACCACAGAGGTGACGGCCAGGACCGGCAGTGCCGCCTGCTTGGGACGGCGTGCGGTGACGAGGGAGGCCGCGGCATGAAGCGTGGGGCGGTCGCGGTCCGCCTGCGGCTGGGAAGAGTGTGGGTGAAGAGCGATGACGGTGAACTCCGGAACCGGCTCCGGGTCCGTCCGGATGGACGGGCCTGAACTGCCGCCGCCCGCGGGTTCGATGCCGCGGGCGACGGCAGATTGGATTACAGCAGGCCGGCCGCAGTCATCAAGTCGGTGACGGCCTTGTTGTTGAGAGCCTCCGGCTTGACCTTCGGCGCCTGCAGCTTGTCCAGCGGCTCCAGCTTGGCATTGGACGCGATGCCGCTGGCAACGGCATATTCATAAGAATCGCCGTCGCGCAGCACTTCCTGCCCGCCCTTGCCGGTCAGGAACTTCACGAAGGCCTCGGCCTCGCGCTTGTTCTTGCTGGATGCCAGCATGCCGGCGCCGGAGATGCTGACGAACGCGCCGGGATCGCCGTTGCGGAAATAATGCAGGGCGACGTTCTTGCTGTTCTCGCCGCCGGTGCGGGCCTGATCGCCGATGTAGTAATAATGGTAGATCACCGCGCCCTCGACCTCGCCGGCATTCACCGCCTTCATGGCGACGCTGTTGCCGCGGTAGGGCTTGGCGTTCTCCTTCATCGCCTTCAGCCAGGAGGCGGTGGCCGCCTCGCCTTTCAGCTGAAGGAGCGCGCCGACGATGGCCTGGAAGTCGGCACCGGCGGGCGAGGCGGCCCAGCGGCCCTTCCACTCCGGGTTGGCGAGGTCGAGCAGCGACTTCGGCAGCTTGTCCTGCGTCAGCTTGCCGGTGTTGTAGGCGAAGACGGTGGAGCGGGCGGCGATGCCGACCCAATGGCCGTTGGCCGGGCGGAAGCTCTCGGGCACCGGGGCCAGCGTCTCGGCGCCGAGCGGCGCGAACAGCCCGGCATTGTCGACCAGGGCCATCGCCGGCGAATTCTCCGTCAGGAACACGTCGGCGGGGGAGGCGGCGCCCTCCTGCACGATCTGGTTCCCAAGCTCCATGTCGCTGCCGTTGCGCACGGTCACCTTGATGCCGGTCTCGCGGGTGAAGCGCTCCACCCACTCCTTGGTCAGGCTGGCGTGCTGGGCGTTGTAGACCGTGATGCCATCGGCACTCGGCGTCGCCTGGGTGGGGGCCGTCTGCGCCGAGGCGGTGCCGGTGAGGGCCACGACCGGCAGGGCGGCGAGAGCGGAGGCGAGGGCGAGCGACCGGACGAACCGGGAGCGGGAGATCTTCATTCCAACCTCTTCTTCGGACAGGCCGGGCCTCGAGGGACCAAGCCATCGCCGCCTTTTAGTCCCTCCCGCCACTTGTTGCAACTTGTTCTCATTCGCGTAAACTTGTCCAACGACTGGCTTTTTCGTCGATCCAACCACCTTGACGCGCGCGTCACGTCTCCATACGATTCCGCACCGTCGATGCCGCAGGAATGCGGGTTGAACAGGGCTGGCAAATAAGACGCTGAAAAGCAAAGAGGGCCGCTCCATCGCAGGCGGCCCTCTTTTAATTTTCGGTGCCAACTTCGAGGGGAGGGGGGAGCATGGCGGGCGCCAAGTTCCTGAAGTTCGATACGCAGAGCCTGCATGCGGGGCAGAAGCCCGATCCGGCCACCGGGGCACGGGCGGTTCCGATCCACCTGACCTCCTCCTACGTCTTCAGCGACGTCGATCAGGCGGCGGCGCTCTTCAACCTGGAGCGGCCCGGCCACATCTATTCGCGCATCTCCAACCCCACCGTCGCGGTGCTGGAGGAGCGGCTGGCGACGCTGGAAGGCGGGGTGGGCGCGGTCTGCACCGCCAGCGGACAGGCGGCGCTGACGCTCGCCATCATGACGCTGATGGGGGCGGGCGGGCACATCGTCGCCTCCTCCTCCATCTATGGCGGCAGCCGCAACCTGCTGGCGTATACCCTGCCGCGCTTCGGCATCACCACCACCTTCGTCCATCCGCGCGACTTCGACGGCATCCGCGCCGCGATCCGTGATGAGACCCGGCTGGTCTTCGGCGAGGTGCTGGGCAATCCGGGGCTGGAGGTGCTGGACGTGCCGAAGGTCGCGGCCATCGCCCATGAGGCCGGGATCCCGCTGCTGATCGATTCGACCTTCACCACCCCCTATCTCTGCCGGCCGTTCGAGCATGGCGCCGATCTGGTCATGCATTCCTGCACCAAGTGGCTGAGCGGGCATGGCACCGCCATCGGCGGCGTGGTGATCGATGGCGGCCGCTTCGACTGGGAGGCATCGGGCAAGTTCCCGACCCTGACCGAGCCCTATGCCGGCTATCACGGCATCGATTTCGCCGAGGAATACGGCCCGGCCGCCTTCATCGCCCGTGCCCGTGCCGAGGGTTTGCGCGACTTCGGCGCCTGCATGAGCCCGATGAACGCCTTCCAGATCCTGCAGGGCGTGGAGACGCTGCCGCTGCGGATGAAGTGCCACATCCACAACGCCCGCAAGGTCGTGTGCTTCCTGGAAGGGGAGCTGAATTCGGAGAAGGGGGCGGTCGCCTGGGTCTCCTACCCGGAACTGGTCGATCATCCCGACCATGCTCTGGCCGCCCGGCTGCTGCCGCATGGCGCCGGTTCGATCATCTCCTTCGGCATCCGGGCCGGCGCGCAGGGCGGCGGCCGCGAGGCCGGACGGCGCTTCATCGAGTTGCTGACGCTGTTCTCGCACCTCGCCAATGTCGGCGACGCCAAGTCGCTGGTGATCCATCCGGCCAGCACCACCCACGCCCAGCTCGATGCCGAGGCGCTCAAGGCCTCCGGGGTGGGGGAGGACATGATCCGCCTGTCCATCGGGCTGGAGGATTGCGAAGACCTGATCGACGATCTGAAGCAGGCGCTGCGCGCCGCCACCAAGGGCTGAGGGCCGCGCCATGCAGCTGACCGTCAACGGAAACCCCGTCTTCATCCACACCGGCGGCCGGGACATCGACCCCGCCCGTCCGGCTGTCGTGCTGATCCACGGCGCCGGCATGGACCACAGCGTGTGGAGCCTGCAAAGCCGCTATCTCGCCCACCATGGCCGCTCCGTCCTGGCGGTCGATCTGCCCGGCCATGGCCGTTCCGGCGGCGGGCCGCTGGACAGCATCGCCGCCATCGCCGACTGGGTGATCGCCCTGCTGGACGCCGCCGGGCTGGAGCGGGCGGCGCTGGTCGGCCACTCCATGGGCGCGCTGGTGGCGCTGGACGCCGCCGCTCGCCATGGAGGCCGGGTCGAGGCGGTGGCATTGCTGGGCGTGGCGGAGCGGATGCCGGTCCATCCGGACCTGCTGGCCGCGGCCCATGCCGGCGAACAGTCGGCCATCGAGATGGTGATCGGCTGGGGCTCCGGCCCGCGCGGCCATGGCGGTGCCCAGGGCGGCGGCTGCCCGACGCCGGGGCTGGCGCTGATCCCCGGCGGGCGCCGGCTGATGGATTCGGTGCGTCCGGGCGTGCTGGGCGTCGACCTCGCCGCCTGCAACGACTATGGGCAGGGGGCCGATGCCGCGGCGATGGTCGCCTGTCCGGCGCTGTTCCTGCTGGGGGCGCTCGACAAGATGACCCCGGCGAAGGCCGGACGGTCGCTGGCGGCCCGCGTCAAGACATCGCAGGTCGTCGTCCTGCCGCAGACCGGGCATATGGTGATGACCGAGTCCCCCGATTCGGTGCTGGAAGCCTTGGCTTCCTTCCTGTCCCTGCGGCGGGGATAGGGGTTTCAACGCGGAAATCATGCACCCGGAGTGGGGTTGATCCTGACATGAACCGTTAACGCCCTCTGATTACCCTGCGGACGGCGGGATCGAGCGCAATCCCGCTGTCCGCATCAGGGTCGGGGGTGTCGTCTTGCAGGATGGCCTGTCCAGGGAACTCAGGATCGGCGGCCTGTTCCAGGATCGCCGCGAGCTTGTCGCTGTGCTGTCGCCGGACGGGCGCGTGCGCCACATCGGCGAGTCCGCGGGCGACCTGCTGGGCTATCCGCCGGAGGCGCTGGCCGGCGCATCGCTCGGCGAGCATATCCACCCCGACGATGTGGAGGAGGCGCAGCACAGGCTGCAACTCCGCGTGAACGCTCCCGCGGGCAGCAGCGGCCGCGCCGTTTTCCGCTTCCGCCATGCCGATGGCGGCTGGCGCTGGCTGGAGGTCACCACCCGCAACGAGCTAGCCGACCCGGCCATCGGCGGGCTGGTGCTGAACATCCGCGACATCAGCGACCACATCGCCCTGTCGGAGCGGCTGCGCGCCAGCGAGGCGCGTTACCGCACCCTGGCGGAGGCGGTGCCGGTCGGCATTCTGCAGGCCGATTCCACAGGGCAGGTGCAGTTCGCCAATGCCCGTCTGGCCGGGATCACCGGGCTGGAGCCCGACCGGCTGCTCGGCAGGGGCTGGCTCGATGCCGTGCATCCGGAGGACCGGGAGCGGGTGGCGGCGGATTGGCGGCTGGACTCGGGCTGCGATGCCGCGACGACCGATTTCCGCTTCCACGATCCGGACGGGACGGGGGCCGACCGCCGGGTGCTGTGCCAGCGCATCCGCCTGGAGGATGGCGGCACCATCGCCACCATCACCGACGTCAGCGAATATGTGCTCACCGCCAACGCGCTCCGCCTGTCGGAGGCGCGCAACGAGGCGGTTCTCGACACCGCCGCCGATGCGATCCTGACCGTCGACGAGGCGGGCGTGCTGCTCAGCTTCAACCGTGCGGCGGAGGCGATGTTCGGCGTTGCGGCGGGCGACCTGCTGTGGCGCCCGCTCGACCGCCTGATCCCGCTGGCCGATTTGAGGGAGGAGGGCGGCATCCGGCTGGAGTTCGCTCCCGGCCAGACCACCGCCCTGGTCGCCCGCGACCGTGCGGCGGAGGCGGAACGTGCCGACGGCACCCGCTTTCCTGTCGAGCTGTCGGTCAGCGCCAGCGAGGTGGAGGGGCGGCGGCTCTACACCGCCATTCTTCGCGACGTGACCGAGCGTCGGCGGGTCGAAGCCGAGCTTCTGGCAGCCAAAGAGGCGGCGGAGGCCGGGGACCAGGCGAAATCGACCTTCATTGCGACGATGAGCCACGAGTTGCGCACCCCGCTGAACGCGGTGATCGGCTTCTCCCAACTGTTGGAGACGCAAGCCGGGACTGCCGCGGCGGGCGGGCGGCAGAATGACTTAATGGCTGACTGCGTCGGGGCGATCCGGCAGGCCGGCGAACAGCTTCTGGCGATCATCGACGACATCCTCGATATGGCGCGCGTCGATGCCGGCGGGTTGTCGCTGGTCGAAGGATCGGTGAACCTGTCGGCGTTGATCGAGCGCGCGGTGGCGGATCTGCGCTTCCATGCGACCCGTCAGGGCGTGACGGTCGAGGTGATGGCCGACGGCGACCTGCCGCCGATTCGCGGCGACGACCGCCGCCTCGGGCAGGCCTTGGGGAACCTGCTGTCCAACGCCATCAAGTTCAGTCATCCGGGTGGTCCGGTCAGCCTGTCCGCAGGGCTCGCCGCCGATGGTTGGGTGGAGCTGTCGGTGTGCGACCGTGGCGTCGGCATGCGGCAGGAGGACGTCGCGCAGGCGCTCACCCCCTTCGGCCAGATCGACCAGACCGTCACCCGCCGTCACGAAGGCATCGGTCTCGGCCTGCCGCTGGCGCTGCGTCTGGTGGAGGCGCATGGCGGCACGCTGACGTTGGACAGCGCGCCGGGGCAGGGCTGCACCGCCACCATCCGGCTGCCGCCCTCGCGCATCATGACCATCGCGGAGTTGCTGGCGTCGATGTCCTGATCTGGCCTGTGCCGCCCGGATGTGCCAGAAGCTGTCGCGGGATGTCCGCCTTGTCGGTGGACGGTTTCGGAAAGGCAGGTGTGCGATGGCGGATCGGAACGGTGTCAGGGACGCGGTGGTGCTGGTCAGCGGCGGGCTCGAACTCGACGACGGTGCTCGCCATCGCCAAGGCCGAGGGCTACCGGGTCAATGCGCTCAGCTTCCGTTACGGCCAGCGCCATTCGGTGGAACTGGAAGCGGCGCGGCGGGTGGTCGCGGCGATGGGGGTGGAGCGGCATGTGATCGCCGACATCGACCTGCGCGCCTTCGGCGGCTCGGCCCTGACCGACTCCATCGCCGTGCCGAAGCACGACAGCACCGCCGATCTGCAGGCCGGGCTGGGCGAGGGCATCCCCGTCACCTATGTCCCGGCGCGCAACACCGTCTTCCTGTCCTTTGCGCTGGCCTGGGCGGAGACGCTGGGAGCATCCGACCTGTTCATCGGCGTCAATGCGCTGGATTACTCCGGCTATCCCGACTGCCGGCCCGAATACATCGCGGCGTTTGAAACACTCGCCAACCTCGCCACCAAGGCCGGGGTCGAAGGCACCAGCCGCTTCAGGATCCATGCACCGCTGATGACGCTGGACAAGGCCGCCATCGTCCGCCGCGGGCTGGAGCTGGGGGTGGACTACAGCCTCACCCACTCCTGCTACGATCCGACGCCGGAGGGGTTGTCCTGTGGCGCCTGTGACAGCTGCCTGCTGCGTCTCAAGGGCTTTTCCGAAGCCGGAATGACCGATCCGATCCGTTACGATACCGGAATGAATGCGTAACAGAAGAGATCGTTTCGCGATCGGTTCTTATATCCAGGCCGTCACTTCCAGGGCATCTCGGTCCACAGGCTGCGGAACTCGCCGTCCAGCTGCATCAACTCGGCGGTGAAGGCGTCGGGGCCGACGATGCGCAGCGGCTGGAAGGTCTCGCGCGCCTTGGCCTGGAATTCCGGATCCATGGCGGCCTTGGTGATCGCCTCGATCAGGGGGCGGCGGATCTCCGGCGGCAGGCCTTTCGGAGCACCGATGCCGCGCATCGACACCATGTCGATGGCATAGCCCTGCTCGCGGAAGGTCGGCAGGTCGGGTGCCATGTCCCAGCGCGATCGGCTCATCACGCCCAGCATCCGCACCGGATCGCCACCGGCGAGTCCACGCAGCCCCTCGCCCAGATTCTGGTCGCAGATCTGGATGTGCTGGCCCAGCATCGCCCGGTAATTCTCGGCGCTGCCGGGAAAGGGCACATGGGTGAGGTGAACCCCGGCCTGCCGTTCCAGCAGGAGCATGGCGAGATGGTCGTCGGAGCCGATGCCGGTCGAACCGACGGTGAGAGCGCGGGGATTGGACTTGGCCTGGGCGACCACGTCTGCGACCGAGCGGAACGGGCTGTCGGCGCGGACGGTCATCACGCCGGGGTCGTCGACGATGTTCACCAGCGGATCCAGCCGATCCAGGCCGTAGCGCGCCTGCCGTTCGATCGGGATGGTGATGAGGTTCGGCGTGTTGATGAAGCCGATGGTGTAGCCGTCGGGCACGGCGTCGGCGATGGCGGCGAAGCCGATTTCCCCGCCGGCGCCGGGACGGTTCAGGATGACGATCCGGGCGCCTCCCAGATACCGCTCGATGTAGGGCGCCAGCATGCGGGCCGTCACGTCGGTCGATCCGCCGGCCCCATAGGCCACGATCATGGTGATCGGCTTCTCCGGATAGGCGGCCTGCGCCATCGGGGCGGCCGCAGCGCACAGAACCAGCGCCGCGAGTGCCGTGCCGAAAAGGGATGCGGCACGGCCGCCGGCCATGCGCAGTAATCGGGTCGCTGCTGTCATCGCTCCATCCCTTCTTTCGTGCCGATGGGGCCGGCGCCGGCTCCGCTCGCCTCGGCACCCGCATCCACACGCCGTCGCTTGTGCGTGTATTGGCTAAATTTATTGATATCGAAAAGGGTGTCTCCGCGCGAAATGCCGCGGATAAAGTTTGAAAATTTCCTTTTATCGCGAATTAAAGCGCGCAACGTCATGCATATGACACTCGACGGAGATGCGCTGCGCGACGATAATGCAACCCGCGGATTCGGGTGCCGAGGGTTCGGAACGGCCAGTGTGGACTGCGCCCGGTTGGGCGCGGGCCCGCTCCCTCCCGTGCCCCTCGTCCGATGAACTCGTTCCACGAAGCGAGAGCGCTGCACCCGGCCTACTCGCCGTTGCGTGCCTGAGAGAGCGGACATCCATCCAATGACACATACCCTGAGATCGCCACGGCCGGCTGCCTTCCGGCTGAGATCGCCCCAGGACCTGGCGGCCGGGCTGCTGCTCGCCGCCATCGCACTCGGCGGCCTGTGGCTGGCGCGCAATTGGGAGGCCGGGTCGCTGGCCCTGATGCAGGCCGGCTTCTTCCCGCGGCTCGTCTGCTATTTCCTGCTGTTGTCGGGGCTCGCGACGATGTTTCGCGCCCTGACCGCCGATGCGCCGGCGGCATTGGCCTGGGCATGGAGGCCGTCGGTCGCCATCACCGTCGCGGTGGTGGCCTTCGCCGCCCTGCTCGACAAGCTGGGACTGGTGCTCGCCATCCTGGCGCTGATCGGGATCGGCGGGCTGGCCGGCCGGCCGCTGCGCCCGGGTCCCTTCACCGCATTGTGGGCCACGCTGGCCTCCGCCTGCGTCGCTATCTTCTCCTGGGGACTGGGCCTGCCGCTCCAGATCTGGCCATGATGGACGTCTTCGCCAATCTCTGGCTCGGGCTGGGCGTGTCGGTCGAGCCGATGAACCTGCTCTACTGCTTCCTCGGCGCCCTGATCGGCACGCTGATCGGCGTTCTGCCGGGGCTGGGGCCGACGGCGACGGTGGCGCTGTTGCTGCCGATCACTTTCTACCTGCCACCGGTCGGCGCGCTGATCATGCTGGCCGGCATCTTCTACGGCGCCCAGTATGGCGGCTCGACCACCGCCATCCTGGTGAAGCTGCCGGGCGAATCCTCGTCCGTCATGACCTGCCTGGATGGCAACGCCATGGCGCGCCAGGGCCGCGGCGGCGTGGCGCTGGCGACCGCGGCACTGGCCTCGCTGTTCGCCGGCATCGTCACCACGCTGGTCATCGCCGTCGCCGGTCCGCCGCTTGCCGGGGTGGCGCTGGCCTTTGGTCCGTCGGAATATGTGGCGCTGATGCTGGTCGGGCTGATTGGTGCGGTGATCCTCGCCCACGGCTCCGTCGTCAAGGCGGTGGCGATGATCCTGATCGGGTTGCTGCTGTCGATGGTCGGCACCGACGTCAATTCCGGCCAGATGCGCTTCACCTTCGACATCCCGCAGCTTTACGACGGGCTGGACTTCGTGCCGCTCGCCATGGGGCTATTCGGTCTGGCCGACATCATCATCAACCTGGAGGAGACGGAGGGGCGCGGCATCGAGCCCTCGCCGATCCACCGGCTGTGGCCGAGCTGGCAGGACTTCAAGGACGCCTGGCCGGCGGCGGTGCGCGGCACGGCTCTCGGCGCCTTCCTCGGCATCCTGCCGGGCGGCGGGGCGACGCTGAGCGCCTTTTCCTCCTATGCGCTGGAAAAGAAGGTGGCGCGGGATCCGGCTGCCTTCGGCAAGGGCGCCATCCAGGGTGTCGCCGGGCCGGAGGCCGCCAACAATGCCGGCGCCCAGGCCAGCTTCATCCCGATGCTCAGCCTCGGCATTCCGTCCAACGCGGTGATGGCGCTGATGATCGGCGCGATGATGATCCACGGCATCACACCGGGCCCGCAGATCATGACCAAGCAGCCCGACCTGTTCTGGGGCATGATCGCCAGCATGTTGGTCGGCAACATCATGCTGGTGGTGCTGAACCTGCCGCTGATCGGCATCTGGGTGCGGCTGTTGCGCGTTCCCTACGCCTACCTGTTTCCCGCCATCCTGGTCTTCTGCTGCATCGGCACCTACAGCCTGCGCAACGACGTCTTCGACGTGGTGATGATGGCCGGCTTCGGCCTGTTCGGGTATGTGCTGAAAAAGCTGGACTGCGAACCGGCGCCGCTGCTGCTCGGCTTCGTCCTCGGCCCGCTGCTGGAGGAGAATCTCAGCCGGGCGATGCTGCTGTCGCATGGCGACCTGGGCATCTTCGTGTCCCGGCCGATCAGCGCCGGCCTGATGGCGGTGGCCGCCGGCCTGCTGGCCCTGATCCTGCTGCCGGCCTTCCGCCGCCAGCGCGAGGTGGCCTTCAAGGAGTAAGCGTCGCCTCTGCGGGGTGAGTCCTGCGGCAATCCGCTGCGGGACTCGTCTCTTGCCGAACAAGATAAAATTTTATATAAAAGCATATCGATTGTTGGGAATGGTGAGGGAGCGCATCATGGCCGCCACCGCCTGGATGGGACAGCGTCTGCCCGGCCGTGCCGCTCAGGCGGTACTCCGCGCACATCGCCGGGCCAATGCCCGCAAACGCGTCTGGTCCCGCGACATCGCCCGCCTGATGCTGGTTGCCTCCATCCTCGTCCTGGGCGTGCTGGCGGTGGAGATCGGGCGCAAGGCCGTCACCATCCTCAGCCACAACACCGTCCAGCAGTCCGTCGAGATCACCGGTTAGGGTCAGGGCAGGATCACCACATAGCGCTTTGTGGTGGCCGCGATCACCGTCCAGCTTCCCTGGAATCCCGGTTCGATGACGAAACGGTCCCCGGCCTTCAAGGTCCATGACCGGCCATCGTCATGGGCGACGATGCTTTCGCCTTCCAGAATCTCGCAATATTCCCACTCGTCATAGACGATGCGCCAGGAGCCGGGCGTCGACCGCCATGTGCCGGCGAACCGCTTGCCATCGGGCGACTCGTAGCCGTTCCAACTGGTGAAGACCGGCGCGCCCGACAGGATGCGCTCGGCTGCCGGTGCGCCCGTTTCGGGGGTGATGCCGTCGAGGTCGGCCAGGAGCGACAGGGGGATGGGCAGGGTCATCGTCAGGGCTCCTTACCAGTCGGCCAGCAATGCCGGCAAGTCGCGAACCGACCCCAGCCGGCGGTAATGTTCATCCGGCACCTCGGCCTCTTCATGGGCCCAGGTGATGGCATAGGGGATATGGACGGCATGGGCGCCGGTCGCCAGCACCGGCAGGATGTCGGAACGCACCGAGTTGCCGACCATCAGGAAGCGGGCCGGGTCGATGCCGTGGCGGTCCATCACCCGGCGGTAGGTGGCCGGGTCCTTCTCGCTGACGATCTCCACCGCCTGGAACAGGTCCGACAGACCGGAGCGCGCGATCTTGCTTTCCTGGTCGAACAGGTCGCCCTTGGTGATCAGCACCAGCCGGTGACGGCCGGCCAGCGTTTCCACCACCTCCTTCACGCCGGGCAGCAACTCCACCGGATGCTCCAGCATCGCCTTGCCGAAGTCGATCAGGCTCTGCAGGTCGCGGGCGGGGACATGGCCGTCGGTGACGGCGATCGCCGTCTCGATCATCGACAGCACGAAGCCCTTGATGCCATAGCCATAGACCCCGAGGTTCGCCCGCTCCGCCTCCAGCAGGCGGCGGTCCAGGTCGGTCGGGTCGGCGGCGTGGGCGAGCAGGGCGCGGAAGCGGTCCTGCGTCATCGAAAACAGCGATTCATTGTGCCAGAGCGTGTCGTCGCCATCGAAGCCGATGGTCTCGAACTGCTGGCCGGCGGGGGTGCCGGCGGGGCTGGGGATGCTGCTCATGAGCCTGTCCACTGGTCCGCAGGATTGATCCGTAAGTAAAACAATACATGGCCCAAGTCGGTCTGCCTTGTCCAGGGGGTGCCGATGTGGAGGTCCTTTATTGTCCGTCTAGCGAACGGTAAGTATCCGCAATGACGATTTTGCCACAGATCGGTGACATTCCATGGCGAGTTCTTCGCTGCCTGCAAAGCGGGCATGTTGCCGTCGGGGGTGGCAACATGGCTCAAAGAAGCATAATTATATTTCCACACAAGGAGGACGTGATCGCCGACCGGCGGACCCTCCAAAACAAGACATCTCAGGAATCTCCATCATGGCAACCCTTCTGCACTCGGCCGAGACCGGCCACGCCAACACCACCTTCGGCCATGTCGTCGAAATCGCCTCGAACCTGTTGGGCCTGTGGCGCCAGCGCGTCGTCACCCGCCGTGAACTGGGCTATCTGGACGACCGTATGCTCCAGGACATCGGCTTCAGCCGCCTGGATGCCGAGCGCGAGATGTCGAAGCCGTTCTGGCGCGAATGAGCGCCTGTACGCCGGCCGGCGAACGCACTGAAAAAGGCCGCTTCCGTTGATCGGAGGCGGCCTTTTTCTTTGTCCGATGCTTAGGCGTGCTCAAAAAATAAGCTGCACAAAAAATCGCCGGCTGGAAAAGAGAAAGCCCGCCGCCGGGTGAACCGGCAGGCGGGCTTTCTCTTGGTGGACTGAAGCCGGGCAGGGCAACCCCCCGCCCGTATCCTCAGATGCAGTAGTGCTTGAGAGGCTCGAAGCCGTTGAAGCAGACGGCCGAGTAGGTCGTGGTGTAGGCGCCGGTGGCGTGGATGCGCACGCGGTCGCCGGACTTCAGGCCCATCGGCATCTTGTAGTCGGCACGCTCGTACAGCACGTCGGCGCTGTCGCAGGTCGGGCCGGCGAGGATCACCGCCTCGCGGTCCTCATCCTGCTCGTCGCCCAGCACCTCGATCGGGTACTGGATCGCCTCGTCCATCGTCTCGGCCAGACCGCCGAACTTGCCGATGTCCAAGTAGACCCAGCGCTTGGGATCCTCGGCCGACTTGCGCGACACCAGGACCACTTCGCTCTCGATGATGCCGGCGCTGCCGACCATGCCGCGGCCCGGCTCCACGATGGTCTCCGGCAGGTGGTTGCCGAAGTGGGTGCGCAGCGAGTCGAAGATCGCCTGGCCGTAGGCGGTGCATTCCGGCACGTCGGTGCGGTAACGGGTCGGGAAGCCGCCGCCCAGGTTGATCATGCCCAGGTCGACGCCCAGCACCTCAAGCTCGCGGAACAGCTGCGCCACCTGGAAGATGGCGTGGTCCCACTGCATCAGGTCCTTCTGCTGCGAGCCGACATGGAACGACACGCCATAGGGCTGCACGTTCATGTCGCGGGCCTTCAGCAGCAGCTCGCGCGCCATCGGCAGGTCGCAGCCGAACTTGCGCGACAGCGGCCATTCGGCGCCTTCGCCCGAGGTCAGGATGCGGCAGAACACACGGGCGCCGGGGGCGGCACGCTCGATCTTCTCCAGCTCCGGCTCGCTGTCGAAGGCGAACAGGCGCACGCCCAGCTCGAAGGCGCGGCGGACGTCGCTCTCCTTCTTGATGGTGTTGCCGAAAGAGATGCGGTCCGGGGTGGCGCCGGCAGCCAGCGCCATCTGGATTTCCGGGACCGAGGCGCAGTCGAAGGCCGAGCCGAGACGGGCCAGCAGGCTGAGGATTTCCGCGGCCGGGTTCGCCTTCACCGCATAGAAGATGCGGGCGTCGGGCAGGGCGTCATGCAGATCGTTGTAGTTCTGCTCGACGACATCCAGGTCGATGACGAGGCAAGGGGTCTGCGGGCGCTGCTCTTCGAAAAAGCGCGCAATCTTCTGGGTCATCTCAGTCTCCTGGGACGCAAGATGATGGAACGGAAAGGGCGAAGTCGGGGGGGAACGGAGCGGCCGAGCGGGCCGATCAGCAACTGAAAAAGCTGATCAGGCGCTCAAGCCGCCAATACTGGATTTCCCCGTACAGAACCCTGTTCTGTCCGTATGGTCCAGGAGCGGCAAATTTCGGAGACGGGTGAGCACGCGCCCACCCACAACAACATCAACCATCGTAACCTCCAAGTCGCCGCCTTGTTTAAGGGACGGTCGGGGATCACGCGTTACGTCGTTGCATAACCACATCTCGGAGACGCCGAGGGGCGGGCCAGCGGCACGTGCGCTTGCGAGTTCGCGTTACATAGATCCAACGCGAACGATTGCAAAGTGAAAAATGCCGTCTGCCCCAAAAAAGTGGCAGACCGTTTGGAGGGCGGAAAAACCGGAGCAATTTCATGGGCTTGACCAGTGTTCTGACTTCCGGGGAAATCGGGCTGCGGCTGCTGGCGGCGGCCCTGTGCGGCGCTTTGCTTGGACTCGACCGCGAGATGCGGGGCAAGGCGGCGGGGTTGCGCACGCATACGCTGATATCCATCAGCTGTGCGCTGACCACGCTGGTTGCATTGGAGCTTTACGCCGGGCTGCAGGCGACGGGGGACGAGCGGCCGAGCGATCCCGTCCGCGTCATCCAGGGGGTGGCCCAGGCGGTCGGCTTCATCAGTGCCGGCGTGATGTTCCGCTCGGGCGACAGCGTGCGCGGGGCGACCACCGCGGCGGTGATCTGGGTGGCCGGCGCGCTCGGGATCGCCTGCGGCGCCGGATATTACATGCTGGCGGGGATGACGCTGGGCCTGTGCCTGCTGGTGACGATCCTGTTCACCATCCTGCTGGATCGCTTCCCGCAGTTGGGCAAAGAGGACGGCGACGATGCCGGGAAGGCTCGGAAGCGCCGCGGCACCTCCCGTCATTCCTCCCGTCACTCCGCCGATCAGGGCCGGATCAGGCGGATTGCCCGCTCGTCGCCGCGGGGATGACCAGCAACCGGTGCGCCAGCAACGCCCCCAGGGCGACCAGCCCGATGGCCCCCATCATCGGCAGGGCGGTGCCGTCGTTCATGTGGCCGACGACGATGCCGATGACCGCGGCGATGGCCATCTGCGCGAAGCCCAGCAGCGAGGAGGCCAGCCCGGCCATGGTGGCGTAGGGACCGACGGCGTTGGCGCTGGCGTTCGGCAGGGTCAGCCCGGTGCCCAGGATGAACAGGAAGACCGGCACCACGATGGCCAGCAGGTGCAGCACCCCGGCCAGCGCCAGCGCCCCGCCGACCAGCCCGCCGCCCATCGACAGCAGCGTGCCGATCCGGATCATCCTTGGCCCCCCAAGCCGCGGCGTCAGCCGCCCGGCCAGGAAGGTGCCGAGCATGTAGCCCAGCACCACCGCGCCGAAGCTGGCGCCATACTGGGCCGGCGTCAGGTGCATCTGCTCGATCAGCACGAAGGACGAGCCTGAGATGAAGGAGAAGATGCCGCTGTAGGAGAAGGCGACCACCAGCACATAGCCGAGGAAGCCGCGGTTGCGCAGCAGGAGCAGGTAGTTCGCCGCCAGCCGGCTCGGTCTCAGGGCGTCCTCGTCGCGATGTGCGTTGGTCTCGCCCAGCATCGACCACACGGCGGCAAGGATGCAGCAGGCAAAGACGGTCAGCAGCACGAAGTTGGCGCGCCAGCCGAACCATTCCGTCAGCACACCGCCCAGCATCGGCCCCACCGCCGGGGCCAACGCCATCGCCATCGACATATAGGCCAGCACCGTCGCCGCCCGGTCGCGCCCGAACACGTCGCGCACCACCGCGCGCGCCACCACCGGGCCGCAGCAGGCGCCCAGCGCCTGGAAGAAGCGGGCGGCGATCAGCGCATCGATGCTGCTGGTCATCGCGCAGACGGCGCTGGCCGCCAGATAGATCGTCACCCCCACCAGCAGGGTGGGGCGCCGGCCGAACCGGTCCGACATCGGGCCATAGACCAGCTGCGACACCGCGAAGCCGACCAGGAAGATCGACAGGGTCAGCTGCACCGTGGCGACGTCGGTGCCGAACACCCGCACCAGCGTCGGCAGCGACGGCAGATACAGGTCGGTGGACAGCGGGCCGAAGGCGACCAGCGCCGTCAGCAGGATGCGGATGGTCAGGGAGTCTGGACGGGGCATGGAGGTTCGGGACGGCTTGCGGCGGGAAGCGGGGACGGGGCGGCACTGTATCAGATGAAACCACCGCCGCCAGTGCGGATCGCCGCCCGCCTGTTCAAGCCTGCTGCGCGTTCATCCCGGCCGGTTGGCCGGCAGCGTCATGCGGATGCAGCGTGACAGCACGGTGTTGCCGGTCATCTCGCGGTAGTTCTGGATGATGATCGGCTCGGCCGCCTTGCATTGCTCCATGCTGGCGAACTCCAGGGTGGTCGGGCCGCCCTGGTTCAGCATGAACAGCAGCATCAGGACCCGTTCCATCCAATTCCCCTCCCGGTCAGCCGGCCGCCAGCACGGCGCGGGCGGCGGCGGCATCCTGCACGATCTGGTCCTTCAACGCACCGAAGCTGGGGAACTTCATCTCCGGCCGCAGGAAGTCGATCATCTGGACCCGCAGATGCAGATCGTACAGGTCGAGATCGACATCGAACAGGTGGGCCTCCAGCCGCGCCACCGTGCCGTCCACGGTGGGGCGGGCGCCGAGATTGGCGACGCCCGGCAGCCAGACCGTCTCACCGGCGCGGTCGATGCCGGCGCGCACCGCATAGACGCCGAAGGCCGGGCGCAGATACTCGCCCAGCTCGATGTTGGCGGTCGGGAAGCCGATGGTGCGGCCGCGCTGGTCGCCATGGACGACACGTCCCTCGATCTCCCACGGATGGCCCAGCACATGGGCGGCCTCGCGCGGCCGGCCGGCGGTCAGCGCGTCGCGCACGCGGGTGGAGGAATAGACGCCGCCCTGCTCGTCGGACACCGGCCCGACCTCGGTCACGCCGAAGCCCTGGGTGCGCCCGGCCTGCAGCAGGAAGGCGGGATCCCCCGACCGCTTGTGCCCGAACAGGAAGTCGTAGCCGCAGACGACATGCCGCACGCCCAGCCCGCCGACCAGGATTTCGTCGACGAAGGCCTGCGCGGTCTTGTGGCGGAAGCCGTCGTCGAAATGGCAGACGATCAGCTGGTCGACGCCCAGCGCCTCGATGTGGCGGGTCTTGACGCGGAAGGGCGTCAGGCGGAAGGGCGGGTCGTCGGGACGGAAGACGCTGCGCGGGTGCGGCTCGAAGGTGACGAGGGCGGACGGCACCCTCAATTCCGCGGCGAGGCGTTGGGCGGTGCCGATGACCGTCTGATGCCCGCGATGGACGCCGTCGAAATTGCCGAGCGCCACGACGGCGCCCCGCTCTTCGGCCGGCAGGTCGGCGGTGTGTCTGTACAGTCGCATGCGCGCCCCGGTGCTGTGGGCGGACCCCGGCGGGTCCGCTTGCTCGGGCGTCTATATAGACCGACGCCGGCGCGGGGTAAACGCGCCGGCGTGTTTTACGCTCGCAGACAGGCCGATTGGCCCTATGCGATCAGCCGCGGGACGGAACCATCAGCAGCGCTTCGCCTTCGACCACCACGGTCTCGCCGACGGTGCAGACCGTCTTGATGACGCAGCGGCGCTTTTCCGGGATCAGTTCGGTGACGGTGGCGCGGGCGGTGACGGTGTCGCCGGCGCGGACCGGCGCCTTGAACTTCAGGGTCTGGCTCATGTAGATGCAGCCCGGCCCCGGTAGCTTGGTGCCGAGAACGGCCGAGATGAAGCCGACCGTCAGCATGCCGTGGGCGATGCGGCCCTGGAACATGGTGGTCGCGGCATATTCCTGGTTGATGTGGACCGGGTTGGTGTCGCCGGAAATGCCCGCGAACAGGACGATGTCGGCTTCCGTCACCGTCTTGGCGAAGCTGGCCGTCATGCCGACGGACAGGTCTTCGATGCAGTAGCCTTCGGTATCCTTGCGGACCTGACGCACGTCGTCCATCGCAGCAATTCCTCTTTCTCTCGGTGCCTGTTCCGGCATCTGACGCCCGGGCGCCGTGCCGTTCGCTGCAATGCGTCATGTGCACCGCAGCGATGGGAATGGCACCACGTCTCCTCCAAAAATGCAAAAAAATCTCTAACGTCCTGCGCAAGTTGGCGAGGACGCCGGCCGCTCCGTCCGGCAGGCTTTGCGTCAATGGAAGCCGGAACGACGGTAAAGGATTACTTACAAACCAAGGTAATGCAGGAGAAATCACGCCGGATCATGGACTTATCATAAAAGCCCGAGCCGCTCCAACCGATATGGCGCCATGGATGCGACTGTTTCGCCACCGTCTGGAGCGTCGGTGGCGAAGTCCCGTTCTTTTCAACGGTTTGACCGTATGGTGACGGTTGGTTCGGCGATGCAATATAATAAGGGTGGCAGGCGCGGCGAATCGGAAGCCCTTTTCGCCGCGCCGCAGCATTACTTGCCGGAGCCGGAGTGCGACACTGTGTCGCTTCTGCTCCCGCCGGAATTTCCGCTGTTCCGGTTGCCCTCGCCCTGGGCGACCTGATTGCCGGGGGTCAGCTGGTCGACCTTCTCCTCCACCTTTTCGCGGGCGGTGTCGGTCGGCTGTTCCGACGGCTTGACCTCGACCTTCACCGGGGCGGTGCCGTCCTCGATCATGTCCAGCTTCTTGGCGGCGGAGCGCGACAGGTCGATCACGCGGCCGTCGACATAGGGGCCGCGGTCGTTGACGATGACGTCGACGCTCTTGCCGTTCTCCTGATTGGTGACGGTGGCCTTGGAACCCAGCGGCAGGGTGCGCGAGGCGGCGGTCGCCTTGTTCTGGTTCATCGTTTCGCCGTTCGCCGTGGTGCGGCCATGGAACTTCTGGCTGTAGAAGGACGCTTCCCCCTTGTGGACGAGGATCTCCTCGCCATCCTCATGCTCTACATGCACGGGCGGAACCTTGGCCTTCCCGTTCGCCAGCACCGGGACGGCAGTCCCGCACAGGGTCGCGGCGGTCAGCGCCAGGACGATAATGCGTGTTGTCTTCATCGGTACACCTCCAACGGCGGACCAACGCCATTCAAGGAAAAGAGTTCCCTCGCAGGAGTGGGACAAGACATCGCCACTATTTCTGGTTTCTTATATCTTGACGAATTCGGAGTGGGTTGCCCTCGGGGGCGCCCCTCCGGTCCACAACACAACGGTCAGGGGAGAAAGCATGGCCGATGATGCCGCCTGGACTGCATCCGAATTTGCGGCGGATCACCTCGCCAATGGTGTGTCCGCCCCGGCTGAGATGCGTCAGGTGACGATGCCCGACGGGGCTCGGCTGCGCGTGGCCGTCTGGCCGATGCCGGAGCGGGCCCGCGGCACGGCGCTGGTGCTGACCGGCCGGGCGGAGTTCATCGAGAAATATGCCGAAACCACCGAGGCGCTGACCGCCCGCGGTTTCCGCGTCGTGGCGGTCGACTGGCGCAACCAGGGCCTGTCCGACCGGCCTTTGCCCAACCGGCAGATCCATCACCTGACAGATTTCGCGACCCTGGTGGACGATCTCGACGAAATCCATCGGCAGGTGGTGGCGCCGGTTGCGGCGGAGACGGGCGGGCCGGTGATCCTGCTGGCCCATTCGATGGGCGGGCTGGTGGCGACTCTGGCGCTTGTCCGCCATGCCGCCGACGATCCGGACCGCTACGCCGCCGTCCTGCTGGCGGCGCCGATGTATGCCATCCACAGCGGGCCGCTGCCGCGCTGGCTGGTGCGGGTGCTCGCCAGCCTTGGGCTCGCCTGCGGCTGGGGCGCGCGCTATGCGCTGGGGCAGGGCGATTACGATCCGGCCGATGGGCGCTTCAGCCTGGACAACAAGATCACCGCCGATCCGCGGCGGTATGCCGCCTACCATGGACCTTTTGCCGAGCGGCCGGAGCTGCGCGTCGGCGGTGTCAGCTTCGCCTGGGTCGCCGCCGCCCTGGATGCGGAGGATGCGCTGCGCCACGTCCTGCCGCTGGAGCGGGTTCGCACGCCGGTGCTGCTGCTAAGCGCGCCGGAGGACCGGGTGGTGCGGGCGGAGGCCCACAGCATGGTGGCCGCCCGCCTCGGCAACGCCCATCTCGTCGGCTATCCCGGCGCGCGGCACGAGGTGCTGATGGAATGCGACGCCATCCGCGACCGGGTGTGGGCGGACATCGACGCCTTTCTCGACAGGACCCTCGGCAAGGGGGCCGGGCACAAGACACTTGCGCCGGCCGGCGGCTCTGTCGTCCGATAGGCGCCTTCAGGACCAAAGGTGCCCAGCAGCATGACCGATTTCTGGACGGCGTCCGGTTTCCACCTGTTGACCCGCGACGCCGACAACCATCTGGCGGTGACGCCCGACTTTCTGCGCGCCTACCTGCTCCGGCCCGAGATGCGCCCGCCGGAGGAGGCCTGCGACGCCGAGCGCACGCTGCACGCCGCCCTGCTGGACGATCCGGCGCGGATCGTGCCGGCTCCGCTGCTCGACGCCATCGCCGATGCGGACGCACGGGAGAATTTCCAGGTCTGGCTGGCCTTCCGCGACCGGTTGCTCGCCGCCGGGACGCTGGAGGGCTGCTACATCCGCCTGTTCCGCGAGGGTGCCCGCGGCGTGCCCGGCCTGTTCATCGACCAGCTGGTCCACGCCATCCTGCGCGGCATCCTCGACGAAACGCCGTCCGGACTGCGGGCGCGGGCGGGGGAGCTGTTCTTCCGCGAGCAGACGGTGTCGGTGGAGGACGGCCGCGTCCGCGTCGCCGATGCCGAGACTGTGGAGACGATGGCGGCGTCCGGCGGCTTCGGCTCGCTCGGCCGCCTCGTCGTGGAGGCCGGCACCACCCCGCGCAGCGTCGAGTTGGACATTCTGGACGAGACCAACCACCCGCTCTACTGGGGACGCGACGCCCGCCACGACACAGTGCTGGACATCACCTTCGCCGCTGCCGGGCTGGACGCGCTGGCCCGCGTGCTGGAGGCCTGGGTCGGGCATTTCCTGGGCGTGACCGTCAGCATCCAGCCGGTGCAGACCATCCGCGACGACCGCTGGGTCTGGCATGTCGGGCTGGACAGCGCAGCATCCGCGATCCTCAACGACCTGTACAACGGGGTAGAGGTGGGGGAGGAGCGGCTGGCCCGCATCCTCGCCCTGTTCCGCCTGGACTTCGCCGATCCCGCCGCCATGCGCCCCGACGTCGCCGGCCGGCCGGTCTATCTCGGGCTGGCGATGACGGAAGCGCGGCGGCTGACGCTGAAGCCGCAGAACCTGCTGGTGAACCTGCCGCTGGCCTCGGTGGCGTGAGGGAGACATGAGGGGGGCGTCGGCTCCCCTCAGTCGCCCAGCAGGGCGCCGACCGGTTTCAGCGGTTCGTGGGCGTCGAACAGGATCTTCAGGATCGCCAGGATCGGCACGGCCAGCAGCGCTCCCGGAATGCCCCAGAGCCAGCCCCAGAACAGGATCGACACGAACACTGCGATGGGGTTCAGCGACAGACGGCGGCCGACGATCATCGGAGTGAGGAAATTGCCCTCGATGGTCGTCAGCGCCACGAAGGACAGCGGCGGCAGGATGATGGTGCCGAGGCTGTCGAAGGTCAGGACCGACACCAGGAAGAGCACGCCGGTCATCACCGCCGGGCCGATGAAGGGGATGTAGTTGGCCAGCGCCACCATCACCCCCCACAGCGCCGGGTTGGGCAATCCCCACAGCCACATCAGCAGGCCGGTCGCCAGCCCCAGGATGGTATTGATGGCCGTGATGGTCAGCAGATAGGCGGCGATATTCTGCTGCAATGTCGCCGCGACCATGGCGTAATGCACCCGGTCGTCGATGTTGCGCATGGTGCCGATCAGCGCCTCCAGCGAATGCCGGCCGCGGGCGAGAAAGAAGTAGAGCAGCACCAGCAGGATCACGACATTGGCCAGCACCGTTTCGACCTGGCTGACCGCCTGCTCCATCAGCGTCGGGCCGCGCACCACCACCTCGCGCACCGGTCCGGCCTCGTTGCCGGTCTCCTTGGTGATCTGTTCGATCTGGCGCGACGCTTCGCGGGCGCGGTCGATGCCGGCGCGGATGTCGCCGAGCTTGAACTCCAGCTCGTGCATGACCCGCGGCATGCGGTTGACCCATTCCGCCGCCGGGCCCGACAGGGTGTAGACCGCCAGTAGCACCCCGCCGAACAGCGATAGCACCATGATGGCGGCGCCGATGCCTTCCGGCACGCGGACGCGGTAGAGGGCGCGGACCAGCGGCCGCAGCAGGAAACTCAGGATCAGCGCCAGCATGATCGGCAGCAGCACGTCGCGCCCGAAATACAGCGCGAACAGCAGGGCGATGACGAACAGGCCGACGGTTGCGATGGTTTGCGGATTGCGGCGATGGCCAGGCGGGGGCACGGGCTCTGTCGCCGGTTCCGGCGTTCCGGCGAGCGGAGCCTCTGGCGCAGGGGGATGCGCGGGGGGAATCGAGGCGAACTGGCTGCGGTCTGTCATCGCGGTGGCCGGACCTCCGAAGGTGGGCGCTTGACGGTGGCGCCCGATCCTCCGATCTAGGGGAGTGTTTTGCCGGACCGCGCTGCCCGCGGTCCCCGCCCGTCCTTGCCGGAGACCCAGTCGCGATGCGCAGCCCGTTTCCCCTGATGAACGTTTCCGCCGGCCTTTTGGTTCTGGGCCTGCTGACCGCCGGGCTGACGCTGCCGTCAGCAGCGGCGGCGGACGACGTGATCGGCCGCTTCTCCAACGACTGGACCGGCAACGGACTTCAGGTCCAGGCCATCGAGGACCCCAAGGTGAAGGGGATCACCTGCCATCTGGTCGATTTCGACCGCAGCCTGATCGACCGGCTGAGCAAGGGCAACTGGTTCGAGGATCCGTCGAACGCCTCCATCGCCTGCCGCCAGACCGGGGCGGTCACCGTCGGCGACATCGACCTGTCGCAGAAGGGGGAGGAGGTCTTCTCCGAACGGAAAAGCCTGATCTTCAAGTCGATCGCCATCCGCCGCATCTATGACCGGCCAAACGACACGCTGGTTTATGTGGTGTACAGCCGACAGGTGAAGGACGCTTCGGCCAAGACCTCGATCTCCACCGTGCCGCTGTTCAGCGCGAACGCGACCTGGACGAAGGGCAAGCCGGCCGTGAAGTGAGCGGCCGGTCCGGCCCCACATCCATCGTCAGCCGACGATCCGCCCCAGCCGCACCGCCGTCTGGCCGGCCTTCACACGGCGGGCGGGCATGATGAGAACGCAGTCGTTGTAAGGGGTCTGGATCGCGCGGCCGTCGTCCCAGCCGATGACGGTTCCGGCGCGGCCGATTACCTCCATCCCGACGAAGGGGGCGGTGAAGCGGAAGCGCTCGCTGGCGGCGGTGATGGCCTCGGTCACCTCGACCAGCCGCTGCGGATCGGTTCGCGGGCGCATGCGCGGACCGTTCGCCGGTCGCTCGATCATCTCCAGGCCGAGAAGCAGGCGCAGGCAGCTTTCCAGCGCCACCGTCGCGGCTTCCGTCCGCCAATGCTGGCCGCATTCGACCAGGATGGCGGTGTGCGACCCCTCGGGCTTGGCGAAGTTGCCGTAATCGATCAGTCTCTTGCCCCCGGCATGCCCGCCGTCCGCCACCACCCAGGCCGGATAGCCGAGGCCGAGCGCCAGATCGCGCCCGCGGGTGGTCCGTCCGCACAGGGTCAGCGGTGCGGTGTCCGCCGTCATCGAATGGAGATCGAGCAGCAGATCCGCCGATTCATAGACCGGCCGCAGGGCGCGGGCACGCCGAAGCTCGATGCTGTCGCGCCGGCCGTCGAGATGCTCCGGTGACCACAGCCGGTTGAAATCCTCGTCCAGATAGCGCGACGCGTAGGGGTTCTGGCGGTCGAAGGTGGCGTAGGCCGCAGTGTTGGCGAAGACGAAGGTCAGCCGCCCGCGCGTCGGCCGCAATCCCATGCGCAGCAGGGCGTCCAGCGCTATGGCGCCGCACAGTTCGTTGCCGTGGACGAGCGCGTTCAGCACCACGTGCGGCCCGGGCTCCGCCGCCGACAGGCTGGTGACGTGGTCGATGCCGGTGTTGCCGCGCCGGTAGGGCGCGATGTCGGGCGGCGTGAGTTCTACGGGGGCGAAGAGCGGGTCGGTCAAGCGGCAAGCTCGCCAGCGGTGGGCGCTCCGAACAGTATGGCGAACCAAGCGACTCCACGCCAGTGCGGGCCGGTGCGCAGCCGCGGTTTTTTTGGCTGATGCGCCTGGCGCAATGTTGCGGCGGCATGGCAGCATCATGACGAATTGCCGTCGACTGCGAGTTGACGCATGGGTTATAGGATCCGCCGGATCGATAAGGGCGGCGGTGGACGTTGCGGCACTTGGACTGGCGGTTGTTCCGCCCGGGTTTCCTGGGTGGGGGCTATCTGGTTGTGGGTCGTCTGGTCGGGGCAGGTCGATGAGCTTCGTGATCGATGACGTTCTGGTCCGCAACGACCCGGTCGGCCGGCGCCTCCCGGTGCTGTTCGATTCGCCGCACAGCGGCAGAATCTATCCCGACGATTTCCGGGTGATCTGCCCGCATCCGCTGCTGCGTCAGGCCGAGGACACCCATGTCGAGGAGCTGTTCGCCACTGCCCCCGACCATGGCGCCACCTTGCTGTGCGCGCTGTTCCCGCGCACTTGCATCGATGTGAACCGTGCCGTCGACGACATCGACCCGGCGATGATCGACGGCGATCTGCCGCTGCCGGTGCGTCCGACCCCGCGCAGCACGCTGGGCATGGGTCTGATCCGGGCCATGCTACGGCCGGGCGTGCCGCTCTATGACGGGAAGCTGCCGGCGTCGGCGGTTGCCGACCGCATCGACCGCTATTACCGCCCGTACCACGCCCAGATGCGGATGGCGCTGGACGGGCTGGCGGAGCGGTTCGGCGCCGTGTGGCACGTCAACTGCCATTCCATGCCGTCGTCGCTGCGGCCGGACGGGCGCGATCCGCTGGCGGTGGATTTCGTCATCGGCGACCGCGACGGCACCACCAGCGAGCCGGGTTTCGTCCGGCTGGTGGCGGACACCCTGCGCGGCCTCGGCCATCGGGTGGCGATCAACGATCCTTACAAAGGCGTGGAACTGCTGGCGCGCTATGGCGAGCCGGCGCGTGGCCGCCATTCGATCCAACTGGAGATCAACCGCCGCCTCTACATGAACGAGGAGACGCTGGAGCGCCACGATGGCTTCGCCCGGCTGAAGGGCGACATCGACACGCTGATCCGCCGCATCGCCGACTATGCCGGCCAGCGCGTCCTGCACCGCGCAGCGGAGTAGGCGCCCCGCCGGGATCGGGTCGGCGGGGTCGCGAAGGACGTGCGGAGGCCCGTTCCCGTCAGGCCCGATCCACTCAGGCCCGTTCCACTCAGGACTGCGTGACCTGCTGGCGCGCGATGTCCAGGAAATGCGCCATCTGCTTTTCGACGCGGTGGTCGGAGATGTCGACCCCGCGGGCGTGCAGGTCTGCGCTCAGCTTGTCCCGGATGTCGTGCGGGCCGGGGGTCGCGATGTCGGTGTCCACGATCTGGCGGGCATAGGCCTCGGCGTCGCCACCGGACAGCCCCATCAGGTCGGCGGCCCATTCGCCGGCCAGCCGGTCGCGCCGGGCGCGGATGCGGAAGAGCAGGTCCTCGTCGTGCTGGAACTTGTTCTCGAAAGCCTTTTCGCGGTCGTCGAAGGTCGTCATGGGGACCCAGGCTCCTTTATTGGTTTCGCTCCCTTATATGAAGATAATATAGCCCGACGGCGGCTGTCGTCACTGCCCCGCCGCGTCGCACCCGCGGATATTCTGCAGAGCCTCCCCGGTCGGCGGGATACCCTCGGATGCCGCCGAAGACGGGCACGACAAAAGACTCGAACGAAAGACAGGGCAAGGCATGTGCAGTGTGATTCTCCTGCGGCGACCCGATGCAACTTGGCCGCTGGTCGTCGCCGGGAACCGTGACGAGATGGTGGGGCGCCCCTGGTTGCCACCGGCCCGCCACTGGCCCGACCGACCCAACGTGGTCGCCGGGCTGGACGAGCTGGCCGGCGGTTCCTGGATGGGGCTGAACGACGAGGGGGTGGTGGCGGTCATCCTCAACCGCTTCGGCACGCTGGGGCCGGAGGCCGGCAAGCGGTCGCGCGGCGAACTGGTGCTGGATGCGCTCGACCATGCCGATGCCGCCGATGCGGCGCGCAGCTTCGCCGATCTCGACATCCGCGCCTACCGCCCGTTCAATCTGGTGGTCGCCGACAACCGCGACGCTTTCCTGGTCGTCCACCGCGGCGCCAACCCGCGTCACCGGCCGGAGGTGTCGTCGATCCCCGCCGGCGTACACATGCTGACCGCCTTCGAGATGGACGACCCGCAGGACCCGCGCACCGCCTTCTACCGTCCGCTGTTCGAGCATGCCATTCCGCCGACCCTCGACGCGCTCGACGCGGAGAGCTTCGCCTGGGGCGGCTGGCCGGAACTGATGGGCAGCCGCATCTGGGAGGGCACGCCGGACGAGCGCGGCGCCATGGATTTCCTGCTGCCGAGCGGCTTCGGAACCTCGTCCAGCTCGCTTCTCGCGGTGCCGCGGGTGGAGCGTCCCGACCTGAACCCGATCTGGCACTTCGCTCCCGGCCGGCCGCATGCGGTGGACTATGCGCCGGTGGAGCTGTGAGGCGGCGGAGCTGTAAACCGGCGGCACAATCCTGCCCTCCAGCCCCCGTCGTTGTGTTCGTGCACCCGGCTTGCTATATCACTCAGGCACATTCCTGGGCCGGCAAGCTCGCTTGACCGGTCCTTACGTATTTGGACGAAGATACGATGACACGACGCCGGCGCATCTACGAAGGCAAGGCCAAGGTACTCTTCGAAGGGCCGGAGCCGGGCACCCTGGTGCAGTACTTCAAGGACGACGCCACCGCCTTCAACAACCAGAAGAAGGGCGTCATCACCGGCAAGGGGGTGCTGAACAACCGCATCTCCGAGTATCTGATGAGCCGTCTGTCCGAGATCGGCGTGCCCACGCACTTCATGCGCCGCCTGAACATGCGCGAGCAGCTGGTGCGCGAGGTGGAGATCATCCCGATCGAGGTCGTCGTCCGCAACGTCGCCGCCGGCAGCCTGTCGCGCCGCTTCGGCATTCCCGAAGGCACGCCGCTGCCGCGGTCGATCATCGAATACTACTACAAGTCGGACGAGCTGAACGACCCGATGGTCTCGGAGGAGCACATCACCGCCTTTGGTTGGGCGGCTCCCCAGGATCTCGACGACATGGTCGCGCTCAGCTTGCGCGTGAACGACTATCTGTCCGGCCTCTTCCTCGGCATCGGGCTCAAGCTGGTCGACTTCAAGCTGGAGTTCGGCCGTCTGTGGGAGAACGAGGAGATGCGGATCGTCCTGGCGGACGAGATCAGCCCCGACAACTGCCGCCTGTGGGACGTCAAGACCAACGAGAAGCTGGACAAGGACCGGTTCCGCCAGGATCTGGGCCGTGTCGAGGAAGCCTATCAGGAGGTCGCGCGGCGCCTCGGCATCCTGCCGGAAGGCGGGCCGAGCGACGTCAAGGGTCCCAAGACGATCCAGTGACCGCCATCCAGCAACCACCCCTCCACCCAACACCGTAAAGCGAGCGGACATCCGATGAAGGCCAAGGTTCACGTCACCCTCAAGCGCGGCGTTCTCGACCCCCAGGGCAAGGCCATTGCGCACGCGCTGCACACGCTGGGCTTCGACGGCGTCGAGGACGTCCGCGCCGGCAAGGTGATCGAGCTGCAGCTCAAGAGCACCGACGAGGCGACCGCCCGCAAAGAGGTCGAGGCGATGTGCAGCAAGCTGCTCGCCAACACCGTGATCGAGGACTACGCCATCGAGCTGGTGGCCTGATCCGCCGGCAGCCTTGATTAAGCGGTTTCTTGATTCAGCGGTTTCCGGAGTGGAGCGCGGCAGATGAGTGTTGACCATCTGGCCGCGCTCGACCCCATTTTCGCCGAATGCTTGCGCGTCGGCGGCCCGGTGATCCGGGATTTCAGCCGGCCGACCGGATTCGTCGGCCTGCTGCGCATGGTGATGGAGCAGCAGCTTTCCACCAAGGTTGCGCTGGCGCTCTGGGCCAAGCTGCAGGACCGGCTGGGCGGCACCGTCACCCCCGACGCCATCCTGGCGCTCGACGACGACAGCTTGCGCGCTTGCGGTTTCTCCCGCCAGAAGATCGGCTACGCCCGCGGCCTCGCCGAGGCGGTGGCGAGCGGCCGGCTCGATTTCGACATCATCCACGACCTGCCCGACGAGGAGGCGATTGCCCGGCTCGTCGCGCTGAAGGGCATCGGCCGCTGGAGCGCCGAGGTCTACCTGATGACCACGCTCGACCGGCCGGACATCTGGCCCATCGGCGATCTGGCGATTCAGCTGGGCGTCCAGCGGCTGAAGGGCTGGGCGGACAAGCCGAATGCTAAGCAGCTGATCGAGGTGGCGGAGCCGTGGCGGCCCCATCGCTCACTGGCGGCTCGGCTGGTCTGGCACCATTACGTGGCGTTGCAGGAGCAGGCACGGGCGGCGCGGGGCTTGCCGCCGTCGCGGTGATCGGAAAACCTCACCCAGCCAGCACCGGCAACCGCCACCCCGCGAGCGCGATCTCCACCGGCAACCGCGCCAGAACGTCGCCGTCGCCCTGCACCGCATCGGCGAACAGCCCGTCGCCGGCCGGCCCCTCGATCCGAACGCGCCTGGCCGTCACCACCCGATAATCCGGAAAGCGCGCCAGCCGCCCGGCGGTGACGCCCCAGACATAGCGCAGCGCGTTCAGCCGCCCGCCGCGCGGGAATAGGCAGACATGCAGCTCCGGCTCCGTCAGCCGCGCATCGGGTGCGCAGATGAAGCGGCCGCCGTAGAAATGCCCCTTGGCGACGATGACCGACGCCACCTCCTGCGGTTCGCCCCAGCCGTCGCCATTATCCAGAGTGACCCGATAGCGGTGGTCGGGCCGGGTCGCCAGTTGCACCAGCGTCTCGGCGACATAGGCGCCCTTGCCGATCAGCCGCTTCACCCGGGGATCGACCCGCTCCACCACCCGCGCGTCCAGCCCGACCCCGGCCATCAGCGAGAACACCCGTCCGTTGGCCTGCGCCGGCCAGATCATCGTCCGCCGTCCGCTGGCAATCGCCGTTGCGATGCGCTCCGCATCCATCGTCAGGCCCAGTTCGGCCGCCAGCACGTTGGCGGTGCCCATTGGCACGATGCCGAGCGGCAGCGGCCGACCCGCCTCGGCATGGGCGGCCAGCCCGTTGATGACCTCGTTGATGGTGCCGTCGCCGCCGGCCGCCACCACCGCATCCACCTCGGCGGGATCGGCCGCGCGGGCAAACGCCTCCGCATCGCCGCGCCTGCCGGTCGGCCTGACGGTGACGCCGATGCCGCGGGCCTCCAACCGGGCGACCACCGCGCGAAGCCGCCGTGCCCGCCGCCCGCCGGCAGTCGGGTTGTGGATCACCAGCAGCCGTCGCATGTCGATGGCCGCATCCTCGCCGCTGCCCATGCCAACCGCCGGACTTTCATCCATCAGAACCGTGTCGCGCACCAATTCGTTCTCCCTGGCCGGCGCGAAGGGCGCCTTCTGTTGCAGAACAGTGAAGGGCTCGTGGCGGTTCCATTGCAGTAAAACTGCGGCGGTATGACGATAGCCCAAATCGTTGTGACGAATAGGTGCGGGTGTTTCAAATCATTGTCAAGGAGTGCCTCTTTCCTTTATACGGCAGTTGTCTTGATGGCCATCGGCCATGGCGACGACGGAGCGGAAGATGGACGCCGTCCCAGCGGTCAAGCGGTACCGCAGCATTTGGATATCCGACGTTCATCTTGGAACGCGCGGCTGTCAGGCGGAACTGCTTCTCGATTTCCTGAAGCACACCGAATCGGATCACCTGTACCTGGTCGGCGACATCGTCGATGGCTGGCGGCTGAAGAAAAGCTGGTACTGGCCGCAGGCCCACAATGACGTGGTGCAGAAGATCATGCGCCGCGCCCGCAAGGGGGTGGAGGTCTATTACATCCCCGGCAACCATGACGAGGCGGCGCGCGATTACGTCGGGCTGCAGTTCGGCGGCGTGCATGTGGTGGACGAATGGGTCCACACCACCGCCGACGGCCGCCGCCTGCTGATCACCCACGGCGACAAGTTCGACGCGGTGGTGCGCTACGCCAAGTGGCTGGCCCTGCTCGGCGACCACGCCTACGTCACGCTGCTGCACGTCAACACCCTGTTCAACTGGGTGCGCCGCAAGCTCGGCTTCAATTACTGGTCGCTGTCGGCCTACCTGAAGCACAAGGCGAAGACCGCGGTCGAATTCATCGGCAAATACGAAGAGGCGCTCGGCGAGGAGGCCCGCCGCCGCAAGGTCGACGGCGTCGTCTGCGGCCACATCCACACCGCTGAGATGCGCGACATCGAAGGAATCCTCTATTGCAACGACGGCGATTGGGTCGAGTCCTGCACCGCCTTGGTCGAGCACGACAGTGGCGCGCTGGAAATCATCCACTGGACGGAGGTCATGGCGCAGCGGCTTGCCACCACCGGTCCCAGCAGCAGTCCCACCGGCGGCAAGATCAAGGCGAAGGAACTCACGGCGAAGGAACGGGAAGCGGCGTGAACATCCTGATCGTCAGCGACGCCTGGCACCCGCAGGTGAACGGCGTCGTGCGCACCATCGGCACCGTGCGCGCGGAGCTGGAGGCGATGGGCCACAGCGTCGAGGTGATCGGCCCCGACCGCTTCCGCACCCTGCCGATGCCGACATATCCGGAAATCCGGCTGGCGCTGGGGGCGAAGCGGCGGTTGTGGGCGATGATCGACGGCCTGCGGCCCGACTGCATCCACATCGCCACCGAAGGGCCGTTGGGCTTTGCCGCCCGGTCCTATTGCCTGAAGCACGGCAAGCCCTTTACCACCGCCTACCACACCCGCTTTCCCGAATATGTGCGCGACCGCGCCCCGATCCCGCTGGCGCTGTCCTATGCGGTGGTGCGCCGCTTCCACAAGCCGTCCTCGGCGGTGATGGTGGCGACCCAGACCATCGAGGACGCGCTGACGACCCGCGGCTTCGCCAACATCCGCCGCTGGACCCGCGGAGTCGACACCGAGCTGTTCCGGCCCCGCGACAAGGACTTCCTCGATCTGCCGCGTCCGGTGTCGATGTATGTCGGGCGCGTGGCGGTGGAAAAGAACCTGGAGGATTTCCTGCGCCTCGACCTGCCCGGCACCAAGGTGGTGGTGGGCGACGGCCCGGCGCGGGAGGAGTTGCAGCGCAAGTATCCGGCCGTCCATTGGGTCGGCGCCAAGCATGGCGAGGAGTTGGCGAGGCATTATGCCGCCGCCGACGTCTTCGTCTTCCCGTCGCGCACCGACACCTTCGGGCTGGTGCTGCTGGAGGCGCTGGCGTCCGGCGTGCCGGTGGCGGCCTATCCGGTGCCTGGACCGCTGGACGTGGTGGACGGCTCCGGCGCCGGCTGCCTGGACGAGGATTCTGAAGCGCGCGGTCGAAGGGGCGCTGGCGATCCCGGCGCAGACCTGCCGCGACTATGCGCTGGGCTACTCCTGGCGCCGCTCGGCCGAACAGTTCCTGTCGAACCTGCGACCCTTTTCGTAAGCGGGAAGCATTCGGGATGCGCCGCAGCCTTTTCCGCGCGGTTGGCGCTTGTGACGCTTTGAGGGAGCGATGAGGGGCCTGCGTCGCACCGGCCCCTGTTACGGAACCGTTGCCGCGTGCTAAGGTGCCGCCGGGCGCGTCGCCGGTGGTCCGTATCAGGGGCACCGGCAACGCGCCCGTTGTCGTACGTCTCCTGTTCCGGGCCTTGATGCTGCATTCCCTCTACCGTGGCCTGACGACCGTTGCCGGGCCGGCGGTGCGCCTCTATCTCGACCGGCGCCGTGCTGCCGGCAAGGAAGACCCCGCGCGCCAGGCGGAGCGGTTCGGCATGGCATCGCAAGCCCGGCCGGCCGGTCCGCTGGTCTGGATCCACGCGGCCAGCGTGGGGGAGGCGAACTCGGTCCTCGTGCTGGTCGGCCGGCTGCTGGACGGCGCGCCCGACCTGACCGTGCTGATGACCACCGGCACCGTCACCTCGGCCGAGCTGATGGGCCGGCGGCTGCCGCGGCGTGCGATCCACCAGTATGTGCCGGTCGATCTGCCGGGCGCGGTCGACCGTTTCCTCGAACACTGGCGGCCCGACGCGGTGTTGTGGACGGAATCGGAGATCTGGCCGAACCTGCTGGCCGGTATCCGCGCCCGATCCATCCCCGCCGCGCTGGTCAATGCCCGCATGTCCGAACGCAGCTTCTCGCGCTGGCGCAACGTGCCGGGGCTGATCGGCGGCCTGCTGTCGACCTTCCAGGTGACGCTGGCCCAGACCGAAGGCGATGCGGAGCGGCTGCGCCGGCTCGGCGCCTCCGGTGTCGCCAGCGTCGGCAACCTGAAATTCTCCGCCGAGCCTCCCCCCGCCGTTGCCGACGCGATGGAGCCGCTGCGGGCATCCCTGGCCGGCCGGCCCGTCTGGCTGCTCGCCAGTTCCCACCCTGGCGAGGACGAGATCGCCGCGGCGGTCCACACCGCGCTGGCCCCCGTGCTGCCCGGGCTGCTGACGGTCGTCGCCCCGCGCCATGCCCATCGCGGCAACTCCATCGCGGAGCTGATGCGGGCGCGCGGGCTGCCGGTTCTTCAACGGACCGCCGGGCATCGCCTGCCGGGTCCCGAGCATGCCGTCTATGTCGCCGACACCATGGGCGAGCTTGGGCTGTTCTACCGTGCGGCACCGGTGGTGTGCATGGGCGGCTCCTTCATCCCCCATGGTGGACAGAACCCGGTGGAGCCGGCGCAGCTGGGCTGTGCCGTGCTGTACGGGCCGCACATGTTCAATTTCGGCGAGATCACCCACATGCTGGAAGCCGCCGGCGGCGCCCTGCCGGTGGCGGACGGCGAGGCGCTGGCCCGCGAGGCGCGCCGGCTGCTGACCGATGACCGTGCACGAGACCGCATCGTCGCGGGTGCGGCACGGGTGACCGCCGACAACCGGCGGATCATCGACCGGGCGCTGGCGGCGCTGGCCCCGGTGCTGGGCGCGGCCGGCATCCGGACGGCTGCCTGAGGGGACGCGCCGCCGTGAAGACCCCCGCCTTTTGGTACCGGCCGCCCGGTCTCGCCTCCACCCTGTTGGCACCGCTGGGTGCGCTCTATGGGCTGGCCGGGCGGCGGCGCATCGCCGGAACCGTTCCGCGCAAGGTCGGCGTTCCGGTGGTCTGCGTCGGCAATCTGGTGGCGGGCGGCGCCGGCAAGACGCCGGTCGGGCTGTCTGTGATTGCGGCCTTGCAGGCCCGCGGTGTCGCCGTCCATGCGCTGACCCGCGGCCATGGCGGGCGGGAGGCTGGTCCGCTGGCGGTCGATCCCGGCCGCCACACCGCCGCCGACGTCGGCGACGAGGCGCTGCTGCTGGCCGGGGCGGCGCCCTGCTGGGTGGCGCGCGACCGGTTGGCTGGGGCGGAGCGCGCGGTTGCCGCCGGAGCCAAGGCAATCGTCATGGATGACGGCTTCCAGAACCCGGCCCTGCACAAGGATTTGTCGCTGATCGTGGCAGACGGGGCGGTCGGTTTCGGCAACGGCCGGCTGGTTCCGGCGGGGCCGCTGCGGGAACGGGTGGCCGACGGCCTCGCCCGCGCCGATGCGCTGGTGATCCTGGGCGAGGACCGTCACGGTCTGGCGGCGCTGGCCGGCGGACGCCCGGTGCTGACCGCCCGGCTGGAGCCCGATCCGGAGGCCGCCGCCCGTCTCGCCGGGCGCGACGTGCTGGCCTTCGCCGGCATCGGCCGGCCGGAGAAGTTCTTCGCGACGCTGGAGGCGCTCGGCGCCCGCATCGCGGAGCGGGTGCCCTTCGCCGACCATCACCCCTACCGTCCGGCCGAGGTGGCGGCGCTGCTCGACCGCGCCGCGGCGTTGGGCGCCGTGCCCGTCACCACCGCCAAGGACGCCATCCGCCTGCCGCCGGAGTTGCGGGCGAAGATCGCCGTCCTGCCGGTGTCGGTGCGCTGGGCCGATGAGAGCGCGCTCGCCGCGCTGCTGACGCATGTTTCGCTGAAAGGAAGCCCCGATGGCCAAGCCGCGTAGCCCGTTTCAGAAATGGCTGACGCGCCGCATCGGCTATCCGGTGGAGGCGCTGCTGGTCCATGGCGTCTGCGGTCTGTTCCGGATGCTGCCGCTCGACCGCGCATCGGCGCTCGGCGGCTGGATCGGCCGGACGGTGGGGCCGTGGCTGCCCAACAGCGCCCGTGCCCGGCGCAACCTGACCCGCGCCTTCCCCGAGAAGAGCGGGGCGGAGATCGAGGCGATCATTCGCGGCATGTGGGACAATCTCGGCCGCACCATCGCCGAATATCCGCATCTGGAGCAGATCGGCCGTGAACGGATCGAGGTGGTCGGCATCGAGCATGTCGATGCGCTGCGCGAGGACGGCAAGGCCGGTATCCTGGTCTCCGGCCATCTGGCGAACTGGGAGGTCCAGTCGGTCGCCTCCCGCATGCTGGGGCTGGAGCTGGGGCTGGTCTATCGCGCGCCCAACAACCCGATGGTCGGTGAACTGCTGGTGAAGCTGCGCGGGGCGGCGACCGGCATGCAGATTCCCAAGGGGCCGGACGGTGCCAGGATCCTACTGCGTCACCTGACCAGGGGCGGCCATGTCGGCATGCTGATCGACCAGAAGATGAACGACGGCATTCCGGTGCCTTTCTTCGGTCGCGACGCCATGACGGCTCCGGCGGCTGCCGTCCTCGGCATGAAGATGCAGCTCCCGCTGTGTCCGGCGCGGACCGAGAGGCTGGAGGGGGCCCATTTCCGCGTCACCGTCCTGCCGCCGGAGGAATACCCGACCAGCGGCGACCGCAATGCGGATGCGCGAATTCTTATGGAAAGGCTGAACCGACTGTTGGAGGATTGGATCCGCGACCGGCCGGCGCAATGGTTGTGGATCCACCGCCGCTGGCCCGACTGAGCACCCGAACCTCTCGCCGAAGGTCCGTCCTGCGATGACCCTGCCGCTCGACCTCCACCTGCTGCAACTCTATATGGTCGCCGTCTGTGTGCTGGTCCTGGCACCGGGACCGGACTCGCTTCTGGTGCTGACCCGCAGCATCGCCGATGGCCGGCAGGCGGGCGTGGTGGCCACCATCGGCATCTGCGTCGGCAACACCGTCCATTCGCTGCTGGCCGCCGCCGGCATCTCCGCCCTGATCGCGGCGTCGGCGTCGCTGTTCGACCTGCTGCGCTATGCCGGCGGCGCCTATCTCGCCTGGATCGGCCTGCGGTCGCTGTGGAGCGTCTGGACCAGCCGCGGAGCCGAGCCCGTTCCGTCCATCGAGGCCCCGGCCCCGGCGGGCACCTCCCGCGTCTTCGTCCAGGCGCTGCTGACCAACCTGCTGAACCCGAAGATCATCCTGTTCCAGCTGGCCTTCGTGCCCCAGTTCATCGCCCCGGAGCTGGGCCATGTGGCGTTGCAGACCTTCATCCTTGGCAACATCATCTCGGTGCTGGGCGGTCTCTATCTGGTCGGCATCGCGGCACTCAGTGCCGGGGCCGCGCGGCGCGTCCTGTCCAGCCCGCGGGTCCGCACGGCGCTGGACGGCATCGCCGGCGTCCTGTTCCTGGGCTTCGCGGTGCGGCTGCTGCTGACCGACCGCAAATTCGCGTGAAGAAGCCGGTGAGGGCTCCCTGGCGCCCTCACCACAGATCGTCCTCGTCCTCCGCACCGGTATCGACATCGAAGGTCGCGGCCTGCCGGACCACCGGATGGCTGTCCTTCCAGTCGTCGAAATCCGACACCAGCGCCGGACGGATGCCGAGCGCCAGCACCGGGCAGCCGCCGCCGCGGCCGGCATCCAGCCGGTAAAGCAGCTTCTTCATCCAGGTGGTGCTGGCACCGTACTTGTTCTGGAAATTCTTCATCTCGACCCGCCGCGCCACCTCGGTGAACAGCGGGATCAGCTCGGCGCTGCGGGTCAGCAGGACGCCGGCATTGATGATGCCGCATTCGTAGAAGGTGCGGGCGGCGTAGAGGTCACGGTCGAAGGTCTGGTCCTTGCTGTTCCATTCCAGGTCGAAGGACACCCGTCCCTTCACGAAGTCGATCTTGTGCCCGTCGATGAAGCCGTTGACCTTGTACAGCTCCTCGCGCTGGCGCTGTTCGGTGACGGTCCGGCCGCGGTTCTTGCCGGCGACGCGGCGTTTCTCCTCGTGCGTCACGATCATCTTGGTGATGAACAGGTCGCCGCGGATGCGCGTCTCGTTCCAGCCCAGCGGGTTCAGCATCCGCTCCATCGTCTTGGCGATCTGCGATTTGTTGCCTCCGGACGCCACGATGTCCTCGGTGCGGATGCGAAACTCCATCAGCCGTTCGGTGATCTCGCGGAACTCGGCCGTGCAGGCATGGGCCAGGATGCGCGCGGCGTTGCGGTAGCTGTGCACCTCGTACAGATCGAGGAAGCCGGGCGGGAACAGGTCGCCCAGGTCGGGATCCCGCGCCTCGATCAGCGGGGCCTTGTCGTGGATGCAGGCAAGCAGGTTCATGACGGCACATGCGCGATGGAAAACGGCGCCACCATGGCGGCTGCCGCCCGGCAAATCCACCCTTTCAGCCCGATGGCCGCCGGAGGGGGCCGAACTGGCGGCCATTCCCCGACATATGCTAAGGTCGCCGGCGCTTTGGGCCGCGTGTCGGGGTGGAAAAGCGCGGCAAGTTCGGCGGGGGACCGTGATGAGCGACGAATTCCTGTTCGCGGAGGAGGAGCCCGCCGTCGAGGCGGTTGCCGAGGCTGCGGAGCCGGTCGAACCCTGGCTGATCCTGATCGTCGACGACGACCCGGCCATCCATGCGACCACCAAGATGGTGCTGCGCGGCTTCACCTTTGAAGGACGCCCGGCGCAGTTCCTGTCGGCCGCCACCGCGGCGGAGGCACGCGGGGTGCTGCGCGACAACCCGGCCATCGCGGTGATCCTGCTGGACGTCGTGATGGAATCCGACGATGCCGGTCTGCGGCTGGTCCGCTACATCCGCAGCGAGCTGAGCAACCGCCGTGTGCGCATCATCCTGCGCACCGGCCAACCGGGGCAGGCGCCGGAACGCGACGTTATCCTCAGCTACGACATCAACGATTACAAATCGAAGACCGAGCTGACGGCGCAGAAGCTGTTCACCTCTGTGGTCGCCGCGCTGCGCGGCTATCAGGACATCACCGCCATCGAGGATCACCGGGAGGGGCTGGAGCGCATCCTGGACTCCTCCTCCACCCTGCTGGGCAAGCGGACGATGGCGGAGTTCGTCCGCCATGCCGTGGCCCAGATCGTCGGCGTCTGCCCGCCGGCCAATGGACTGATGTCGGGTGGGGTGTCGGGCGGGGTGGCGCTGGTCAGCCGCCTGTGCGACGGGCCGCGGCCGTCGGAGCCGCTGGTGCTGGGCGGTGCCGGCTGCCATGTCGGGATGGAGGGGATCCCGCTGTTCCTGGCGCTGCCGCCCGACGCGGCGCAGGCGGTGACCGCAGCGCTGGCCGATGGCCGCAACCGCTATGAGCGCGGGCACAGCGTCCTGGTCTTCCGCTCCGCCACCCGCCGGCACGACACCGTGGTCTATCTCGGGCATGGCCGCGCCCTGACGGCCGACGAGCGGCGGCTGCTGGAGGTGTTCTGCGCCAAGGTCGCCATCGGCTTCGACAACGTCCACCTGTACGAGGAACTGACCGAGCTGAACCGCAGCCTGGAACGGCAGGTGGCGGAGCGCACGCAGGATCTGGTGGCGGCGCGCGTGGCGGCGGAGGCGGCACGGTCGGAGGCGGAGGCGGCCAATCAGGCGAAGTCGCTGTTCCTGGCGACGATGAGCCACGAAATCCGCACGCCGATGAACGGCATCCAGGGCATGCTGGAGTTGCTGGAGCACACCAGCCTGACCGGCGACCAGCGCGAACTGGTCAGCGTGGTGCGGGAATCGGCCGGCGCCCTGCTGACCATCATCAACGACATCCTCGACTTCTCAAAGATCGAGGCCGGCCGGCTCGACCTGGAGCGGGTGCCGGTGGCGCTCGCCAATGTGGTGGAGGGGGTGGCCGACACGCTGGCGCCGGGGGCCAGGGCCAAGGGGCTGTCGCTGGTCACCTACATCGACCCCGACCTGCCGGCGGAGGTCGTCGGCGATCCGGTCCGCATCCGGCAGGTGCTGTTCAACATCGCCGGCAATGCGGTGAAGTTCACCCAGTCCGGCTCGGTCACCGTGCGGGTGGAACTGGCGCATTTCGACGGCGACCGCGTCATCATCCGCGTCGCGGTGACCGACACCGGCATCGGCATCTCCAGGGAAAACCAGACCCGCCTGTTCCGCCCCTTTACCCAGGCGGAGGCATCGACCACCCGCCGCTTCGGCGGCACCGGGCTGGGGCTGTCGATCTGCCGGCGCCTGGCCGAACTGATGGGCGGCGACATCGGCGTCAACAGCGAGGTCAATGTCGGCTCCACCTTCTGGTTCACCTTCGCCGCCGATCTGGTTGCGGTGGACGAACCGGCCGTGACGCAGCGGGCGCCGCTGCAGGGGGTGACCGTCCTGCTCCTGGCGGCGGATGCGCAGGAGCGTGGCTTTCTCGCCCGCTATCTGAACGCCGACGGCGCGCAGGTGGTGGAGGCGGCCGACGCCGACGCCGCCTTGCGCACCCTGTTGCCGACCGCCGCCTGCGATGTTCTGGTCGCCACGCTCGGCACCGACACCGCGGCGCTGGACCGCGATCCGCGCGGCCGGGTGCGCGGGCGCGTGGTGATCGGTGGCGACGCGCTGAGTTCCGGCGATGCGGCGGAGCTTGGTGCCTCCGGTGCCGGCACAATGGTGCTCGGCCGGCCGGTGCGCCGGGTCGGGCTGGTCCGCGCCATCCTGGCCGCCGCCGGCCGGATGGCGGCAGGGGAGGGCGGGCGCGCCGACCGGCAACCCGCGCCGGAGCCCGCCGCCCCGGCCGCCGGCCGCCGCCGACTGCCCACGGTGGAGGAGGCGCGGGCACGGGGCCGGCTGATCCTGGTAGCGGAAGACCATCCGACCAACCGTCAGGTCATCCAGCGCCAGCTGACCCTGCTCGGCCATGTGATGGAGACCGCGGAGGACGGTGCCCAGGCGCTGGCCCTGTGGCGGGCCGGCGGCCATGGCCTGCTGCTGACCGACTGCCAGATGCCGGAGATGGACGGCATGGAGCTGGCCCGCAGCATCCGCGCCGCGGAGGGGGAAAGCGGGGCTCGCCTGCCCATCGTCGCCATCACCGCCAACGCGACGGAGAACGAGGCCCAGCTTTGCCTTCTCGCGGGCATGGACGACACGCTGGCGAAACCGGTCAGCCTTGCCGACCTGCGCCGGGTGGTGGACCGTTTCCTGCCGCCGGTGGACGGCGAAAGCGGGGAGGGTGAGGAATTGGACGATCCGTTGCAGAGCAAGGTACCGGTGACCGGCGGGTTGCAGCAACCGGAACCTCAGCCCTCGCCCCGGCATGCTCCTGCCGCCGCTCCCGTCATCGCCGATTTGCCGCCGCTCGATCTTGAGGCGCTGACCGCGCTGTTCGACGGCGACAGCGAGTTCGTCCGGCATCTGCTGGGGGAGTTCGTGACCTCCAACAGCGCTTCGCACCATTGGCTGGTCGACGCGCTGGCCGGCGAGATCTGGGACGAGGTTCGGCAGGCCGCCCACAAGCTGGCGGGGTCCTCGCGCACCGTCGGCGCCCGCGACCTTGCCGCCGCCGCCGATGCGGTGGAACTGGCGGTGATCGACCACCGGCTCGACGGCATCGCCGACATGGTCGCCCGTATCGGCGTGGAGCTGGACCGGGTCGTCGCCCACATCGAAACGGTCTGAGCCCGCACCCGCCGCGGCTGTAGCGAAACCGACATCAGCTTCCCCTTGTCGCCTTTGCGACACGGGGAGGGCACTTTCCGACTTTTGAAAATCTCCAGTGTTTCCCGTGACTTGGCCGGCCTCCGCCGGCTGGCACGCTGCTTGCTGTCTTGGGTGTATCCCGGCCCGGTGCCGGCCCCAAACCCACATGCGCGCCACAGCGAGAGCGGAAGCCAAGGAGAACGGGATGCACATCGTCGTCTGTATCAAACAGGTGCCCGACAGCGCCCAGATCCGCATCCATCCCGTCACCAACACCATCATGCGGCAGGGCGTGCCCGCCATCATCAACCCCTTCGACCTGTTCTCGCTGGAAGAGGCGCTGCGGCTGAAGGACAAGGTGGGCGCCCGCGTCACCGTGCTGACCATGGGGCCGCCGATGGCGGAGACCTCGCTGCGCAAGGCGCTGTCGCTGGGAGCCGACGACGCGGTATTGCTGACCGACCGCAAGTTCGCCGGCTCCGACACGCTGGCGACCTCCTACGCCCTGACCTCGGCCATCCAGAAGCTGTCCGAGGAGGATCCGGTCGACATCGTCTTCTGCGGCAAGCAGACGGTGGACGGCGACACCGCCCAGGTCGGCCCCGGCATCGCCACCCGCCTCGGCTTCGAGCAGCTGACCTACATCACCAGGATCGAGGATCTGAACACCGCCTCGAAGGAGATCGTGGTGCAGCGCCGCTCGGAAGGCGGCGTGCAGGTGCTGAAGACGAAGCTCCCCTGCATGATCACCATGCTGGAGGGCACCAACACCATCCGCTTCGGCAAGATGGACGATCTGTTCCGCGCCGCCCGCTACGAGCTGAAGAGCTGGAGCCGCGATTTCACCGGAGCCGAGGAAGGCCGCGTCGGGCTGAAGGGCTCGCCGACCGTGGTGTCGAAGGTGTTCGTGCCGAAGCCGCGGGCGGAGAAGGCGAAGATGATCGTTGCCGACGCCGACACCCCCGACGCGATGGCCGCCGCCGCCATCGACGCCATCTTCGCTGCCCAGCCCAAGCTGGCCGGCGACCTGCTCGCCCGCGCCGCGGCCGGGCTCTGACGATTTACCCGCGGGAGACCCGACGATGAGCGAACCGAGCAAGCCCCAGGGCCGCAAGTTCCAGCTTCCCGAACACCTGAAAATTTACAAGAACGTCTGGGTGATCGTCGAGCAGGAGCGCGGCATCGTCCACTCCGTGTCGCTGGAGCTGCTGGGCGAAGCCCGCAAGCTGGCCGACAAGCTGGGGGTGGAGGTCGGTGCCGTGGTGCTGGGTGCCGAAAGCCCCGACCTGAACCGCATCTGCGGCGACGCCATCGGCTATGGCGCCGACATCGTCTACAAGGTGACCGATCCGGCGCTGGCCGATTACCGCACCGATCCCTATTGCCGCGTCATGACCGACGTGGTGAACACCCATAAGCCGGAAATCGTGCTGTTGGGCGCCACCACGCTGGGCCGCGATCTGGCCGGCGCCATCGCCACCACGCTGGCGACTGGGCTGACCGCCGACTGCACCGAGCTGGACATCTACGCCGACAACCGCTCGCTGGCCGCCACCCGGCCGACCTTCGGCGGCACGCTGCTCTGCACCATCCAGACGCTGGCCTACCGGCCGCAGATGGCGACGGTGCGCCCGCGCGTGATGGCGATGCCGGAGCGCGACGACGCCCGCATCGGCCGCGTCATCGAAATCCAGCCGGACCTGCGCGAAGAGGACATCGTCACCAAGGTCCTGAACTTCATCGCCGACCGCGAGCAGAACGAGGCGCAACTGGCCTTCGCCGACATCATCGTGTCGGCCGGCAAGGGTTTGGGCAAGGTCGAGAACATGAAGCTGGTCTTCGATCTCGCCAAGATTCTGGGCGCCGAGGTCGGGGTGACCCGCCCGCTGGTCCAGGCCGGCTGGGCGACCAACGACCGTCAGGTCGGGCAGACCGGCAAGACGGTGCGGCCCAAGCTCTACATCGCCGCCGGCATTTCCGGCGCCATCCAGCATCGGGTCGGCATGGAGAAGTCGGACCTGATCCTGGCGATCAACACCGATCCGAACGCGACGATCTTCGACTTCGCCCATCTCGGGCTGGTCGGCGACGCGCTGAAGATCCTGCCGGCGCTGACCGATGCCTTCGGCCGCCGCCTCTCCGTCAACCGCATGGCCGGCTGACCGCCGGACGAGAAAGGAGCCTGTCGACATGGTCGAAAAGTTCGACGCCATCGTCATCGGTGCCGGCCCGTCCGGCAACGCCGCCACCTACACGTTGGCAAAGCAGGGGCTGAAGGTGCTCCAGCTCGAGCGCGGCGAGTATCCCGGCGCCAAGAACGTCCAGGGCGGCATCATGTACGCCCATGAGCTGGAGAAGATCATTCCGGACTTCCGGGACGATTGCCCGACCGAGCGCCACATCATCGAACAGCGCGTCTGGCTGCTGGGTGACGACAATTACGTCGGCACCAACTACCGCTCGGAAGCCTTCAACAGCGACAAGCCGAACCGCTACACCATCATCCGCGCCAACATCGACAAATGGTGGGGCGAGCAAATCCGCAAGGTCGGCGGTCTCCAGATCTGCGAGACGACGGTGACCGAGCTGATCCGCGATGCGTCGGGCAAGGTCATCGGCGTCCGCACCGACCGCGAAGGCGGCGAGATTCACGCCGACGTCGTCATCATGGCCGACGGCGTCAACGCCCTGCTCGCCAAGCGCGCCGGGTTGCAGGACGAAGCCGCGCCGGAGAATGTGGCGCTGGCGGTCAAGGAAATCCTCTTCATCGATCCGGAGCTGATCCAGCAGCGCTTCGGCATCAAGGAGGACGAGGGCGTCGTCATCGAGATCATGGGCAAGGTGACCAAGGGGATGGTCGGCACCGCCTTCCTCTACACCAACAAGGAATCGCTGACGATCGGCATCGGCTGCCTGATCTCCGACTTCAAGAACGGCGATTGCCCGCCTTACCGGATGCTGGAGGATCTGAAGAAGCATCCCGTCATCAAGCCGCTGATCGAAGGGGCGGAGATGAAGGAATACGCCGCCCACATGATCCCGGAGGGCGGCTACAAGGCGATTCCGCAGCTCTATGGCGATGGCTGGATGGTCGTTGGCGACGCCGCCCACTTCAACAACGCCGCCCACCGCGAGGGCTCCAACCTTGCAATGGCGTCGGGCCGGATGGCGGCGGAGACGGTGATCGAGCTGAAGTCCGCCGGCAAGGGCTTCAGCGCGCCGAACCTGGCCGCCTACAAGAAGAAGCTGGATGACAGCTTCATCATGAAGGATCTGAAGAAGTATCGCGAACTGCCCGGCATCATGCATGGCAACAAGCAGTTCTTCGGCGCCTATCCCGACGAAATCACCGCGGCGGCCCACAATTGGTTCACCGTGGACAGCGTCGACAAGAAGTCGAAGGAAAAGCAGATCATGAAGTCCTTCATCAAGCGCCGCTCGGTGATGGGACTGGTCGGTGACGCAATCAAGCTGGTGAGGGCCGTGCGATGACAATGATGGTGAAGGTCGAAGAGAAGCTCTATCAGAACCGCTACATCGTCGACGAAAGCCGGCCGCACATCCAGATCAAGAGCGTGGAGGCCTGCCAGACCTGCGAAAAGCAGGCTTGCACCTTCTGCTGCCCGGCGGCCTGCTACAGCAAGAACGAAACCGGCGGCGTGACGCTGGTGACCGACGGCTGCCTGGAATGCGGTACCTGCCGTGTCGTCTGCCAGGACAAGGGCAACATCGCCTGGGATTATCCGCGTGGCGGGTACGGCATCAGCTACAAGTTCGGCTGATCCGGTCTTTCATTGTCTTTCCCCTGAACCGGTTGGCCTCCGCGCGGTGACGCGCGGGGGCCGATCTGTTTTCGGAAGGGAGGAGGCTTCCGCCGACGCTTTTCTACACCCGGCTCTGCAACGCCTCTGTCGCCTGCCCCAGCGCCCGTTGCAGTTCGGCCGGGAAATAGGGCTTGCGGACAAAGCCGAAAGGATCGCATTCGGCGGCGCGGTGGCGGGTTTCGGGGTCGCCGAAGGCGGAGGTGAAGATGCAGCGGATGCCGGTCCGCTTGCGGATCGCCGCCGCGGCCTCGATCCCGTCGCGCGGCCCCCGCAGGCGGATGTCCATCATCACGATGTCCGGACGCAGCCGCTCCGCCGTCGCGACCGCGTCATCCGCATTGTCCTCGATCCCGACGACGGCGAATCCAAGCATGCCGAGGACCTCCTCCAAAGCCATGGCGGCGAGGCTTTCGTCTTCGACGATGAGGATGCGGACAGGACTGTCGGAGGCAGGCGATAGGTCGGTCATCATGATCGTGCAAGGAGTGTCACAATGATTTTACAGGAGTCGTGCAATCGGCGAACCTGAAAAGGCGGGGTTATGACCAATGGTGCAGCCTGCGTCCCTTGCATGGGTGAGGGTGGAAAAGCGTCGGCTGGGCTGTCCGCGAACCCTTGTTTTTCACACCTGCGGCGTACCATCTGACTGTTAAGGCTGTTTTCACGAGCGAGCATCGCGGGCCTGCACCCGTCCCTTGCAAACTGTCGGACGGGTTATCTGCGGGTTTGCGGCCTTTTTGCATGAGGAGACCGGCGATGGATCTGCGCGTCTGTTTTGAAAACATGGAAAGCGTCAACGTCAACGACGCGGCGATGATGAAGCACTACACCAAGAGCTATCTGGCCGATTTCGACCCGGAATGGGCCGGCTTCATCATGCTGCCGCACAGTGAGACCATGCGCGCGACGATGGAGCCCGCCTGGCAGGTGCTGATCCGCGGCGCCACGCCACGCACGGAGCAGGAGCTGCTCCGCTATCTCGACGAAAATCCGATGGCGGCCTACCATGTTCATGTCTACCGGCGCGACGGCAGCCCGAACGAGAGCAAAATCCACTGACGACAAAGGGGGCGCTGCAGGCGCCCCCCTTGCTCCGCAAAACGGCGCCGGCGGTTCAGCCGACCGGCGTGCCCAGCAGGCTGTCCAGCGGGACGAAGCGGTCGGCCATCTTGCGCGCCTCTTCCTTGTGGACCTTGAAGGTCTTCTCCGCGATGGCGTTGGAGACGACGAAATCCTGGTACGCCCGTTCCAGGTGGAAACGGTAGCGTGCCGCCGTGCCGTCGTCGTCCAGCCCTTCCATGCCGATGTCGTCGGACAGGTAATCGTGGAAGCGCTGCAGGATGTGCAGCCGGTTCACGTTCACAACACGCTGGTCGTAGGTGACGTGGAAGAAGCGCAGGAAGTCTTCCGCGGTCTCCAGATCGTCGAGGTCGTCGGTGAAATCGCTCATCGTCGAAGGCTCCTCACGCGTGCTGCTGGGTGGAAGGCGAGGGGGCGCACCCCTCCTGGTCGCAGATGTTGCCGCAGGAACTGCAGGCCACACCGTCCAAGCGTATATCGCTGTGTATGTCGTTCAGGCGAAATTCCGACAGGCGGATGCTTTTAGCAGGAAACTGTGACGTTTCCGCTGCGGTGTGGGCCTCGAGCCGGGCTTCAATGCGGTTTATGTGGTCGATCAGGCAGGCGATGGCCTTGCCGACCGGATCGGGCATCAGATGATGTTCCAGATCGATGCCGTGATTGGAAAGGTGGGGGTCGGACAACTGGCGGTGTGCTTCCGGCCGCACCACCCGGCCGGGGATGCCGACCACGGTCATGCCCGGCGGCACCGGCTTGGTCACCACCGAATTGGCGCCGACCCGCGCGCCGGCGCCGACGGTGATCGGTCCCAGGATCTTGGCGCCGGCACCGACCAGCACGCCGTCCATCAGCGTCGGGTGCCGCTTGCCCTTGGTCCAGGACGTGCCGCCCAGCGTCACGCCGTGGTAGAGAGTCACGTCGTCGCCGATCTCCGCCGTCTCGCCGATCACCACCCCGGCGCCATGGTCGATGAAGAAGCGGCGGCCGATGCGGGCGCCGGGATGGATGTCGATGTTGGTCACCGCGCGGGCGACATAGGACAGGAAACGCGCCGGCCAGCGCAGCCCCCGCTGCCAGGCTGCGTTGGCGACGCGGTGGATCACCAGCGCATGGATGCCGGGATAGCAGGTCAGCACGTCGAGGACGTTGCGCGCCGCCGGGTCGCGGTCGAACACGCAGGCGACGTCCTCGCGCAGCAGGACGACGATTCTCGGAGGAGTTCTGGCCTTCGTCATGTCGCCGCCTCCAGAAAGGCGTGCAGTTCCTCGGGAGTTGGCGGCCGCTTGGCGCGGGTGGCCAGCGCGCGGACGCGCGGCAGCACCGCCTGTGCGGCGGCGTCGTCGCAGGCGATGCCGAGCCGCTCATAGGCCAGCTTCACCGCTGCGGTGCCGGAATGCTTGCCAAGCACGATGCGGTGTTCACGCCCGACCTCGGCCGGGTCGAAATTCTGGTAGGTGCTGCGGTCGCGCAGCAGCCCGTCGACATGGATGCCGGCCTCGTGGGTGAAGACGGCGGCGCCGACGATCGACTTGTTGACCGCCACCGGCCGGTTGGACGCCCGCTCCACCAGATCGCTGATGGTGCCGAGCGAGCGCGTCTCGACGCCGGTGTCGATGTGGTAGAGGTGCTTCAGCGACACCACCACCTCCTCCAGCGGGGCATTGCCGGCGCGCTCGCCCAGCCCGTTCACCGTGGTGTTGACGTGGGTGGCGCCGCCCAGCACCGCGGCCAGCGAATTGGCGTTGGCGAGGCCCAGATCGTCATGGGCGTGGATCTCGATCTCCAGGTCGGTGGCGCGGCGCAGCCGCTCGATGCAGGCGCGCGTCTGGAAGGGATCGAGCACGCCGAGCGTGTCGGCGAAGCGGAAACGGCGGGCGCCGGCTTCCTGCGCCACCGTGGCGGCGGCGATCAGGAAATCCATGTCGGCGCGCGACGAATCCTCGCCTCCGACGCTGACCTCCAGCCCATGGTCGCGCGCCTGTTTCACTTGGCGCTCGATCTCGGCCAGTGCCCAGGCGCGGCTCCGTTTCAGCTTCCTGGTGATGTGGATGTCCGACACCGGCATCGACAGGTTGACGAAGCCGACATTGCAGGACAGCGCCGCCTTCAGATCGGCGTCATGCATCCGGCACCACACCATCAGCCGGCCTTTCAGCCCCAGCGACGCCACGGCGCGGATGCCCTCGCGCTCCTCCTCGCCCATGGCCGGGATGCCGATTTCCTGCTCCGGAACGCCGGCGGCGTCGAGCGCCTTGGCGATGGCGATCTTCTCGTCGAGCGTGAAGGCGACGCCGGCGGTCTGCTCGCCGTCGCGCAGCGTGGTGTCGTTGATTGTGGCGAAGGTGGTGGGCATGGGGGCACCTCGCGCGCGGGGACCGGCTGTCCCCGTTGATAAATGTCGCAGGCCGGGCCGGGGACCCGCCCCGACGGGGTGTCGTCGGGCGGGGTGCCGGGACGGGCCACCGACCCGGCCTGCGATTCCGGTGTTAGGAATAAACGGGTGCGAACTCTTTGGGCTTGCCGGCTTCCTGCTGCCAGTAGGGCGACAGGCTGCGCAGCTTGGCGATGATGCCCGGCACCACGGCGATGACGTGGTCGATCTCGGCGTCGGTGGTGTCGCGCGACAGCGAGAAGCGGGTGGCGCCGTGCGCCGCCGTGTAGGGCACGCCCATGGCACGCATCACGTGGCTCGGCTCCAGCGACCCCGAGGTGCAGGCCGATCCGGAGGACGCGGCGATGCCCTGCTCGTTCAGCAGCAGCAGGATGGCCTCGCCCTCGATGAACTCGAAGGCGATGTTGCAGGTGTTGGGCAGCCGGTGGTCCGGGTTGCCGGTGACGAAGCAGGCCGGCACGGCGGCCAGGATCGCCTGTTCCAGCCGGTCGCGCTGCGCCTTCACCCGCGTGTTCTCCTCGCCCATGTGGGTGAGGGCGAGGTGGGCGGCGGCGCCCAGGCCGACGATGGCCGGGGCGTTCTCGGTGCCGGCGCGGCGCGAGCGTTCCTGGTGGCCGCCGCGCAGCATCGGACGGAAGCGCAGGCCGCGCTTGACGTACAGCGCACCGATGCCCTTGGGGGCGTGCAGCTTGTGGCCGGACAGCGACAGCATGTCGACGGCGCTGTCGGCGAGCTTCATCGGGATCTTGCCGACCGCCTGGACGGCGTCGGTGTGGAAGACGGCGCCGACCGCCTTGGCCATTTGCGCCAGTTCCTCGATCGGGAAGATCGTCCCGGTCTCGTTGTTGGCCCACATGATCGACACGATGGCGACCTGGTCCGACAGCGCCGCCCGGTAGGCGTCGATGTCGAGGTTGCCCTTGCCGTCCACCGGGATGCGGTGGATCTTGTAGTCGCGCTTCTTCTCCAGATAGTCGCAGAGCGCCAGCACGGCGGGATGCTCGACCACGCTGGTGACGATCTCGCGCTTCTTCGGATAGGCCTCGATGATCGACAGGATCGCGGTGTTGTCGCTTTCCGTCCCGCCCGAGGTGAAGACGATCTCGCTGTCATGCGCAGCGCCCAGCAGAGCCTGCACCTGCTTGCGCGCCCATTCGATCTTGCCGCCGACCGCGGCGCCGAAGGCGTGCATCGAGGACGGGTTGCCGAAATGCTCGGTGAAGAGCGGCAGCATTTCCGCCAGCACGTCGGGGTCGACGCGGGTGGTGGCGTTGTTGTCGAGATAGATGCCCCGGTTGGGAATGGTCGTGTTCGGGATCGTCATCGCCGGTTCCTCCCCTTAGCCCGCATGGGCCGGCATGAGGGACGCCGGCTTGACCCGGACGAACTCGCCGAGCGCCTCGACCAGCTTCATCTGCACGCCCATCATGGTGCCGGCCGACTGCGAACAGCCGGAGCAGGCGCCGGTCAGCCGCACGTAGATGTCCTTGCCGTCGATGTCGACCAGCTCCACGTCGCCGCCGTCGCGCTGGATCTGCGGGCGCATCTCCTCGATGGCGGACATGATGGCCTGCATGCGCTGCACGTTGGTCAGCTTCGGCGCGGCGGCCGGTTCCGGTTTGGCCGGCAGCGGCTTGATGGCGTCGAGGCCGACGGTGCCGGGGGTGTGCTTCGCGGCGGGTTTCAGCGCGCCGGTCTTGGCCATCACCGCTTCCAGCACTTCCTCGATCTTCTCGTGGCAGGTCTGGCAGGAGCCGCCGGCCTTGGTGTAGTGGGTGACTTCCTCCAGCGAGGTCAGGCCGTTGACGGTCACCGCGCGCTCGATCATCGCGGCGTCGACCCCGAAGCACTTGCAGATCAGCTCGCCTTCCTCGTGGTCGTCGACCCACTCCTCGCCCTTGTAGTTGGCGATGGCGGCACGCAGGGCCTCCGCACCCATGACCGAGCAGTGCATCTTCTCCGGCGGCAGGCCGCCCAGATACTCGGCGATGTCGCGGTTGGTCAGCGTCAGTGCCTCGTCCACCGTCTTGCCGATGATCATCTCGGTCAGCGCTGAGGAGGAGGCGATGGCCGAGCCGCAGCCGAAGGTCTGGAACTTGGCGTCCAGGATGACCTGGGTGTCGGGATCGACCTTCAGCATCAGACGCAGCGCGTCGCCGCAGGTGATGGAGCCGACCTCGCCGACCGCGTTGGCGCTGTCCAGGACACCGGAGTTCTTCGGGTTGAAGAAGTGTTCCTTGACCTTGTCGGTGTAGTTCCACATGTCGCTGCTGCCTTTCCGTGGGGTGCGCGCCTAGGGGAAGAGCTATCTGAAAGCGGGATCAGTGGGTCGAGTAGGGGGCTGACGATCCGCAGCTCGACGACGACGTCGAGCAGGAGCCCCCGCCGCCGTCGCCTGCCGAGAAGGACTTGCCGCAGCCGCAGCTGCTCGTCGCGTTCGGGTTGTCGAACTTGAAGCCCGAGCCTTCGATGCCCTCGACGAAATCGACCACCACGCCCGACAGGAAGGGCTGGCTGTTGGCGTCGACGAAGATGGTGACGGGGCCGAAGCTGAGCACCGTGTCGTCGTCGCCCGCCGCCGCCTCCAGGCCCATCTGGTATTTCAGGCCGGCGCAGCCGCCGTCGGTCACCGCGATCCGCAAGCCGGCGGCAGCACCGCCGGACTTCGCCAGGACCTGTTCCAGGGTGGAGACCGCCGCATCCGTCAGAGTCACCATGTCCCGCCTCCTCAAGCCGCGTTGCCGGGGGTGCCGGCCAATCTGACGAGGTTAAAAGCAAGCGGTGTGCCAATCTAACAAGTCATTGAAACAAAAGGATTGTCAGGTCAGGCGGGCGTGGCGAAAGTCCGACAATGTTTCGCCTACAAACGGTTTTGTCGGGTTTGGTGCGTGTCGGATTCGCGACAGCCGCGACACTTCGCCGCACAAAAATAATGTGGTCTTTCCCGGCGTCCCCACGCGTACCATGGGGGCGTCGTCGGTGCGTCGGATGGTTGATTGCAGCAGCGGAAAACACAGGCGAGGGAAGCGATGAGCGACGAACCGATCGAACTCCGGATGTCGAACGGCCGCATGGCCTTCGGCGACGTGCCCGAACAGATCGACGAGCTTTTGCAGGAGGCGGTGAAGGCCCGCGACGTGCCCGAGGCCTGCGAGGCGCTGCTGTGGGAGGCCCACCGCAAGGGACCGCGGGTGCTGCCGGTCTTCTACGCGCTCTACAAATTCTACTTCAACCGCAAGAAGCTGGGGGAGGCGGAGCGGGTGGCCCGCATCGGGCTGGATGCCGCGGCTCTCCAGGGCGGCTTTCCCGCCGACTGGTCGCGGTTGACCGCAGGCTCCACCGACTGGACGGCGGCCGGGCCGGCGCGCTTCTTCCTGTTCACCATGAAGGCGCTGGCCTTCATCGAACTGCGCCGCCACAACCGCGACAAGGCGTTGGCGATCCTCGCCAAGATGGCGGAGATCGACCCTGCCGATCAGGTCGGCTACGGCACCATCGCGGCACTTGCCCGCGGGTTGGACGGAGAGGGCGGGGCGGCGTGAGCGACCCGGCCAGATAAGGCGGTCCCATAAAAAAGACCCCCGGCCCAGGGGGGAACCGGGCCGGGGGCAGGGGGGATTTGCGTCTCACGACGCGCTCACGACGCGCTCTCTCACGTCGAGAGGAATTGCGGCCCCGATTGGGGATTTCCGACTGGGGATTCCAGGGGGCGGAAGTCGGGGCCGCAAACCTGTCAGGCGGCGACCGATTCCAGCGCCGGGTAATCGGTGTAACCCTTGGCATCGCCGCCGTAATAGGTGGTCCGGTCCGGCTCGGCCAGCGAGGCGCCGGCACGCAGGCGCACGGGCAGGTCCGGGTTGGAGATGAAGGCCTCGCCGAAGCTGACCGCATCGGCCTCGCCGTTGGCGAGCGCCGCGTCGGCGTCACCGCGGCTGTAGCCGCCATTCAGGATGAACGGACCCTTGTAGGCGGCGCGCAGGGTGGACGCCACGTGCGGCGCGCCCTCCGGCGGGGCCATGTGGTGGCCGGGCTTGCCCTCGATCACATGCAGATAGGCGAGGTTGAAGGGGTTCAGCGCCTTGGTGATCGCCAGGAAATGCGGCAGCGGGTCGCTGTCCTTCATGTCGTTGAACACGCCGGTCGGCGACAGGCGGACGCCGATGCGGTCGGCGCCGACGGCATGGGCCGTCGCCTCCAGGATCTCCAGCAGGAAGCGGCAGCGGTTCTCCACCGTCCCGCCATACCGGTCGGTGCGGGTGTTGGTGCTGTCGCGCAGGAACTGGTCGATCAGATAGCCGTTGGCCGCGTGGATCTCGACGCCGTCCAGGCCGGCATCGAAGACGGCGCGCTTGGCGGCGTCGGCGAAATGACGGACCAAGGCAGGGATTTCGGCGGTTTCAAGGGCGCGCGGAACCGGGAAGGGTTCCATGCCGGCGCCGGTGTAGAGCTGGCCCTTCGCCGCGATGGCCGACGGGGCGACCGGGGCGGCGCCGTTGGGCTGGAAGCGCGGGTGGGAAATGCGGCCGACATGCCAGAGCTGGGTGACGATCCGCCCACCGGCCGTGTGCACCGCGTCGGCGACCGCGCGCCATGCCAGGGTCTGGGCGTCGGTGTGGATGCCCGGCGTGTTGGGATAACCCTGGGCGGTGTCGCAGACCTGCGTCGCCTCGGTGATGATCAGGCCGGCGGATGCGCGCTGCGCATAATATTCGGCGGTCAGCGCGGTCGGGCAGTTGCCGTCGCCGGCGCGGCTGCGGGTCATCGGCGCCATGACGACGCGGTTCGGCAGTTCGATCGCGCCGAGACGCAGCGGGGTGAACAGAATCCGGAGTGGCGGTGCTGTGCGTGTCGTTGCTGTGCGGCATGGCGGGAATACCCCCTGTTGGGCAATAGGCTTTTGGGGTGAGGGCTTGTATGTATGTGAGTACATACTTGAACCGACGCCTGCCGCTTGTCAAGTATGTATCTGCATACTTATTATGAAGCCGTCCGACATGACGCTGCCTATCGTGAAGCGGCCCGTCATGACGGCGGCGGGGCGGACTGGAGAGGGACGGGTCTTGGACGCAAGCACTGAAGCCGACGGCTGTTGCCCCGGAAACGGCACCGAGGGCGCCTGCGAAGGCGGGGCGCGCAAGCGCGACCGTGCCGCGACGGAAAGCGCGCTGCTCGACGCCGCCAAGGTGGTGTTTGCCGAGCGCGGCTTCGACGCGGCGACGACCCGGGAGATCGCCGGGCGGGCCGGGGTGAACGAACAGCTGATCCAGCGCTATTTCTCAGGAAAGAGCGGGCTGCTGCTGGCGGTGGTCGAGCGCTATTGGCGCGAGGAGTCCGGTGGCTGCGACCTGCCGCCGCCGGACGACGATCTGGAAACCGATCTCGCCCGCTTCCTGCATGCCCATTTGAAGCACAGCTGGAAATGCCGCGACTTCACCCGCGTCGTGCTGGCGCGCGCCCTGGTCGATCAGGCGGTGGCGGACGAGATGGCGCGCACCCTGTCGGAGAGCCGCATCCCCTGCCTGCTGAAGCGGCTGGAGGGCTATCGCGACCGCGGCGCCATCGCCGCCGACGCCGACCTCGCCAATGTGGCGGCCGGCATCGCGACGCTCAGCTTCGGGCTGGGCTTTCTCGATCAGGTGGTGTTCGGCCGCGACGATGCCGGCATCTGCGCGATGGTCGGCACGCTGGCCCACACCATCGCCCATGGCCTGACGCCGCGCTGACCCCTACTCCGCAGCTGCCGCGGCGCGGGTGGTGGCGCGGTGGCTGTGCACCGCGTCGGCGGTGAAGACGGCGAGGGCCACCCAGATGCAGGCGAAGGTGATGGCGTGGCTGTGGGTGAAGGCCTCGCCATAGACCAGCACGCCCAGCAGCAACTGCCCGGTCGGCCCGACATATTGCAGCAGACCCAGGGTGGTCATGGTCAGCCGGCTCGCGCCGATCATGAACAGCACGAGCGGCACCGCCGTCATCGGTCCGGCCAGCACCAGCAGGGTGCTTTCCCCCCAGCCATGGCCGAAGGCGCCGTCGCTGCCCAGCCACAGCAGATAACCCAGCGCCGCCGGCAGCAGCAGGGCGGTTTCCACCAGCAGTCCGATCACCGGATCGATCGCCGCCTTCTTGCGCACCAGGGCGTAGAAGCCGAAGGACAGTGCCAGCGACAGCGCGACCCAGGGCACGGCGCCATAGCTGACGACGAGGCTGCCGACGCCGGCCGCGGCGATGGCGACCGCCAGCATCCGGCCGCGGCTGAGCCGTTCGTTCAGGAACAGCACGCCCAGCAGCACATTGACCAGCGGGTTGATGAAGTATCCCAGGCTGGCCTCGACCAGCCGGCTGTTCACCACCGCCCAGATGAAGACGGTCCAGTTGACGGTGACCAGCAGGGTGGTGACCACCAGGATGCCCAGCCGGCGCCAGTTGCCGACCGCGGCGACGACGGCCGCCGGCCCGCGGGTCGCCAGCACGCCGATGCCGACCAGCACCACGGTCCACACCACGCGGTGGGCGACGATCTCCACCGCGCCGACATCGCCCAGGGATTTGAAGAAGACGGGGTTGACCAGCCCCCAGATCAGGTAGGAGGCAAGCGCCGCGACGAACGCGGCGGTTGTGGAGGTCGGGGCCTTGGCGGGCGGCGGGGTCTGAGCCATACCGTCCGTTTAGCACATTGTTTGGGCAATCCGGCAGCGGGCCGCCGGGCATGGCCGGGCTGCGCGGCCGGCATCGCTACACGTCATCCTGGCGTCGGGTATCGAAAATGCCCGGCATGGAAAAGGTGCCGGGCATGAAAAAGCCCCGCCGGAGCGGGGCTTTTCCGTTTCTCACCGGACCGGCGATGCGGTCAGGCGGCGGTGGCGACGCCCTTGTCGGCCATCAGGGTCTGCAACTCGCCCGACTCGTACATCTCGCGGACGATGTCGCAGCCGCCGACCAGCTCGCCCTTGACGTAGAGCTGCGGGAAGGTCGGCCAGTTCGAGTATTCCTTCAGGCCCTGGCGCAGGCCCGGGTCCTCCAGGATGTTGACGCCCTTGAACTTGACGCCGGTGTGGCTGAGCACCTGGACGACGGCGGCGGAGAAGCCGCACTGCGGGAACACCGGGGTCCCCTTCATGTACAGCACGACATCGTTGTTCTTGATGTCCTGCTCGATGCGCTCGACGACGTTCTGATCGACCATGACCTGATAACCCTTCCGATTAAGGCCCGGCGGCGCCGGGGCCTTGTCCGTTGCAACTTTGATCAGGCGCCTTCCGGCAGCCTTGCGTCAGGCGCCTTCCGGCACCGCGGTGGTCAGCGCCAGGGCGTGCAGTTCGCCGCCCATCTTTCCCTGGAGGGATGCGTAGACCATCTGGTGCTGCTGCACCCGGCTCTTGCCCTTGAAGGCGGCGGAGGTGACGAGCGCGGCATAGTGGTCGCCGTCGCCGCGCAGGTCCGCGATCTCCACGACCGCGTCCGGGATGCCTTCCTTGATGAGCTTTTCGATCGTGGCGGCTTCCATCGCCATGGGTCTGGTCCTCGCTCTGTTCAGGATTGCCCCGCCCGGGCACACGCTTATCGAGATAGAGTAGGTGCGGCCGGGCCGTTTGTCATCCACCGGCAAGTCTTTGCCGCCCTGCGGAAGACGCCGTAACGGCCCGGACGCCCCTCATTCAACAGGAGACGCCTGTTATTCGCCGAACACGCGCTTGAACACCGTGTCGACATGCTTGGTGTGGTAGGTCATGTCGAACATCGGCTCCAGCTTGTCGCGGCCGATGTGCTTGGCGATGTCGGCGTCGTTCGACAGCAGGTCCAGATAGTTGCCGCCCTTCTCCCACACCTGCATGGCGTTGCGCTGCACCGCCTTGTAGCTGTCCTCGCGGCTCATGCCGGCCTGGGTCAGGGCCAGCAGGACGCGCTGCGAGAAGACCAGCCCGCCCAGGTCGTCCAGGTTCTTCTGCATGCGCTCCGGATAGACCACCAGCTTTTCCATCATGCCGGTCAGGCGCACCAGGGCGAAGTCCAGCGTGACGGTGGCGTCGGGGCCGATCATCCGCTCGACCGAGCTGTGGGAGATGTCGCGCTCGTGCCACAGCGCGACGTTCTCCAGTGCCGGGACGACGGCGGCGCGCACGATGCGGGCCAGGCCGGTCAGGTTCTCCGACAGCACCGGGTTGCGCTTGTGCGGCATCGCCGACGAGCCCTTCTGGCCGGGGTGGAAATACTCCTCCGCCTCGCGCACCTCGGTGCGCTGCAGGTGGCGGATTTCCGTGGCCAGATTCTCGACGCTCGACGCGATCACGCCCAGCACGGAGAAGAAGAAGGCGTGGCGGTCGCGCGGGATGACCTGGGTCGACACCGGCTCCACCGACAGGCCGAGCTTGGCGGCGACATGCTCCTCCACCCGCGGATCGATGTTGGCGAAGGTGCCGACGGCGCCGGAGATGGCGCAGGTGGCGATGTCCTGGCGCGCCTGGACCAGACGCTCGCGCCCACGGGCGAAGGCGGCGTAATGGCCGGCCAGCTTCAGGCCGAAGGTCGTCGGCTCGGCATGGATGCCGTGGCTGCGGCCGATGGTGACGGTGTTCTTGTGCTCATAGGCCCGGCGCTTCAGCGCGGCCAGCAGGGCGTCCATGTCGGCCAGCAGCAGGTCGGCGGCCTGGGTCAGCTGGACGGCGAGGCAGGTGTCCAGCACGTCCGACGAGGTCATGCCCTGGTGGACGAAGCGGGCTTCCGGACCGACATATTCGGCGAGGTTGGTCAGGAAGGCGATGACGTCGTGCCGGGTCTCGCGCTCGATCTCGTCGATGCGGTCGATCTCCCACTTGCCGCGCTCCCACACCGCCTTGGCGGCCTCCTTCGGGATCACGCCCAGCTCGGCCTGCGCGTCGCAGGCGTGCGCCTCGATCTCGAACCAGATGCGGAAGCGGTTCTCCGGCTCCCAGATGCGGGCCATTTCGGGGCGGGTATAGCGGGGGATCATCGGCACTCTCCGGAGGATGCTGGCGCTGGAAAAGGAGCGGCTGCAGGTCTGATAGCACGCGCGCGCGACCATAGCGGTGCCGGGGGGCGTTTTAAAGCCTCGCGATGGCCCGATCCGTCCGCCCAACCGGCTTGTCTGCCCGCTCCGCTGTTGGCGGCATTAATCTTCACGGGCGAATCTTTGCCAGCCTAAGGGAATCCGCGCCTAACGTTGCGCGGGCGGACTTTCCATCAATTCCCTGTCAACATAGGGATCCGCACGCCACCGTCCATCCAGACGCGAGGAAAACAGTCAAAGAGTCGCGCCTGGGTGGATTTGATTTGCTTGCAGTTGAATCCGCGCGAGCATTAAGCAACACTTGCACAGCGCATCGGGACCGGCCCCAGCCGGTTTCCGCGAGTTCCGCCGAACAGGCCATCCGAAGGGAGCCCTTCTTGTCCGACCCCGTCGCCGAGCTGGTCCGTGCGCCGTCGCGCTCGTCCGACGAGGCCCGGCTCTACCGCCTGCAATTCCTGGCGTCGATGGCGCTGGTCTCGGCGCTCGTCCTCGGGCTCGGCCTCTATTTCGTCTGGCAGCATTGGGCCGACTTGGAGCACGACCTCCAGCAGAGCGAGGCGCGCTATGTCGAGGAGCAGCACCAGGCCCTGGTGCAGGAGGTGGAGAACGCGCAGTCCTACCTCGCCTACATGCGCTCGCGCGTCGAACCGCTGCTGAAGGAGCAGCTGCGCGCCCAGGTGGACGAGGCCTATTCCATCGCCCGCAGCGTCCATGACCGGGAAAAGGACATCCTGCCCGAAGCGTCGGTGAAGGAATCGATCAAACAGACGCTGCGGCCGCTGCGCTTCTCCGGCGGGCGCGGCTACTACTTCATCAACGACCTGAACGGCGAATCGGTGCTGATGCCGGTCGACCCGGCGCGGGAGGGGACCTCTCCCTTCTCCGCTCCCGATCCGCAAGGGGCCGCGGTGATGCGCGAGCTGATGCGGGCCGTCCAGGATCCCAGCCTGCGCGGCTTCGCCCGCTATCGCTGGCGCATGCCGGACGATCCGGTCCAAACTGGCGACAGATCGGCCGTGGACAAGATGGCCTTCGTCCGCCGCTTTGAACCCTATGACTGGGTGATCGGCGCCAGCGACGCGCTGGGAGCGGTGGAGGCGCGGTTGCAGCACGAATCGCTGGAGCGTCTGCGCGCCTTCCGCTTCGGGGAAACCGGCTATGTCGGGGTGCTGCGCCAGGACGGGCAGGTGCTGCTGTCGCCCACCGCCCCGGCGTCGGAGGGGATGAACGCCCGCGACCTGCCATGGAAGACCGAGCGCGACCTCGTCACCCGGTTGCTGGAACTCGGACGCCAGGGCGGCGGCGAGCTGCGCTATGACTGGATCCATCCGGTCACCGCCCGGCCGACCCCGAAAATGGCCTATGTCTCGGCCCCCAGCGTCTGGGGCTGGATCCTGGTCGCCGGCTTCTACATCGACGATGTCGGCAAGGAGATGGAGGTCCGCCGGGCGGAAATCAGCCGCGGCGTCAACCAGCGGGTCTGGACCACGGTGGCGGTGCTGGCCGTGGCGCTGGCGGCGTCGGTCGGCGTGTCATGGCTGGTCACCGGCTGGATCCGGCGCATCGTCGGCGGCTATCAGCTGCGGGTCAGGCACAGCGACAGCATGCTGCGCGAACGGGCGCGTCAGCTGTATCTCGCCAACTTCTTCATCGACCATGTGTCGGAGATCGTCGTGCTGGCCGACGCCGGCCTGCGCATCGCCTACATCAATCCCTTCGGCTGCCAGGCCCTGGGCGGAACGCTGGAAGACCTCGTGATGGGGCAGGCCGATCTGCTGAAGCGCTTCGCCGCCGAGGGCGAGGCCGCGGCCAGCCATTACGAGACCGCCTACCGCACCGCCGACGGCCGCACGCTGGAGCTGGAGGTCACCGCCAGCCGCATCACCTACGAAGGCGACGTCTATTACTCGGCCATCGCCCGCGACATCAGCGAGCGCAAGCGGGCGGAGTGGCAGCTCCGCCTGTCGGCCAAGGTGTTCGACAATGCGGCCGAGGGCATGTTCGTCGCCAACGAACACCGGCAGATCGTCGCCGCCAACGACGCCTTCTCCCGCATCACCGGCTACGATCGGGACGAGGTGCTGGGCCGGGGCCCCGACTTCCTGCGCTCCGACCGCAATCCCTCCGGCTTCTATGAGGAGCTGTGGGCGCAGCTGCTCGAAAACGGCCATTGGGCCGGCGAGATCTGGAGCACCCGCAAGAACGGCGAGGTGTTCCCGGAGTGGCTGAGCGTCAAGCTGGTCTGCAACGAGGACGGCGCCGTCGCCAACTATATCGCGGCCTTCAGCGACATCACCGCGACCAGGGCGCAGGAGGAGCGCATCCGCCATCTGGCGCAGTTCGATTTCCTGACCGACCTGCCCAACCGCTTCCTGCTGCGCGACCGGCTGGAGCGCGCGATGCTGGCCGCCGGGCGCCACGGCACCAAGGTCGGGCTGCTGTTCGTCGATCTCGACCGCTTCAAGACGATCAACGACAGCCTGGGACATCAGGTCGGCGACGACCTGCTGCGCGAGGTGGCCGGGCGGCTGACCGGCACCGTGCGGGCGGGCGACACCGTCAGCCGCCAGGGCGGCGACGAGTTCATCATCCTGATCGGCGACATGGGCAGCCCCGACGCGGCGGACATCGTCGCGCGCAAGGTCCTGCACACCCTGTCTGAACCCTATCTGATCGACGGGCACGAGTTGCGGGTCACGCCCTCCATCGGCATCGCCATCTACCCCGACGACGGCACCGACATCGACGGGCTGCTGAAAAGCGCCGACATGGCGATGTATGCCGCGAAGGATGCCGGGCGCGCCACCTACCAGTTCTTCACGCCGGAGCTGAACCGCCGCGCGTCGGACCGGATGTGGACCGAAAACAACCTGCGCCGGGCGCTCGCCAACAACGAACTGGAACTGCATTTCCAGCCGCAGTTCTCCATGGACGGCCGCCGGCTGATCGGGGCGGAGGCGCTGGTGCGCTGGCGCCAGCCCGACGGCACGCTGATCATGCCCGGCCAGTTCATCCCGGTGGCCGAGGATACCGGCCTGATCCTGCCTCTGGGCGATTGGGTGCTGGGCGAGGCCTGCCGCCGCGCGGCCGAACTGCTGCGCCACCATGACCTGCTGATCGCCATCAACCTGTCGGCGGTGCAGGTGCGCCGTCCGGGACTGGCGGAGCGGGTGGCCGGCTGGCTGTCGGCCTACGGCATCCCGCCCTCGGCACTGGAGCTGGAGGTGACGGAAAGCGTCCTGATGGACGAGTCCGACGTGGTGTCGGAAACCTTCTCGCGGCTGCGCGAGCTGGGGGTGCCGGTCGCCATCGACGATTTCGGCACCGGCTATTCCTCGCTGGCCTATCTGAAGCGCTTCCGCGTCGACAAGCTGAAGATCGACCGCAGCTTCGTCAGCGGCCTGCGCGCCGGCAACCCGGACAGCGGCGCCATCGCCGAGGCGATCATCGGCATGGCGCGGTCCTTGCGCATGCAGACGCTGGCCGAAGGGGTGGAGACCGAGGAGCAGTATGGCTGCCTCGCCGAGATGGGCTGCGACCAGTGCCAGGGCTATCTGCTGGGCCGCCCGATGCCCTACGAGGATTTCCTGGAGTTCGTCCGCCGCGACGCAGCGGCAGCCGAGCCGCGGGTGGCCGAACCGGTGGGTTAGGCGGTCGATCAGGGCAGGCGTCACCCACCGGGCGTCACCCGTACCGCAGCAGCCGCGTACCGTTCGCCTTCAGCCAGGCCCGCGGCCAGTCCACGCCGCTGCCGTCCGTCAGGCTGGCGCACAGCGCCCAGAAGCGCGGCGAGTGGTTCATCTCGCGCAGATGGGCCACCTCGTGGCCGACCACGTAATCCAGCACCGGCTCCGGCGTCAGGATCAGCCGCCAGGAGAAGGACAGCCGGCCGGTGGACGAGCAGCTGCCCCAGCGGCTTTTGGTGTCGCGGATCGTGACCGCCGCCACGCGGGCGCCGATGACCGCGGCCTTCAGCCGGGCACGGGTCGCCAGCTCGCGCTTGGCCTCCGCGGTCAGGAAATCGCGGATGCGGCGGGCGACATGCTCGGGCTGGCCGCCGACCAGCAGGGCACCGTCCTCAAGGCGCGTCGGGCCGCGCATGGCAGGGTCGTGGCGGATGACATGCTCGATGCCGAGATAGGGCACGCTGGCGCCGTCGGCGAAGGGCAGGGACGGCGGCATCGCCGCCAGCCGCGCCCGCAGCCAGCCGTCATGCCGGCCGACGAACTGGCGGGCATCGGTTTCCGACACGCCGACCGGCACCACCACCTGGACCAGCCCGCGTCCGGCATCGACACGCAGGGTCATGCGGGTCGCACGCGCGCTTTCCCGCAGCTCCAGCGGAATCGGCAGGCCGGATATCTCCAGCGCGCGGGGCGGCTGGGGCGGCCGGGCGGCGGATCGCTTGCGGCGACGCACAAGGGTGGGGAGGCGTTGCACCATGCCGTCTTATAGCGCGGCCACTGCCGGCTGCGGAAGCATCCTCCGCCCTTTGTCTGAATGGTGCCGCGGTCCGGTTTCGGCTTAAAGCATTAGGGCTTTTGAACGATCCCGGCCTATGGGATCGACTGAGGTCACATTTGACACGATCGATCGGGGCACAAGATAAAGCAGAGGTAACGCGGTGGTCTGTAGACCTCCCATTTGCCGCCGGTTCACATGTTCGTTTGCCTATGGTTGTTCCGTTAGCCTCGCCCCTTAGCATTGCCGAGTACATGCCATGCCCCTCATCCCTGGAAAGACTCCGACACGTGAGGATTGGCTGGACACACTGCTGTCGGCCAGCGCTTCTCCCCAGGCCCTGCTTGGCGAGGACGGGCGCGTGCTGGTGGCAAATCCGGCCTTCGCCATCCTGATCGGCCATGGGCCGGGCAGGGTGGAGGGGCTGTCGCTGGCGGAGGCCGGGCTGCCGGCCGGAACGGCCGAAGCGATCGACGGGCTGCGGCGGCGGGTGATGGCGACCGGCACGCCTGCCTCCGCCACCGGACCACTTCCCGGCTTTCCCGTCACGCCGGCATTGACGCCGGTCACGGGCGCCGATGGCCGTATCCACGCGGTGGCTCTCGTGGCCGACGCCGGGGCGGCCGCCTTGGCGCAAGCAAGGGCGGAGGCGGCGCAGGCCCGCGCCGATGCCGAGCGCGCCCGCACCGCCAAGGGCAAGTTCCTGTCGGCGGCCAGCCACGACCTGCGCCAGCCCTTCCAGGCGATGCACCTGTTCCACCATCTGTTGAGCGGCAGGCTGACCGATCCGGCCTCCATCGAGCTGGCGAACAAGCTGGAGCAGGCGATCCTCGGCGGCGAGGCGCTGCTGCGCGCCCTGCTGGAGGTCTCGGCGCTGGAGGCCGGGCTGGTCACCGCCAAGCCGCAGACCTTCCCGGTCGACGAACTGTTCGCCAAGATGCTGGAGGAGTTCGGCCCGGAGGCGGAGGCGAAGGGGCTACGCCTGAACATCCACCCGTTCGACGCCCACATCACCAGCGACCCGGCGCTGATGGAACGGCTGCTGCGGCCGATAATGGCCAACGCCCTGCGCTACACGCTGAAGGGCGGAGTCCTGCTGGCGGCACGGCGGCGCGGCGAGTTCCTGCGCATCGAGGTTTGGGACACCGGTGTCGGCATCGACCCGTCCAACCATGCCGTGATCTTTGAGGATTTCCACCAGCTCGGCAATCCGGGGCGCGACCGCAAGCAGGGTCTGGGTCTAGGCCTTGCCATCGTGCGGCGGCTGGGGCAGGTGCTGGGGCATCCGGTGACGGTGCGCTCCAGGCTCGGCAAGGGCTCCGTCTTCGCGGTGGAGGTGCCGCTGGCCGGCAATGACGGCGACCGCTCGGGCGACGAGTTCGGCGACAGCGAGCCGGAGCCGGCGGCCGGGCGGTCGTCCTTCGCTGCCGCTCCTGCGGTGACCGGCACGGTGCTGGTGATCGAGGACGACGCGGTGCAGCTTGAGGGGATCGGGTTGTTGCTGCGCGGCTGGGGCTATGCGGTCATCCCCGCCCGCGGCATCGACGAAGCCTGTGCCGGGCTGGGGGGCGGTGCTGCGGCGCCCGACCTCGTGCTGTCCGACCTGCGGCTGTCGGGACCGGAGACCGGCATCGACGCCATCCAGGCGGTCCGTGCCCGCTGCGGCCGGCGGGTGCCGGGCGTCATCGTCACCGGCGACACCGACCCCGACCGGCTGCGCAGCGTCGACCGCAGCGGCTTTCCCCTGGTCCACAAGCCCTGCGATCCGGCCGCCCTGCGCCGCCTGTTGAGCCGCAGCCTGATGGCCGGACGGGCGGGGGCTCCGGCACCCATCCGCCGGACGGATGCCGCCTGCCCGCGTTAGCCGTTCCGCACTTGCGCGTTTTCGCTCTGCAACATTCCATCGCCGCGATTTTCACGTCACAAAACTGTAATGCGACGCCTTGACAGACCCTCGTGTGCGTGCGCAGTGTGACGGTTAGAGCAACCAAACAGTTTCGGAAGCGATCATCACGCTGCCGGTCTTTTTCGCAATCGCACACAGCAACGTTGGCGATTGCCACCAAAACTTCACGAAAGCGTCGCGGGACGGCAACCCGTTGCCCTCATGACAACCGCGAACCATACCGGGATAGGGAGACCCACCGCATGTTGACCCGCCGCAAGCTTGCCCTCCTGACGGGCGCCGCCTCCGCTTCCGCCCTGCTGTTCGCCGCGGCATTGCCGGGTTCGGCGCTCGCGCAGCAGAAGACCGTGGTCGATTTCTGGCACGGCCTGCCGCAGCCGCTGGGCGGCCAGCTGGAGCAGATTGCCAAGGACTTCAACGACAGCCAGCAGGCGGTCCAGGTCAACGCCTCCTACAAGGGCAGCTATCCGGAGACGATGCAGGCGGCCATCGCCGCCTTCCGCGCCGGCAACGCGCCGCACATCGTGCAGATGTTCGAGGTCGGGACCGCCACCATGATGGCCGCCGGTCCGGCGGTGAAGCCGGTCTACCAGCTGATGCAGGAGACGGGCGCGTCCTTCGACGCCGACGCCTACATCCCGGCGGTGAAGGGGTATTACTCGTCCAAGGACGGGAAGATGATGGCGTTGCCGTTCAACAGCTCCAGCACCATCATGTTCTACAACAAGGACGCCTTCCAGAAGGCCGGCCTCGATCCCAACAAGCCGCCGGCGACCTGGCCGGAGATGATCGAGGCGACGAAGAAGCTGAAGGCCTCGGGCTCCACCTGTCCGTTCACCACCGCCTGGCCGGTGTGGGCGCAGTTCGAACAGCTGGGCGCCATCCACAACACGCCCTTCGCCAGCCAGGCCAACGGCTTCGGCGGCCTGAACGCCGAGCTGAAGATCGACGCCCCGCTCTACGTCAAGCATGTCCAGACGCTGATCGACATGCAGAAGGACGGCCTGTTCAAGTATGGCGGCCGCGACAACAAGCCCGACGCCCTGTTCCCGTCGGGCGAATGCGCGATGATCCACGCCTCGTCGGGCCTGCGCAGCCGCATCCTGAAGGAGGCGACCTTCGCCTGGGGTGCCGCTCCGCTGCCCTACTGGCCGGAATTTGCCAAGGACGGCCCGAAGAACAGCATCATCGGCGGCGCCGCCTTCTGGGTGATGACCTCGCCCAAGCGCACGCCGGCCGAATACAAGGCGGTGTCGCAGTTCTTCACCTATCTCGCCCGGCCCGAGGTCGATGCCAAGTGGCACATGGACACCGGCTATGTCCCGGTGACGATGAAGGGCTTCGACCTCGCCAAGGCGCAGGGCTATTACGAGAAGAATCCCGGCGCCGACGTGCCGGCCGCCCAGCTGACCCGGACGCCGACCACCGAGAACAGCATGGGCCTGCGGCTGGGCAACCTGCCGGAAATCCGCAACATCATCCAGGAAGAGCTTGAGAAGGCCTTCCAGGGCCAGCAGGACGCCAAGCAGGCCTTGGACGCCTCGATCAAGCGCGGCAACACCGTGCTGCGCAACTTCGAGCGCGCCAACAAGGGCTGAGATCGCCTGCAACACCATCCCTCTCCCGCCCGGTGGCGGGGGAGGGATGGCGCCGTTTACCATTGACGAAAGACCATCCTTTGCAGCGTCGCGTCACCTTCGACAACCGGCTGTTGCCCTACCTGCTGCTGGCGCCGCAGGTGGCCGTGACGCTGGTGTTCTTCATCTGGCCGGCCGCCAACGCGATCTGGCAGTCGGTGCATCTGCAGGACGCCTTCGGCATCCGCAGCGAATTCGTTCTGGTTCGAGAACTTCACCAATGTGCTGGGCGACCCGAACTATCTCGACACGCTGAAGGTCACGGTCGTCTTCAGCCTGGCGGTGACCGTGCTGGCGATGGGGCTGGCGCTGCTGTTGGCGGTGCTGGCCGATTCCAAGATCAAGGGTGCGCGGGCCTACAAGACGCTGCTGATCTGGCCCTATGCGCTGGCCCCGGCCGTCGCGGCGGTGCTGTGGATGTTCATCTTCAACCCCGACATCGGGTCCTTCGGCCGGGCGCTGCGGGCGCTGGGTTATGATTGGGATTACCGGCTGAACGGCGGGCAGGCGCTGACGATGGTGATCATGGCCGCCAGCTGGAAGCAGGTGTCCTACAATTTCATCTTCTTCCTGGCCGGATTGCAGGCGATCCCGCGGTCGGTGATGGAGGCGGCCAGCATCGACGGCGCCGGTCCGGTGCGGCGGTTCTGGACCATCACCTTCCCGCTGCTGTCGCCGACCACCTTCTTCCTGCTGGTGGTCGACATGGTCTACGCCTTCTTCGAAACCTTCGGCACCATCCATGCCCTGACCCAGGGCGGGCCGGGCAAGGCGACGGAGACGCTGATCTTCCGCGTCTATCAGGACGGCGTCGTCAACAACGACCTCGGCGGATCGTCGGCCCAGTCGGTAATCCTGATGGTGATCGTCATCGCGCTGACCGCGGTGCAGTTCCGCTTCGTCGAGCGCAAGGTCCACTACTCATGAAGCCGACCCGTTTCATCGATCTGCTGCCGCACATCGTCCTGATCGTCGGCGTCCTGATCTTCGCCTATCCGATCTATGTGACGCTGATCGGCTCCACCTGGGATTCCGGCACCATCGGCCGCGGCGGCCTGCCGCTGTGGCCGGGCGGGCAGGGGCTGACCAACTACGCCCAGGCCTGGGTGGGCGAGGCCGGCGACCGCGCCATGTACACGCCCGTCCGCACCATGATGCTGAACAGCCTGGTGATGGCGCTGTCCATCGCGCTGGGCAAGATCGCCATCTCAATCCTGTCGGCCTATGCGGTGGCCTTCTTCCGCTTTCCGCTGCGCATGGCCTTCTTCTGGCTGATCTTCATCACGCTGATGCTGCCGGTTGAGGTGCGGATCATCCCGACCTACAAGGTCGTCGCCGATCTGGGCCTGATCAACAGCTATGCCGGGCTCGCAATCCCGCTGATCGCCTCGGCCACCGCGACGCTGCTGTTCCGCCAGTTCTTCCTGACCATTCCGGACGAACTGCTGGAGGCGGCGAAGATCGACGGCGCCGGGCCGGTGCGCTTCTTCATCGACGTGGTGCTGCCGCTGTCGCGCACCAACATCGCCGCACTCTTCGTCATCCTCTTCATCTATGGCTGGAACCAGTATCTCTGGCCGCTCCTGGTCACCAGCAGCGGCGATATGGAGACCATCGTGACCGGCATCACCAAGATGATCGGCACCGGCGAATCGGCCAACGACTGGCACATCATCATGGCGACCACGGTGCTGGCGATGCTGCCGCCGGTGGCGGTGGTGGTGTTCATGCAGCGCTGGTTCGTCAAAGGTCTTGTGGACAGCGAAAAGTAAGCGCGGGCGAAGGGAAAGAAAAACAATGGCAACCGTTGAAATCCGCAACGTCCGCAAGTCCTACGGCCCGGTCGAAGCGATCAAGGGCATCGACATCGCGATCCAGGACGGGGAATTCCTCGTCCTGCTGGGGCCGTCGGGCTGCGGCAAGTCCACCCTGCTGCGCATGGTCGCCGGGCTGGAAGGCATCACCGGCGGCGAGATCGCCATCGGCGGGCGCGTGGTCAACCATCTGGACCCCAAGGACCGCGACATCGCGATGGTGTTCCAGAACTACGCGCTCTATCCGCACATGACGGTCTTCGACAACATGGCCTACGGCCTGAAGATCCGCGGAATTCCGAAGGCGGAAATCCGGGCGCGCGTCGACAAGGCGGCGACCATCCTCGAACTCGGCCGCTTCCTCGACCGCCGGCCGAGCCAACTGTCGGGCGGCCAGCGCCAGCGCGTCGCCATGGGGCGCGCCATCGTGCGCGAACCGGCCGCCTTCCTGTTCGACGAGCCGCTGTCTAACCTCGACGCCAAGCTGCGCACCCAGATGCGGGTGGAGATTAAGCGGCTTCAGGACCGGCTCGGCATCACCAGCCTCTACGTCACCCACGATCAGGTGGAGGCGATGACTCTGGCCGACCGCATCCTGGTGATGAACCATGGTGTCGCCGAACAGATCGGCACGCCGCTGGAGGTCTATCAGCGCCCGGCCAGCCTGTTCGTCGCCGGCTTCATCGGTTCGCCGCCGATGAATGTGCTGGACGGCCGCATCGACGACCGTGGCGAGGCGGTGCTGCTGCCCGGCGGCCAGCGCCTGGCCCTGCCGCAGCCGCGCCCGACCGACGCAGGCCGCCCGGTGAAGCTGGGCATCCGGCCGGAGCACATGGCCGTCGCCGCGGAGGGGCTCTCAGGCGGTTTCTCCATCGAGGTCGAGCTGGTCGAGGCGCTGGGCGCCGACACCGTGGTCTATGGCCGCCTGCCGGACGGCGAGAGCCTGCTGGTCCGCATGGCGGGCATCCCCACCGTGCGCGAGCGCGACCGGCTGACGGTCACCCCGCAGGACGGCGCCCTGCACCTGTTCGACGCGGTGACCGGCCGGCGGGTGGAGTGACCGGGTGCGGTCGCTCTCCGATCAGAAGTCCGAACAGCGTCCCTTGAACTCCCAGTCGCCGTAGCGGGTCGGCTCCGGCCCCTTCGGGCCGCCGATCTCGCCGGGCTTCTGTTCCGGTCCCTTGGTTTCCGTGGTGTCCGGAGTTGTCTGGTCGGACACCGCCTCGGCGGCGTCCTGCTGCGGCTTGGTCGGTTCGGTCATCATGTCCATCGCGATACTGCGGGTATCTTGAACGCGGGCGCGGCCCGGCCCCATATCTTTGCCATGTCCGGGATCGGAGCGGGTTACCCCGCTTCGGCCCATCCTGAACCGATATGGCGATCATGACCAGCTATCTGAAGACCACCATCCTCCTTGCCGGCCTGACGGCGATCTTCATGGCGGTCGGCTTCCTGCTGGGCGGCAAGACCGGCCTGATCATCGCCTTCGTCATGGCGCTGGGCATGAATTTGTTCAGCTACTGGAATTCGGGCGACATGGTGCTGTCGATGTACGGCGCCCGCGAGGTCGACGCCTATTCCGCCCCCGAATTCCATGGCATCGTCGCCCGGCTGGCGGAACGAGCCGGCCTGCCGATGCCGCGCGTCTACATCATCCAGAACGACCAGCCCAACGCCTTCGCCACCGGCCGCGATCCGGACCATGCGGCGGTCGCCGCCACCACCGGCCTGTTGCAGCGCCTGACGCCGGAGGAGATCGCCGGCGTGATGGCGCATGAGTTGGCCCATGTGAAGAACCGCGACACCCTGATCATGACGATCACCGCGACCATCGCCGGTGCGGTGTCGATGCTCGCCAACTTCGGCCTGTTCTTCGGCGGCTCCAGCAACGACGAGCGTGGCGGCAACCCGCTGGGCATGGTGGGCGCGATCCTGGCCGCCATCCTTGCTCCCATCGCCGCGACGCTGGTGCAGATGGCGATCAGCCGCACCCGCGAGTTCGAGGCCGACCGCATCGGCGCGGAGATCTGCGGCCGCCCCAACTGGCTGGCCGATGCCCTGACCAACATCCACAACAGCGCCAACCACATCCCCAATTATCAGGCGGAGGCGCATCCGGCGACCGCCCACCTGTTCATCGCCAATCCGCTCAGCGGCGCCAGCATGGCCAGCCTGTTCTCCACCCACCCCGACATGGGCGAGCGGGTGGCGCGGCTGCGCGCGATGGCCGCCCAGACTGGCGGCTTTACCGGCGGGTTCGGTGGGGGTGGCCGTGCGGCTCCGCCGCGTGACGGGCGCTCGCCCTGGGGCGCGCCGCCGCAAAGCAGCCAAGGCGGCTTCATGCCGCAGAACCGCCGCGGCCCCTGGGGCTGATCTCTCAGGCGGGCCTCTGGTAAAGCATTGCGCGCCGAAGGGGTAGGCGACTACCCTTCCGGCACGCGCTCAACCATGATGGTCGCCAGGGGATTTCTTGCATGTCCGACGCCGCGAAGTACCGCCTTGTCACCCGGTCCGATTTCGACGGGCTCGTCTGCGCCGTCCTGTTGAAGGAGCTGGGCATCCTCGACGAGATCAAGTTCGTCCATCCCAAGGACATGCAGGACGGCAAGATCGAGATCACCGACCGCGACATCACCACCAACCTGCCCTATGTCGACGGCGCCCATCTGGTGTTCGACCATCACCTGTCGGAAACCATGCGCGTCGGCGAGAAGCCCAACCACATCATCGACCCCAAGGCGCCGTCGGCCGCCCGCGTCGTCTATGACTACTATGGCGGGAAGGAGCGCTTTCCCACCATCTCCGACGAGATGATGGAAGCGGTCGATCAGGCCGACTCGGCGCAGTACCAGCGCGAGGACATCCTGAACCCGACCGGCTGGACCCTGCTGAACTTCATCATGGACGCGCGCACCGGCCTCGGCCGCTTCCGCGAGTTCCGGGTGTCGAACTACCAGCTGATGATGGATCTGATCGACTACTGCCGCAGCCACTCCATCGAGCAGATCCTGGACCTGCCCGACGTGAAGGAACGGGTGGAGCTTTACACCCAGCATGCCGAGCTGTTCGTCGATCAGCTGAAGCGCTGCGCCACCGTGCGCGGCAACGTCGTCGTACTCGACCTCCGCAAGGAGGAGACGATCTATGCCGGCAACCGCTTCATGATCTATGCGCTGTTCCCCGACACCAACGTGTCGATCCATGTCCTGTGGGGCCTGAAGCAGCAGAACACCGTGCTGGCCTGCGGCAAGTCGATCCTGGACCGCAGTTCCAAGACCGACATCGGCCCGCTGATGCTGGAGTATGGCGGCGGCGGCCATCAGGCGGCCGGCACCTGCCAGGTCGACAACGACCGGGCGGAAGAGGTACTGGAGGCGGTGGTCGCCCGCATGCGCGCGGACGGCTGAGCGTCACCGACCGGGTTTTGTGCGATTGAGCGCCTTTCTTCCTTTCTCCGACGACACTCTGTTCGATGCCGGCTGGCTGTCTGCCCTGTCCGACGAGGTGCCGAGGGCGGAGGCGCTCGACCGCGCCCGGCCGGTTGTCGCCGATGCCATCGCCCGCACCGGTGCGGCAGGGGCGGCGGCGCTGGCCGGCATCGAGGCGCTGGTGGCGGCAGCGGCGCTCGACGCCATCCCGGCCTTGCTGGCGGCGGAGACGGTGGAGTTGCCGGATGCCGCCGCGGCGAGCGAGCGCTCGATTCATGAGCTGATGAGCCGGGTCGCCTACAAGCGCCGCGAGCTGATGCCGCTGTTCCCCGAGCTGATCGAGCGGGTGGCCGCCGTCCATGCCGCCGCGATCCGGGCCTGTGGCACTGCCCGCTGGCGGCTGATGGCGGCGCGGGCGCGGATGCAGCCCGGCCGTCCGTCCAGCCCGATCCAGGGCGCCGGCACCCGCTATGTGAAGAGCGACCGCTTCGACGCCCGCGCCGCCGAGAGCCTTCCCGGCATCGACCGCACCCGCGCCGACCGCATCCTGAAGCGGCTGGGCGAGACGCCGGTTCCGGACGAGCTGGAGCTTCGCCCGCTGGACGGCGGCGGCGATCTCTGGACCATCAAGGCCGGTGGGGTCAGCCGCTTCATCCTGCGGGTCGAGCGCGACCGGCGGGGGCCGTTCTACATGGTGGAGGATGTCGGGCCGCAAGCGGCCTGACGCGTTTCCTTACGACTGCTGCCGCGACCGCATCTGTTCGCGATAGAAGATGTAGACGCCGCTGCCGACGATGACGGCGGTGCCGAGGATCGTCGACAGGCGCAGCTCCTCGCCGAACAGCATCAGCGAATAGACCGCCGCCCACACCAGCGTGGTGTAGCCGAAGGGCGCCACGGTGGCGGCCGGGGCGGCGCTGTAGGCGCGGATCAGGCAGAAATGGCTGATGCCGCCCAGCGTCCCCAGCAGGATCATCAGCGCCGCCCCCGTCAGGTCGGGCGTCACCCAGTTGAAGGGCAGGGCCAGCGTACAGGCGACCGTCCCGGCCATGCCGGTGTAGAAGATGGTGGTCGTCGGCGAATCCGCGCCCCGCAGCTTGCGGGTGGCGATCTGGTACAGCGCGTTGCTGAAGGCCGCGGCCAGCGGCAGGGCCAGCGCCCATTGGAAGGTGCCGCCCACCGGCCCGACGATGATCAGGGCGCCGGCCATCCCGACCAGCACGCCAACCCAGCGCCGCCAGCCGACCTTCTCGCCCAGCAAGGGCACCGACAGCGCCGTGATCAGGACCGGCACGGCGGCAGCGATTGCCTGCACCTCGGCGAAGGGGATGCTGCGCAAGGCCAGAACGGCGAACAGCGTGGTCGCCAGCAGCAGGCAGGAGCGGACGAGTTGCAGCGGCAGCCGGTGCGACACCATCAGATGCGGGCTGCGCCATGCGACGACCGTACCCACCAGCAGCATGTGCACGGCGAAGCGCGCCCACGCGACCTCCACCACCGGATAGCTTTTGGTCAGGACCCGGATGGTGGCGTCCTGGGTGACGAACAGCAGGGTCGTCAGCATCATCCAGAAAATACCGGCCCGGCCCGACCGCCGTTCCGCCAGGGCACGCTCGGCCAAAATTGCTTCCGCCTGCGCGCCCTCCGCCGCAGCCGGCGCACTCTCTCCCGTACTCATCGCCCCCGCTTTCCCTGCCTCGTCATACTAGTATATGGACAGGGCGCGGGCGATGGCCTGACAAGGGCGGGACATTGCCGTGTCCGGGGCGCAGGGCTGGAGCGCGAGGTTGCGGCAACTCAGATGCCGGCGACGCCCCACAGCAGCAGCGCCACCAGCCCGACCAACAGCAGGGAGGCGACGGCGGACAGAGCGAGTGCCCGCCCGATGTCGGCCGGAGTGACGCGGGCGCGGCCGTCGCCGATCCAGTTCTCGGTGATGACGACGCCGCCGTCGCGGTGCGGGCCGCCCAGCGCCAGCCCCAGCGCGCCGGCCATCGCGGCGATGGGCCAGCCCATGTTCAGCGACGGGTGCTTGCGCGCGTCGCGGCCGAGAGCGCGCAGAGCGCTGCCGGCTTTGGCGGTGCCGATGAAGGGAGCGGCCAGCGCCAGCAGCAGACCGGCCAGACGGGCGGGCAGGGCGTTCAGCGCGTCGTCCAGCGTCGCCGCGGTCGATCCGAATCGGCCATGGCGGACGCCGGGGCTGCCCAGCGCGGCGTCGGCGCCGTCCATCACGGTCCAGACGAACAGGCCCGGCACGCCGAGCAGGGCATAGCCGAAGGCCGGCGCCACCAGCTTGCGGTCGAAGGCGCGGGCGGCGGCCTCCACCGCCGCGCGGGCGATGCCATGCTCGTCCAGCCCATAGACATGGCGGCGGGTCAACGACTGGATCGCCTCCTGCCCGGCAACGACTCCGCCGCTTTCCAGCGCACGCCGCACCGCCCGGACGCGGGTCCAGGCTGCCCGGCCGCGCAGGCCGCAGAGCAGGGCCAGCAGTTCCACCATCCAGCCGCGGCCGATGGAGCCGATCCACTCCACCAGCAGCCCGGCGGCGGCGGCGATCAGCACCAGCGCCAGCACCACCAGCGCCCCGCGGAACACCTGCGCCGACTTGCCCCGTTCCGCCCGGTTCAGCCGGGCATCGGCGGCGTTGCAGAAGCGCCGCGCCAGACCCGCCGGGTCGGGCAGGATGCGATCCAGCCAGTCGCCGAACAGCGCGTCGATCCCCAGCGCCAGCAGCAGGAGCAGCAGCGGGCCGGGACCGCCGAAGGCCGAACCGAACATGGAGTCTCCGGGGCAGAGGATCAGCGGGCGTGGGGCAGGGGGATCAGCGGGCGCCGGCCTGGCGCAGCAAGGTTCCTACGCGGGGGTTGCGGCTTTCCTGCGCCCAGTTCAGCGCGGTCCGTCCGGTGAAGTCGGAACGGTCGACCTTGGCCCCGGCCTTCAGCAGCTTGTCCACCACGTCGGCCCGGCCGTTGCGGGCGGCGACCATCAGCGGGGTCATGCCCTCGCGGTTCTCCATGTCGACCTTGGCGCCCTTCTTCAGCAGCAGGTCGATCAGTTCCGGATTGCCGTTCTCGGCCGCGGCCAGCAGCGGGGTGATGCCTGCCTTGTCGGCGCGGTTCACGTTGGCACCGCTGTCCAGCAGCAGGGCGGCGATGGCCGGGCTGGAGCGGTCGACCGCAGCCAGCAGGGCGGTCTTGCCATGGATGTCCGCCTGGTTGGGGTTCTCGCCCCGCAACAGGGCACCCTTCGTCTTGGTGACGTCGCCGTCATTGACCGCCTGCATCAGACCGGTGTCCTGGAACAGGCTGATCTGGGCGAGGGCAGGGGCGGCGGAGCCGGCGGTCAGGCCGGCCACAAGCAGAGGGGCGAACAGGGTGGCGATCAGGAGCCGCTTCATGGCGGGTATCCTTCCTTGACAGCATGGGTGCCGGATACTAGCCAGAACACCGGTGCTTTTGCCAGATCGGCCTTCATCGCCAGCCCCTCCGCCGGCGGGTCCGCATCGACAGGTTGAACCCATGGTCCGCAATCCGCTCGCCCGCCACATCGCGCTGTTCCTGCTGGTGAAGGCCGTGCTGATCGGGCTGGGCCTGTGGTGGTTCCTGGGGACCATGCCGGAGCCGCGCGGCGCGGTGCCTCCGCCAGCTGCATCGCGGCCCTGATCGAAGTCCGCATCGCGACCCTGAACGGAACCTTGCCTCCGCTTTCCGGTTGGATTCGGATTGTTCGGACTTCCTGTCAAGCGAAGGGGTGGAGGCATGATCGAGAGCCGCGACCAGAACCCGACCACGATCGATTCCAGTGCCTGGACGGGAGACAGCGGAACCGCCGGCACCGATGCCGGCAGCACCGATGCGACGGTGCGCGAGGCCGTGGCGGTCTTCGACAGCCGCGATGCCCTGCAGAACGCCATCGACGACCTGACGCTCGCCGGCTTCCAGCGACATGAGCTGAGCCTGCTGGCCAATGACGAGACGATCCGCGAGCGGCTGGGCGATGTGCCGGGCGACGTCGGCAGCCTCGCCCACGATCCCGACGCGCCGCGGCAGGCCTACATCTCGCCGGAGGATGTCGGCAGCGGCAAGGGGGCCGCGGTCGGCTTCCCCGCCTATGTCGGCGCCATCATCGCCACCGGTGCCGTGCTCGCCACCGGCGGCACCGCACTGGCCGCCGCAGCCGCTGCCGCAGCGGCGGGTGTCGGCAGCGGGGCGGCGGGGTCTTTCCTGTCGCAATGGATCACCGACAAGCGCAACGAGCCGATGCTGCAACACCTCGACAAGGGCGGCATCCTGCTGTGGGTCAATGTCGGCGATGCCGCGCGCGAACGCATCGCGCTGGAGATCCTGAACCGCCATACCACCCGGCCGGCCGAGGTTCACGACGTGCGGCAGACCGGATCGATGTGACGGTCCGCCGCCGCTTCACCCCCGCCCCGGCTACCCCCGCCGTCCGCGGCGGACCAGCGCCTCGGGGGTGAAGTCCTCCGGCTTCAGTGGGGCGTCGTATCGCGGCGGAGGCAGCCCGTTCTCGACGCCGCGGGCGGCATAGCGGTCGGCCGTCAGGTCGAAGGCGAACTCCATCGTCGGCACCAGGGCCGGCACCTGCCAGTCCGGCAGCGGGTGCGCTTCGGCGTAGCGCAGAAGCTCCCCCTTGCCGTTGTAATGCTCCGACGCCAGGATCTGCCAGCTGTCCTCATCCAGGTAAAAGGTGCGGTCGGGCAGCGAATGCTTGAAGTTCGGCTTCAGCCGGGCGTCGACCACCCAGACCCGGTGCATCTCATAGCGCAGGAACTGCGGGTTGGGATGGTGCGGCCACAGGATGTCCCGCATCGTCAGGCTGGGGTTGGTCAGCCGGTGGGCGTTGTACGGCATGTACATCTCGCGCCGAGTCACCAGCGTGTAGTCGAAGCGGTCGAGCGCGCCGCTGAACATGTCCAGCATGTCGGCGGTGCAGATCCCGCCGGTCACCGGGTCGGGCGTGTCATAGGCGAAGTCGGAGGCCGGAACCACGCGCCCGCGCTCGCCCTCCCGCACCCAGGCGCGGGTGCGGGCGGCGATGGGGTCGAGCGTCCCCTGGACGATCAGGCTGCTGCCCGCCTGTTCCTTGGGATCCATGATCGTGCGGCGATAGAGCAGGGGCGGGGCGGCGGCATCCCCGGCGGCATAGGGCGAGGCGATATCCTCGCGCAGCCGGGTCAGCGACCGGGTTCCGTCGCCGGACTGCACCACCGTCAGGCTGGTGCGCGACAGGGTACCGCCACGCCAGCGCAGCTTGTGGTTCCACATCGCCTGCACGCCGTTCGCCGGAATCGGGAAGGGCACGCCGACCGCCGCATCGCGCAAGGCCAGCCCGTTCTCGCCCAGCCTGGCGCGGTCGGCATTGGCGAGCGAGGCGTCATAGATGCGCTGCGGTGCCGCGGCGCTGCGGCGGCTGGGAAACAGCGCCAGTTCAAAGCTGTCCGGAAACTTCTCCAGCAGGGCCTGCTGCCCGGCGGTCAGCCGGACCTTGTAGCGCTCGACATCGGCGGCGCCGACGGTGAACCAGCGCACGTCCTCGATATAGGGATCGGGCGACGGGCGGTCCGGCACATAGCCGCGCGGCGCCTCGGTCAGCCCGCCGGTCCAGGGTGGAATCGCCCGCGTGCGGTTGCCGGCGCGCACCGCCCCGAAGGCCGTCAGTTCCTCGCCCAGCCGCGGCACGCCGACATCGGCCGGGGCGCTTTGAGCGAGAGTGCCGGAAGGGGCGGCGGCAGAAGCGGCGGCCCCCAGCAGCAGGCCAAGGGCTTGGCGCCGGTCGGGGTGGAAATCCGTCGGGTCGTTCATGCCGTCGACCGCTCCACGAGAGCCAGTTCCCGTTCGATGGCGGTGCAGGTCGCGGCGAAGCTGTCGCGCAGCCGGCTGGCCTCCTCCTTGAGCCGGGAGAGGGGCGCGCCTTCGGTGGCCGACTGCTCCAGCATGCGGGCGGCCTCGGCCAGCGGCTTGGCGCCGGCATTGCGGGAGGAGCCCTTCAGATTGTGGGCGCAAGCCCGCATCCGGTCGCGGTCGCCCATGTCGAGAGCCTTGTCCAGATCGGCGATCACCCCGCGGCCGATGGCGATGAAATCGCCCAGCAGTTCCGCCAGCATTGCCGCATCGCCGCCGCACAGCGCGCGCAGGCCGGCGAGTTCAACCCACCCTCCGGGTTGCGCCTCGGGCAGCGCCTGTGCCGGAACCCCCGCTGGCTCGGCGGGGATCGGCGGCAGCCAGCGTGCGAGCGTCGCTCCCAACTGCGACAGTTCCAGCGGCTTGCTCAGTACATCGTCCATGCCGGCGGCGCGGTAGCGTTCGATGTCGGCCGGGGCGGCATTGGCGGTGATGGCGACAATCGGGAGGCGGTCCGCCGACGGTTCGTCGTTGCGGATCCGGCGGGTCAGCTCGAATCCGTCGATCTCCGGCATCTGGACGTCGGTCAGCAGCAGGGCGAAACGCCGCCGGCCCTGCCGCATGGCGTCGAGCGCTTCCAGCGCCTCGGCCCCGCCGGGCGCCATCTCCGCGGCATAGCCCAGCGCCTGCAACTGCATCAGCAGAACCTTGCGGTTCACCGGGTTGTCTTCGGCCACCAGGATCAGGCGCCCCTGGGCTTCCGCCTCCTCCACGCCGGGGACGCCGGCGGTGGGGCCTGCCGCGGTCCTGGCGGTGGCGGGCGAGGGCAGGGCAGAGGACTGGGGCTGGGAATGGGGGGGAACCGGCTGGAGATGCAGCCGCCCGGCGGCGACGGCCACCGCGCGCAGCAGGACCAGCCGGCGCAGCGGGCGGCTCAGCACCACCGTGCCGGCTTCCGCCCCGCGCGTCGCGGGGTGGGAGGCCGGGCCGGGCATGCCGCCCGTCTCATGGCAGAGCAGGACCACCGGTGGCCGGGCCTCGCCGCTGCGGCGGCCAAGCTCCTCCGGCGCGCAGGCGGCGGCGGGCACGTGCAGCGCCTTGTCGATGGTGACGACGCCGACGGCGCAGCCGGCTTCGCGGGCGATGCGGGCCTGCGCCGCCAGTTCGGGCGGGGAGGCGGCGGGCAGCACGCGGGCGCCGGCCTGCTCCAGATAGCGGGCGAGGAAACCGCGCTCCGTGTCGTCGGGCACGCCCAGCAGGACGGTCAGCCCGTCCAGATCGACGGCATCGGGACCGTCCTCCGCCGCATCCGGCGCGGCGGTGCCGGTCAGGGGCAGGCGCAGCCAGAAGGTGGAGCCGAGGCCGGGCTCGCTCTCCACCCCGATCTCGCCGCCCATCAGCGCCGCCAGCCGGCGGCTGATCGACAGGCCGAGCCCGGTGCCGCCGAAGCGCCGGGTGGTGGAGCTTTCCGCCTGGGTGAAGGGCTGGAACAGGCGCTGGCGCGTCGCCTCGGCGATGCCGATGCCGGTGTCGCAGACGGCGATGCGCAGCAGAGTCTCCGTCCCTGCCGGGGGCGATTCCAGCTCGGCGCGCAGCACGACGCGGCCGGCCTCGGTGAATTTGATGGCGTTGCCGGCCAGATTGAACAGGATCTGGCGCAGCCGCACCGGATCGCCCAGCAAAGCCTGCGGGATCGCCGGGTCGACATAGGTCAGCAGCGCCAGCCCCTTGGCCCCGGCGGCGGGGGCCAGCGTTTCCGCCACCCCCTCCACCAGCGCCGGGACCGACAGCGCCACCCGTTCCAAATCCATCTTCCCGGCTTCGATCTTCGAGAAGTCCAGGATGTCGTCGATGATCCGCAGCAGCGCGTTGGCCGACTCGCGCATGGTGCCGACGGTGTCGCGCTGGTGCTCGTCCAGCTCCGTCCGTTCCAGCAGGCCCAGCATGCCCAGCACCCCGTTCATCGGCGTGCGGATCTCGTGGCTCATGGTGGCGAGGAAGGCGGATTTGGCCTTGGTCGCCTCCTCCGCCTGCTCGCGGCTTTCGCGCAGCTCGCGCGTGCGTTCCGCCACTCGGGTTTCGATCGATTGGATCTGGTCGAAGGCGCGCAGCGCCGCGATCACCGCGGTGAACAGGCTTTCCGCCGACAGGTCGGCCTTTGGCTTGTAATCGTTGATGTCGTAATCGACGATCACGTCGCGCTGCGGCGCCTGACCCGGCTGGCCGGTGCGCAGGATGATGCGGACATCGCGGTTGCCCAGCCCGTCCCTGATCCAGCGCACCAGCTTCAGGCCGGAATCATCCTCCTCCATCACCACGTCGAGCAGGACCACGGCGATGTCGTGCCGGCTTTCCAGCACGGTGCGGGCGTCCGCCGCGGTGAAGCAACTGACGAGGTCCAGCCGCCGCCGCTGGAAGGCGACGTCGGCCAGCAGCAGCCCGGTCATGGAATGGACGTCGGATTCGTCGTCAACCACCAGGATCACCCAGGGTGGGGCCGCCGGGTCGACCGGCTCCGCACCGGTGGCCGCCTCGCCGGGATCGGGTGCAGCGCCGTCCGCCTCCTCGTCGGCGAACAGGATTTCGTCGTCGTCGTAGGCGCCGGTGCTCATGCGGGTTCGGTCTCCAGCGGTACGGGCGGCGGCGAAGGCGTGGCGGCGGCAGGACTGCCGGGGGGGATGACGGTCTTCGGAATGCGCAGGGTGAAGGTAGTTCCATCGCCGGGAACGCTGTCAACCGAGATCCGCCCGCCCAGCGACTGGGTGACCAGATTGAACACGATGTGCAGCCCCAGGCCGCTGCCGCCCGACCCGCGCCGGGTGGTGAAGAAGGGCTCGAACACCTTGGGCAGGTTTTCCGCGGCGATGCCGACTCCGTCGTCGGCGAAGCGGATCTCCACCTCGCCCTCGGCCACCTCGTCCACGTCGATGACCATGTGCCCCCTGCTGTCCGCCGGGAAGGCGTGGGTCAGCGCGTTCATCACCAGATTGGTCACCACCTGGCTCAGCGCACCGGGGAAGCTGTCCATCAGGATGCCGGGCGAGCAGGCGATGGCAACCCGGTGGCGGCTCTTGCGCAGGGTGGGGCCGAGCGAGGTCACCACCTCCTCCAGATAGGCCAGCAGGTCGAAGCGGCGGCGCTCCTCGCTGGTCTGGTCGACGGCGACCCGTTTGAAGCTCTGGATCAGCTCCGCGGCACGGGTCAGGTTCTGTTCGATCAGGCGGGAGGATTCGCTGGCGGTGGCGACATAGGCGGCAAGCTCCGACTTCTTCATCGTCCCGCGCTCGAACCCCTCGGCCAGCATGCCGGTCCGGCCCGACAGATGGGTGGCGCAGCCGAAGGCGATGCCGATCGGAGTGTTGATCTCATGCGCGACGCCGGCGACCAGCAGGGCGAGCGAGGCCATCTTCTCGGCCTGGACCAGATTGGCCTGCGTCTCCTTCAAATCGGCATAGGCGCGTTCCAACTCCTGCATTGCATTGAAGATTTCCTCGGCCGACCGGGCTTCCACCGTCACGTCGGTCAGGGTGCGGACGAATCCGCCCTCCGGCAGCGGGTTGGTGCGCACCTCGACGATGCGGCCGTCGGGCCGGCGGCGCTTGAAGGTGAAGGGCTGGTCGATCATCCCCGCCGGCTCGCCCGGCTGCATCCCGAAGCCGCCATCCGTGCCGGTGTCGGAGCCGCGTCCGCTGCCCTCCGTGCCGATGCCGTAGCTGAGATAGAGGTCGGGATCGTCGCCCATCTCGCCGAACTCGCCCTGGCGGCGCTGGAGCGCCACGACGTCGGCGAAGCGCGGGTTGCCGGCCAGCACCTCGGGCGGGATGTTCAGCAGCTCCGCGGCGCGGCGGTTCGCCGTCACCACCCGCCCGTTGCCGTCGACCTTGATGATGCCCTGGTCGGTGTTGTTCAGCGTGACCTGCAGCACGTTGCGCTCATGGGCCAGATCCAGTTCGGCCCGCACCCGTTCGGTGACGTCGGACATGGTTCCGGTCAGGCGGCGGGCGCGGCCGTCGGGATCGCGCTGGGCGGTGGCGCGGTCTTCGATCCAGGCCCACCGGCCGTCACGCCGGCGCATGCGGTAGACGGCGGTGTAGGCCATGGCGCGGTCGCGCACCCGGCGCCGCAACTCCTGCATCACCCGCTCCGCCTCGTCCGGATGCAGCAGCGAGGACCAGGTCGCCGCCGTCATCGGCAGCTCGCTCGGGCCATAGCCGAGCAGGGCGGGGAATTCCTTCGACCACCAATATTGCCCGCTGCGCAGGTCGTAATCCCAGACGGAGGACCGGGTGGCGGTGATGGCCAGCGCCAGCCGCTGCTCGCTCTTGCGCAGGGCGGCCTCCTCCTGTCCCAGCCGGGCGAGCATGGCGTTGTGGGCCTGGATCACCCGCCCAAGCTCGTCGGCGGCGCGCCAGTCCACCGGCTGGTGCCCGCCGCCCCGTTCCGATTCGAGGATGGAGGCGATCAGCCGCCCCAGCGGCCGGCCCACCGTCAGCCGCAGCGCCGCCAGCGCCGCCGCTATGGTGCCGGCCAGCATCAGCAGAAGCAGCACCGCGGTGTTCACCACCTCCTGCCGCAGCTGCTCGCGGACGACGTCGTGGCTGTAATGCAGGGTGATGGTGCCGACCTGGAGGTTCTGGACCCGGACCGGCCGCCGTTCGATGTTGGCGTCGCTGCTCAAGGGACAGCTCGGCCCCGGCCAGGCGAACAGCCCGTCGGCCAGATCGTCGCTCACCTCGACGCAGACAAGCTCCCGGTTGGCGCCGATGGCCTGGATGACGTTGCGGATGGCCTGGACGTCGAAGGTCCACAGATTGTTGGACAGCGCCGCCGCGTTGATGTCGGCGATGGTCGCCACCTTCTCCCGCAACGCCGCCTGCAAATCCTTGTAGCGGTCATAGAAGAACAGGGCCGAGAACAGCGAAACCGCGACCACGAGGCTGGGCACCAGGATCAGCAGGAACTTGGCCGATACGGTCGGTATGCGCCGCCATGCCTCAACGATCCTGGTCATGCCTTGCCGTTCCGGAGGTTCGTCGATAGGGCGGCTGGCGGCGGCGCGGCACGCGGAGCGCGCACCTCCCCAGGGACGTTCTACCCCGTCGTCCGCCGCCCGTCCATGCGGGTTGCGTCCCGGCGGCGGGAAGCGGAGGAAAAGTGTCGCGCCCGGGGAGGGCGTTTATCCGATTACGGTATCGGGACTTGAGGCCGGATGAGTGCTTGCACTACTGTGCATAGGCGGATTGCCTTGGTTTCGCGCGCATTTGTATGGGTGCGGCCAGGGCTGCGGACCGGGTAAAGAGGATTTTGAGAGGACCTATGGATTTCAAGACGACCATTACAGTCGATGCGACCGAGGTCTGGCTGACGGGCCGCCTCGAATTCACCGACCATGACCGGCTCAGGGACATCGTCGAACTGGTGGAGCAGTCCCGTGCACGGCGCTTCGTCATCGACATGTCGAAGCTGGACTTCATCGACTCCGCCGGGCTCGGGATGTTGCTGATCCTCCAGGAGGAGACCGAGAGCCGTAACATCAAGATGATCGTCCGCCATCCGCTGGGTGACGTGAAGCGGTCGATCGATCTGGCGCGGCTGGGCGAGATCATCACCATCGAATCGTAAACCGCCGAGTCCTGGCCCGCCGGTCCTTGTCCCAGGGGAGTTTGCCGCATGGACGCCGCTCATCACGACTGCCCGACCGAACCGGCACTCCGCGGCTTCAGCCTGTTGCGCGACCGGGTGCCTGCCGACATGGCCGCCCGCGTCGCGTCGCGCTTCGCCGGGACGGTTCAGGACCAGCAGGACGACGCCATGGCAACCGGGCGGCGGCTGCCGGACCGGGCGGTCGAAACGCTGCTGATGGAGCGGGCCGACCGCGACCGTCTGCGCGCCGCCTTCGACCGCAGCCCCTTTCTGACGGTCGAGTTGGGAGAGGGCGCCGACGAGGCGGCGGCCCCGCTCGACGACTGGTCGGGGGCACCGGCGGCGGACGATCCCGAGTGTCCCGGATTCTACCTGTCGCTGACCACCGGCACCGCCTATGGCCTGCAATGCCCGGTGCTGGTCTGCGACGAGCTGGTGCGGCGCGGCGTTCTGGATCCGCAGCGCCGGTCCAATGTGGAGCTTTGCCTCCACGAGGCCGTCGCCAACGCCATCGTCCACGGCAATCTGGGCCTGTCCAGCGCGGTGAAGGGAGAGCCGGGCGGCTATCGCCGGTTCAGCGAGATGATGCGCGACCGGCTGGACGATCCCGCCGTGACGCGGCGGCGGTTGGACATCTTCTGCCGCTGGAACGGGCGCTGCATCGCCATTGCGGTGGTGGACCAGGGCGGCGGCTTCGACACCGCGCTGGCCCCGGCGACCACCGGTAACAAGGCGCGGTCGGGCCGCGGCTTCGTCTTCATGCGGACGCTGGCCTCGCGGGTGACGGTGACCGACGGCGGGCGGTGCACCGTCCTGCAGTTCGACCGCTGACGGAGCGTCCATGGCCGCGCCCGCCCTGTCGCTGTCGGACTGCCGCGTCCTGATCGTCGACGACAACGAATTCAACCGCAAATCGCTGGCCCTGGTGATCCGCCGCGCTGGCATCGCCGAGATCGCCTTCGCCGAGAACGGCCGGGAAGGGCTGGCGGCGGTCGACCGCTTCCGCCCCGACCTTGTCCTGCTGGACGTCGACATGCCGGTGATGAACGGCTGGGAGATGTGCGAGGCGCTGCGCCGCAACGCGACGCACGAGCAGCTTCCCGTGCTGTTCCAGACCGCGCTGGACAGCGACGAGGAGCAGGTGCGCTGTTTCGAGGCCGGTGGCAGCGATTTCATCTCCAAGCCGATCAAGCCCGGCGAATGCGTGGCGCGTGTCCGTCACCAGCTGGAAAAGCGCAAGCTGTTCAACGATCTCGCCGCGTTCCACGAACGGGTCCAGCGCGAGCTGTCGCATGCCCGCGCCATGCAGACCTCGCTTCTGCCGGAGACCCGCAAGCTTGCCGAGGTGGCGGACCGCTACGGGCTGACGCTGGACGCCCATTTCGAGACCTCGTCGGAGCTGGGCGGCGATTTCTGGGGCCTCTATCCGCTGGGCGACCGCCGGCTGGGGCTGCTGATGATCGATTTCGCCGGGCACGGCATCACCGCGGCGATCAACACCTTCCGCCTGCACACGCTGATCGACCGCTTTCCGATGCAGCATATGGCGCCGTCGCAATGGCTGACCCAATTGAACGGCGCACTGAAGGACGTGCTGCCGACGGGGCAGTTCGCCACCGCCTTCTTCGGCATCCTCGACCTCGCCATCGACACGCTGACCTTCGCCGCGGCGGGCTCGCCCAACCCGGTGCTGGGGACGCCGGTGGGCGCGAAGGGAAACGGACCCGACATCCGCCTGCTCGACTCGGCCGGGCTGGTGCTCGGCGCCTCGCGCCGGGCGCAGTATGTCGACCAGAGCCACCGCCTGCCGCGCGGCGGCTTCCTGTTCCTGTACAGCGATGCGCTGATCGAATGCGGCGGCGACGGGCATGCCCCGCTGGGGCAGGGCGCCGTGCCCGATTTCGTCCGCGACGCGCTGGCCCGCGACCGCCAGCACCCGCTGCGGCCGATGATGGACAGCTTCTATGCCCGCACCAGCCTGCCGCTGCGCGACGACCTGACCGCCGTGTGGGTTGCGCGGCGGGCGTGACGTAGGGATGCGAGCCTTACGGCGCGAACTGTTCCTTCAGGATGCGCTCTTCAAAGTTCAGTTCCGGGTCGAACAGCAGGGTCAGGCCGACCTCGCGGCATTCCTGGACCTCGACCCGCAGAACCTCGCGCACCTCGGTGAAGTCGGCGACGGCGCTGACCGGGCGCTTGCCTTCCTCCAGCACGTCGAAGGTGATCTTGGCAGTGTGCGGCAGCAGCGCGCCACGCCAGCGCCGCGGGCGGAAGGCGCTGATCGGGGTCAGCGCCAGAACGCCGGCATTCAGCGGCACGATGGGGCCGTGGGCCGACAGGTTGTAAGCGGTGCTGCCCGCCGGCGTCGCCACCAGCGCGCCGTCGCAGATCAGCTCCGGCAGCCGGATGACACCGTCGATGGTGATGCGCAGCTTGGCTGCCTGCCGCGTCTCGCGCAGAAGGGAAACCTCGTTGATGCCGAGCGCCTCGACCCGCTCGCCATTCACCCGCGTCGCCACCATGCGCAGCGGATGCAGTCGGACATGCTGGGACGCCACGATCCGCTCCGCCAGATCCTCCTCGCGGTAGGCGTTCAGCAGGAAGCCGACCGAGCCGCGGTTCATGCCATAGACCGGAGTCGGCCGTTCGCGGTTGCGGGTTAGCGCCCGGTGCAGGGTTTCCAGCAGGAATCCGTCGCCGCCCAGCGCCACGATCACGTCGGCTTCGTCCGCCATGGCATTGCCGTAGCGATGGACCAGCCGGGTGCGGGCGGAGCGCGCCTCGTCCGTGTCGGCGCAGGAAAATGCGATGCGCAGCGCATCGGGGGCCGGCATCAGCGGCGCCTGCGCATCTGCGGACTGGACAAGGCCGGATTGATCGACGGCGGGCGGCGTGGCGGCGGATTCGGTCATGGCGCGACCATACCGCAGTCGGGCCTTCGCGCAAAAGTATCACGCGGTGACGACCCGATGCAAAAGAGCGCATCCGTCGGCCGTACCCATTGGCCGCACAACGAAAAAGGGGACCGCGGACGGTCCCCTTTTTTGCCATGCGGAACGGGTCGGTGGACCGATGGGCCGACCTTACTCGACCATCTCCGACACCATCTCCTCGTCATCGTCACCGGAGGTGCGCTTCGGCCGGTTGCCTTCGGTATAATCGAAGGCCGGCTTGTCGTCCTTGACGGTGACCTTGACCAGACCGCCCTTGCTGAGCTTGCCGAACAGCAGCTCTTCCGCCAGCGGCTTCTTGATGTACTCCTGGATCACGCGGCCGAGCGGGCGGGCGCCGTAGAGCGGGTCGTAGCCCTTCTTGCCCAGCCACTCGCGGGCCTCCTCGTTCAGCTCGATGGACACGCCGCGGTCTTCCAGCTGCGCTTCCATCTGCATGATGAACTTGTCGACGACGCGGTTGATGACCTCCTGCGTCAGCGGCGCGAACGGGATGATCGCGTCGAGACGGTTGCGGAACTCCGGCGTGAACATCTTCTCGACCGCTTCGATGTCCTCGCCGACCCGGCGGTCACGCTCGAAGCCGATGGCGGGCTTCGCCATGTCGGCGGCCCCGGCGTTCGAGGTCATGATCAGGATGACGTTGCGGAAATCGACGATCTTGCCGTTGTGATCGGTCAGCTTGCCGTGGTCCATGATCTGCAACAAGATGTTGAACAGATCCGGATGGGCCTTCTCGATCTCGTCCAGCAGCAGGACGCAGTGCGGGTGCTGGTCGATGGCGTCGGTCAGCATGCCGCCCTGGTCGAAGCCGACATAGCCCGGAGGGGCGCCGATCAGGCGCGACACCGTGTGCCGCTCCATGTACTCGGACATGTCGAAACGGGTCAGCTCGATGCCCAGCGTCATGGCGAGCTGGCGGGCCACCTCGGTCTTGCCGACACCGGTCGGGCCGGTGAACAGGTAGTTGCCGATGGGCTTCTCCGGCTCGCGCAGGCCGGCTCTCGCCAGCTTGATCGCGGAGACCAGCGCGTCGATCGCCTTGTTCTGGCCGAAGACCATGGTCTTCAGGTCGCGTTCAAGGTTCAGCAGCGTTTCCTTGTCGTCGCGGCTGACCGACTTCGGCGGGATGCGGGCGATTTTGGCGACCACCGCCTCCACGTCCTTCACGCCGATCTTCTTGCGGCGCTTGTTCTCCGGCAGCAGCATCTGCGCCGCACCGACCTCGTCGATGATGTCGATGGCCTTGTCGGGCAGCTTGCGGTCGCCGATGTACTTGGCCGACAGCTCCACCGCGACGCGAATGGCGTCGTTGGTGTAGGTGACCTTGTGGTGCTTCTCGTAATAAGGCTTCAGGCCCTGGAGGATCTTGATCGCATCCTCGACCGACGGCTCGTTGACGTCGATCTTCTGGAAGCGGCGGACCAGCGCCCGGTCCTTCTCGAAGTAGCTGCGGTATTCCTTGTAGGTGGTCGAGCCGATGCAGCGCAGCGAACCCGACGCCAGCGCCGGCTTCAGCAGGTTCGAGGCATCCATCGCACCGCCCGAGGTGGCGCCGGCGCCGATCACCGTGTGGATCTCGTCGATGAAGAGGATCGCCCCCTCCGTCGCCTCGAGTTCGGACACGACGGCCTTCAGACGCTCCTCGAAATCGCCGCGGTAGCGCGTGCCGGCCAGCAGCGAGCCCATGTCGAGCGCGAAGATGGTGGCGTTGCGCAGCACCTCCGGCACTTCCTGCTGCACGATGCGGCGGGCGAGGCCCTCTGCGATGGCGGTCTTGCCGACACCGGGGTCGCCGACGTAGAGCGGGTTGTTCTTCGACCGCCGGCACAGGATTCTGGATGGTCCGTTCGACCTCCTGCTCCCGGCCGATCAGCGGATCGATCTTCCCGCCGGACGCCTTCTTGTTCAGGTTGACGCAATATGCGTCTAGCGCTTCGCTGCCTTTTTTCACGACCTTCTCCGCCGCCGCCTCGTCGTCAGCGCCCGAGACACGCTTTGTTTCCGAGCGGCCCGGAGCCTTCGCGATTCCGTGAGAGATGTAGTTGACCGCATCGAACCTGGTCATCTCCTGCTCCTGCAGGAAGTAAACCGCGTGGCTCTCGCGTTCAGAGAACAAGGCAACGAGCACATTTGCTCCCGTCACCTCCTCACGTCCCGACGACTGGACGTGGATGGCCGCACGCTGCAGAACCCGCTGGAAACCAGCCGTCGGCTTGGCATCATCGGGCCTGTTCGTGATAAGGTTCGCCAATTCATTGTCGAGGTAATCCGACAGTTCCGCGCGCAGTCGGTCGAGATCGATCCCGCAAGCGCGCAAGACGGCGGTAGCATCGGAGTCTTCGGTCAACGCGAGAAGCAGATGTTCGAGCGTCGCGTATTCATGCCTGCGCTCGTTCGCGTGGGCCAGGGCTCGGTGCAGCGTCTGTTCCAGGTTACGCGACAGCATGTGTGGGTCTAATCCTTTTCTAACGTGCATTGCAGCGGGTGCTGGTTCTGGCGCGCAAAGTCCATCACCTGCGTGACTTTCGTCTCCGCCACCTCGTAGGTGAACACGCCGCACAACCCCACACCCCGCCGGTGCACATGCAGCATGATCTGTGTCGCTTCCTCCCGCGATTTGCTGAAGAAGCGTTCGAGAACGAGAACGACGAACTCCATGGGAGTGTAATCGTCGTTCAGCATCAACACCTTGTACATCGACGGCTTCTTGGTCTTCGGCTTGGCCTTGACGACCACGCCGCTGTTAGTGCCGTCGTTGCCCTGCTTGTCAGAGTCGGCCATGGTCCCAGTCGAATGTCATCGCGATGCACTTTCACTGGGAATGATATGGTCATTTCGGGCGCGGTGGGAAGGGGCCGTTTTCAGCTGACCTCCATTTGGCAGACCCTCCTTTGGACCACAGGCCCTTCCGCTACTCCGTAATAGGAGACACCGCTTCGGAAATGGCCGCAATCGGCGGAAAACCCTACCCCGATCAAGGGGCCTTCCGACCGTTGGAGGAGGGCCGCGGCCGGAAACGCAAAACGGCCCGGCATCCCAAGGCGGGATGTCGGGCCGCTGCGATGCGGTCCTTCAGGTGGGCATTGCCTGCCCACCGGTCAAGAAAGCAGGAGAGTCGGACCGGTCAGGCGGCGACCGGCTTCTTCGACAGGACCTCGACCGTGGCGTTGACGCGCGCGTTCAGCGGGGCCAGCGCCTCGTTGGCGACCTTGACGGTCAGCTCCTGCAGCTTGGTGCTCTCCGACACGAATGCATCGAGGCTGGCCTTGGTGAAGGCGCTCTGCAGCTCGACCAGTTCCTGGATCGTCTTCACCGCCAGCACGGCCTTGGCGTTCGACACGCTCTTCTCCAGCGAGGACTGGGTAAAGGCGGCGACCTGCTTGCCGGCCTCTTCCGCGCCCTTGGCGACGACGGTGCCGGACTTCACGAGCGCATCGACATTCTCCTTGGTGAGAACGGTCAGCTCGTCATAGCCCTTCAGCACCTTGGCGGAGGCCTTCTCGATCTGCTCCTGCTGGGCCTTCACCAGGCCTTCCAGATTCTGCTTGGCAGTGGCGATGGCGTCTTCGACGGACTTGGTGACGGCGGCGATCTGGTCGGACATGGCTATGCTCCTCGCGCTCTATAAGGGGTCAACCGCGCGGCCCCGACGGTGCGGCGGCCGATTGCGGAATGGGTTGAAACCCTCGGACCCCGACAGGGCGGGCGCCCGAAGTATGCTGCACTGCAACATAAGCTGAAGATAAGGAAAGCGGCGCAGGGAGTCAATGGGCATTGTGCGCTGCACAAAAAACTTCCGCGCGAACATCCGGCGGGAGCGTAGGGGGGCTTAACGCAGAACGGCCCGGCAACCGCGTGGAGGTTGCCGGGCCGTTTGCGATGACGGGATCCATAGCTGGATCCCGGCCGTCACGTGCCATCCGATGGGGCCGCTCAGGCGGCGATCGGCTTGACGATCGGCTTGGAGAAGGTTTCGACCGTCGCGGTGACGCGGGCGTTCAGCGGGGCCAGCGCCTCGTTGGTGACCTTGGTCGACAGCTCCTGCAGGCGGGTGGTCTCGGCCAGCAGCGAGTCGAAGCTGGTCTTCAGGAAATCGTTCTGCAGCTCCACCACCTCCTGGATGGTGCGGGCAGTCAGCAGCGCCTTGCCGGTGGTGATGGACTTGTCCAGCGCCGACTGGCCGTAGGCGACGACCTCGCGGCCCAGATCCTCGGCGCCCTTGGCGGCGATGGTGCTGCTGGCGATCAGCGCCTCGACATTGGCCTTGCCGGTGGCCTGAAGGTCCTCATAGCTCTTCAGCAGCTGGGCGGCGGTCTTCTCGAACTGCTCCTTGGCGGCGGTCGCGGTCTGCTCGAACTGCTTGACCGTCTGTTCCTGGCCGGCCTTCACCAGACCCTCATACTGCTCCTTGGCCTGGGCGGCGACGTTCTCGATCGACTTCGGCGTGAACTGGTTCATGGCGTGCGTTCCTTCCTGGCTGATGCCGGCGTTTGGTTGATGAGACCCGTCCGCCGCAAAGCGTGGCGAGGAGCCTGCCGGCAGCGGTGTGCGTTTGAGTTTTTTACGTTGTGCAGCCCTCGACCGCCGTCTTTCCACACAAGGGAAGGGCGCCAGAATGCTGCATTGCAATATAAGAATTTTATGGGCTAAGCATGGGGCGGTGTCAACTGTCCGTTCGGGGGTGCCCGGCCTAGTCTCTTGCGCCGCAGCATACCCCTATGGCGTGACGCTTCGATGACGACCGCGCCTTTCCCGTTGCCGGACCGGGCGGAACCCGCCTCAAGTCCTTGAAAGCGGCCCTGATGGCGGATGTCCTTAACGAAGGCTTTACCGACGCTGGGACAAGTGTAGCTTGGCCGCGGGCGGGATTCGCCTCGGCCATAGGTCAGGTGCGGCGCTTGGACGCGGCGTGCCGGACCATCCGCTCTTCAGGCCGCATCTTCGGGACCATTTCGATCATGACCTACTGCCTTGGCATCAAGACCCGCGACGGCCTGATCGGTCTGTCGGACGGCCGGATCACCAGCGGATCGCAGCTTTCGTCGGCCCGCAAGGTGACGATGATGGGCAGCGGCGGCGACCGCTTCTTCATCATGAACTCCGGCCTGCGCAGCGTGCGCGACAAGACGCTGGCCTATCTGCGCCGCGACATGCAGAAGCGCCGGGGCGAGTCCTATTCGACCATGCTGGACGCGGTTTCGGCCTTCACCGCCTGCCTGCGGCAAGTCGCCGCGGAGGACAGGGAGTCGCTGGAGGCGTCGAAGCTGCACTTCAACCTGCACGCCATCATCGGCGGCCAGCTGGCCGAAGACCGCGAACCCTACATGTTCCTGGTCTATCCGGAGGGCAACTGGATCGAGGTCGACGAGCGCACCCCCTATCTTTCGATCGGCGCCACCGCCTATGGCAAGCCGATCCTGGACCGGGCGCTGACCTACGGCACCGACATGCAGACGGCGCTGAAGCTGGCCTACCTGTCCTTCGACAGCACGCGTTTCTCCAGCAACGATGTCGGCTTCCCCATCGACATGGTGTCCTACCATGCCGACTCGCGCAGCTGGCGCCAGTCGAACTACGACTATGACGACCTTGCCGAACAGCGCCAGTGGTGGAACCGCAACCTGACCGAACTGGCCCGGCGCATGCCGGACGGTCCCTGGGTCGAGACGCTGGTGCCGGAAGACATGCGCCCGCGCCAGCCGGCCGAAGAGGCCGTCTGAACCCCGGCGGTCACCCGTGACCGCCACCGTCGGTTTTGCTCATTTCCCCGGAAGGGCGCTCAGCAGCAGCGCCCCGAAGGGGGCGGTCGGGCCCACCAGCCCATAGTGGCCCAGCCCGTCGCGCCCGATCTGCACCTCGAAGAACACGCCTCCGTCCGCCAGCTGGCCGGAGGAGGGCAGGGTGCGCGGAGCCTCGTCGGGAGCCGGCAGGCCGGGATAGGCGATGCCGGTCGGGTCGATGCTGCGCAGCAGCTCCGGGAACCGGGCGTCGGTGAAGCGGCTGGACGGGTAGGGGTAGGCGGTGAAGAACCACTGCCCGGCCCGGCAGCCGTTGATCAGCCAATAAAAGCCGTTGGACGGCAAGCGCAAGCCCTGGGGCGGCGGGTCGAACACCCCGTCCTCGCGCAGGCGGCCGACGAAGCTGTCGAACTGGGCGGCGCTCAGTTGCAGGGTCGCCGTGTTGCCGCGCGCGGCGGAGAACGGATCGGCCAGCGTCAGGCGGGCGAGGTCGGTCGCCTCGATCACGTGGGCTTCGACCGCGGCGCCGCCGCGGTCCATGTCGCCGACGATGTCGTAGGTGCGGACATGCCGGTTGTAGTCGGCATTGAAGATCAGCCGGTAGCGGTCGGCGCTGTCCTTGCCGCAGCGGGACCGCAGGTCGTCGCCGTTGAGGTAGCTGAACCAGGTCAGCTTGCGCGCCACCGGGTTGTCGGTCGGCCCGACGGAGCTGCAACCGGCCAGCGCGAGCAGCGTCACCGCCATGGCGGCAACTCCCGTCATCCTGGCGGTTGCGCGGACCATGGCCCGGCGGTCACCCCCGCGGGAAAAAAAGGCGGCCGGAACGGTTCTTTGATGACCACGGCTCATTGTCGCTTGCCTCGCGTCGGCGGCCCCTGGTAGGTGGAGAACGAAGGACGTGGCGGCAAGACCCGATCTCCGGACACCGGTGGGCTTTGGCCTGTCTGGGGACGCCGGTAATCCGTTTGCCCCTTCCGTTTGCGCCGTGCCGCAACCCTTCCGCCGTGCCGTCCCCGCCGTTCCTTCCCTCTACATGCAGGACCCGCGATTTTGGCCACAGAAACTGCGAAAAGCCAAAGCAGTAAATTAACGAATTCATGCTAGACACTGATTTCGCACGAATTTACCATTGAACCAAGCACCAAGATCTAGCGGTTGGCGGGGCCATCATGAGTGTAACGCGCAACACCGTTCGTAACGGATTGTTTCCGTTCGCCTTTCGCGCGGCGGATACGGCCGGCGGGCGGAGTTCGGCGGGTATGGGGCGCCATCTGCTCGCGGCGGCCGCGCTGCTGGGGATGGTTGCCGTCGGGTCCGGCCTGTCCGCCGCCGAGGCGCTGGCGGCCAAGGCCGCCGCCATCGTCGTCGATGCCCGCACCGGGCAGGTGCTGATCGACCAGGACGCCGACGCGATCACCCATCCGGCGTCGCTGACCAAGATGATGACGCTCTATTTGACCTTCGATGCGCTGGAGGACGGTCGCCTGACCCTCGATCAGCAGTTGCCGGTCTCGTCCTGGGCGGAGAGCATGACGCCGACCAAGCTCGGCCTGCGCGCCGGCCAGACGCTGAAGGTTGAGACGGCGATCCTCGGGCTGGTCACCAAGTCGGCCAACGATGCCGCCGTGGTGCTGGCGGAGGCGCTGGGCGGCACCGAGTCGCGCTTCGCCGAGATGATGACGCGCAAGGCGCGCGAACTGGGCATGCGCCACACCGTTTACCGCAACGCCTCGGGCCTGCCGAACATGGAGCAGGTGACGACCGCCCGCGACTATTCCTATCTGTCCCGCGCGCTGATGCGCGACCATGCAAAGTATTACCCCTATTTCAGCCGCCGCAACTTCGTCTATGGCGGCCGCACCCTGGCCAACCACAACCACCTGATGTCCCGCTACGAGGGCATGGACGGCATCAAGACCGGCTATACCGTGGCGTCCGGCTTCAACCTCGCCGCCTCGGCGGTGCGGGACGGGCGGCGTCTGGTCGGCGTTGTGCTGGGCGGCAAGTCTGCGGTGTCGCGCGACAACAGGATGGCGGCGCTGCTCGATCAGGCCTTCGGCCGGCCCAACCGTGGCCGCGACGACGCGCCGGTGATGGCGAGCCTCGACACCACCCGGTCCGACGCCATCGACGGCGAAGGGGACGATGACGACGAGGAGGTCGAGGTCAAGACTAAGCCGGTCGTCCGCGCCTCGCTGCAGACCGCGGCGGTTCCGGCGGCGATCCCCGCCGCGCCGGCCCGAGAGGAGAAGTCCACCCGTGGCGGCAACGCCTCGCATTGGGGTGTCCAGGTCGGCGCCTTCTCCAGCAAGGCGGCGGGCAACAAGGCGGTGTCGCAGGCCGTCAAGCAGGCACCCTTCCTGCTGCGCACCGCCAAGGCCAGCGTGGTCGAGGCCAAGACCGGCAAGGACACCGTCTATCGTGCCCGTCTGACCGGCATGGACGAGAAGGGTGCCCGCAAGGCCTGCGCGGTCCTGACCAAGCACGGTCACCACTGCGTCGCCGTTTCGCCCGGCGAGCGGGGCTGAAGAACAGGCTGACTGCCGCCGGCCGGGGGGTTATCCCCGTGCCGCGGCAGCGCAGCGTTCCAGGAATTCAAGCGCCGGCGTCAGCATGCCGGCCAATTCACCGGCCTGGCCGCCCGTATCGGCGCCCGGTTCCTCCAGTTCCTTCTCCAGAGCGCGTGCGGCCCGGCGCAGGGCGACGCAGCCATATTGCCCGGACACACCAGCGATCTTGTGGGCCATCGCCCCGGCGGTCGTCCGGTCGCCGTTTTTCAGCGCCTCGTCCAGCGTCTGCCCATGCTGGCGCAGCACCGCCACCGTCTTGTCGATCAGTTCGGCGACGCGGGTGGCGGGCAACATCTCCTGCATCGTCCCGATGGCGCGCTCGTCGAACGCCGCCTCGGAAGCCGGCTCGGCTGCCGGCGTCCTGGCCTGCGCTCCGCGGCTCAGCGCCACCAGCAGGGCGTCGAGCCGCAGCGGCTTGATCAGCGTGCCATCGGCGCCGCAGCCGTCACAGCGGTCCTGGCCTTCGCTGGTGGCGCTGGCGGTCAGCATCAGGATACGGGGGGTGCCGCCGCCGGACTGGCGGCGGATGGCGCGGACGGCCTCGTCGCCCGGCAGGCCGGGCAGGCCGAGATCCATCAGGATCAGGTCGAAGGCATCGGCCGCCGCGGCGGCGACGGCGGCCGGTCCGTCTTCCACCGCCAGCACCCGATGGCCGGCGCGCTCCAGCAGGACGCGGGCGGCAAGGCGGGTGACCGTTTCGTCCTCCGCCAGCAGGATGTGCAAGGGGTGTGCTGCGCCCATCTGGTCCGCCGGCATGCCGGTCCGCTCTCCCAGGTTGATGTGGTGGCCGCAGTCTAGCCGGTTCCGCGCCCCTCCGCATCCCCGCGGTCGGGTGGCCGGGTCACACGGTCGGCGAGGATTGGGTAAACATTGGATCCTCGATCCGGTGCAGCCGCCCGGCGCCCGTCATCGCGGCGCGCAGCAGCAGGGTCTTGCGGCGGGCGGCCGCCAGCTTGGCGACTGGAGCCTCGCGCAGGACTTCGGCGCCGTAGGCATCGGCGACGATCAAGCCGCAATCCTCAGGGATCAGTTCGGTCGGGAAGCCGTCATCGACCGCGAAATAGAAAGCGTCGCACCATTCCCGATATTCCTGCCATTTCTGGTCGGAGCGGAAATCGGGCACACCGCTCTTCACCTCGACGATCAGGATGTTGCCGGCCTCGTCGATGGCGAGCACATCGGCCCGCCGGCCGCTCGCCAAACGGAATTCGGTCAGGCTGGCATAGCCGCGTGTCGCCAGCGCCCGCCGGACGCCGCGGAAGATCGGCGGCGCACCCACAGCCGGGAAGCTGGCCTCGGTGTCGGAAATCGGAACGGCAATGTCGTCGCTCATGACGCGGTGCCACCATCGAAACGGGAACGTGTAGGGAACATGATGCCCACAATGACCTGTCGTCCCGTCCCCGCCAAGGGGCAAAAGGTGGATGCGGGCAATCGGCGCGCCGAATTTAGCCCGACAGAATCAGCCGGGCAGAATGACCGGAGGCAGGGGCGCCGGCCGGCAGCGGTCGCGCGGCAGGCTGCGGTCGGCGGGGAAGACGAGCACGACCGCGGTGCCGACGCCGGGCTGGCTGGTCAGTTCCATCCGTCCGCCATGCATCTCGACCAGCCGCTTGACGATGGGCAGCCCCAGCCCGGTCCCGCGAGAGTTGCGGGCGATGGTGGAATCCGGCGGTTCGAACGGGTGGAGGATGCGCGGAAGCTCGGCGCTCGGGATGCCCACGCCGGTGTCGGCCACCATCAGCCCGATCCCGCCGTCCGGCATCAGATGGGCCGTCAGCATCACCTCGCCGCCGGGACGGGTGTGGGTGACGGCGTTCGATAGCAGATTGGTCAGCATCTGGGTCAACGCCTGGGCGTCGCCCTGCAGAAGCGGCAGGTCGGCGGGCACCTCGCGGCGCAATTGGACGTCGCCTTCCTTCGCCACCTCCTGCAGGGCGGAGACGACGCGCAGCGACAGCATGTCGAGGTCCACGCCCTCCTCGGCCATCGGCATGCCGCCGCCATCCAGGCGCGACAGTTCCAGGATGTCGTCGATCAGCGCCAGCAGATGGGTTCCCGCATCGCGGATGTCGCCGGCATAGCTGCGGTAGCGGGGATTGCCCAGCGGCCCGAACGCCTCGGACAGCAGCATCTCCGAAAAGCCGAGCACGGCGTTCAGCGGGGTCCGCAACTCGTGGCTCATCTGGGCCAGGAAGGCGCTTTTGGCGCGGCTGGCGCTTTCCGCCTCGGCGCGGGCGGTTCTGGCCTCCGCCTCGCGGATGCGCAGCCGCTCCTCGTTCAGCTTCAGCGTGGTGACGTCGGTGTAGTGGACCAGTACGCCGCCCGGCACCGCATGTTCGCGGCTGAGCAGCCAGCGTCCGTCGGGCAACGGCACCACCATCGGCGGTTCCAGGCGGCGATGGCGCTCCAGCCGCGCCGCCACCCAGGCGCGGCGCTCCTCCTCGGTGGTCAGGCGCGGGTCGGTCAGGGCGAAGCGGTGGGCCAGCTCCGAGAACGCAACGCCGGGAACCAGCCGGTCGGCCACATCGGGCAGATCCCTCTTCAGCCGGCCGTTGGCATGGACCAGCCGGTCCTCATGGTCGAACAGGGCGAAGCTCTCTGCGCTGTGCTCGAGCGCTGCGGTCAGGCTTTCGGCCAGCGCTTCGGCCACCGTCGGCGTTTCGGGGCCAAGGTCGGTCAACACGGCGCACAACCCGACGGGTGCAGGACCGGCCGATACCCGCCAGCGCACCGGCGTCGTGCCGCGCCGCGCCGCGACGGTGCGCTCCACCGGGCCGTGCAGGGCATCGGCCAGAGCCGCGAACAGGCCGGGGCAGGCGGCATCGATGCCGCCGCCGCGCAGCCGCCGGCCTGTCAGCGGGGCGATGCCCATCAGCCGCTCCGCCGCCGGGTTGGCGGACAGCCATTCCAGGTCGGTCAGCGCACCTGTGCAGTCGTGGTGCGCCTTGAGCACTGCAACCGCATCGGGCAGATGCAGCATGGCGAGCAGCAGAGGATCGGCAGGCGGGAGTTCCTCGGCCGCGGTCCCGCCCCGCCCGGCATCGGCACAAGTCTGCGTGTCGCAATCCATCCGGCGATCATTGCGGCCTATTCCTAAGAAACGCTGAAGGCCGAATCAAATATGTTGCCGAATATTTGTCGAATTGTAACAAATCAGATGAGGAGCCCCTTCAATGCATGGGGTTTACCGAAAAAGCAACGAAAGGTTTGATTGAGGTGACCGTTATGATCTTCGCGTTCCATCTGCCCAATGGCGGGCTTTGCAACGGGCTGTGCCTTCCATAGTCTCTAGTCTTATCGGAGCGTGAGGGTTGGGACGCAGGTGTGACGGTGAAGGGCAGCCACGACGATGCCGGCAGTGCGGGGCCGGCCCTTCTGGTGTTCGGGACCGACGGACGGCTCGCCGACTGGACGCCGGCGGCCGCAGCCCTTCCGCTGCTGGCCGGACGCCTGACCGCCGGCATGCCGGCCGACGAGCTGGAGGCCAGCCTGTTCCCGTCCGCCGGACCGCACATGATGCCCGACCGCCAGGTGCTGCGGCTTGCCGGCGGGGGGGCGGTGTGGCGGTTCGACGCGTCGCTTTCGTCCGTCTCTTTGAATGCCGGTTCCCCTGCGGTCCGGCGGATGCCCGATCCGGCCGACAGGCTGTTCGCGGCGGCGAGCCATGACCTGCGCCAGCCTCTGGCCGCGCTCTCGCTGCTGATCGGCACGCTGGATGGCCGCCTGGATGCCGGAGTGGCGGAAAGCAGGGTGGCTGAAAGCCGGCTTGGCGAGGGGCGCGACCTGCTGCACTCGATGGCCCAGGCGGTGGAATCGATGCGCAGCATGGTCGATGGCCATTTCGACCTCGTCCGCCTGGAAAGCGGCCTGATGGAGCCGGACATCCGCACCCACGCGGTGAACGGCGTCCTGATGCGCCTGGCGCTGGAGGTGGCGCCGCGCTTTGCCGACCGCGGTCTGCGCTTCTCCGTGATGCCCTGTTCGGCGATGGTGCGGACCGACTCCGCATTGTTGGAGCGCCTGCTGCACGGGCTGGTCGCCAATGCCTTGCGCGGCACGGTGCGGGGCCGCGTGCTGCTGGGCTGCCGCCTGCGCGGCGACCGCCTGCGCGTCGAGGTGTGGGACAGCGGCCGTGGCCTGTCGTCGCAGCGGCTGGCGGCCCTGCGGACTGAGCTGGCGAAGCCGGTCGGGGAAGGGGGAGGGGCGCTCGGCCTGGACCTGACCCTCGTTCGTGGCCTTGCCCGCAAGCTCGGCCTCGGGCTGGAGGTCTGCGCGGAGGAGGGGCGGGGCACCGTCTTCGCCGTCCTTGTCCCCATATCCGTCGAACATGCCGCCGAAGGGGCGGACGCGTCCGCGCAGGCGGAGAGCGCGGCAGCCGGGGCACCGGCGTCGGACGGCGGCACCACCGACATCAGCTGCACCCGCATCCTGGTGATCGAGGACGACCCCATGGTGCTGGCGGCGCTGGAAGCGCTGCTCGGGCAATGGGGATGCAGCGTGGTCGGCGCGGACTCCTACGACATGGCTGTCGAGCGGCTCGGCCCGGCGCCCGAGCACTTTCACCTCGTCATATCCGATCTGCGGCTGAAGGGAGCCGCCAACGGCATCGTCGCGATCCGGCAGATCGTCAAGCTGTTCGACCGTCCGGTTCCGGGAATGATCCTGACCGGCGACACCGACCCCAAGCGGCTGCGCGAGGCGCGGCTGTCCGGTTATCCGCTGCTGCACAAGCCGGTGGCCCCGCTTGCCCTGCGTGCCGCCGTGGTCCGTCTGCTCGGGCATGATCCACTCTGATAACAAACAATAGAATGCCAGTTGAATGGATTCGGGGTAAGTAAGCAAAAGATGGAGAGTCGAAACCATTGAGGTTTTGTGCAGCGCAATGACATTTCTGAAACAGAGACCGAAGGATACGGCGAAGTGCAACAAACTTTCGTCCGTTTCCCTCAACGCAACAGTTCTTTTATCCACCAATGGTTAGGCCGCTATCCTCCTTTCGTTTGAGCTTCAAGTTTCGCATACCATTTTATGTCTTGCCTTCGCTATGATCGGTTCGGGCACTCGCTGTTCGAACGGGTTGGGTGGAGGGCGTTCGGATGAACCGGCGTTATCGGGAGGGGGGACGGGCCGGGAAACTGGTGGTGATCATTATCGCCGGGATGTTCCTGTCCTTTTCGGCCTTCCTGATGATCAGGAGTGCCACCCGCGGAGCTGAGCTTGCTCTGGCGGACCGCCAGGCCATCCAGCTCCATGACCAGTTGAAGTCTGATTTCGAGGACCAGAGCGTGCTTTTGCGCGCGCTCAGCGGTCCGATGGCCGGCCCGGCTCCAGTCACGGAGGTGAGCTTCGCATCGGCCGTCGAGCCGCTGCTGCCGCTCTACCCCAATTTGCATGCCGTCGCCTGGGCGCGCCGGATCGCCGAACGGGACGTCCCGTTGTTGGAGCGTGCGATGCGCGCGGCGGGCCACAGTTCCTTCGCCGTCCGCACCGCCGGTGGCGGGGGAAGCGCGGAGTCCGACGGCGGCGCCAGCGATTCTTCCGCCGGGCAGCTTGCCGCCGCCCGGTTCGTCACTGTGCTGGCCGAACCGCGGTCTGCCGCCGGGCTGGTCGGATTGGACATGGCCACCCTGCCCGGCCAGCGCGACGTGCTGGCCCGCTCCTGCACCGCCAACCGCATCGTCGCGGCCGGCGGCGAGCCGCTGAGGTCGGAGCAGGGCAGGAAGTCCGTGCTGATCTATCTGCCGGTCTATTCCCGCGAGGTCGATCCCGACGACGGCCGTCCCTATGCCGGTGGACGCCTCGTCTGCGATGCGCTGACCGGCTTCCTGTGGACCAGCTTCGATGTCGGGCAGCTGCTGCGCAATTCGGTCCGCCGGGTCGGGCTGACCGTCGGCGATGCCTATCTGCTGGAGCCGCCGGGCCAGACGACCTCCGGAACACCGCGGCTGCTGGCCGCCGAAGGGGCGATCGGCCGTCCCGGCGAACTGCCGCACCCACCGGTCGATGCCCTCACCGTGGAGCAGCTGACCGGCCCGGCGGCGCCGTACGCCATCGTCCGCGACATCGCCTATGGCGGCCGGGTGTGGCGGCTCTATGTGGTTCCGAGTTCCGGCGCGGCTGTTCAGCGTGGAAGACCGGCTGGCCTGGACGATGCTGATCGGCGGCCTTCTGCTGACTGCCGGCAGCACTGCCTATGTCCTGCGCGAGGGGAGGACCCGGCGTTTGCTCCAGACGGAGGCACGCGCCCGCGCCGCCATGGCCCGTGCCCTGCGCGAGAGCGAGGAGCGGTTCCGGATGGCTCTGCGCTATTCCAAGGTGACGCTGTTCAGCCAGGACCGGGATCTGCGGCACCTCTGGATCTACTGTCCGCGGATGGACCTGCATCCGGAGCGCATGATCGGCCGGACAGACGGCGACCTGTTTCCGGCGGAGGAAGCGGCACGGACGGTCGAACTCAAACGGGCGGTGATGGACAGCGGCGTCGGGACGCGGTGCGAACTGGAGCTGACCTGTTTCGGCTTCCGACGGGTGCTCGACCTGTCGGTCGAGCCGATGCGGGACGAGACGGGTGCGGTGGCCGGCGTCATCTGCGCCGCCATCGACGTGACGGAATCGGCCGACATCCGCGAGGCGCTGGCGCGCGCCCATGCCGAGGCGGAGCGGGCCAACCAGGCCAAGAGCCGCTTTCTGGCCGCCGCCAGCCACGACCTGCGCCAACCCTTCCAGGCGATGAGCCTGTTCCACCACATCCTGATGTCAAAGCTGGACGATCCCCATCAGGTGGAGGTGGCGAACAAGCTGGGAGAGGCGCTGACCGCCGGCAACACGCTGCTGTCCACCCTGCTCGACACCTCCGCGCTGGAGGTCGGCAACGTCAAGCCGCGGGTCGTCGAATTTGACGTGCAGGACATCCTGAGCCGTCTGGCGGTGGAGATCGGCGATCAGGCCATCGACCGCGGGCTTCTGCTGCGGATGGTCCCCTGTTCCCTCCGCGTGAAGAGCGATCCGATCCTGCTGGAGCGGATGGTGCGCAACCTGCTGGTCAACGCCCTGCGCTACACCACCGAAGGGCGGATCCTGCTGGGCTGCCGGCGCCGGTCCACCGCCGATGGCGGGATGCGCCTGTCCATCGAGGTGTGGGACACCGGTCCCGGGATCGCCGAGGCGGAAATGGCCGCGATCTTCGAGGATTTCTACCGCTGCGGCACCGACCAGCGCGACAGCGGACGCGGGCTCGGCCTGGGACTGTCGATCGTCCGCCGCATGGCCGAGATGCTGGACCATCCCGTCACCGTGCGGTCGCGGGTGGGGCACGGCACCATGTTCGCCGTCAGCATTCCGGTCGTGGCACAGCAATGCTCCTGCTGTGCCGCCGCCGACTGAGCGGTCCGCCGTCTGCCAGCATTCCGCAGCGCGCAATGGGGGCAGTTCCGCAGGCTGGTCCGCTTTTCCCGTCATGGTCTGCGCAAGTTTCGGTTATGCTGCGTCTGCTCACTGAGCCGAAACGATCCCAGTAACCCAACTGCAACAATGGCTTGGCAACTTTATTGATGTAGGTCATTGGGCGCCTTCGCCATAGGGGCTATTGCTTGCGCACAAGCACAGTCCTTTGGAAAAGCTTGGAAAGCGAAGGTTCCGTTTCTAAGGAACCCAACAAGACGGAGTTCGGCCGGTCGCCATGGCCTGCCCGGCAAGGGCGCCGGCGGCGACGGGAACCGGACTTGGGAGGATACGGCCTGCCGCCGCGACGGATGCCCCGGTTAACGGGCATCCGGTCCGGTCACCGGCATTCGGATCTTCGCCATTCCGGCGGGGTCCGTTGGTCGGGCGCCGCGATCCTTTTCAGGAGCATTCTAGTATGGACACCGCCATCGCCGCCCCCTCCGCCGCCCCGGCGGGTCGCAGCGGCATCGTTCCGACCGGCAAGAACGGCAGCCCCATGATCGAAAACGTCACGTTCGAGGAAATCCGCATCGGCCAGCAGGCGAGCCTGTCGCGCCGTCTGACCATGTCCGACATCGAGCTGTTCGCGACGGTGTCCGGCGACCTCAACCCGTCCCATGTGGACGAGGATTACGCCGTCGACCACAAGGTGGTCGGCCATGGCATGTGGTCGGGCTCGTTGATCTCCGCTGTCCTCGGCACCCTGCTGCCCGGCCCCGGCACCGTCTATGTCGGCCAGGATTTGCGCTTTGAACGTCCGGTCCTGCTGGGCGACATCGTCACCGTGACCGTCACCGCCAAGTCGAAGGACGCGACGCGCAAGACGGTGGTGTTCGACTGCCTGTGCATCAACCAGGACGGCCGGACGGTTGCGACCGGCGTGGCCGAGGTGATCGCCCCGACCGAGAAGGTGTGCCGCGCCCAGGCGGAACTGCCGCAGGTGCAGGTGATCCGCCATGACGGCCACGAGCTGATGCTGAAGAAGTGCGAGTCGCTGCCACCGGTGCCGACCGCCGTCGTCCATCCCTGCGACGAAAGCTCGCTGCGCGGCGCCGTCGAGGCTGCCGAAGCGAACCTGATCGACCCGGTGCTGGTCGGTCCGGAATCGAAGATCCGGTCGGTCGCCGACGCCTGTGGCCTCGACATCTCGCGCTACCGCATCGTCGACGTCGCCCACAGCCATGCCTCCGCCGAGACCGGCGTGCGGCTTGCCCGCACCGGCGAGTGCGAGGCGGTGATGAAGGGCAGCCTGCACACCGACGAGCTGATGGGCGAGGTGGTGAGGAAGGAGACCGGCCTGCGCACCGGCCGCCGCCTCAGCCACGTCTTCGTGATGAACGTCCCGACCTACCCGCGGCCGCTGCTGATCACCGATGCGGCGATCAACATCTACCCGACGCTGGAGGACAAGGTCAGCATCGTGCAGAACGCCATCGACCTCGCCAAGGTGCTGGGGGTCGAGGTGCCGCGCGTCGCCATCCTGTCGGCGGTGGAGACCATCAACACCAAGATCCCCTCGACGCTGGAGGCGGCGGCACTCTGCAAGATGGCCGACCGCGGCCAGATCACCGGCGGCATCCTCGACGGCCCGCTGGCCTTCGACAACGCCATCAGCCGCGAGGCGGCCATCACCAAGGGCATCAAGTCCGAGGTGGCCGGTCAGGCCGACATCCTGCTGGTTCCCGACCTGGAGGCCGGCAACATGCTGGCCAAGCAGCTGTCCTTCCTGGCCCATGCCGACGCCGCCGGCATCGTGCTCGGTGCCCGCGTGCCGATCATCCTGACCAGCCGCGCCGACAATGTGCGCACCCGTCTGGCCTCCTGCGCCGTGGCCGTCCTGTCTGCCGCCGCGCGCCGCCGCGGTGCCGCCGCCGCGGCCGAGTAAGGAGGGCAGGGGCAATGTCCAACGCGATCCTCGTCATCAATGCCGGCTCCTCCAGCCTGAAATTCTCGGTCTTCCGGGATCATGGCGGCGGGGATCCGGTGGTCACCATCAACGGCCAGATCTCGGGCATCGGCACCCAGCCGGTGTTCGAGGCCAAGGACGCCCAGCGCCGCCCTCTCGCGGAAAAGAGCTGGGGTGCCGGCGAGGCCAGCGACCGCACCGCTCTGCTGTCCTACCTGCTCGACTGGATCGAGGAGCGGCTGGAGGGGGCGACGCTGATCGCCGCCGGCCACCGGGTGGTGCATGGCGGCGTCCGCCATGCCGCCCCGGTGCTGCTGACCCCCGCCGTGCTGGACGAGTTGGACGGTCTGGTCCCGCTCGCCCCGCTGCACCAGCCGCACAACCTCGCCGCCATCCGCGCGTTGGCCGAGGCACACCCGGAGCTGCCGCAGGTCGCCTGCTTCGACACCGCCTTCCACCGCAACCAGCCCTGGCAGGCCCAGACCTTCGCCATTCCGCGGGAACTGACCGAGGAGGGCGTGCGGCGCTACGGCTTCCACGGCCTGTCCTACGAGTATATCGCCCGCCGCCTGCCGGAGATCGCGCCGGAGTTGGGTGATTCGCGGGTCGTCGTCGCCCATCTCGGCAGCGGCGCCAGCATGTGCGCCATCCATGGCGGGCGCAGCGTCGACAGCACCATGGGCTTCACCGCGCTGGACGGCCTGCCGATGGGCACCCGCTGCGGCACCATCGACCCCGGCGTGCTGATCTACCTGATGCGCAAGGGCATGGACGCCGGCGCCATCGAGAAGATGCTGTACAACAAGTCCGGCCTGCTCGGCGTGTCCGGCATCTCCAACGACATGCGTGCCCTGCTGGACAGCAGCGACCCGCATGCGCAGGAGGCGGTCGAGCTGTTCTGCTTCCGCATCGCCAAGGAGACCGGCGCGCTGTCCGCCTCGATGGGTGGTGTGGACGCGCTGGTGTTCACCGCCGGCATCGGCGAGCGCTCCGCTCCGGTGCGGGCGCGGGTCGGAGACAAGCTGGCCTGGATGGGGGTGGACATCGATGCCGCGGCCAACGAGGCGAACGCGACGAAGATCTCGGCCCCCGGCAGCCGCCTGCCGGTCTATGTCATCCCGACCGACGAGGAACGGATGATCGCTCTGCACACCCGCAAGGTGCTGACGGGGCGGTGAGCGATTTGTGGGGAGCGTCGGCTGACGCTCCCCACATCCCCCTGGAGCCAGTCCCCATTCGGTGCTAGCACCCCCTCCGGCATCACGCATCGTCCGGGGGAAATTTTGGTCCGCCCCTATCTGCCGCTGAACGCCCTGCGTGCCTTCGAGGCGTCGGCGCGGCATCTCAGCTTCACCCGCGCGGCCATCGAGCTGTGCGTGACCCAGGCCGCCGTCAGCCATCAGGTCAAGCTGCTGGAGGAGCGGCTGGGCGCCAGCCTGTTCCATCGCCTGCCGCGCGGCCTCGCCCTGACCGACGAGGGGAGGGCGCTGCTGCCGACGCTGGAGGAGGCGTTCGACCGCATCGGCGGTCTGCTCGACCAGTTCGAGGGCGGGCGGTTCCGCGAGGTTCTGACGGTCGGTGCCGTCGGCACTTTCGCCGTCGGCTGGCTGCTGCCGCGGCTGACGCGCTTCCGCGAGGCGCATCCCTTCGTCGATCTGCGCCTGTCCACCAACAACAACCGCGTCGACATCGCGGCGGAGGGGCTGGACTTCGCCATCCGCTTCGGTGACGGCGCGTGGCACGGCACCGAGGCTGTCCATCTGTTCGATGCGCCGCTGTCGGTGCTGTGCGCGCCGGAGATTTCCCGGCGGCTGCGCGAACCCGCCGATGTCGGGCACGAGACCCTGCTGCGCTCCTACCGGTCTGACGAATGGCCGGGCTGGTTCGCCGCCGCCGGGGTGGAACCGGCGGCGATGCCGCCGGTCAAGGGGCCGGTCTTCGACTCCTCCTCCCTGATGGTGGAGGCGGCGATCCAGGGGGCCGGGGTGGCACTGGCTCCGGTGGCGATGTTCCGCCGACCGCTCGCCGTGGGGCTGATCGAACAGCCCTTCGCCGTCACCGTCTGCAAGGGCGCCTATTGGCTGACCTCGTTGAAGTCGCGGCCGGAGACGCCGACCATGCGCGCTTTCCGCGACTGGCTGTTCGCCATGGTCGCGGAAGAGGCGGCGACCTGAATGGGCGGGCTGGAGACAGGAGATGGAACTCCTGTCGTCGTTGGTTCCAGAACTTCCCTTTATTGGCTGCCGGTGCCGTCACCGGTCGAGCCGGGTAAGTAACGGCCGACCGCCTTGATGATTGCAAGCGCGGAAGTCGCCGCATCGTCCATGCCGACGGAACGGATCGCCGCCGCAACCTTTGCATTCGGCCCTGAGCCGCCATCGGTAACCGCAAACATGCTGGTATCATCTCCACCGTCGGATGGCAGCAGCTTGGCCAGTGGTCCGGTACGCATGGTCAGGGCCAGCGCGCCGGCGCCCTGCCGATCATCCAACCGCACCAGCCTCATCGCCTCCGATGCGATCCCGGTGCTGCGATTGAACGCGATATCAAGCTTCTGGCCAAACCGCGAATCCTGCCGATCGGTGATGCTCAACCCGATGTAGCCTGTGCCGGCCTTGCGGTCTTCTGCAGTCGCTCCAACCTCGCTCTCACCCGCTTCAGCCAGTATGGATGGCGGTTTGGGCTTGGCGATCCCCTTGCTGGCGGCAATGGCGTCCATCATGGCCGTTCCAGCACCGCCAGTGGCGATCGAGACACTGTCGGACAAGCCGAACGCAGCGCGAAATGCGTCGGCAGCCTTTCCCATATAGTCGCTTGTCGCATTGGCCCAGTCGGTCATTGCCGGAATCGCGGCGCCGACCCGCCGGATCTCCTGATCTCGTTCGGCCGACAGGGCCGTCGGCATCTCACGCCCCATTTTCAGGCGCGCAGCATCGGACAACTCCACAATATCCGTAAGAGGCGGGCGTGGTGCCTGGGAGGCAATGGCGGTCGAGGGGCGTGCGGATGCACCGGTGGGTTTGACCATGCCAGTGGTTGCGTCGAGCAGAATTTGAGACCCAGTGATCGTCGTCATCTCACAGCCTCTCGGTGCATTCTTTCCCGATAGTACGCACGAAAAACTGGCGCATCAAGAGGATTGCCAATGCTTAAGGTGTAAAGTATTCAATAACTTACCTTTCCAATTTTATTTTCTATTTGACAATATCGTTAATAAATTGAAGATTTTTGCATCTCACAGCTTTAAAAGCTGGGTGTCGGCCATGCCCTTCTCGATGGCTTTGAACGAAAAAGACAATTCCTTTCAGGTGCCTACGTCCGGCTCGCAAGTCGGCGACTGGTTTGTTGATGCAAAAGCTGGAAACGACACCGTCGTCGGATGGACCGGGGCAGATACCCTGCTTGGAGGCGACGGCAATGATCGTCTGAACGGTCATTTGGGAAATGACAGATTATACGGTCAATATGGTGATGACTGGCTTTGGGGCGATCTGGGTAACGATAGTTTGGATGGCGGCCCTGGACGCGACGCTCTTTATGGTGGAGATGGAGACGATACGCTGATTGGCGGAGGTACTGACCCCGGCTTCGGTTTCGCCGATGCTTTACAGGGAGGGGCAGGGAATGATCTCTATTACCATGATTTTTCTGCTCCAGGGATTACACTTATAAATGATGCAACGAGTTCTGATATAAATAATCAGGATATAATGTATTTTGCAAATGTGACGACAAATCTGCAATTAACATTTGGGGATGACAGGTCCACGCTTTACATTTACAAGCCGGGGGAGTTGGACGACGGGAGCTTCGATAACGGAGTCATCATCCAATCCCAGACAACAAATACTGGATACAATGGGGTGGGAACTGTTGAGTATGCGTTCGTGAATGGGACGCAGTATACTGGGTGGATGGCCAGTGTTTATAACACTTGGGATTCTCTATTCGCCTGACAGCTGTTTTAACCGTCAGGGTGGAGAGTCTTTGAGATAATTGAGAGCCTGCGCGGAGGCGCTGCTCCATGCGATGCCTCCGCCAACACGCGATTCTTCCGCGACTGGCTGTTCGCCATGGTCGCGGAAGAAGCGGCAGGCTGAGCGGTCAGGACAGGGTGACGCGGCGCGGGGCCTGTTGCCGTTCCCGTTGCTGCCAGAAACGCAGCCGCAGACGAGGCGCCATGAACCAGGCGATGGGAGCGGCAAGGATGACGCTGAGGATCACCACGGTCGGCATCAGCGTCATCGCCTGTTCGGAAAAGCTGGGTATGCCCAGGACCAGGACGGTGCCGATGCCGAAGACCACACCCTGGATCATGCCGTAGATCAGGATGGCGAGGCGTAAGCGGGTGGACATGGGGCTGCTCCGGTTGCGAGGGTTGGTGCAAAGACCATTTCCCTCCTCAACCAAAACGCTGCCACAATGTTCCGAACGCCATCGGGGGAAGGTTATCCCGCCCGATTGCGTTCGCACACATACAATTATTCAGCGTAAGCCGGGCCGTGCCTCACCGATGCGCCCGCCACCACGCCATCAGTCCTGTGGTGGAGCTGTCATGCGCTCCATCGGCCGGACCGGTCTCCATCTCCGGCAGGATGGAGTTGGCCAACTGCTTGCCCAACTCCACGCCCCACTGGTCGAAGCTGTTGATGTCCCAGACGATGCCCTGGACGAACACCTTGTGCTCGTACAGCGCGATCAGGGCGCCCAGCGTCGCCGGGGTCAGGCTTTCCATCAGGATGGTGTTGGACGGGCGGTTGCCGGGGAAGACGCGGTGGGGGACCAGGGCCTCGACCTCATCCGCCGGCTTGCCGGCCTTGGCCATCTCCGCCCGCACCTCGTCGGCGGTCTTGCCGCGCATCAACGCCTCGGCCTGGGCGAAGACGTTGGACAGCAGGATGCGGTGATGGGCGCCGGCCTCGGCCCCGATGGGATTGTGGCTGGTCGCCGCCGCCACGAAGTCGCAGGGGATCAGCGAGGTGCCCTGGTGGATCAGCTGGTAGAAGGCGTGCTGGCCGTTGGTGCCGGGCTCGCCGAACAGCACCGGGCCGGTCTGGTAGTCCACCGGCTCGCCGCCGCGGGTCACCGACTTGCCGTTGCTCTCCATGTCCAGCTGCTGGAGATAGGCGGGGAACCGGTGCAGATACTGGTCGTAGGGCAGCACCGCGTAGGACGAGGCGTCCCAGAAATTGCGGTACCAGACGCCCAGCAGGGCCATCAGCACCGGCATGTTGCGTTCGAGCGGCGCGGTCTGGAAATGCTCGTCCATCGCATGGGCGCCGGCCAGCATCTCGGCGAAGCGCTCCGGGCCGATGGCGATCATGATCGGCAGGCCGATGGCCGACCACAGCGAATAGCGGCCGCCGACCCAGTCCCAGAAGCCGAACATGTTGGCCGGGTCGATGCCGAACTTGCGCACCTCCGCCTCGTTGGTGGAGACGGCGACGAAATGCTTGGCGACATGCGCCTCGTCCTGCGCGGTCTCCAGGAACCAGCGGCGGGCGGAATGCGCGTTGGTCAGCGTCTCCTGCGTCGTGAAGGTCTTGGAGGCGATGACGAACAGGGTCGTCTCAGGATCCAGCCACTTCAACTGCTCGGCCAGATGGGTGCCGTCGACGTTGGAGACGTAATGCAGCGCCACATGGGCGTGGGCGAAGGGCTTCAGCGCCTCCGTCGCCATGACGGGGCCGAGGTCGGAGCCGCCGATGCCGATGTTCACCACGTCGGTGATCGGCTGGCCGGTGTAGCCGCGCCACTCGCCGTCGCGCACCGAGTTGGCGAAGGCGTCCATCCGCTCCAGCACCGCACGCACACCCGGCATCACGTCGCGGCCATCGACGGTTACGGCGCGGTCGGAGCGGTTGCGCAGGGCGGTGTGCAGGACCGCGCGCTTTTCCGTCAGGTTGATCGGCTCACCGCCGAACATGCGGGCACGCGCGCCCTCGACATCCTGCTGGCGGGCGAGGTCGAGCAGCAGGCGGACCGTGTCCTGGGTGATGCGGTTCTTCGAATAGTCGAGGAACAGCCCCGCGGCTTCCATGGAGAAGGCTTTGAACCGGCCGGGATCGGCGGCGAACAGGTCACGCATGTGCGTGCCGGCCATGTCCTGGCGGTGGTGGGCGAGAGCCGCCCAGGCGGGGGAACGGGTCAGCGCGGTCATGATGCTTTGGACTCCTTGACGTCAGCGGTCCTTTGACGCGGCCCATCTTGCGGGGCGTGCGGAGCCTAACACCGACCGCCAGCCACGGCCACGGGCCAAAACGCGGCGGTCGGCGCTGCTTATCGGCCTATGCGGGGCGGCCAGGGGTGCAACCCGGCGGGGCGGTCGGGTGTTGTCGATCAGGGACGTTTCAACAGGAGGACAGCATGTCGGACAAGCCCGTTGCCCCGCCTTTGGAAGAGCGTGAGGAACAGCGCGACCGCGACGATGCCGCGCGGCCCGATCAGGTCGGGATCATTCCCGGCAAGGTGCCGGGCAGCCCGGTCGATCCGAGCGATCCGCGTTTTCCGGGGAGCCAGCCGGATTTGGCGTGAGGGGAGGGGAAGCTGGGGGCGTCGTCAGCCGACGCCCCCAGGTCACTCGGAGGTCGCTCAGCTTCCGCCTTCGATGGTCCGCGTCGGCGTCACGCCCTCCGGCTTGCCGACCAGCACGGTCAGCAGCTTGGCCGGGTCGAGCAGGCGTTGGGCGACGCGCTTGATGTCGGCCTGCGACACCGCGTTTATGTAGCGGTCGCGCTGGTTCAGGTAGTCGATGCCGAGATTGTCGCGCTTCACCTGCAACAGGATGCGGGCGATGGCCTGGGTCGAGCCGAGCTGCAGCGGGAAGGAGCCGGTCAGGTAGGTCTTGGCGTCGGCCATCTCCTGGTCGCTCAACCCATCCTTGGCCATGCGCGCCCACTCCTGGCGCATGATGTCCAGCGCCTGACCCGCCTTGGCGTTGACGGTGGAACCGCCGGCCATCACCAGCGCGGTGTGGTCCATCGGGATCAGGTAGCTGTAGACGCCATAGCTGAGCCCGCGCTTCTCGCGCACCTCTTCCATCAGGCGCGAACCGAAGCCGCCGCCGCCCAGCACATAGTTCATCACCGTGGCGGCGTACCAGTCGGGATCGTCGCGCTTCACCCCGGGCTGACCCATCAGCATCACTGTTTGCGCCGTCGGGCGCGGCAGCAGGATGGTCTGGCCCAGCCCGGACATCGTCACTTCGGGGATCGGCTTCGCCTCGGTCTTGGCCGGCAGCCCGCCGAACACCGTGTCCAGCGCCTTGCCGAGGTCCTCCGGCGAGATGTCGCCGGTCGCCGCCACCACCAGCCGGTCGCGGCCGAACTGGCTCTTCACGAAGGCGCGCAGGTCGTCGGGCGTGATGGCCGGCAGGCTGTCCAGGCTGCCGCGAGTCTCGCCGCCATAGGGGTGGTCGGGGAAGGCGGTGGCGTAGAACTGCCGCCGCGCGACGTAATTGGGATCGGCGAGGTCGCGCTTCAGGCTGGCCATCACGGAGGCGCGCATGCGGTCGAGCGCCTCGGGCGCGAAATGCGGCTCGGTCAGGGCAAGCCGGGTCAGTTCCAGCGCCTCGTCGCGGTTGTCGGCCAGGGTGCGCATGGACCCGCTGAAGCCATCGCGCCCGGACTCGAAGCCGAGTGCGATGGCCTTGTCCTGTAGACGCGCCTGGAAGGTCTGCGAATCGTAGGGACCGGCGCCTTCGTCCAGCATGGCGGAGGCGAGATACGCCAGCCCGTCCTTGCCCTTGGGGTCGGAGCCGCCGGCCCCGTCGAAGACCCATTCCAGCGCCACGACCGGCACCTTATGGTCCTCGACCAGCCAAGCCTCGATCCCGCCGGGGCTGACCACCCGCTTGATGTCCATGGCCTGGGCGGGGAGAGAAGGGCGGTGGCCGTCAGGAAGAACGCCACGACCGCCAGGCGGACGGAGGGAAGTCCGCGGGCGGATGAAACATCGTGAAACACGCTCATCCTCAACTGTCCTTTCCGGTCGGGGGCAGCAGCAGGCCGGTGACGTGGTTGGTCTGGCTCAGCACGGCGCGGGCGGCGGCGTTGACCTGATCGGCGGTGACGGCGTCGATGCGCACCGGCCAGCTTTCCACGTCGTCGATGCTCTGGCCGGTGGCGAGCGCCGCACCCAGCGTCTGGGCCGGCCCGGTCAGGCTGTCGCGGGCATAGGCCGCCGAGGCCAGCATGCGCTTGCGCGCGGTGGCGACCTCCTCCTCCGTCACGCCGGTTTTCAGCAGCTTGTCGACCTCGGACCACAGAGCCGATTCGAGCTTGTCCATCGGCACGCCGGCGGCCGGGCTGGCGCCGACGCTCAGCGTCGCCATGTCCCAGGCGGTCGGTCCATAGCCGAGCCAGGCCGAGGTCGCCACCTTCTGATCCACCACCAGGCTGCGGTAGAGGCGCGAGGTGGTGCCGCCGCTCATGATCTCGGCCAGCACCTGCAAGGCATAGGCCTGGCCGGTCTGGTCGAGGCGGTAGGACGGTGCGGTCCAGATGCGGCGGACCGAGGGCTGCCGCACCTCGTCGTCACGCAGGACCACCTGGCGGGAGGAGGTCAGCGGCGGCTCGGTGACCCGCTTGCGCTCCGGCACCGGCCGGGCGGCGATGGCGCCGTAATAGCGCTCGGCCAGCGGCTTCAGCTCCGCCGCGGTGACGTCGCCGGACACCACCAGGATGGCGTTGTTGGGCGTGTACCACGTCTTGTAGAAGCGCTCGGCCATCTCCCGCGTCAGCGCCGACATCTCCTGCGGCCAGCCGATCACCGGGGTGCCGTAGGGGTGGTGGACGAAGAGGGTGGCGTTGATCTGCTCACCGATGCGGTCGGCCGGCTCGTTCTCGATGCGCTGGCGCCGCTCTTCGATGATGACGTTGCGTTCGGGATAGACCACCGCGTCGGTCAGCTTCAGGTTGGCCATGCGGTCCGACTCCATCCGCATCACCATCTCCAGCCGGTCGCGGGCGACGTTCTGGTAATAGGCGGTGTAGTCGTAGCTGGTGAAGGCGTTGTCGCGCCCGCCATTCTTGGCGACGATCCGGCTGAACTCGCCGGGCTGGATCGCATCGGTCCCCTTGAACATCAAATGTTCGAGGAAATGGGCGATGCCGGACTGGCCGCGCTCCTCGTCGGCGGCGCCCACCTTGTACCAGACCATATGGGTCACGACCGGCACGCGGTGGTTCGGGATCACCACCACCTGCATGCCGTTGGACAGGGTGAAGCTCTCGGGGAAGAACACCCCTTTTTCCGCCGCATGGGCGGGCTGGAGCCCGAGCGGACTCGGCGCCAGGGGGGCCGCGACGGTCATCGTCAGGGCGAGGAGACCTGCCGCGGCGAGGCGGCGGGCTGGAATGCAGGCGGGCATGAGGGCTCCCGGATCAGGAGGACCGAATCGAAAGGGCGCCCTTCGCTGGGAAGGACGCCCCCGGAAACTGGTGTGATGTCGCGTCTTGGACAAGACCGGAGGAACGGGCCGGGCTTAGAACAGGCCTTCCAGCGGCGCCTTGCGCTTGCGCTCGATCGTCGGGGTGGCGGCGCCGTCCAGCGCCTTGCCCTGGGCCTGGGCCTCACGCAGGCGCTGCTGCTCCTTGCCCGGGTCGACGACGGAGAAGGGCTGCTGCTGGGTCTGCCAGAACAGGAGCGAATCGATCCAGCTCTTGTCGGCGACGATCAGCTGGGTGGTTTCCTGATCGACCTTGGCGCGGATGTTCGGGTCGATGCCGTCGCGGGCCGAAGCCTGGGCGACCAGCGACTTCTCGCCCGCCGTCGCGCCGGCCGCAGCCTTGGCGCCGCGCGAGGAGCCGCCGAACACGGCGCCGGCGGCCATCTGGGTCGGGGTGCTGTCCTGCGGACGGGCGGCACCCGGACGCGGCTTCGGCAGGTCCTGCATGCTGGGCGGCAGGGTCAGCGGAGCGCGGGAAACGACGGAGAATTCGTCGGGGCTCTGGCGGTCGAGACCGATGGACCGGCGCACATCCGAGCAGCCGGCGAGCGTCAACGCCGCAAGCGCCAGCCCGATGAGCGGGAGCCGAGTCCGGGGGAAGGAGAGGGCGGAGGAGATGCTGGTCACGTTCGGAGGATCCCGTCGTCTGTCACGTCGTAGCGACCCGGCCCGAAGGTCGAGGCCGCTTGGGTCAGCGCTCGCCGGTGGTTATAGCGCCACCGGCGACGGAACTCTTACGACTTTTCGCGGCCCGCGAACAGTCCGTCGATCAGCAGCAGCACGACGCCGACGCTGATTCCGCTGTCGGCGACGTTGAAGGCCCAGAAATGCCAGCCGCCGACATGGAAATCGAGGAAATCGACCACCGCCCCGTGCAGCATCCGGTCGGCCACGTTGCCGACCGCCCCGCCGATGATGAAGCCCAGCGCCAGGGCGATCAGGCGTCGTTCCGCCTGCCGCAGCCAGAAGACCAGGCAGACGGCGATCACCGCCGCGATGGCGCTCAGGATGTAGGGCATCAGCGCCCCGCCGCTGGCGAAGGTGCCGAAGCTGACGCCGTAGTTCCACACCAGCACGAGGTTGAAGAAGGGGGTCACCTCGATGACATGCGGCACCGGCTGCATGACCTGCTCGAGGATCCACCACTTGCTGCCCTGGTCGAGGACCACCACCAGGACGGCGACGATCAGCCCGAACAGCCAGTAGGACCGGGATTGGTTGGCGACGAAGGCGTTCATGCGGCCATACATCCTTCCTCTCCCCTCCGGGGAGAGAGTCGGGGGGAGGGGGAGGCGCGGCGAGGAGCGTCCGGCAGGCGGACCCCCCTCACCCTAACCCTCTCCCCGCTTTCGGCGGACCGGAGGTCCGCTTGTCGCGTCAGCGCAAACGAAGTTTGCGCGAGAGCGGGGGGAGAGGGGATAGAGCCGCGATTGTGACGACGTTCCTCATGCCACCGCGTCGGAGCAGCGGATGCAGAGCGTCGGATGGTCGTGGACCGTGCCGACCTCCTCCAACACCTTCCAGCAGCGTTCGCACTTTTCACCTTCGGCCAGAGCCGGGGCGACGGCGATGCCGGGGACGTCGGGCAGGGTGAAGGCCCCCTCCGGCGCCGCGGCGTCCGTCACCTCGATGGCCGAGGTGATGCAGACGTCCTGGAAATCGACATCGGCCAGCAGGGCCTTGGTCGCGGCGTCAACGAAGACCGTCGGATCGGCCTGGAGGGACGAGCCGATGGTCTTGTTGGCGCGCTCAAGCTCCAGGGCGCCGGTGACGACGCGGCGGACGGTGCGCACCGCCTCCCACTTGGCGGCCAGATCGTCGTTGCGCCATTCCGCCGGCACCTCCGGGAAGCCGCGCAGATGCACGCTCTCGTCGGTCCAGCCCGATCCCTCCGTCAAGCCGGCCGGCCGGGCCAGCCACGCCTCTTCCGCGGTGAAGCAGAGGATGGGCGCGAGCCAGGCGGTCAGGTTGGAGAACAGATGCTCCATCACCGTCCGCACCGACCGGCGGCGCACCGAATCGACCGGATCGCAATAGAGGCTGTCCTTGCGGACGTCGAAATAGAAGGCCGACAGCTCCACCGCACAGAAGTTGTGCAGGGCGACGAACAGGGCGTGGAAGTCGTAGGCCTCGACCTTCTCGCGGACCAGCGTGTCCAGCTCCGACAGGCGGTGCAGGACCCAGCGCTCCAGCTCCGGCATCTCGGCGGCGTCGATCCGCTCGGCCGGGCTGTAGTCGGCCAGCGCGCCCAGCAGGTAGCGCAGCGTGTTGCGCAGGCGGCGGTATAGGTCTGCCTGGGTCTTGATGATCTCCTTGCCGATGCGGAAGATCCTCCGAATAGTCGGAGTTGATGATCCACAGGCGCAGGATGTCGGCGCCATACTGGTCGCAGACCTCCTGCGGGGCCACCACGTTGCCCAGCGACTTGGACATCTTGCGGCCCTGCTCGTCGAGCACGAAGCCGTGGGTCAGCACCGCGTTGTAGGGCGCCCGGCCGCGGGTTCCGCAGCTTTCCAGCAGCGAGGAGTGGAACCAGCCGCGATGCTGGTCGGAGCCCTCCAGATAGAGGTCGGCCGGCCAGGCCAGCTCCTCCAGCCGCTGTTCCAGCACGAAGGCGTGCGAGGATCCCGACTCGAACCAGACGTCGACGATGTCCCGGACCTGCTCGAACTCGTCGGCGGAATAGCTGTTGCCGAGGAAGTCCTGCGGGTCGCGGGCGAACCAGGCGTCGGCGCCCTCCTGCTGGAAGATGTCGGCGATGCGGGCGAACACCGCCTCGTCGCGCAGGATCTCGCCGGTCGACTTGCGGACGAACAGCGCGATCGGCACGCCCCAGGCGCGCTGGCGGCTGATGCACCAGTCAGGCCGGCTCTCGATCATCGAGCGGATGCGGTTCTCGCCCTGCGACGGGACCCAGCGGGTGTCGGAGATCGCCTGCAGCGCCACCTTGCGCAGGTCGTTCGTCTCCATCGAGATGAACCATTGCGGCGTGGTGCGGAAGATCAGCGGCGCCTTGGAGCGCCAGCTGTGCGGATAGCTGTGCTTGATGCGGTTGCTGGCCAGCAGCGACCCGGCTTCCTCGAACGCCTCCAGCACCGCCTTGTTGGCCGGGCCGGTCTTGCCCTGGTCGGTGTAGACGGCCAGCCCGGCGAACAGCGGCACATGGGCGTAGTAGCGCCCGTCCTCGCCCACCGTCTGCGGCACCTCGATGCCGTTGGCCTGGCCCAGGCGGAAGTCGTCCTCGCCATGGCCGGGGGCGATGTGGACGAAGCCCGAACCGGCGTCGGTCGTCACGAAGTCGCCGGCCAGCAGCGGCACCTTGAAGTCGTAGCCCTTGCCGTTCAGCGGGTGGCGGCAATAGGTGCCGGCGAGCCGTGAGCCGGGGAAGCGGTGCAACTGCTTCCACTCGGTGATGCCGGTCTCCTTCAGCACGCTTTCGGCAAGCGCGGTGGCGAGCACGAGGCGCTCGCCGACCACGGCCTTGCTGCCCTCGGCGACCGCCGTGACCTTGAAGGTCGCGTATTCGATCTCGTCGCCATAGGCGATGGCGCGGTTGCCCGGCAGGGTCCAGGGGGTGGTCGTCCAGATGACGATGCTGGCCTCGTCCACCTCCGGCGCCGACGATCCCCAGACGGGGAAGCGGGCGAAGACGGTGGTGGATGTGTGGTCGTGGTATTCGACCTCGGCATCGGCCAGCGCGGTCTTCTCGACCACCGACCACATCACCGGCTTGAAGCCCTTGTACAGGCTGCCGTTCACCGCGAACTTGTGGATCTCGCGGACGATCTGCGCCTCGGCCGGGAAGGTCATGGTGGCGTAGGGCTGCTTCCAGTCGCCCTCCACGCCCAGGCGGCGGAACTCGGCGGCCTGGATGCCGACCCATTCCTCGGCGAACTGGCGGCATTCGGCGCGGAACTGGATGAGTGGCACGTCATCCTTGTTCTTGCCGGCCTTGCGGTACTTCTCCTCGATCTTCCACTCGATGGGCAGGCCGTGGCAGTCCCACCCGGGGACATAGTCGGCGTCGAAGCCCTGCATCTGGCGGAAGCGGACGATGACGTCCTTCAGGATCTTGTTGACGGCGTGGCCGATGTGGATGTTGCCGTTGGCATAGGGCGGGCCGTCATGCAGCACGAACTTCTTGCGGCCCTTGGCGCCGGCGCGCAGCTTGCCGAACAGGTCCATCTCGGCCCAGCGCTTCAGCAGCTCGGGCTCCTTGGTCGGCAGGCCGCCGCGCATGGGGAAGTCGGTGCGGGGCAGGAAGACGGTCGATTTGTAATCGCGGGTCATATCGGATCCCTGGGGGAAAGCATCACCGTCGGGCGGCGATGAGGCCACCCGGAACACAGCAGGTCTCTATCCCGGCCCTCCTCAGAGAGCCGGGCCGGTAATTCGCGCGCGATGCGCAGGAGCGCGCATCATCATCGGGATCCGCAAGGAGACGTCCATGGCGCCGGATATTAGCGGCGCGGGCCGTGCGGTCAAGGACCGCTCACATGCGCCGTGTGCAACCGCGAACCGGCTTCGCCGGGCGGAAGTCCCCTCGGCATCGCCTTCCGAAATTACCGCTGGCAACCCGGCGGCGGCAAAATTACGGTGTGTCCGCCGAGCTTGTCCGCGGCGCGGGCCGCTCGCGGCACTCAAGAACGCGCGGGAGCGTCTTCGGCATGATCGACCAGCGGACCGGCGTCTTCCTGTCGGAGTTCCTCGACACCCGCAACAGGGATCCGGCGGTTCTGGACCGCTTCCTTCTGCAGGGGCCGGACGGCGGACGACGGGGTGCCAAGCCGAACCTGAAGGTCGCCTTCTTCGATTTCTGGCCCGAGTTCGATCCATCGGCGAACTTCTTCGTCGAAATCCTGTCCGCCCGCTTCCAGGTGTCCGTGGTCGAGAACGACAGCGACCTCGCCATCGTCTCGGTGTTCGGCACCGGTCCCCGGGAGATACGGACGGCCCGGTCGATGTTCTTCACCGGGGAGAATGTGCGGCCGCCGCTCGACGGCATCGACATGTCGGTGTCGTTCGACCGCATCGACGATCCCCGGCATTTCCGCCTGCCGCTTTACGTCGTGCATGCCTACGACCATCTGCGCGAAGGGGCGGCGCCGTATTTCTGCCAGCCCGTGCTGCCGCCCGTGCCGCCGACGCGGGAGGACGCCGCAGAGCGGAAATTCTGCGCCTTCCTCTACAAGAACCCCAACTGCGCCCGCCGCAACGACTTCTTCCACATGCTCGGCGCCCGGCGCCATGTCGACTCGGTGGGCTGGCTGCTGAACAACACCGGCAGCGTGGTGAAGATGGGGTGGCTGCCGAAGATCCGGGTGTTCTCCCGCTACCGCTTCGCCTTCGCCTTCGAGAACGCAAGCCATCCCGGCTATCTGACCGAGAAGATCCTGGACGCTTTCCAGGCCGGAGCGGTGCCGCTCTATTGGGGCGATCCCGGCGTCCTGCGCGATGTCGCGGCCGGCAGCTTCATCGACGTGTCGCGATACTCCTCCGACGAGGAGGCCATCGACGCCATCCTGGCCATCGACGACGATTACGGCGCCTACCGCCGCTACCGCAGCACGCCGCCTTTCCTCGGCACGGAGGATTTCCACTTCGATGCCTACCGTCTGGCCGAATGGATCGAAAGCCGTCTTTGACTGTGGCTTTGACTGTGGGGGAGGTGGACCGATGAGACGGGTGCTGTTGAATTATGCCGACGGGGCCTTCACGACGGCGCAGAAATACAATGGCAGGACCGGCCTGGAGACCGGCGGTTTCGACGGCGTCGCGATGATGGGGCGCCAGCGCATCGATGCCGCTTTCGCCTCGCGGAACCGGCATGTGCTGGACCAGCCGCGCGGGGCCGGCTATTGGCTGTGGAAGCCCTACTTCATCGACCGCTTGCTGCGCGAGGATCTGAAGGACGGCGACATCCTGTTCTACAGCGACAGCGGCGCCCATTTCGTCCACAGCGTCGATCCGTTGATCGACATTTGCCGGCAGCGGCGCGATCTGCCGATCCTGCTGTTCACGCTGGGCGATGACCACCGCAACGGTGCCTGGACCAAGCGCGACTGTTTCCACTTCATGGGGCTGGACCGGCCCGATGTCGTCGAGGCGCCGCAGATCATGGGCAGTTTCATCCTGTGCGAACGCGGGCCTGAAACCATGGATTTCGTCGCGCAATGGCTGCGGCTTTGCCAGGATGCCCGGCTGATCACCGACGCGCCCAACGAATGCGGCCTGCCGAACTATCCGGAGTTCCGCGACCACCGCCACGACCAGAGCATCCTCAGCCTGCTCGGCCGCCGCCATCGCGTGAGAACCATTCCCGACATCTCGCAATGGGGGGACGGGAGCCGTCCGGCCGGGATTCCCCGTATCATGGAACACACGCGCTGGCGCGACTAGGGCCGGTTGTGGCAGACAGAAGCCCGGTCCATTCCCGTCAACCGCCAGCGGCGATCGGCAGAAGCGCATGACCAGTTTTGCCCGTGCCGTGGCGGCGGAAAACGCCGGCAGGCTGGAGGAGGCCAGGGCCGGCTATCTCGACGCCCTGCGGACCGAGCCGCAGAACCCGGCGGTTCTGCACCGGCTGGGGGTGGTGGAGTTGCGGCTGGGCAACCCGCGCGACGCGGTGAGCCTGTTCCAGAAGTCACTGGCCATCGCCAAGGACCTGGAGGTCTATCTCGATTTCGGAGCGGCCATGGCCGGCATGGCCCGCTGGGATGCGGCGGCGACGGTCTATGCCGCCGCTCTGCGGGTCGCCCCGGCATCGGCCGATGCCCATTACGGTCTGGCGATGGCCCTGCACCGGCAGGGGCGCCCGCAGGATGCCGAGCCCCATTACCGCGAGGTGCTGGCGAGCTTTTCCCATCTGGGAGAGGTCCACAACAACCTCGGCGTCGCCCTTCAGGACCTCGGCCGCTTCGCGGAGGCCGCCGCCGCGCATCGCGAGGCGGCGCGGATCGATCCCGCCGATGCGGCGTCCTGGTCCAAGCTGGGCGTGGCCCTCCATGCCATCGGACAGGGAGCCGAGGCGGAAGCGGCCTTCCGCAAGGCGCTTGGCCTTGCGCCGCAGGATGCCGACTGCTGGCACAACCTGAGCGGCCTGCTCGACGCCGGCGGGCGCCCGGCGGAGGCGCTTGCCGCCGGCCGTCTTGCGGTTGCGCTCGATCCGGGGAGCGCCCGCAACTGGCTGGCCCTGGGCAATGCCGCCGGTGCCGCGCGGCGCCTGGAGGAGGCATGGCGCGCCACCTCGGCCGCGGCCCGGCTGGAGCCGTCGAACCCGGCGGCTCGCAACAATGTCGCCAGTGCCTTGCAGGAACTCGGGCGCTGGCACGACGCGGTGGCCGAATACCGTGCGGCGCTGGCGCTGCAACCGGACTTTCCGGTGGCCGAGATCAATCTGGCCCAGGCCCTGTCGGGACTGCGCGAGGCGGACGGGGCGCTTGCGGTCCTGCGGGCCCTGCTGGCCAGGCAGCCGGCGAACGGCGAGGCCTGGCGGCGGTTGGGCAGTGTGTTGGCGGAGGCCGTCAGACCCGATGCCGCGGTTGCCGTTCTGCGCAAGGCGGTGGCGCTGGCCCCCGGCGAGCCGGATGCCCTGGCCGATCTGGCGATGGCCGCCGCGATGGCCGGCTGGAGCATGCAGTCGGCGGATGCCTGCCGGCGGGTCCTCCGGCTGGTTCCCGGCCACGCCGCTGCCCTCGGCCAGCTCGTGCATCAGCAGAGGCTACTGTGCGACTGGCGCGATCTGGACGGGCTTGAGGCGGAGCTTCTGCGGCAGGTGCGCGCCGGGGCGGAGGGGGTGTCGCCTTTCGACGTCCTGTCCTGCGCCTCGACCCTCGCCGACCAGCAGTCCGCCGCGGCCCGCTGGGCGGTGGCGAAGGCCCGCGGCGCCGGGACCGTCATCCGGCCGGCGGTGACGACGGTGGCGATGGCGGCCGCAGGCGATGGGCGGTTGCGGATCGGCTATCTGTCGTCGGATTTCCGTGAGCATGCCATGGGCCACCTGATGGTCGATGCGCTGGAAAGCCATGACCGGTCCCGCTTCGCCGTCACCGCCTATTCGACCGGCCTCGACGACGGCAGCGCGCTGCGCCAGCGGTTCCAACGCGGGATCGAGCGCTTCGTCGACCTGCGCCGCCACACCGACGCCGATGCGGCGCGGACAATCGCGGCGGACGGCATCGACATCCTGGTCGATCTGACCGGCTTCACCTCCTTCTCGCGCACCTCGATCCTGGCGGCCCGTCCCGCCCCGGTGCAGGTCAATTGGCTGGGCTATCCCGGAACGCTGGGGGCGGGCTACGTCGACTACATCGTCGCCGATTCCAAGGTGATCGCGCCGGGCGAGGACGGCTTCTTCAGCGAGCGGGTGGTGCGGCTGCCGGATTGCTATCAGCCCAACGACCGCCGGCGCGCCATCGCCGAGGCCACGCCGACGCGCCGGGACTGCGGCTTGCCCGAGGAGGGTTTCGTCTTCTGCTGCTTCAACAGCGCCTACAAGCTGACGCCCGCTTTGTTCGACGGCTGGGCGCGCATCCTGGCGGCGGTGCCGGGCAGCGTGCTGTGGCTCTATGCCGGCGATCCCCAGGTGGCGGTCAACCTGCGCCGCGAGGGCAAGGCCCGCGGTCTCGATCCCCATCGGCTCGTCTTCGCCCAACCCCTGCCGCACGCGGAGCATCTGGCGCGGCACCGGCTGGCCGACCTGTTCCTCGACACGCTTCCCTACAACGCCCACACGACGGCCAGCGACGCTCTGTGGGCGGGCCTGCCGGTGCTGACCCGGCGCGGGACGACCTTCGCCGGGCGCGTGGCGGCCAGCCTGCTGCGGGCGGCCGGATTGCCCGAACTGATCGTCGACGGGCAGGAGGCCTACGAGGCGGAGGCGGTGGCGCTCGCCCGGTCGCCCGGACGGCTCCGCGACCTGCGGCAGCGGCTGGCACTCAACCGGCCGGTCTGCCCGCTGTTCGACACGCCGCGCTTCACCCGGCATCTGGAGGCGGCCTACCGGGCGATGTGGGACATTCACCGGGCCGGCGGTGCGCCGCGCCCGATCACCGTCACGGCTGAGGACGCCGGCGGTCCGGCATCCGCCATAGAGGGAAGAGGGGAGAGCGCATGACCACCGGCGAGAGCACAGGAGCGCGGCTGCACATCGTCGTCCCCTACCGGGATCGCGCAGACCATCTCCGCCAGTTCGTTCCCTGGGTGAGCGCTTATTTCGACCGTCTGGCGCAGCCGATCGATTATCGCGTCACCGTCGTGGAGCAGGAGGCCGGGCTTCCCTTCAACCGTGGGGCGCTGAAGAATGCCGGCTTCCTGCTGGGCGAAGGGCAGAGCGACTATGTCTGCCTGCACGACGTCGATTACCTGCCGGTCGATGCCGATTATTCCTGGGCCGACTGTCCCACACCGATCCTATGGTACGGGGCGGAGCTGCGCCCGGTGGCGCCGGGACGCTCGGACCGCACGGTGACGACGAACCTCGAAAGCACGATGGGCGGCGCGCTGTTGATGCCGAACGCGGCGATGCGGCAGATCGACGGCTATTCCAACCTCTTTTGGGGCTGGGGATACGAGGATTTCGACTTTTCGCTGCGCATCCGGGCGCGCCGCATCCCAACCGGCCGGCGCAAGGGGCGTTTCCAGCCGCTCGACCATGCCAATGACGGCTTCACACCGGAGGCGGCGCCATCCCCCATTTCCCTGGTGAACCGCCGCGTTTTTCAGGGGCTTTGGTCTTCCGGCAAGATCCCGGCCGGCGACGGTTTGTCCTCGCTGTCCTTCGAGGTGCTGGACCGCAGGTCTTGCGATGGGTGTGTCGAAGGTGCGCAGGACCGTTGGGAGATCGTCCGGGTTCGCTTCGCCCATGCCCCGACGCCGGAACAGGCGGCGGCGGCCGGCACCCAGGCCTGACAACCGCGGGGGACGGCGGCTGCTCCACCGCCCCCCGTCTTGCGTCACATGCTCGACTTGCCGCCGTGGGCGGACGACCAGCCGACCGGATCGTTCAGGAACTTCTCGACTTCCGACAGGGTGTTCTCGTCGAAATAGCGGTTGTCGCGGGCGACCTTCAGCACGTCCCACCAAGTGCACAGCGCGTGCAGGCGCACGCCGATGGCGTCCATGTTGACCTTCGACTGCGGGAAGATGCCGTAGTGGAAGATCACGAAGGTGTCGGTCACCTGGGCGCCGCCGTTGCGCAGCGCGGTGACGAAGTTCTCCTTGCTCTTGCCGTCGGTCGCCAGATCCTCGACCAGCAGGACGCGCTGCCCCTCGGTCAGCAAACCTTCGATCTGGGCGTTGCGGCCGAAGCCCTTCGGCTTCTTGCGCACATACTGCATCGGCAGTTCCAGCCGGTCGGCGATCCAGGCGGCGAAGGGGATGCCGGCGGTCTCGCCGCCCGCCACCGCGTCGATTGCCTCATAGCCGATCTCGCGCTCGATGGTGGCGACGGCGAAATCCATCAGCGCCTTGCGGGCGCGCGGGAAGGAGACGATGCGGCGGCAGTCGGTGTAGACCGGGCTGGCCCAACCCGAGGTGAAGATGAAGGGCGTCTCGGCGTTGAAGTGCAGCGCCTTGATCTCCAGCAGGATCTTGGCCGCGGTGGCGGCGATGGTGGCCTGATCGGGCAGGGTCGACATGGAAGAAGGGCTCCGGAAAACGGGATGGCATCGCGCGGATGCCCATTGTGTAGCGGGGGAGGGCGCGATTCGCAATTCCCGACCATCCTTCCCCGCTCATCCCGTCAGGAACTCGGCATTTGCTGTCAGGCTGTCCGCACGGTGCGGGTGTAGGTGTCGACATCCGTCCGCAGCTGCTGCATCTCCCGCCGCAGCTTGGCCGCGGCCCCGGCCAGTTCGCCGGCGGTGCGGTCGGTCCGCACAATGACATCGTGGACGTCGCCCAGCATGCCGGACATCGCCGTCACCGCGCCCGACCCGTCCTTCATCGCCCGCAGGATACCCTCCGCCGCGTCCGATTGGCGCGACACCGCATCCGCGATGGCCGCCCCGCTGTCCCGGGCCGCATCCACCGTGCGGGAAACCCCGTCCATGGCATGGACCGCTTCGTCCACGATGGTCTGGATGCCGGCGATCTGGCTTTGGATGTCATCGGTCGCACGCGCGGTCTGGCCTGCCAGGCTCTTGACCTCGCTGGCGACCACGGCGAAGCCCTTGCCGGCCTCCCCGGCGCGCGCCGCCTCGATGGTGGCGTTCAATGCCAGCAGGTTGGTTCGGCTGGCAATCGAATTGATCAGGCCGACCACTTCGCCGATCCGCCGCGACGCCTCGGCCAGTTCGCGGATGCGGCCCGCGGCTTCATCGGTCCGCTGGACGGCGTCGGCTGTCATCCGGGCGGCCTTCCCGCTGTGACGGCCCACCTCGTCGATGAGGGCTCCCAACCCATCGGCGCCGGCGGCGGCGTCGCTCACGATGCGGCTCGCAGCGTCCGCATGCCCGCGCACATGTCCGACCTCGTCCGCCGCGCGGCCTGCGTCCTCCGACATCGTGCCGGCGGTGGATTGAAGCTGTTCGCTGGTGGTGCCCAGCCCGCTCAGGATGATCTCGGTCTGATGGGTGAAGCGTTGCGTGGCGTCGTTCAGGGCGGCAAGTTTGCGCTGCTCCTCGTCCCGCCGCGTCTCCTCCTCGGCCCGGCGGCGGTCGAGATCGCTTGCCTGGCTTTGCATCAGCATCACGGCCGCGGTCACCCGGCCGATGGCATCGTCCACCGGATGCTTCAAGGCAATATCGCGTCGCCCGCGCCCGATCTCGGCGATTCCGTCCGCGGCGCGGTCGAGCGGCCGGACGATCGAGCGGCCGATCACAAGCGCCATCAGGGCCGATCCGCCGATGGCCAGTGCGGTCACCACGCCGATCAGCACATAGGCGTAGGCCGTGATGCTGGCCGAATCGCCGTTGCTCGCCTGGTTTTCCGCCCGGATCAAGGTGGACAGGGCTTCGTTGCGCTCCTCCAGCCGATGGAAACGCTCCAGAAAGCCGGCAAGCCCGTCCTTCGCCTTCGCCCTGTCGCGGAGCGCCACCGCGATCAGCCCCTCCGCCGCCCGGATGTACTCCTCCATCTCGGGCAGCAGTTCATCCAGCCCCCTGCCGATGGCGGGGCTGAGGGCAAGGTGCCGGTTGGCGCTCAACGCTTCGCGAAACGTGTCGGCATGGTCCTTGAGATCCTTTCGGACCTCGTCCCGCTCTGCTTCCGCGCCGTCCGGGCCGGTCAGAAGAGCGGCAAGCACGTCCGCACGCAGGGCGTCGTGCATCATGTCGCCCGCCTGATGGTTCGACAGGGCTTCTCCCGTGATCAGAACCTGACGGTTCGCCCCATCGACGACGGAGAGCGCCGAGACGGCGACACCCCCCACGACCAGCAATGCCAAGGCGAAGGACAAAGGCAGCAGAGACAATTTCCGGGACAGGGTCAGGACGGACATCTGCACAACCCTTCATTGGTACGCAAAATGGGATTGACGCATCATCCGTGCAGGATAGGCAATTTTATATGCTGATTCCTATAGGGGTTTTTCGGGGTGTTGCGCGAACGCCCGGCCGTTCGCGCATTTCGTCAGACCTTGCCCCGCACGCTTCCCAGGAACCGGTCCACCTGGGTGTGCAGCAGTTCCGCCTGCTTCGACAGCTCCCCGGACGAGGAGAGCAGGCGCGATGCGCCGCTGCCGGTTTCGGAGGCCGCCTGGAGCACACCGCCGATCGAGGACGAGACCTCGTTGGTGCCGGCCGCCGCCTGCTGGACGTTGCGGGCGATCTCCATGGTGGCGGCGTTCTGTCCGTCGACCGCCTGGGCGATGGTGCCGACGATGACGTTCACCTCGCCGATGGTGGCGGCGATGCTCTGGATCGCCTCCACCGCGTCGGCGGTGGCCGTCTGGATCTCGGCGATCTGCTGCGAAATGTCGCCGGTCGCCTTGGCGGTCTGGTTGGCGAGGCTCTTCACCTCGCTGGCGACGACGGCGAAGCCCTTGCCCGCCTCACCCGCCCGTGCCGCCTCGATGGTGGCGTTGAGTGCCAGCAGGTTCGTTTGCCCGGCGATGGAGTTGATGAGGTTCACCACGTCGCCGATCTGGTTGGCCTTGGACGACAGGCCGTCGACGATGCGGTTGGTGCCGTCGGCCTGGTCGGCGGCCTGCTTGGCCTTGCGGCTGCTTTCGCCGATCTGGCGGCCGATCTCGGAGATGGAGGCGGCCAGTTCCTCCGCGGCGGCGGCCACGGTCTGGACGTTGACCGATGCCTGCTCCGATGCGGCGGCGACGGTGGTCGCCTGGGTCTCGGTATGGTCGGCGGTGGTCGCCAGCGACTTCGCCAGCGCCCGCACCTCGGTCGAGGAGGAGGCGACGCTGTCGACCACGCCCTTCACCTCGTTCTCGAACCGGTCGGCCAGTGCGGCCATCTCGGCGCGCTTGCGCTCCTCGGCGGCATGTTCCGCCTCGGCCTGGCGGCGGCGGAAGGCATCGGCCTCCACCGCGTTGGCCTTGAACACCTCGACCGCACCGGTGATCTGCCCGATCTCGTCCTTGGAATCCGATGCCGGGACGGTGACGGTCAGATCGCCGCGCGCCAGCGTCAGCATGGCGTTGGTCAGGCGCCGCAGCGGACGCAGGGCGGCGACCGTCCACAGGCCGAAGGCACCGGCCATCAGCAGGGCGGCGCCGCACAGCGACAGCATCAGCGTTCGGAAGCCCTTGGCGACATCGCGGGCACGCGCGGCGATGGTCTGGTTCTTGCGCTCCTGCAGGTCGATGAAGGCGTTGATGCGCTTCAGCCATTCGGTGAAGGCCGGGCGGGCATCCTGCATCAGCCCCTTCTGCGCGGCGGCCATGTCGTTCGCCTTGCGGGCGGCGATGACGGCCTTGATCGCCGGCAGGCTCTTCGCCTCGATCTCCTTGATGCCGGTCAGCAACTGCCGTTCCTCCGGCTCGATGTCGGCCATTGCGGCGAACATGGCGTCGAGCGGCTTGGCGGACTCCTCGTAATAGGCTGCCAGCCGGTCGATGTCGGCCAGCACCAGCGACAGGATCGCCGGGTCGGTGGTCAGCACCACGTCGCGCAGGGCGATGGCCCGGTCGTGGACACTGCCGCGGAAGTTGATGGCATAGCGCTGCTTGACGCTGTTGACCTCGTTGATCCGAGTGAGGTCGGCGTCGATTTTCCGCACCTCGCGGACCCCGATGACGGTCAGACTGATCAGAAGGACAAGAACCACGCCGAAGCCGAGAAACAAACGTGTGCGAATCGTGGCGTGCCGTGGAAGAAACATATCGGCGCATCCCGTCAGAGTTGGCCCGCATGGGCAATAATCAGACCTTACCCCAAAAATCGTTACCTTTTTGGGTTACTCAACATGTGCTTTTAAGCCTGCCCGGCAAGGTGGCCGGCGCAAGCCTGCGCAAAAATGTGCGGGTTGCGGATCGAAGCCGCCGCCGCAATATGCGAGGCCCGGAGACCGATCCGGGAAACCGCCCTGGATTTGCCGATGCTGCCCCTGCTCCTGCCCCTGGCCACGTCCCTGCCCACGTCCCGCCGCAACCGCAGCCTGTCGCGTCTGCTGGCGATGGCCCTGCTCCCGGCCCTGCTGTTTCCGGCGCCGGCGTTCGCAGCCGATGCGGATGGGGGCGCCCAGCAGGACCGGCCGGAGCACGCCGGATCGACGGCTGCCAAGTCAGAAGGGGGCAAGTCAGAAGCCGCAAAGGCCGATGCTGTGAAAACGGACGACCTCCGGGGGTTCGATTCGCAGCGCAGCGTGACCAGCCACAGCCTGCCGCTGCCGGGCGGTGCGTTGGCCTACACCGCGACGGCGGAGTTCCTGCCGCTGCGCGACGGCGCCAGGGAGGAGCTGGCGGCGCGCATCTTCACGGTGACCTACACCGCCGATCTTAAGACGCCGGCCGCCGGTCCGCGCCCGGTCACCTTCGTCTTCAACGGCGGGCCGGGGGCGGCGTCGGCCTACATGCATCTGGGTGCCGCCGGTCCGAAGGTGGTCGCCTTCGGTCCGGACGGGGCTCTGCCGCCGCCGCCGGCCCCGCTGGTCGACAATCCCGACAGCTGGCTGGCCTTCACCGATCTGGTCTTCATCGATCCGGTCGGCACCGGATACAGCCGCGCGGTGAAGCCCGACGAGACGGAAAAGCGCTTCTGGTCGGTGGACGGCGATGCGCGGTCGATGGCCGAGATCGTCCGGCTCTGGCTGACCCGGAACGGCCGCTGGTCGTCGCCGACCTTCCTGGCGGGGGAGAGCTACGGCGGTTTCCGCATCGCGAAGATGGCGGACGAGCTGATCGATCAGGTCGGGCTCGCGGTGAACGGGCTCATCCTGGTTTCCCCCGTCGTCGATTTCGCCGCCATCGACGAGGACGGCATCCTCGGCCCGGCCTGGAAGCTGCCGTCGATGGCGGCCTCCGCCGCCGCGCTCGGCCGCACCTCCGGCACGCCCGAACAGGCGGCGGAGGCGGCGGAGCGCTTCGCCCTCGGTCCCTATCTCACCGGGCTGGCCGGTCTCGACTACGGACGGCTCGATGCGGCGCAGGATGTCTTCGCCGAGGTGGCGCGCATCACCGGCCTGCCGGTGGAGACGGTGCGGCGCCAGCGCGGGCGCGTGCCGATGGGTGTCTTCACCCGTGAGCTTCTGCGCGACCGCGGCCGCATCCTCAGCATCTATGACGGCACCTTCACCGCTCCCGATCCCGATCCGGGTGCGCCGCGCGTGCCGTTCGATCCCTTCCTGAAGGGCACGGTGCCGACCTATACCACGGCTTTCGCCGCCTATGCCCACGATGCGCTGGCGGTGGGGACGGAGCAGCCCTACCGGCTGCTCAGCGACCGGGTGAACCGGAACTGGGAGTGGCCGCGCATGTCGGTGCCGAGCGCGGTGGACGCGCTGCAAACCGCACTCACCCTCCAGCCGGCGTTGCGGGTGCTGATCGTCCATGGCCGCACCGACCTGATCACGCCCTACATGGCCTCGCGCTGGGTGGCGTCGAGGCTGGAACTGCCGGAAGGTGAACGCGGCCGGGTCGCGGTGACGGTGCATCCCGGCGGCCACATGATGTACACGCGGGGCGAGGGCCGCGCCGCGCTGGCGGCCGATGCCCGTGCGCTGATCGCGGAGAGCCTGCGCCCGCGGTGACCGGCGCCTGCCGGAGTTGGAAAGCCCGGAAACGGAAAGGGGCGCCCCGGCGGGGGCGCCCCTTTCCATGTGTCGGATCGCTGTGCCGGATCAGAACAGACGCAGGATCGACTGCTGCGACTGGTTGGCGAGCGAGAGGGCGATGGTGCCCAGCTGCTGGCGGGTCTGCAGCATCAGCAGGCTGGCGCCTTCCTCGTTCTGGTCGGCCAGCGTCAGCTTGCTGGCGCCTTCCGTCAGCACGTCGCTGAACTCCTTGGTGAAAGTCTCGCGGGTCGTGATGATGTTCAGGTTGGTCGACAGGTTCTGCGAGGCGGAGCGGATCGTCGCCTTGGCGTGATCCAGGCCGGCGACCGCCTTGTCGATGTCGGCGCGGTCCATCCAGCCGTTCTGCGCGCCGTCCAGCTGCAGGCCCTGGCCGCTGGTCGACAGGTTGACCGCGTTCACCGTGATCGCGTTCGTGTTGCGCTCGTTCAGCTGGACCGTGATGTCGTTCGACGTGTTGGCGTCGGAAATCTGCTTGGTGACGATGTTGGCCGAGCAGTTGGCCGAGGCCGCCTTCTTGATCGTCTTGGCGTCGATTTCCATGCGGACGGTGCCGCTGTCGAAGTTGAAGGACTGCTCACCCCCCGTCAGCTTGCCGTCGCCCTTGTCGCTCATGGCGTCGCGGGTGACCTGGGCGCCGTTGGAGTTGGTGACCTGGATTTGCAGGTCGACCTTCTTCTCGATGACCGAGACGCCGTTGCCCTGGTTGTTGGCCGATTCCAGCAGGCGGCGGTCGACCGTGAAGGACACGATGGTGCCCGACGCGAAGCTTTCCGAAATCTTCTTGGTCAGCGCGTTGGTGGCGCTGGTCGTCACCGTCATTTCTCGCACCGCGCCGGCCGTGGCATTGCCGGTGAGGGTGATCGTGCCGGTTGCGGTGACGGTTGCGGAGGCGACGTCCTTGCCGACCAGGCGGCCGGTACCGGTCAGGGCCGTGCTGATCGAGGCCCGCAGCTGGGTGGCCACCTGGGCCGAAGCGTTCTGGCCGACGGCGACATCGCCCTTGGTGGCGGTGTAGCTGAAGGACTGTCCTTCCACCGTGATGGTGAAGATGTCGCCTTCTTCGATGGTCCCGCCGACATTCACCGTCGACACCTGCGCCGAACCGGTCTTGGCGGCCGTCGTCAGCTTCGCTTCGATGGTCTGGGTGTTGTCGAAATAGGAGATCGTGCGGCTCTCGTCGCCATCCGACACGATGAAGTCGCGGGAACGGCCGTTGGCGCCGCGCACCTCGATCTGGACGTCGGAGAAGCTGCCCAGCGAGCCGGACATCGTGCCCGACAGCTTCAGGCCGATGAAGCCGTGCGCGTTCTCGGTCTTGGAGATGTCGGCGGTCTTGCCTTCGATCGAGCCGTCGCCCTTGACGCGGATCGAGTAGGTGTCGGCCGAGATGACGTTGGTGACGCGGGCGTTGTCGACGCCGGTCATGCTGTTCACGGCGGCACGGGACGCGCTGGTGCTGTCCATGCTCATGCCGTTGCCGTTGATCAGGTTCTTGCCCTGATAGCCGCTGTCGGCGGCCAGCTTGTCGATCTGGTCCTTCAGCGTGTTGAACTGGGTGGCCAGCGCCTTGCGGGAGGCGACGGAGGCGGCGTCGTTGCCGAGCGCCGCATAGGCGGCGGTGGTCAGGCCCTTGGCCTGGTCGACCAGCGAGTCGATCGAGGTCAGGCCCTTGTCGGCGGCCTGGATCGTGCTGATCGACTGGCCCATCGCGTCCTTCAGCGAGGACAGGTCGCCGGCGCGCTGGTTCAGGCCCTTGGCCGAGAAGAAGGAGGTGGGACCATCGAGAGCCGAATTGATCTTGTTGCCCGTCGACAGGATGTTCTGCTTCTTGTCGATACCGGCCTGCGTGCTTTGCAGTTGCAGCAGGTTGGTGCGCATCGAAGCGGTCAGGGTCACATTTCCGGCCATGGTCCTAGTCTCCTTCTGAGGCTGTCCCCGCCCCTGGTCATTTGACCGGCGAGGCAACGTGCGTTTTCCTGACACCACTCTTTCAAGCGCCGTGCCAACTGCCCGGATGTGCCATAAGTGGCTGAATTTGCTATGGAATAAAAATAGGTCGGCAAAAAGGGCAGGGTTGGGCCCAAAGGTTCGGGCCGGGCGTCCGAAAAACTTTCCCGGAATCTTTTGCCGATGACGGACGGTTCTGCCGGGATGCCGGGCGGCAAGAATCTTCCCACTGCTCCGCCGGCAAGGGCTATGGTCGGGCTCCAAACCACGTCCCAATCATCGAACGCATGGCCCTTTCATGGGCCAAAGCAGGGAAGGGAGAAGCATCATGACCGGTCGGATCGACGCACGCCTGGCGGAGCTGGGCATCGAGTTGCCGCAGGCCGCCGCCCCGGTGGCCGCCTATGTGCCCTACACCCGTTCGGGCAACACCCTCTACATCTCGGGCCAGGTGACGGTCTGGAACGGCGAGCGCAAGTTCGTCGGCAAGGTCGGCCAGGACTTCACGGTGGAGCAGGGCAAGGACGCCGCGCGCCTGTGCGCGCTGAACATCCTGGCCCAGGCCAAGGCCGCGCTGGGCGGCGACCTTGACCGCGTCACCCGCGTGCTGCGGCTGGGCGGATTCGTCAACTCCGGCCCCGACTTCCACGACCATCCGCTGGTCATCAACGGCGCGTCGGAGTTTATGCGCGACGTCTTCGGCGAGGCCGGCCAGCACGCCCGCGCCGCGGTCGGCGCCCCGTCTCTGCCGGGCAATGTCGCGGTCGAGGTCGATGCGATCATCGAGGTGGCCTGACGGCAGCGGCCCGATGGGCGCCGGGGCGGTGGCCAGGACGGCGGCGGTGCCTTGCTGTATCGCGGCATGAAGCCTACCTCCTTGCCATCGTTCAAGGAGACGCAGGCATGCCCGACGGCAACGATGCCATCACCGTCAAGGTTCTGACCGGGATCGACGAGGCGGACCAGCAGGGCTGGGACGCCTGCGCCGGTCCCGGCAACCCGTTCCTTTCCCACGCCTTCCTCCTGGCGCTGGAGGAATCGGGGTCGGCGTGCGGCAAGTCCGGCTGGCAGCCCAGCCATCTCGCCGCCTATGACGGGGCCGGCCGCATGGTGGGCGCGGTGCCTGCCTATCTGAAAAGCCATTCCTACGGCGAGTATGTGTTCGACCACGCCTGGGCCAATGCCTTCGAGCGGGCGGGCGGCAGCTATTACCCGAAGCTGCAGGTGGCGGTTCCCTTCACCCCGGTGCCGGGCCCGCGGCTGCTGGTGGTGCCCGGGCCGCGGTCCGAGGCCGTCGCCGATGCGCTGGTCGCGGCGCTGGAGCAGGTGACGGAGCGCTATGGCGTTTCCTCCGCCCACGTCACCTTCCCGGAGCGGGCCGATTGGGACCGGCTGGGCACGGCCGGGTGGCTGCAACGGCTTGGCGTGCAATACCATTGGCACAACCGCGGCTATGGCAGCTTCGACGAGTTCCTGGAGGCGCTGAACTCCCGCAAGCGCAAGGCGATCCGCAAGGAGCGGCGCGAGGTCGCCGAAAGCAGCGTGCGGCTGCACACCCTGACCGGCGACGACCTGAAGCCGGAGCATTGGGATGCCTTCCACCGCTTCTATCTGGAGACCGCCGACCGCAAATGGGGCGGCGGCTATCTCAACCGCCGCTTCTTCGACCTGCTGGGCCGGACCATGGCCGACCGGGTGGTTCTGGTGATGTGCGAGGATGGCGGGGAGTGGGTGGCCGGCGCGCTGAACCTGCTGGGCGACGATGCGCTGTACGGCCGCAACTGGGGCTCCGACGGGAGCTACCGCTTCCTGCATTTCGAGGCGTGCTATTATCGTGCGCTGGATTTCGCCATCGAGCGCGGGCTGGCGCGGGTCGAGGCCGGTGCACAGGGCGAGCACAAGATCCAGCGCGGCTATCTGCCGGTGCCGACCTACAGCGCGCATTGGATCGCCGACCCTGGCTTCCGCCGTGCGGTGGACCGCTATCTCAAGCAGGAACGTCCGGCGGTGGAGGCGGAGATCGACGCGCTGGACGAGGAACTGTCGCCCTACCGTCGGGAGGGCTGAGGCCTATTCCCAGCCGGCCAGCACCGCCGCGGCATCGCTTTCCCGCAAAGGCGCGCGGGACGGCGGCGGGGCGCCGTCGACCCGCAGTCCCATCAGCGTCTCCACCAGCGGCTCCGGGCCGGCCGAGACGCGCACCTGCCCGCGGGCGGCGATGTGCGGATGGTCGTGGACCTCCGTCAGGTCCGGCAGGGCCTCGAAACAGCAATCGACCGGATCGAGCAGAGCCTTCCAGTCCGCCAGCGTCCGGCCGGCGAACAGCGCCTCCAGCTCGGCCGTCAGGGCGGTCTGGGGCAGGGGATCGTCCTGGCGGGCGATCCAGTCGGGACGGCCGACCGCCTCGCAGAAGCCCTGCCAGAACTTGGCCTCCAGCGCCGACAGGGTGACGAAGCGGCCGTCGGCGGTGCGGTAGATGCGGTAGCAGGCGGCGCCGCCCGACAGCAGCGCCTCGCCGCGCTTCGGCAGGGTGCCGCGCGCCGCCGCGGTCAGGGTCATGCCCTGCCAGCCCAGCACCGACTCCATGATCGACAGGTCGAGGAAACAGCCCTGTCCCGTCCGCTCCCGCCCCAGCAGCGCGCCGGCCACCGCCAGCGCCGTCTGCTGGGCCGAGGCGAAATCGGCGACCGGCAGGTAGCTGATCACCGGCCGGTCCGGCAGTCCGGAGGCGTCCAGCCCACCGCCGACCGCCATGTAGTTCAGGTCGTGCCCGGCCCGCGCCGCATAGGGGCCGTCATAGCCCCAGCCCGACAGGCTGGCATGGACCAGCCGCGGGTTGATCTCCCGCAACCTTTCCCGCCCAAGCCCCAGCTTGTCCATCACGCCCGGCCGGTAGCTTTCGATCAGCGCGTCGGCCTTCGCCAGCAGCCCTTCCAGCGCCGCGCGCCCTTCGGCCGATTTCAGGTCGATGCGGATGACTGTCTTGCCGGCATTCAGCAGCTTGTAGGCGGCGGTGGTGCCGTCGCTGTCGGCGGGGCCGAGCCGGCGCAGCGGGTCGCCCCCCGGCGGCTCCACCTTCACCACCGTGGCGCCCAGGTCGCCGAGAAGCTGTGCCGCATAGGGGCCGGGCAGATATTGCCCGAGGTCGATGACGCGCAGTCCGGTCAGGAAGGGCAGGGGCATGGCGGCGCTCGCTCTTGGTTGCCGATCGGAAAGCACGTGAGGCGGTGCCTTACCCCCCGGTGACGCTCATGTGCCGCCCGACGGCCGGACCCTGGTGGCGGCGGTCGATGATGAAGTCGTGGCCCTTGGGCTTGCGGGTGATCGCCTCGCGCACCGCGTCGATCAGCGGGCCGTCCTCGTCGCTGACGCGCAGCGGCGTGCGCAGGTCGGCGGCGTCCTCCTGGCCGAGGCACATATAGAGCGTGCCGGTGCAGGTCAGCCGCACACGGTTGCAGCTTTCGCAGAAGTTATGGGTCAGCGGGGTGATGAAGCCGACGCGCTGGCCGGTCTCCTCCACCCGGACATAGCGGGCGGGGCCGCCGGTGCGGTGGTCGCTCTCGGTCAGGGTCCAGCGCGTCTGCAACTCGGCCTTCAGCATGGTCAGCGGCCAATACTGGTCGAGCCGGGCACCCTCGCCGATGTCGCCCATCGGCATCACCTCGATGAAGGTCAGGTCGAAGCCCTGCTCGCCGCACCAGGCCACCATGCGGTGGATCTCGTCGTCGTTGACGCCCTTCAGCGCCACCGTGTTGATCTTGATCTTCAGCCCGGCTTCCTTGGCCGCCTGGATGCCGCCCAGGATCTTGTCCAGCTTGCCCCAGCGGGTGATGGCCTGGAACTTGTGCGGATCGAGCGTGTCCAGCGACACATTGATTCGCCGCACGCCGGCCTCATACAGCCCGGCGGCGTGCTTGAACAGCATGGTACCGTTGGTGGTCAGCGTCAGCTCGTCCAGGTCGCCCGACTTGATGTGGCGGCCCAGCGCATGGATCAGCCGCATCACGTCGCGCCGCACCAGCGGTTCGCCGCCGGTCAGCCGCAGCTTGCGCGTGCCCAGCTTGACGAAGGCGCTGCACAGCCGGTCCAGCTCCTCCAGCGTCAGCACCTCCGCCTTCGGCAGGAAGCTCATGTCCTCGGCCATGCAGTAGACGCAGCGAAGGTCGCAGCGGTCGGTCACCGACACGCGCAGATACTCCACCTTGCGGCCGAACGGATCGACCAGCGGAGCGAGGGCGCCTGACGGCGAGGTTTCGGACACGAGCTTGGTCATCGCTGGACTCCAGGGGCGGCCGCTGACGGGCCACCACAGTATATGTTCGTCACACGCACCATGTGCAACGGTGACGGGAGCGTATTCCACATCACGGTATGCCGACTTTGACGGCGATCAAGAGGTCTCGGCGTCACATCAGCTTTTGCCGCACCGCCGCCGGTTGTGCCGCCCGCTCGGCTTCCTCGCGTTCGCGCAGGTCGTCGTCGGTGGTGCGCGGCACCGGCCGCTGACCCAGGGCGAAGGGCTCGTTGCCGCGCTCGAACTGGTCGCGGACGCGGCAGTCCTCGCACATGCGGATGCGGTTGGCGGCCTCCGGCGTGGCGAACATCCAGTGCTTGCCCGCCAGCGTCGTCACGATCTTCTCGATGGAGGATCTGGTGGCGAAGGGCTTGCCGCAGGACACGCAGCAGAAGGGTTCCTCTTCCTTCACCACGGCGGCACCGCGGGCCTGGTCTCGGAAGTCGATCTCCGGCACCAGGGAGATGACCTTCTCCGGGCAGGTGGTCTTGCACAGGCCGCACTGCACGCAGGCGTCCTGGGCGAAGGACAGCATCGGCTTGTCGGCATTGTCGAGCAGCGCCCCGGTCGGGCAGGCCCCGACGCAGGACAGGCACAGCGTGCAGCCTTCGACAGCCACCGAAACCCGGCCGAAGGGCGCGCCCGGCGGCAGCGGCAGAACCTCCACCGGGGCCGGAGCGGTCTTGTGCAGATGGCGCAGCGCCAGCATGGTGACCGTGCGCTTCGGCCCCATCGGCAGGAACATCCCCGCCTCGACCGCGTCGGCCGGCAGGGCCCACAGCTCGTCCGCCACCGCGTCGGGATCGGCGGCGTCGATCACCGCCACCCGGCCGGAGCCGTAGCCGAGGCCGCTGAAGGCGGCCTCCGCCAGCCCGATCTGCGAGGCGAGGCCGGCGGTCTCGCCGTCGTTTTCCGGTCCGGTCAGCAGGCGGACATGGGTGCAGCCATAGGCCAGCGCCAGGGCGAACAGGTCGAAGCCGACCTGCGTCACCTCGTTCAGCGCGAAGGGCAGCACGCGGGCCGGCAGGCCGCGGCCATGCCGCGCCATCATGCCGACCAGCGCATCGCCATGGCGCGGATCGTGGATCAGCAGTGCGGGCGCTGCGCCGCCGGCCTTGCGGTAGGTGGCCAGCAGCGTGCGCAGCCTCTCATAGACGGTCGCGGCCGGCGGCAGGGCGTAGGTCGCAGCACCGGTCGGGCAGACTGCGGCGCAGGATCCGCAACCGGCGCAGACATGCGGGTCGATGGCGACATGGTCGCCGTTCGGCGTGATCGCCCCGGTCGGGCAGACATCGAGGCAGCGGGTGCAGCCGGTCTTGCGGCTGCGCGAATGGGCGCAGAGATCGGCCTTGAAGTCGACGAAGCGCGGCTTCTCGAACTCGCCGACCAGATCGGCGATGTCCAGCAGCGCCTTGGCGACCTGTGCCGGGCTGTTGGGATCGGGCCGCAGATAGCCGTCGCGGCGCTTGTGGTCGGGGAACAGCGGCGTGCCGCCGGTCAAATCGAGGATCAGGTCGCAGCGGGCCGACGCCCCCTGCCGCACCGGCTCGAACCCCAGCGCACCGCGGGAGGAGGGCAGGGCCGGGGCGTAGTCGTCCACCACGATCTCGAAGGCGCCGACCCAGCCGCGGGCGCTGCGGATGCGGCCGCGGAAGATCGCCGCGTCCATCACCGGCGGCGGCGGGATGTCCTTGGCACTGGTCAGCAGAACGGTGACGTCCAGCCGCTTGGCCAGTTCCCGGCCGGCCTCGATGGCGCGCTCGTCGTTGCCATAGACCAGGCAGGTGCCCTGGGAGGTCAGGGTCAGCGCACCGGTGGCCGGGATCGGCAGGGCAGCCTCGGCCAGCAGGCCCGCGATCTTCGGCAGCGCCTGGGCACCCTCGTCCGACCAGCCGGCGCGCTCGCGGATGTTGGTGAAGGTCAGGGAGGTGTCGGGCGCCACCTCCGCCGCGATCTCGGCAAACAGCGGTGCTTCCTGGGTGCAGGCGACCAGCAGCGGCTGGCCGGCGGCGACCGCCGCCTCGAAACGGTCAAGCTGCGCCCGGCAGAGCTGGGTGTGCACGGTGGGGGTGCCGCCGTCGCCGCAAGCCTTGCCCAGCGCCGTCCCGTCCAGCGCGATGCTGTGCGCACAATCGCAGACGAGCACCGTCCGTTCGCCGATCTTCATCGTCCCCAAAACTCCTGTCGCTTGGGGCTGACGCCCCTGGCCTGAGGACACTCATATGGGGGAATGCGGGGCGATGGGAATGGGAATCTTGTCAGGGGCGATCCGGACAAACGCTGGCTGGACGGTTCCCGCGACCCTTCCGGACGGCAGGATCGCAGGAACCCGCCGCTCCTTACGCCCCCGGTTCGTTGGCGTTCGGGAAGAACAGCTGCTCGCCGTTGATCTGGTAGTCGGCGATGGCCTTCTGCCCTTCGGCGGAGACCAGCCAGTCGACGAAGGCCTGGCCGTCGGCCGCCTTGACGTGGGCGAACTTGGCCGGGTTGACCAGCATCACGCCATACTGGTTGAACAGGCGCTTGTCGCCCTCGACCAGAACCGTCAGCGGGCCGCGGTTCTTGAAGTTCAGCCAGGTTCCGCGGTCGGTCAGGGCATAGCCGTTCATCGCGGCGGCGGTGTTCAGCGTCGGCCCCATGCCCTGGCCGATGGAGCGGTACCAGCCGCCATCCGCCTTCGCCGGGTCGAGGTTGGCGGTCTTCCACAAGGACAGTTCGGCCTTGTGCGTGCCGCTGTCGTCGCCGCGCGACACGAAGGGCGCCTTGGCCCCGGCGATCTTCGACAGGGACTGGGCGACGTCCCTGCTGCCCTTGACGCCGGCCGGGTCGCTGGACGGGCCGACGATGACGAAGTCGTTGTACATCACCGGCCTGCGCACGGTGGCGAAGCCCTCTGCGACGAACTTGTCCTCCGACGGCTTGTGGTGGACGAACAGCACGTCGGCGTCGCCGCGCTTGGCGAGGTCGATGGCTTGGCCGGTTCCCTTGGCGACGACCCGCACCTCGATGCCGGTCTTGGCGGTGAATTTAGGCAGGAGCGAGCCGAACAGGCCGGAATCCTCGGTCGAGGTGGTGGAGGCCACGGTGATGAAGCGGTCGGCGGCCGATGCTGCCGACGGGGTGGCGACCTGGACCAGACCGGCCACGGTCACGGCGGCGGCAAAGCCCAGCACGAATGAACGGCGCAGCATTCTTACAATTCCCCCCGCATCGTTGTTGCTTCGCTGACATAGCGCAGTCTGGACGCGGGTGCAAAGGCTCGGCCGATCTTTTCCAATCCAGGGCAGGGCCTCAGGCCGGTCGGGCCGCCGTCTCCTTCAGCAGCGATGCGGTGAGGTTCACCGCCAGCGACAGGGTCATCAGCACCAATCCCAGCCCCAGCGCCATCGGCAGGTCGCCCTTGCTGGTCTCCAGCGCGATGGCGGTGGTCATGACGCGGGTGACCTGCTCGATGTTGCCGCCGACGATCATCACTGCCCCGACCTCCGCCGAGGCGCGGCCGAAACCGGCCAGCACGGTGGTGACGAGGCTCCAGCGCGCCTCCGCCAGCAGGGTGGTCAGGCGCCTCAAGGGGCTCGCTCCGGTGACGCGCAGCAAATCGTCATATTCGACCAGCGAATCCTCCACCGTCTGGCGGGCGAGCGACGCGACGATGGGCACGATCATCACCGTCTGGGCGACGATCATCGCCGTCGGCGTGAACAGCAGCCCCAGCACCCCGAACGGGCCGGAGCGCGACAGCAGCAGATAGACCACCAGACCGACCACCACCGGCGGCAGCCCCATCATGGTGTTCAGCGCGACGGCGACGGCGCGGCGGCCGGGAAAGTTGAGCGCCGCGACGGCGGCCCCCAGCGGCAGGCCGATCAGCGTGGCGATGGCGACGGCGGACAGGCTGACCCGCAAGGACAGGCCGATGATCCGCATCAGTGCGTCGTCCATCGACAGGATCATGGAAAAAGCCACGGCCAGGGCTTGGGAAAAATCCTGCATGAAGTCCAAATCACTGTTCGAATCATTTCGGCGAGGGCTTGTCCGACGGACGCCGCTCGCCCACACTCGCGCGCATGAGCCCGACCATGAGCCTGAAGACCTTCACCATAGCGCCGGACCCGGCGAATCCCAAGCTGACCGAGCGTGTCCGCGGCCTGGACCAGGACGGCCGCGGGATCGAGACCGCCGTGACGGTCGAGCGGCCGCTGACCCTGTACCTGAACGGCCAGGAGATCGTCACCATGATGACGATCGGCGACTATCCCGACTGTCTGGCCGTCGGCTATCTGCTGAACCAGAACATGCTGCGGCGCGACGACCGCATCACCGGCATCGACGTGGACGAGGAGACCGACACCGTCGTCGTCCGCACCGAGCGCGCGACCGATTACGAGTCCAAGCTGAAGAAGAAGACGCTGACCTCCGGCTGCGCCCAGGGCACGGCCTTCGGCGACGTGATGGAGACCTTCGAGGCTGTCAGCCTGCCGGCCGATGTGCGTCTCCGCACCTCGTGGATCTATGCGCTGTCCAAGCAGATCAACCTGCAGCCCAGCCTCTATCTGGAGGCTGGCGCCATCCATGGCAGCGTGCTGTGCCAGGAGGACCGGCCGCTGGTCTACATGGAGGATGTCGGCCGGCACAATGCGGTGGACAAGGTTGCCGGCTACATGCACCTGAACGGCATTTCCGCTTCGGACAAGATTTTCTACACCACCGGCCGCCTGACCTCCGAGATGGTAATCAAGACGGTGCAGATGGGCATTCCGATCCTGGTCTCCCGCTCCGGCTTCACCGCCTGGGGCGTGCAGCTGGCGCGGCAGGCCAACCTGACGCTGGTCGGCCGGGCCAAAGGCAGGCGTTTCATCGCGCTGGCCGGCACCGACCGGCTGGTGTTCGACACCGATGCCGCGGGAGCCGACGATGAGGATCGCCGGCATGGACGCAAGGGAAGCCGCGATGACGACTAACTCAACCCATCCCGACATTGGCGGCGTTCTGCTGGCCGGTGGCCTGTCGCGCCGGATGGGCGGCGGCGACAAGTGCCTGCGCCCGCTGGGCGACCGCAGCATCCTGGAGCGCATCGTCGCCACCGTCCGGCCGCAGGTCGGGCCGCTGGTGCTGAACGCCAACGGCGACCCGGCGCGCTTCGCCCATCTCCATTTGCCGGTCGCCGCCGATGTGGTGGAGGGTTATGCCGGCCCGCTCGCCGGGGTGCTGACCGGCATGGAGTGGATGCGCGGCACCGCCCCCGGCATCGCCTGGGTCGCCAGCTTCGCCACCGACGCGCCCTTCATCCCGCGCGATCTCGTCACCCGCATGGTGGCGGCGCTGGAGCATGAGGGCGCCGACCTCGCCTGTGCCCGGTCGGGCGGGCAGGACCATCCGGTCTTCGGGCTGTGGCCGATCCGTCTGGCCGGCGACCTGCGCCGGGCCATGGTGGAGGAGGGCATGCGCAAGGTCGATGCCTGGACCACCCGCTACCAGCTGGCCGTCGCCGACTTTGCCATCGATCCTGTGGATCCCTTCTTCAACACCAACCGGCCGGAGGATCTGGCCGAGGCGGAACGCCTGCTGGCGTCGGGACATGCGTCATGACGGACAAGCCCCTCACCCAAGCCCTGGAACGCATCGAGACCATGCCGCTGGGCATCGTGGTGGAGCGCCGCCGCGGCGTCACCGCCTGGGCCGATTGGAGCTGGCGCCCGGTTTCGGTCATCCCCGGCGCCGGCCCGGTCGAGCCGCCCGGCCGCCTGCTGATGGAGGGGGAGGGCTGGAGCCACAGCCACGCCGCCACCCTGACGCTGGAACTGTTCCGCACCGACACCGAGGGCTACCGCCTGAACCTGTCGCAGGACCCGCCGCGCCTGTGGGTGGTGATGCGTCCCGGCGGAGACGGAGAGGAACTGGTGCCCTTCACGGTCACGGCGTCGGCCCATGAAGGGGAGGGGTACCAGATCGGGGCCGATGTGGTGGAGACGGTGCCGATGCCGTCGGAGGTGATCGCGCTGGTCCGCGACTTCGTCGAGCAGCACCATGTCGACGTCCCCTTCCACAAGCGCGAGCGCAAGCGCCACTTCGAGAAGGAGGAGGGGCGGCGGTGAGCGACGAAGCCTTCCTGTCGCGCTGGTCGCGCCTGAAACGCACGGCGGTCAGGCCGGAGCCGGCCCCGGTGGAGGTGCCGCCGGCCGTTGTTCCGCCGGTGGAGGAGGATGCGGAGCTTCCCGTTGCCCTATCGGAGGACGGCGCGGCCGGCACCGTCCAGCCGGACGCCGAGGCCGACGATCCGCTGAAGGATCTGCCGCCGGTCGAGGACCTGACCGGCGAGTCCGACTTCACCCCCTTCCTGCGGGCCGAGGTGCCGGAGGATCTGCACCGCCAGGCCATGCGCAAGCTGTGGACCTCCGACCCGATCTACGCCAACGACGACGGGTTGAAGGACTACGCCGACGACTATGCCAGCCTGTTCACCGGCGGGGTGCCGGTGAAGACCCTCTACCGCGTCGGCAAGGGCTTCCTCGACACGCTGGACGAGGAGGCGGAGGGCGTCCTTGAGGCTCCGCCCGCGACTGACGCCGAGGTTGCCGAGGTAAGCGACACCCCCACTCCCCCACCGCCAATCCCCTCTCCCCCCGGGGAGAGGGTTAGGTCCTGTCTGACGAGCCTATTGACGTTGTGGTTTAGAGCCCAAGGTCAGTTTGATGGCTTACGATGCGACAGGGCTGCGACGCTACGAACTGAGCGATGCGCAGTGGGATCGGATCGCGGATTTGATGCCGCGGTCGAATCCGCGAGGTGGCGGTGTGTGGCGGGATCACCGTCAAGTGGTTGATGGGCTGATGTGGAAGCTGAACACCGGCGCCCAATGGCGGGACATTCCCGAACGCTACGGCCCCTGGCAGACGATCTACGAACGCTTTGTGCGATGGCGTTGCGACGGGCTGTTCGAGCGGATCCTCGACCGGCTGCGCTTGCAGCTTGATGCGGATGGTCGGATCGATGTGGACCTCTGGTGCATCGACGGCACCAGCATCCGGGCCAGTCGCTCGGCGGCTGGGGGCGGAAAAAGGGGGGCTCGGACGAGCCGGCCGACCACGCACTCGGCCGCTCCCGCGGGGGCTTCGGGACCAAAATCCATTTGGTGACCGATGGCAACGGCCTGCCGCTGGCCGCCGTGCTGAGCGCAGGTCAGCTTCAGGAAATCTCCTTCGCCGTCGCCGCCTTGGAGGCGGTCAGCTTGCCCACCCGCCGAGGGCGCCGACGCACCAAGCCTCGAAAGCTGGCTGGCGACAAGGGCTACAGCGCCAATCGCTTTCGTCAGTACCTGCGACGCCGCCACATCGAACCGGTCATTGCCATGCGCAAGGACGAACGCAGGCGAACCCACCGCGGCAGGCCGCCTCGGTTCGATCGGGAGGCATACCGGCGACGAAACGTCGTCGAGCGTGGCATCGGATGGCTCAAAGGATGCCGATCCGTTGGGTCGTGTCCCGAGGCGTGGTGTAGGAGCCGGGGCGCTCATCTGGTCTCCGGCAGTTCTGGCCGGGACGGTCACGCGGCCGCAGCGGGCAACGTGAGGGCAAGATCATCGCGCAGCGGGGCGATGGTTTCCAGGGTCATGTAACGCGCCCGCTGCACCGCCCATTCGTCGTTCTGTTCGAGCAGGATGGCACCGATCAACCGGGTGATCGCCGCCTCGTTGGGAAAGATGCCGACCACCTCGGTGCGCCGCTTGATCTCGCCGTTCAGGCGTTCCAGTGGGTTCGTGCTGTGGATCTTGGCGCGGTGCTCCTTGGGGAAGGTCATGAAGGCCAGCACGTCGTCCTCGGCCTCGTCGAGCAGGGCGGCCAGCTTCGGCAGCTTGGGGCGGACCTGATCGGCGACTTGGCGCCACTGCGCCTTGGCGGCGCCGGCGTCGTCCTGGGCAAACGCCGTGGCAATGAAGGCCGACACCACGCGCCGGCCGCTCCGGCCGGCATGCGCCAGCACGTTGCGCATGAAATGCACCCGACAGCGCTGCCACGTGGCGCGGAACACCTTGGACACGGCGGCCTTGATGCCCTCGTGGGCGTCGGAGATCACCAGCTTCACGCCGGCCAAGCCGCGGCGCTTGAGCTTACGCAGGAAGTCGATCCAGAAGGTCTCCGCCTCCGAGGCGCCGATGTCCATGCCCAGCACCTCGCGCCGGCCATCGGTGTTCACCGCCACCGCGATGGTGACGGCGACCGAGACGATGCGGCCATTCTGGCGGACCTTCACATAGGTGGCGTCAATCCACAGGTACGGCCAGTCGCCTTCGATGGGGCGCTCCAGGAAGGTCTTCACCCGCTCGTCGATCTCTTCGCACAGCCGGCTGACCTGGCTCTTGGAGATGCCGCCCATGCCGAGCGCCTTGACCAGGTCGTCCACCGAGCGCGTCGAGATGCCGTGCACGTAGGCTTCCTGGATCACCGCGGTCAGCGCCTTCTCGGCCATCCGGCGCGGCTCCAGGAAACCGGGGAAGTACGAACCCTTGCGCAGTTTTGGGATGCGCAGCTCGACGGTGCCGGCGCGGGTTTCCCAGTCGCGCTCGCGGTAGCCGTTGCGCTGGACCAGCCGCTCGGCGGAGCGCTCGCCGTGGGCAGCACCAGTCAGGCCCTGCACCTCCAACTCCATCAGCCGCTCGGCCGCGAAACCGATCATCTCGCGCAGAACGTCGGCGTCAGGGCTCTTCTCCAGCAGCGCGCGAAGCGCCATCATCTCGTCGGTCATCGTGGTCATCCTTCGGTCGGGTTGAGGTGTGGTGACCAGACTCTACCGAAGATCCACGATGACCGCCCCGCTGTGGGGAACCGGCCCGCCTACGCCAGCCATGTGAAGGCGCTTCGGCGGGCCGCTTACCCACAGTTCCTACACCACGCTCTGGGACGTGACCGATCCGTTGCCACGCGACATGACAAGCTTGCCGTCAACTACATGACCTTCATCAGGCTCGCCATGATCCAGCGATGCCTGCGCGTCAGTAGGCCGTCAGACAGGACCTAGGGTGAGGGGGACGCACGGCGAGGCCCTCTCAATCCGCGCACAGCTTCCATCACCCGCTTCATCCGCCCCACGCATCCCCCTCTCCCCCGGGGGGAGGGGGCTTGCCCCGACCGCCAATCTCCCTCGCAAATTCACTCCCGGAATGCGACGGATCGTCGCGCCGGCACAGACCCCCTCAAAACAAAGGGGCGCTCTGTTGCCGCAAGCATAGCGCCTCGACAAAGATTCATTTGTTTCCACTTCCGGGCGCGTCCTTGGTTGACAAAAGGATAGGTTCAGTCCTTCTATTGTCAGTCTGTGGATTGCTAAGCCACTGTAAGGCAACAGCTTTTCGCAGGTGCATCAAAAGGGGTGCAAGGGTCGGTTCCAGGAACGGCGCGCGGTAGGACCGCGGACGCCGACGCCCCTGTCTTGCGTTTCCGGGAGGAGTTTGCGGCACGTGTCCAGCGCCGTCGATCACATCGTCCCCCCCGCGGTGGCGGAGGAAGAGCTGTTCCGCGCGCAGGTCTATGCCCTGCTGGCGCGCCTGCTCGCGCGTGCGCCCGATGCGGCGTTCCTGACCGCGCTGGGCGGGCTGGCGGGAGAGGGCGGCGAGTTCGGCGCGGCCCTCGACCGTCTGGCCGAAGCGGCACGCGACAGTGACCCGGCGGCGGTGGAGGAAGAGTTCACCACCCTCTTCATCGGCGTCGGCGGCAGCGAGCGCACCCCCTACGGATCCTTCTACCTGACCGGTTTCCTGAACGAGAAGCCTTTGGCGGAGCTGCGCGTCGCCATGGCGCGGCTGGGCATCGCGCGGGCCGACGGCGTGACGGAGCCGGAAGACCACATCGCCGCCCTGTGCGAGATGATGGCCGGCCTGATCGGCGGCGAGTTCGCGCCGGAGGACGGCGACACCGTCGGTCTCGACGGGCAGCGGGCCTTTTTCGACCGTCACGTCGGCTCCTGGGCCGGGCGGTTCTTTGCGGATTTGGAGACCTCGCCGTCGGCCCGCTTCTATCGGGCGGTCGGTGCGGTCGGACGGAGTTTTCTGGCGGTCGAGGCGCGCGCCTTCGACCTTGCGGCGTAAAGGTGAGGAGCGAAGCCATGACGCGGAACGCGGTCAAAGCCACGGATGAAGCAGTCAAACAGGGCAAGGATACGCAGGGCACGGACAAGGGTCTCGCCCGGCGCGACCTGTTCCGCGCCGCCGGGCTCGGTGTCGGCGCGCTGGGCGCCGTCGCGGCCGGCGTGACCGCCACCGGCGGAACGGCCGAGGCCGCGCCGGCAGAGACGACCTCCACGGGCTACCGCGAGACCGACCATGTCCGGAAGGTCTACGAAGTCAGCCGCTTCTAAGAGGAACGCCCCGATGCTCATCAAGAAAAGCTCGGCCACCTCCGGCGGCCGCCATCTCGCCCGTACCCTGACCCAGACGCTGGCCACCGCCACCGGCGTAACCGTCGACCGCCGCGCCTTCCTGCGCACGTCCGGCATCGCCGCCGGCGGTGCCGCGCTGGCCTCCGCCATGCCCTTCGGCATGGTGAAGAAAGCCGATGCCGCCACCGCTGCGGCTGTCGCCGGTGCGCCGGTCAAGCAGGTCAAGTCGGTCTGCACCCACTGCTCGGTCGGCTGCACCGTGGTGGCCGAGGTGCAGAACGGCGTCTGGATCGGGCAGGAGCCCGGTTTCGACAGCCCGATCAACCTCGGTTCGCACTGCGCCAAGGGCGCCTCGGTGCGCGAGCATGCCCATGGCGAGCGCCGCCTGCGCTATCCGATGAAGATGGTCGACGGCAAGTGGACCCGGATCAGCTGGGACCAGGCCATCGAGGAGGTCGGTTCCAAGCTGCTGGCGATCCGCGAGCAGTCCGGCCCGGATTCGGTGTTCTGGCTCGGCTCGGCCAAGCACAGCAACGAGCAGGCCTATCTGTTCCGCAAGTTCGCCGCACTCTGGGGCACCAACAACGTTGACCATCAGGCGCGCATCTGCCACTCCACCACCGTGGCCGGCGTGGCGAACGTCTGGGGCTACGGCGCCATGACGAACAGCTACAACGACATCCAGAAGTCGAAGGCGCTGTTCTTCATCGGCTCGAATGCCGCCGAGGCGCACCCCGTCGCCATGATGCATGTGCTGAAGGCGAAGGAGCAGAACGCCGCCCCGCTGATCGTCGCCGATCCGCGCTTCACCCGCACCGCCGCCCACGCCAACGAATATATCCGCTTCCGTCCCGGCACCGACGTGGCGCTGGTCTGGGGCATCCTCTGGCACGTCCTCCAGAACGGCTGGGAGGACAAGGACTACATCGCCAAGCGCGTCTACGGCTTCGACGACATCCGCGCCGAGGTCGCCAAATGGACTCCGGAAGAGGTGGAGCGCGTCACCGGCGTTCCGGGTTCGCAGCTGCACCGCGTCGCCCGCACGCTGGCCTCCAACCGTCCGGGCACGCTGGTCTGGTGCATGGGCGGCACCCAGCACCACATCGGCAACAACAACACCCGCGCCTATTGCGTGCTTCAGCTGGCGCTGGGCAATGTCGGCGTGTCGGGGGGCGGCACCAACATCTTCCGCGGCCACGACAACGTCCAGGGTGCGACCGACTTCGGCGTCACCTCGGACAGCCTGCCCGGCTATTACGGCCTGGCCGAGGGCGCGTGGCGCCACTGGGCGCGCGTCTGGGATCTTCCGTACGACAGCATCCTGAAGCGCTTCGGCTCCAAGGCGCTGATGGAGAGCACCGGCATCCCGGTGTCGCGCTGGTTCGACGGCGTGCTGGAGGCCAAGGAGAATCTGGACCAGCCGAACCCGGTCAAGGGAATGGTCTTCTGGGGCCATGCGCCGAACAGCCAGGTCCGTCTGCCCGACATGAAGAAGGCGATGGAGAAGCTGGAGCTGCTGGTCGTCGTCGATCCCTACCCGACGATGACGGCGGTGCTGCCCGACCGCAAGGACAACTTCTACCTGCTGCCGGCGGCGACCCAGTTCGAGACCTCCGGCTCCGCCACCGCGTCGAACCGCTCGGTCCAGTGGCGCGACAAGATCATGGAGCCGCTGTTCGAATCGAAGACCGACCACGAGATCATGTATCTCTTCGCCAAGAAGTTCGGCTTCGCGGCGGATCTGGTCAAGAATGTGAAGGTCAACGGCAACGAGCCGTCGGTCGAGGACATCACCCGCGAATGGAACCGCGGCATGTGGTCGGTCGGCTACACCGGCCAGTCGCCGGAGCGCCTCAAGCTGCACATGCAGCATCAGGGCACCTTCGACAAGACGACGCTGCGCGCCGTCGGCGGCCCGTGCGACGGCGATTATTTCGGCCTGCCCTGGCCGTGCTGGGGCACGCCGGAGATGAAGCATCCGGGCTCCGCCAACCTCTATGACACCTCGCTGCCGGTGGCAGAGGGCGGCGGCGCCTTCCGCGCCCGCTTCGGCGTCGAGCGCAACGGCGTGACGCTGCTGGCCGAGGGCTCCTATCCGGAAGGGTCGGAGATCAAGGACGGCTATCCGGAAGTCACCATGGCGATGCTCCAGAAGCTGGGCTTCGACGCGGACCTGACGCCGGAGGAACTGGCGGTCATCCAGAAGATCGGCGGCGACAAGATCGGTGCGGTGTCCTGGACCACCGACCTGTCCGGCGGCATCCAGCGCGTGGCGATCAAGCACGGGCTGAACCCGCCGGGCAACGCCAAGGCCCGCTGCGTCGCCTGGAACTTCCCGGACCCGGTTCCGATCCACCGCGAGCCGCTCTACACCCCGCGCCGCGATCTGGTCGCCAGCTATCCGACCTACAAGGACACCAAGTCCTGGCGCGTCCCGACGCTCTACAAGTCCATCCAGGACCGCGACGTGTCGAAGGAATACCCGATCATCCTCACCTCCGGCCGTCTGGTCGAGTATGAGGGCGGCGGCGACGAGACACGCTCCAACCCCTGGCTGGCCGAGCTGCAGCAGGACATGTTCGTCGAGATCAACCCGTTCGACGCCAACAATGCCGGCGTCAAGGACGGCCAGCTGGTCTGGGTCGAAGGCCCGGAAAAGGGCAAGGTGAAGGTCAAGGCGATGGTGACCGAGCGTGTCGGCCGCGGCGTCGCCTTCATGCCCTTCCATTTCGGCGGCGTGTATCAGGGGCAGGACCTGCGCTCCAAATACCCGGCCGGTGCCGACCCGATCGTGCTGGGCGAGGCCGCCAACACAGCGACCACCTACGGCTACGATTCGGTGACGCAGATGCAGGAAACCAAGACCACCCTTTGCCGCATCCAGGCGGCCTGACGCGCAGGAGTTTGAACCATGGCCCGGATGAAATTCCTGTGCGACGCCGAGCGCTGCATCGAGTGCAACGCCTGCGTCACCGCCTGCAAGAACGAGCACGAGATTCCCTGGGGCATCAACCGCCGCCGTGTCGTGACCATCAACGACGGCAAGCCGGGGGAGCGGACGATCTCGGTCGCCTGCATGCATTGCTCCGACGCGCCCTGCAAGGCGGTCTGCCCGGTCGACTGCTTCTATCAGACCGACGAAGGCGTGGTCCTGCACAACAAGGATCTGTGCATCGGCTGCGGCTATTGCTTCTACGCCTGCCCGTTCGGCGCGCCTCAGTACCCGCAGGCCGGCAACTTCGGCACCCGCGGCAAGATGGACAAGTGCACCTTCTGCTCCGGCGGTCCCGAGCCGGACAATTCGGAGGCCGAGTTCAAGAAGTACGGCCGCAACCGTTTGGCCGAGGGCAAGCTGCCGCTCTGCGCCGAGATGTGCTCGACCAAGGCGCTGCTGGCCGGCGATGCCGACAAGGTGTCGGACATCTACCGCGAGCGTGTCGCCGCCCGCGGCTTCGGTTCCGGCGCCTGGGGCTGGAGCGCCGCCTACCAGACCAAGTCGGGTCAGGAGCGCGGCCAGCCCGGCGGTTCGCTGTTCCAGGGCACCGGCGGTCCGACTGGCGGCCTGCCTGTGCAGAAGCAGGGGCTGTGACGGTGACCGTCATCCGGGCCGCTGTGCTGGCGTTCGGCGCCGTCGTCCTGCTGGCCGGCTGCCGGGAGGACGGAGCGCCGCGCCCGGTCCATCTGGACAAGGGCGTCTATCAGGGCGCGGCCGACACGCCGCTGACCGCCGAACAGGTGCGGGCGCTGCAACAGCGCACCGCCTTTCAGGGTGTGCGATAGGGAGCGTCCGATGGAAGGTCATCGCATGAAGACGGCTGTCGCCGCTCTGCTGCTCGGGGTCGGTCTTGCCGGCGGTCTCGCACTGCCGGCCGCCGCCCAGTCCAGCGTCCGCATCGGCGGACCGGCGGCGGAGCAGCAGGTCGACCGCGACGGGCCGATGGTGCCGACCCAGATCCCGGGCCAGAGCCGCGGCGACAGCTGGCACGCCATCCGCCTGGGCGAGCAGGGCAGCGTCTCCATTCCCAACAAGCAGGCCGGCGTGCTGATCCAGTCGGAGGGCGAGGCGTGGCGCGCGGTGCGCAATGGTCCGCTCAGCCAGTATGGGTCCTGGGTGCTTGGCGGCATCCTGGCCCTGCTGGCTCTGTTCTTCCTGGTCCGCGGCCGCATCCGCATCGACGGCGAGAAGACCGGCCGCACCATCCAGCGCTTCAACGCCTTCGAGCGCGGCGTGCATTGGATGACCGCCGGCAGCTTCGTTGTGCTCGCGATTTCCGGGCTGAACCTGCTGTACGGTCGGCACACGCTGCTGCCGCTGATCGGGCCGGAGCCCTTCGCGGCGCTCAGCCATTACGGCAAGCTGGCGCACAATTTCTTAGGATTCGCCTTCATCCTGGGGGTGGCGCTGATCTTCGTGATGTGGGCGCACCACAACATCCCGTCGCGCCATGACCTGACTTGGTTCCTGAAGGCGGGCGGCCTGTTCTCCAAGGGCGTCCACCCGCCGGCGCACAAGTTCAACGGCGGCCAGAAGGTCATCTTCTGGTCCACCGTGGTCGGCGGTGCGGCGCTGGGCTTCACCGGCGTGCAGCTGATCTTCCCCTTCAGCTTCGCTACGCTGGAGGAGATGCAGCTCTACCAACTGGCCCATGCCGCGATTGCCGTGATCATGATCGCCATCATCCTGGCGCACATCTACATCGGCTCCATCGGCATGGAAGGCGCCTTCGACGCCATGGGCGACGGGCAGGTCGAACTGCAATGGGCGCGGGAGCACCATTCCCTGTGGGTCGAGGACGTGACCGGCGAGAAGGTGCGCCACGCCCATCGCCACGGGACGCCGGCGGAGTAGGGCAGGGGCGGGGGGATGCGTCCGACCTGTCCCTCCGCTCCCCCTTGACCCTGCCTGCACTCCATGGCCCCTTGGGCGCTCCCGCCATTCCGGATGCGCCCGCCATGACCAGCAACCTTTCCCACCGTCAGGCCGTCATCGACGGCTGCCTCGCCATGAACCGGCTGGGCATCAACCAGGGCATGTCGGGCAACCTGTCGCACCGGATCGACGGTGGCTTCCTGGTCACGCCGACCAGCATGCCCTATGAGACGATGACTCCGGCCGACGTCGTCGAGATGGGCTTCGACGGCACTTACCTCGGCGGCCGCCGGCCCTCGTCGGAGTGGCGCATCCACCGCGACATCCTGCGGGCGCGGCCGGACGTGACGGTCGTCCTCCACGCCCATCCGGCCTTCGCCACCGCGCTTGCGGTGCATGGCCGCAGCATCCCGTCCTTCCATTACATGGTGGCGCTGGCCGGCGGCGATTCGATCCGCTGCGCCCCTTACGCCACCTTCGGCACGCAGGAGCTGTCGGATCATGCCCTGGCGGCGCTGGAGGGGCGGCTTGCCTGCCTGCTGGCCAATCACGGCATGATCGTGCTGGGAAACAGCGTGGCGGGAGCCCTGGCGCTCGCGGTCGAGGTCGAGACGCTGGCCCGCCAGTATCTGTACGCCCAGCAGTTCGGCGAGCCGGTGATCCTGCCGCCCGACGAGATCGCGCGGGTGGCGGAGAAGATGCGGCGGATGAAATACGGCCAGCCCATCGACGACAACGACGCGCCCGAGGACACGGCGCGCCCGCGTATCTGACCAGTTGCTCCGATCCTTCGGCCTTATGGGCCGATCTGCGTCATCGAGGTGCTGGTGGCCAGATGCCCGGCCGGCTTGAGTGCCGCGACCCGCAGCAGCGGCTTGGCATTGCCGACCGCCTCGACCTGGAGCGGGCGCTCCTCGGCCGGCGGTTCATAGACGGCGGGCAGGGCGATGGCGATGCGGGTGCCCTGCCCGGGCTCGCTCGCCACCTCGATGTCGCCGCCCAGCATGGCGGTGTAGTGTCCGACCAGCGTCAGTCCCAGCCCGGCGCCGCGCGGCTTGCCCTGGCCGCGGGTCGCCACTGCTCCATTGCCGGCGCCCTGGACGAAGGGTTGGAACAGCCTGCCGGTCTGCGCGGTCGCGAAACCGCGGCCGGTGTCGGCGACGGTGAAGCGGTACCAGCGGGCGCCGTCGCGCTCCATCCGCTCGGCCGACAGGGTGACGGTGCCGTCCTGGGTGAACTTGCAGGCGTTGTCCAGCAGGTTCAGCAGGGTCTGCCGCACCTTGGTGAAATCCGAATGCATCTGGCCGAGCGCGGCTGGCGCCGACAGGTCCAGTGCATTGCCGTAGAGGTCGGCGGCCGGCATCGACCGCTCGCGCGCCTCGGTCAGCAGCCGGTTGACGTCGAAATCCTGCAGGCAGACATCCATCGCCCCGGCTTCGACCTTGGCATAGTCGAGGATGGCGTCGACCAAACCGGTCAGCTGCTCGCCGGTCCACTGGATGTGCTCGACGTCGGTCGCCAGCTCGTCGACACCCAGCCGGTGCAGGTCGGTCATCAGCGCTTGGCTGGCATTGACGATCTCGGTCAGCGGACCGTGCAGCTCATGGCCCATGTTGACGAGGAAATTGCTCTTGGCCCGGCTGGCGGCATCGGCCATCGCCTTTTCGCGTAGCAGGCGGGTGTGCTCGATCTCCGCCTCGCGGCGCTCGCGCTCGGTGTCCTCGGCGGTGCCGCGCAGGGCTTCCACCGCGCGGGCCATGGTGGCGATCTCGTCCTGCCCGGTCAGCGCCGGCAGCGTCAGGTCGGTGCGGCCGGCGGCCAGCGCCGTCACCGCCGTCGCCATCGTCCTCACCGGACCGGCGACGCTGCGCTGGACCAGCCACAGCGCGGCGATGCCGGCCAGCAGGACCAGCCCGCCGATCCACAGCGCGACGCTGGTGTAGCCCGACAGGCCGCTGGTCAGCGATCCGCGCAGCGCCTGGGTGCCGGCCTCCGCCCGGCGGCGGATCTCGCCCAGATTGGCGGCGATGCCGGCGGCGTTGGCGGCCATCGCCTCGGCGCGAAGATTGTCCTCTTCAACCACCGAGCCTTCGATGGCGGACAGCACGCCGCCCGCCTTCGCCAGCAGGGCGGTGACCTCGTCGATCGACTGCTTGGTGCCGGGAACCCAGAGGTAGCGGTTCATCTCCGCCAGCCGGTCGCGGGCGGCGGTAAGCTGGGTCCGCATCGCCTCCGCATCCTGCGGATCGCGGCGGTCGACGTAGCGGGTCAGATGCTCCTGCATCAGCAGGGTGGCGATGGCGGCATCGCTGGCGAGAGCGGTCGAATCGACGCCGCCGGCATTCTTGAGCTGGTCCAGCTTGCGGCGGGTTTCCGCGACCAGCGGTTCCAGAACGCCGGTCATCTGGCCGTTGCGGTCGCTGCGCAGCGCAATCAGCTTCTGCACCGCCGCCCAGTAATCCTCCAGCGCGGCGCGGGCCTTGTCGATGCCCTGGCGGTCCGCGGTTTCGACCACGGTCTTGGACAGGGCGTCGAGCCGGTCGCGCAGCGTGTCGTGCCGCCAGGAGGCGTCGAGAAGACTTCTGGTCGTCGCCGTAAGTCAGATGGTCGCGCACCGCGACTTCCAAGTCGCGCAGGCTGACGTCGGCGTCGGCCGCCACCTGCGACAGGTCGGCACGGCCGGAAAAGGCACCGATGTCGCGCGACACCGCGTAGAACCAGCCGAGCCCAACCAGGGCCAGCAGGACCACCAGCCCGAGGGCGATGCCGAAGCCAGCGCCCACCCGCGCCGACACGGTCATGTCGAGGAATCGGGTCCGGCGGCCGCTCCGGGACAGAATGCCGTTCCGCTTCACACCGACTCCCGCTCGCGCTGTGCCTGACGATTTCCGCATCCGACCGGCCACAACCATTGAGACGATGATTGAGCGGGCCGGTCGCCACGCGCGCGGATTGTAGCTTGGCTATCCCCCCAGGCAAACAGACAAGTGTGCGACGGAGTACCGCCAAAGGTCAGGCGGCATCGGCCTCTGCGTCGGCTTAGGCGTCGGCTTCCCCGCCGGTGAAGGCGTAGGCGTGCATGCCCAGGCTGCCATGTTCGAAGCCGGTATGCAGCCGTTCGGTCTTCGGCCGCGGCCCGGCGGCGCCCAGGGCCACCGGCAGCGGCAGGAAATGCTCGTCGGTCGGGTGGGCGCGGCGGGCGTCGGGGCTGGCGTCCAGCCAATTGCCAACGGCATCGGCGTCGCCGGCCTCGAGCGTCCGGTCCAGCCAGCCGGCGAAGCCGGTGGCCCAGGGGGCGGCACCGGTGCCGCCGAAGCGGAATTCCCGCAGATTGTGCACCGCACCGCCGCTGGCGAGGATCAGGACGCCGTCACGCCGCAGCGGCTCCAGCAGGCGGCCGAGCGCGATGTGGTCGGCGGCGCTGCGGTAGGGCATCACCGACAGCTGAGCCACAGGGATGTCGGCCTCCGGATACATCAGCATCAGCGGCACCCAGGCACCATGGTCGAGCCCCTGCGACGGGTCGACCGCGGCCCCGGTCATCCCCGCCACCCGGCCGGCCAGCGCCGGAGCGCCGGGAGCGGCGTAGCGCATGCGGTAAAGCTCGTCCGGGAAGCCGTAGAAATCGTGGATGGTCTCCGGCGCCGTCGCCCCGCTGACCGCCGGAACCCGGGTGGTCCAGTGGGCCGACACCGCCAGGATGGCGCTCGGCCGGCCGAGCTTGCGGCCCAGCCCGGCGAGGAAGTCGCGGCCGGCGCTGGTCTCAAGGATCAGCGTGGGCGCGCCGTGGGACACGAAGACGGAGGGGAAGGGGGCGGTGTCGGACATCGGTGAACGGAACTCCGGCCGGGCGATGGGAGAGGGCGTTGGCGAAGGGCGGAACCGTTCCATTCGACCAAAGAAAAACCCCGGCGCCAAGGCCGGGGTTTTTCCAAAGTCCGTTGCTCGCGCCGCAACAATCGTTGCGATGGAACTGGGCAGGCTTACCGATCAGTGCAGGTGCTTCGGCAACTCGCCGATCGACTGCTCGATCAGCTTGTCGGCCTGGGCCGGGGACAGGCCGCCGGCCAGGACGCGCTTGCTGGCGCCGATGGCGACGTCGACCGTCAGGTTGCGGACCTCGGCCAGCGCCGCGGCTTCCGCCTGGGCGATGCGGTCCATGGCCTGGGCCTCGCGACGCTTCAGCGACGCCTCCAGGTCGGAACCGGCCTGGGACTGCAGACGGGCGGCTTCCTCACGGGCGTGGGCCAGAACGGCCTCCGCTTCCTTCTTGGCGTCGGCCAGACGGCTCTGGTAGCCGTTCAGCAGGGCTTGGGCGTCCTTGTGGAGACGCTCGGCCTCGTCCAGTTCGGAACGGATGCGCTCGGCGCGGCCGTCCAGCGCGGTGCCAATGGCGGCGGACGCCTTCTTCCAGACCAGGGCCACGAAGATGACGAAGGCGACGAAGACCCAAAATTCAGGTGCGTTCATCCCCGGCGCTCCTCAAGCACGGCCGCGACGGCGGCGTCCGCCTGGGCCTGATCGACGTCGACGCCGGCCAGACGGCCGGTGATGTCGCGGACGATGCCGGTCGAACTCGGCGCGGATGTTGGCCAGGGCCTGTTCCTTCGCCGCGGCGATGGAGGCCTCGGCGGTGCGCAGGCGTTCGGCGATGTCGGCGTTCAACTGGGCCTGACGGGCCTGGTTGTTCGCCTCGATCCCGGCGGCGGCCTGGGCGATGACGCCCTGGGCCTCGGCGCGGGCGCCGGCGAGGGACTTCTCGACCTGGGCCAGGATGGCCTCGGCCTCTTCCTTCAGCTGGGCGGCCTTCGCCAGATCGCGCGAGATGCGCTCCTGACGCGCTTCCAGAACCTCGGCCACGCGCGGGAGCGCCTTCTTGGACATGAGGTAGTAGAGAACGCCGAAGGTCAGAGCCAGCCAGAAGATCTGGGTCGGGAAATTGGCGGGATTGAGCTGCGGCAGGCCGCCGGAAGCGTGCTCGCCGCCGTGCGCCGCGTTCGGAGCGTGCTCCGCCGCGGCCGCCAGGACGGTGCCGGCCATCGTGGTGAGGGTAGCGAGCGAAGCGCCCGCCACGCCCGACCAGCGGGCCAGCCGGCCTTTGGCCAACAGGTTCGGCATGATCGGTCCCCCTAGGCAAAGGAGCGGCGCCGAAACTTCGATGAAGAAGCCCGGCGCCGCGTCAGAGCTGTTTTTTTGAAAGCCGCTCTGGCCTTAGGCGAACAGGATCAGGAAGGCGATCAGCAGGGCGAACAGCGCGACGGCTTCCGTCAGCGCGAAGCCCAGAATGCCGATCGGGAAGACCTTCGGCTGGACGGCCGGGTTGCGGGCGATCGAGCCGATCAGCGTCGAGAAGATGTTGCCGATACCCAGGCCGACACCGGCGAGGGCGATAACGGCAAGACCGGCACCGATGAACTTGGCGGCTTGAGGATCCATAGTACTCTCTTCCTCTAGGTAAGGGTGAACTTGTTGGAACTGTTGGTGGACTCAGGTCCGACGACTGTCAGGCGCTGCTTAGTGCAGTTCCAGGGCGTCGCGGATGTACAGGCAGGTCAGGATCGAGAAGACGTAGGCTTGCAGGAAAGCCACCAGGAACTCGAAACCGGTCAGGGCGACGTTGATCGCCAGCGGGATGAGGCCGGTGACGAAACCCAGCGCGCCGAGACCGCTGATCATCATAACCGTGAAGCCGGCAAAGACCTTCAGCATCGTGTGACCGGCCATCATGTTGGCGAACAGTCGGATCGAGAGGCTGACGGGGCGCATCACGTAGGAGATCACCTCGATCGGGATGAGGATCGGGGCGAGCGCGATCGGAGCGCCATGCGGCATGAAGAAGGAGAAGAAGTGCAGGCCGTGCTTCAGCAGGGCCAGGATGGTCACGAACACGAACACCGTCGCCGCCAGCGCGAAGGTCACGATGATGTGGCTGGTGAAGGTGAAGGTGTACGGGATCATGCCGATCATGTTGCCGATCAGCACGAACATGAAGATCGAGAACACGAACGGGAAATAGGGCTTGGCGTCGTGGCCGGCGTTGTCGCGCACCAGGTTCGCGACGAACTCGTAGAACATCTCGGCCAGCGACTGCAGGCGGCCCGGAACCATCGACTTGTTCGCCACGCCCATGACCAGCAGGGCGTAGATCGCCGCCACGGCCACGACCATGAAGAAGGCCGAGTTCGTGAAGGACACGTCGTAGCCGCCGAGCACGATCTGGAACAACGGGTTGATTTGGAACTGGTGCAGCGGATCCAAGGTCGTCCTCGCTCAGTGTGCGTCGCCGTCTTGGCGCTCGTTGTCGTCCCCAGGGGGCCGGCGGTAGCCGGCGGCGATGCCGAAGCCGGTGACGGCCCGGTAGACGTTCAGCACTCCCGCCGCAGCCCCCAGGAAGAACATGACGATCAGTCCCCAGGGCGCGGTGCCGAGCCAGCGATCGAGCAGAAGCCCGCCGCCGACGCCGACGATCATGGCGGCAACCAACTCCGTCCCGATGCGCCAGGCGGTGCCGAGAGCGCCCTGCGGCGGACGGTGGTATTTACTACCGGGTCCGCCCGACCAGCCGCGCTGTCCCTCACGCGCCTTCCGCAACCGGGCTTCGAGGTCATCCAAGGGATCGGGGGGCGATTTGTCGGTCATTCCGCCTCTCAATCACGCTTGGCTCGCAGCCATGCGAAAGCGGCGAGACCATACGGGCGGGGCGTTACCCTGTCAAGTCGCAAAACCTGTGGTGTAAGTCATTGAAAAGAATAGAAAAGAGCGGAAAAGTCATCGTTTTTGCCGCGCTGCGGCGCGTTGTCCCGCTCCAGCATGCGAAAAAACCCGGTGGTATGACCGCTTTTCAGGGTTTTTTCGCCGCTTTTCACCCGGTCCGCGGCCGGTCCGCCCCCCATCAGCCCGCGATGCGCCCCGACAAATCCTGCACGATCCTGTCGGCGCCGGTGCCGCCCGGATACACCCCGACGAATTTGCCGTCCGGGCCCATCAGGTAAATAAAGCTGGAGTGATCCATCAGGTACTCGTCCGCTTTTCCGTCCTTTTGCGGTGCCTTGGCATAATAGACGCGGTAGGCGCGCGCGGCGTCCCGCACCTGCTCCGGCGTGCCGGTCAGCCCGACCATCCGCGGGTGGAACAGCGCCACATAGTCCTTCATGTGCGCCACAGTGTCGCGGTCCGGGTCGATTGTGATGAAAACCGGCCGGACCTGCTCCGCTTTCGGCCCCAGCTGGTCGAGCGCCTGGGTCATCACCCCCAGTTCGGTCGGGCAGACGTCGGGACAATAGGTATAGCCGAAATAGATCAGCATATACTTGCCGCGGAAGTCGGCGTCGGTGACCGTCTTGCCCTGATGGTCGGTCAGGGTGAAGGGACCGCCGATGGGAACGGCGGACTTCGTGCCGCTTTCCACCGTGGTCGTGGCGCTGCGCACCTGCCACCAGGCGATCCCGGCGGACACGGCGATGGCGAGGACGGAGGCGGCGGCGATGCGCAGGAGACGTGTCTTCATGGTCCGTCAGGAATGGGGCTGCCCGCCGCCCAGGTCAAGAGGTGAGGTCAAGAGGTGAGGTCACATCGTCGCGCAACGCCCGTGCCGGTCAGGCCGCACGGGCCGCGACAGTTTCGCCCTGAGCCGCCAGATGCTCGCCGATGCGCTTGTCGGCGCGCTGGATGTGCTCGAACAGCCATTCGCGCACCAGCGCCAGCAGCTCGTCCGCCACGGAGTCGCCGGCGTCCAGCCGGCGGCGCAGGCCATCGGTGCGGGCACGCAGCGCCTCGTGCTGCGCCTTGTGGGCCCTGGCATCGGGGTAGCCGCACCGGTCCATCAGCCGCTCCTCCTGCTCGAAATGCAGGGCGGTGTAGGCGAGCAGCCGGCCGATGGCCTCGCCCAGCGCTCGGGCCGACGCCCGGCGGTCGCCGCCGCTCCGACCGGCCTGCCCGGCCAGCGATGCCGCCTCGTTCATCAAAGCGATCAGGATCATATGGTCGGTGTCGATGCCCTCCTCGCCCACTGCAAGGGCATCGGTCCAGGGCATGAAGATGGCGGACCGTTCCGAGTTGACGGCCGGATTTCCGCCGGCCGGCGCGGTGTGCAGATCGGCGAGCGGGGCGGCGTTGATCGCCCCGACATTGACCAGGAAGGAATCGACCATGCCGCGCAGCCCCTGCGCCTGCCGCGACAGCCCGCCCGCGGCATCGAGCAGGGCGTCGGCCGACCGTTCGGTCTCGCGGGCGGCGTCGGACACGGCGTCGATGCTGGTGGAGACCTGGCGGGTGCCCTCCGCCGCCTCGCCGGCGCTGCGGGCGATCTCGCCGGTGGCCGCGCCCTGCTGCTGGACGGCGGCGGCGATGGAGGTGCCGATCTCGTCGCTGCGGGCGACGATGGAGCCGATCTCGCGGATCGCCGTCACCGCGGCGCGCGTGGCCTCCTGCACGTCGGCGATGTGGCGGGCGATCTCCTCGGTGGCCTTGGCGGTCTGGTTGGCCAGGGTCTTCACCTCGCCCGCCACCACGGCGAATCCCTTGCCCAACTCGCCGGCGCGGGCAGCTTCGATGGTGGCGTTCAGCGCCAACAGGTTGGTCTGCCCGGCGATCCCGGCGATGAGGTCGGCCACCTCGCCGATCTTCTGGGCGGCCTGGCCCAGCCCGTCGATCCGCTCGCCCGCCCGGTGCGACGCCTCCACCGCCTGGGTGGAGATGGTCGAGGAGGTCACCACCTGCTCGCCGATCACCGCGATCGAGCCGGTCAGCTGCTCGGCCGCCGAGGCGACGGTCTGCACGCTGCTGGAGGCCTGCTGCGAGGCGCTGGCGACGGAGGTCGCCTCGCGCCGGTTGCGGTCGGCGGTGGCGGACAGGGCGCGGGCGGTGGTTTCCAGCGTGGCGACGGCGGCGCCGACGGTGCGGATCGTCTCGGCGATGGTGGCGTCGAAGCGGTCGGTCAGCCGTTTCAGGGCGCCGGCGCGCTGCTCGGTGACCCGGTGCTCGATCTTCTGCCGGTCCCAGTGACGGGCGAGGTCGATCTGCTGGACGCGGAAGATCTCGACGGTGCGGGCCATTGCGCCGATCTCGTCGCCGCGGCCCAGCCCGGGAACCGCGACCGCGCTGTCGCCGCCGGCCAGATCCTGCATGACGCGCCCCAACCCGTCCAGCGGCCGGACGATGGCCCGGCTGACCAGCAGGGCCAGCAGCACGGCGGCCAGCCCGATCAGCAGCCCGGTTCCGGCCAGCCGCAGCGCGGCCTCGCGGAAGGCAACGTCGACGTCGTCGATGTAGATGCCGGAGCCGATCAGCCAGCCCCAGGGGGCGAAGCCCTTGACATAGGACAGCTTCGCCACCGGCTGCGCCGACCCCGGCTTCGGCCAGAGATAGTCGACGAATCCGGCGCCGTCGGCCTTCACCACCCGGACGAACTCCTGGAACAGCAGCTTGCCGTTGGGATCGGCGTTGCGCGATACGTCGGTGCCGTCCAGCTCCGGCTTGATCGGGTGCATGATCATGCGCGGGGCGAGGTCGGTGATGAAGAAATACTCCCCGCCATCGTGCCGCAGGGACTTCAGCGCCGCCTTGGCCTGCGCCTCGGCCTGGGCGCGGGGCAGGGATCCTGCGCGCTCCTGCGCCTCGAAATGGGCGATCAGGCTGTGGGCGACCTCGACGACGTTGCGGGTCTTGTCCTGGCGGTCGGCCATCATCTCGGCCCGCAGGCTCATCAGGCTGACCGCGGCGACCAGGGCCAGCCCAAGGCCGGCTGCGGCCAGGATCAGGGCGATCTTGCCCTTGATGCTGATGCGTTCGAACAAGGCAACGGTCACGGCTGCGGTCCCTTCCGGCAACGAAACGGCGATATCCCCAAATTTTTCGGGACTTTTGCCGCGCCGCCGCCGAAGGTCAAGGCCTATTGTTCGTGTATCCTACGGTCTGTTCAACGAAATGTCATAATTGCAACCATAGCAGGGTGTGTCCGACGAACCGAAACGCCGCGGTCCGCGGGAGACGCGGCGAACGCCCCTCCCGCGCAACCTGCCGGTGAATTTTTCCTGATCAGAGCACGGTCAGCATGCTGGCGACCAGCGGATGGCGGACGATGTCCTTTTCGGTCAGCCGGGCGACGGCGATGCCCTCCACCGCCTCCAGCCGGCGGGCGATGTCGGCCAGCCCGGACAGGTTGTCCAGCAGGTCGGTCTGGTCGGGGTCGCCGGTCACAACCATGGTGGAATGCCAGCCCAGCCGGGTCAGCAGCATCTTGATCTGGGCGTAGGTGCAGTTCTGCGCCTCGTCGATCACCACGAAGGCGTTGTTCAGGGTGCGGCCGCGCATGAAGCCGACCGGGGCGATCTCGATGGTGCCGTCGGCCATCATGGTGCGCAGCCGCTTGGAGCCCAGCCGGTCGGTCAGAGCGTCGTAGAGCGGGCGCAGGAAGGGCGCCATCTTCTCGTGCATGTCGCCCGGCAGGTAGCCGATGCTCTCACCCGCCTCGATGGCCGGGCGGGACAGGACGATGCGGTCGACGCTGCCCGATTCCAGGGCCTCCACCGCCGACGAGATGGCGATATAGGTCTTGCCGGTCCCCGCCGGTCCCAGCGCCACAACCAGATTGTGCGTCTTGATGGCGTCCATCAGAAGCTGCTGGTTGGGGTTCTGCGGCTTCACCTTGCGGAGATAGCTCTGGTCGCGGCGATCCTCGCTCCCACCGAGCGGGTCCCAGCCGAAGGCGGCGGGGGCGTTCATACCGGGGAAGAGCGGGTGAACGGTGGAGTCGCCCGCCGCAGCGATGCCTTTGCTCGAACGCTTGGCCATGTCGCATCTCCTCGAATGGTGGGGGTGGAGCCGATTTCCGCAAGCAAGACGTCTGGGCACAAAAAAGCCTCCCGCAGGGGGAGGCTCGACCGGTCGCATGGCTGGGTGCTGATGAGTGCTTCGCCGGGGGCTGCCGCCGGGCCCCCTGCCGGATCACAACATGCCGGAACCTGACATGCGGGTCCGGGCCGACGGGGGAGGTGCTCTGGAGGCGAAGCAAGGTGCAAAAGAACCTCGTCGTCGTTGGAAGCCACGCAACCTGACTGTACCGGTCATAACGCGGCGCGTCAGGCAAAATTGCGGCCGACGCAAAATATTCATACCAGATGTGGTGTGGGTGCCGCAGGAAAGCCGCCAGAGCGGGCTTGGTAACCCTTTCCGCCGAGCCGGCCGGGCCGGTGGCTTAGCCTTCCGACTGAGGCGGCCGAAAGGCTTTGCCGCTGCCGCGGGCTTTCATTACTATGGTCGACCACGGGGGAAATCGAAAGGCATGTTGCAACCCTGGCCTGTCTCGCTCGCGGGAGGGCTGCGATCTCAGGTCGTCGTGCCTGACGTCTCCGGACGTCGTGGCCGTCGATGGCCGGAGACGGCGGGCGTTTGCCGAAGGGCAGGCTGCGGCATGGCTTCGGATTGTCACCCCTGACGGCGGGGAATCTCTTGAATCCGACCGGTGTGGACGGCTAGAAGGCGCTGATTGGCTGGCTCGATGCCGGGGCTGCGCGACAGTGGTTCTGGGTTGGGACCGGGTACTCGGGTTGGCCGGATGCGGCGAACCGGATGCACGGCACGGGACGGCAGGAACGAACGGGAAGGCTACGGTGAGCAGCGCCAGTCAGGTCGCCGAACGGGATGTGCCGTTCCAGTTGCGTGGCAACTCCTTCACCATGATGGTGCTGAAGGTTTTCGCCCCGACATCGCCGAATTTCTTCACCCAGCTGAACGTCAAGGTGCGCCAAGCGCCCAATTTCTTCCACAACGCGCCGGTCGTCCTGGATTTCGACGACCTGCCGGAGTCCGTCGTCTTCGATCTGGGCGCCTTCGTGGCGCAGGTGCAGGCGCTGCATCTGCTGCCGGTCGGCTTCCAGGGCGGGCCGCAACCGGTGCGCGAGGCGGCGATGGCCGTCGGGCTGACGCCGATGCCGTCGGGCCGCGCCGCCAAGCTGGAAGAGGTGGTGAAGGCCCCCGATCCGCGCCAGCCGGACCAGCAGGCCCCGATCGCGGCACCGCAGGTGCTGATCGAGGTGGTCCACCGTCCGACCCTGGTGGTGACGGAGCCGGTGCGTTCCGGCATGCGGGTCTATGCCGAGAAGACCGACCTGATCGTCACCAGCTCCGTCTCTCCGGGAGCGGAGCTGCTGGCCGACGGCAACATCCATGTCTATGGCGCGCTGCGCGGCCGGGCGCTGGCCGGTTTCTCCGGCGACACCAACGCCCGCATCTTCTGCCACAGCCTGGAGGCCGAGGTGCTATCGGTCGCAGGCAATTATCGCGTCAGCGAAGACATCGGCAGTGACTTTTATAAGAAAGCCGTGCAGGTTTTCCTGCGCGACGGCGTCCTCAGCATGGATCTGCTGAAGACCGGCTGAGGACTGTGGCGACGGAATCTTGTCCGAAGGCGGCAATCTTCGGGCGGTGTCTGGTATCGGTGACGGCAACTTTGGGATTATGGGAGAGGCTCCGTTGAGCAAGATCATCGTCATGACCTCCGGCAAGGGCGGTGTCGGCAAGACGACCTCGTCCGCGGCCTTCGCAACCGGGCTGGCGCTTCGCGGCTTCAAGACGGTCGTCATCGATTTCGACGTTGGCCTGCGCAACCTGGATCTGGTGATGGGTTGCGAACGCCGGGTGGTCTTCGACTTCATCAACGTCATCAACGGCGAAGCGAAGCTGAACCAGGCGCTGATCAAGGACAAGCGGATCGAGAACCTCTACATCCTCCCGACCTCGCAGACGCGCGACAAGGACGCGCTGACCCGCGAGGGCGTGGAGAAGGTGCTGAACGAGCTGTCGAAGGATTTCGACTACATCCTCTGCGACAGCCCGGCCGGCATCGAGCGCGGCGCCCTGATGTCGCTCTATTTCGCCGACCATGCGATCATCGTCACCAACCCGGAAGTCTCGTCGGTGCGCGACAGCGACCGCATCCTGGGCGTGCTGAACTCGCGCTCCCGCCGGGCGGAGCAGGGGCTGGAGCCGGTGACGCAGCAGCTGCTGCTGACCCGCTACGACCCGGAGCGCGTCGAGAAGGGCGAGATGCTGAAGGTCGACGACGTGCTGGAGATCCTGGCGATCCCGCTGCTCGGCGTCATTCCGGAAAGCCAGGCGGTGCTGCGCGCCTCCAACGTCGGCATGCCGGTGATCCTGGACGAGGTTTCCAACGCCGGCCTGGCCTATTCGGACGCGGTCGGCCGCTTCCTGGGCGAGGACATCGAGCACCGTTTCGTCACCCCCCAGAAGAAGGGCCTGTTCAGCCGGCTCCTGCGGAGGAGCGCATGAGCATCTTCAACTTCTTCCGCGCGGCACCCCGCGCGTCGGCCGTCCAGGCCAAGGAGCGTCTGCAGATCGTCATGGCGCACGAGCGCGCCGGGCGCAGCGGCCCCGACTATCTGCCGATGCTCCAGCAGGAACTGCTGGCGGTCATCGCCAAATACGTCAACATCGACGAAAACAAGGTCGAGGTGAAGCTGGACCGCGGCGGCGACTGCTCGACGCTGGAGGTCAACATCGAGCTGCCGGCGCGTGAGCAGGCCAAGGCCGCCGCAGCGGCCAAGACGGCGGAGAAGTCGGCCGGCAACGACGTTGGCGCGGCCAAGCGCCCGGCTGGCGGCGCCGTCGGCAATGGCGGCGCGAAGAAGCGCATCTGAGCCAAACCGTCGTTCCAACGGTTCAAACCCCTCCGGCGTCCTTAGCGCCGGAGGGGTTTTTCGTTCCGGCCCTGACGCCGTCCGCCGCGGTGTCGGGATGCGGCATCGGACATAGGCCATCCCTGTTCCTCCGTCCGGGTTTACGGCCGGCCGGGGACGGGGTATCAACAGGGATACACCGCACGAAAGCCCAATGGCTCCAAAGGTCTGTCCTGGACAGCCTTCCTTGAGCGGACCAATGGGCGACGGAGTGGACCGACCACGGGACAAGAGGGTGCCGATGTTCCTCGATTGCTCGTCGCTGATCGCCGAGAACCCGCCGCGGCCGTCGAACGGGATTGCGGTCACGGACATCGACGGCGACGGCGCCTTCGAGCTTGTCGTGGCCGGCTACCGTTCCGCCAACCTCGTCCTGAAATGGGTCGACGGCCGGCTGGTCGACATCGCCAACCCGCTGCTCGCCGATCCCGCCGGCCCGGCGCTGGGGCTGGCCGCCGCCGACATCGACGGCGACGGGCGGGAGGAGCTGTACATCGTCAATTCCGACCGCGCCACCGGAGCCAAGGACATGGCCGACCGGCTGTTCGCCTGCTTCGGCAAGCATTGGCTCGACCTGTTCGCGCAGGCGGAGAATGCTGCGGCGGCCAACCACACCGCTGCGGGTGCGGTGGCGGCGGTCGACCGCTGGGGCCATGGCCGCTACGGCTTCCTGGTGGCGACCGATGGCGGTCCCCTGCGCCTGTACGAACTGACCCGGCGCGGCCGGCTGGAGGATGGCGCGGAGGAGGCGGGGCTCGACTTCATCGGTGCCGCGCGCGGCGTCACGGTCCTGCCCATCGTGTCCGACCATATGGATGTGGTGACGGTCAACGACGGCGGCCCCAACCAGCTGTTCCGCAACCTGGGCGACGGCAATTTCGAGGAAATCGCCGAGGAGCGCGGCATCGCCGATTCGCGCCCGTCCGGCCGTGCGGTCGCGGCACTGGATGTCGATGGCGACGGGCTGTTCGATCTGGTCGTCGGCACCTGGGACGGGGCGCAGCGCCTCTTCCACCAGCGCATGGGCGGCGCCTTCGTCGAATCGGCCGGCGCCGACCTGTCGATGCCCGGCCGCATCTTCACCGTCGTCGCCGCCGATTTCGACAATGACGGCTATGAGGAGCTGTTCTTCCACGCCCATGGCGAGCCCAACCGCCTGTTCGGCTGGCGCAACGACCAGTGGCAGGAGCTGGAGCTTGGCGACGCCGCCGAGCCGAAAGGTCTGGGCACCGGCGCGGTCGCGGCCGACATCGACGGCGACGGCCGCCTGGAGCTGGTTCTGGCGCATGGCAACAGCCATGGCGTCCAGGATGGGGGCGGGCAGCCGCTGTCGGTCTACCGCCCGGCGGCCTCCCACAACGGCTGGCTGCGCGTCCAGCCGTTGACCCCCTTCGGCGCTCCGGCCCGTGGTGCGGTCGTCATCCTGACCGCCGGCGGGCGGCGCCAGCGCCGGGTGGTCTGCGCCGGGTCCGGCTATCTGTGCCAGGGCGAACCGGTCGCCCATTTCGGGCTGGGGCCACTGCACGAGGTGGAGCAGGTCGAGGTGCGCTGGCCCGACGGCACCGTGGTGACGGTGGACAACCCGCCGGCCGACCGGCTGCTGACCATCCCTTACCCGCCGGAATGACCGGACCATCATCCGGTCGGATGATGGTCACCCAAATATTTCGGCCTCGCAATGGGTAGGGTCTTTCCTGTCGCCTTCCGTCACATTAGAGTGCATTTCGTTGCGGCTCCCGTATTGCGGGATATCGTGCGGCATGCCGATCCGGACATATTCCGTTCCTGCCGCCGAAACCTGCTGCAATCGGGCGCTTGGGACCGTGCGGGTTTGGGAAGCGGGAGACCGGAAGGCACATGGCACGACGCGACGTCCCCCTGACGGGGGTGGAACGCTTCTTCGACCCGGATGAAGTCATCGTTTCCAAAACCGACCTGAAGGGGCGGATCACCTACGCGAACCGGGTGTTCCAGCGGGTCGCCGGCTATGACGAGGCCGACCTGATGGGGGCGCCCCATTCCATCGTCCGCCATCCCGATATGCCGCGCTGCGTCTTCAAGCTGCTGTGGGACACGCTGGCGGCGGGGAAGGAGATCTTCGCCTATGTGGTCAACCGTGCCCGCAACGGCGACCATTACTGGGTCTTCGCCCATGTCACGCCCAGTTTCGACGCCGCAGGGCGGGTGATCGGCTACCACTCCTCCCGCCGGGTGCCGGAGCGGGCGGCGCTGGACAAGGTCATCCCGCTCTACCGCCAGCTTCTGGACATCGAGAACAGCCATGCCGACCGCAAGCAGGGGATGGAGGCTGGCTTCGCCGCCGTCCTCGCTCTGCTGGCGGAGAAGGGGATCGGGTATGACGAATTCGTCTTCTCCCTCTAAGCCGTCCTCTTCCGGGCCATCGTCGCTGGCGCGGGCCGGCGGGCTGGCCGTGCTGGCTGGCGTGGCTCTGGCGGCGCTGCTGGCTGCCGATCTGCTGGGGATGGGCGGCCTGGCTCTGCGCGCCGGTCTGGCGGTGGCCGGTCTGGCGGCGCTGGGGGGGGCGCTGCTGTTCCTGCGCCGGGCCGGCGCGGCGGTCGACCGGCTGACGCGGGTGAACCGTGCCGTCGCCGCCGGCGATTTCGAGGCGCGGGTGATCGGCATCCGCGAGGGCGGGGCGCTGGGCGAGCTGATGCACGCCACCAACGACGCCATCGATCGCACCGACGCCTTCGTGCGCGAGGCGACCGCCTCCATGCATGCGGTGTCGGAGCACAAGTATTTCCGCCGCATCGTGCTGCGCGGCATGCAGGGCGGCTTCCTGCACGCCAGCCGCACCATCAATGCGGCGACGGAGAGCATCTCGCTGAAGGTTGCCGGCTTCGCCGGCGTGACCCAGCGTTTCGAAGGCCAGATCCAGAGCGTGTGCAGCGAGGTTGCCGACACCGCACACCGGCTGGAGATCTCCGCCCGGACCATGGAGACGGATGCGACCCAGGCGACCGGCAAGGCGTCGTCGGTCGCGGCCTCCGCCGCGCAGACCGGCAGCAATGTCGGCAGCGTCGCCGCCGCGACGGAGGAGCTGTCCGCCTCCATCGCCGACATCTCCCGTCAGATCGGCGATGTCGCCCGCGTCGCCGAGACCGCGGTCGGCGAGGCCGAGCGGTCCAACGCGCTGGTCGGCACGCTATCCGGTGCGGCGCGCACGGTGGGCGACGTCGTCACCCTGATCAACGACATCGCCAGCCAGAACCAACCTGCTGGCCCTGAACGCGACCATCGAGGCGGCACGTGCCGGCGAGGCGGGCAAGGGCTTTGCCGTGGTGGCGCAGGAAGTGAAACGGCTGGCCGATCAGACCGCCAAGGCCACCGGCGACATCGCCGCGCAGATCTCCGCCATCCAGTCCTCCACCGACGAGGCGGTGACCTCCATCGTCGGCATCGGCCACACCATCCAGTCGATCAACCGGATCGCCGCCGGCATCAGTGCCGGGATCGAGCAGCAGGGCTCCGCCGTGCGCGAGATCGTCGTGAACATGGAGCAGGCCGCCGCCGGCACCCGTGCCGTGTCCGACGACATCCGCGACGTCACCGACGCCGCCGGCCGCACCAGCAGCACCGCGCACGAGGTGTTCGCGGCATCCGGGCGGATGGCCGCGGAGGCGGACCGCCTGACCCGGGAAGTCCAGCTTTTCCTGGACGAGATGCACCGCGTCGCCTGAGGAGGGTGGCGCGTTGCATCGGCGCGCGCCGCATCGACTGCACGGCGAATGTGCACAGGATGTGGACGGCCTTTTTGCAATGCGGAATTGATCTGGCGTCTGGCAGTGTGAATAAGAATTTTTGTTGCGAATTCGTGGCGAATTCGTGTTACGTCTCCGCAACAAGACTGCCGCGCCTATGGCAAGTTTGCAACCTGTTGCGCAACCCGACGCCAGTATGCCTGCTGTTTCAGCAGCTTAACCGTACGCTAACCCTGATGAGACGGGTGACGGACTGTCCGCTGCGGCCAAGTGCCGCGGAATCCGGGGAGGTGGGCCGTTTGCGGAGCGCCGGTGACCGTTGGCACGGCTTTTGATTTGGAGACTGCAGGGACGGTCATGACGGGGGACAAGACGATGAGCATGGCGGGCACCGATCTGTTCGAGCTGTCGCGTGGCGTGCTGGATGTTGCGTCGAAGAAGGTGTCCTTGATCGAGGACATCACCCGGCGCACCAAGATGCTGGCCATGAACGCCCTGATCGAGGCGGCACGGGCTGGCGACGCCGGACGCGGCTTCGCCGTCGTCGCCAACGAGGTGTCGGAGATCTCGACCCAGGTCAACAGCATCACCAAGGAGCTGCGGTCGGAAATCGTCGCCCGCGTCGATCACCTGACCACCACCGGCAGCGCCATGGTGCAGGAGATGCACGGCAAGCGGCTGGCCGACCTGTCGCTCAACATGATCGAGATCATCGACCGCAACCTGTATGAGCGGTCCTGCGACGTTCGCTGGTGGGCGACCGACAGCGCGGTGGTCGATTGCGCCGCCGATCCGACGGAGGAGGCGCGCCGCCATGCCTCGCGCCGGCTGGGCGTGATCCTGGAATCCTACACCGTCTATCTCGACCTCTGGATCGCCGACCGCAACGGCACCGTCATCGCCAACGGCCGGCCCGACCGCTATCCCGGTGCGCGCGGCGCCAACGTGTCGGACGAGCCGTGGTTCCGCCAGGCGCTGGCCACCCGCAACGGCGGCGAGTTCACCGTCGGCGACGTCGCCCGCAACCGCAGCCTGGACGACCGCGTCGTCGCCACCTATGCCACCGCCATCCGGCGCGACGGCGAGGCGGACAGCGATGCCATCGGCGTGCTCGGCATCTTCTTCGACTGGGAGCCGCAGGCCGCCGCGGTGGTCGAGGGCGTGCGGCTGGAAGCCGGCGAGCGCGAGAAGTCGCGGTGCCTGCTGCTCGACGCCCGCCATCGCGTCATCGCGTCGTCCGACGGCCGCGGCATGCTGACCGAGACGGTGCCGCTGCGCCGCGCCGCCGGCACCATGGGCCATTACATCGACGACAAGAACCGTCTGGTCGGCTACGCCCTGACACCGGGTTACGAGACCTACAAGGGGCTGGGCTGGTACGGCGTCATCGTTCAGGAGCGCTGAAGCCGCCAGCCCTTGCGCGTCAAGCCTGTCGCCTTATGGAACGGGGCCGGGATACACTCCCGGCCCTGTTCCGTTTCGGGGTTGCAGAGCATGTCCGCCCAACAGCTGACCGTCCACCGGGAGAGTTTTCCCATCCGCGGCGCCTTCCGCATCTCGCGCGGGGCCAAGACTGAAGCCGCGGTGGTGGTGGCGCAGGTGACCGACGGTCCCCACCGCGGCCGCGGTGAATGCGTGCCTTACGCCCGCTATGGCGAAAGCGTCGACGGGGTCGCCGCCGCGCTGGAGGCGATGGCCGATGCCGTCGCCGGCGGCCTCGACCGCCGGTCGCTGGGCCGGCTGATGCCGCCGGGTGCCGCCCGCAACGCGCTGGATTGCGCGCTGTGGGACCTGGAGGCCAAGCGCAGCGGCGTGCCGGCCTGGACGCTCGCCGGGTTGTCCCGGCCGCCGGGGCCGCTCGTCACCTGCTACACGCTGAGCGTCGACGCGCCCGCCGCGATGGCCGCCGCGGCGCGGGAGCGGGCGCCACGGCATCCGCTGCTGAAGATGAAGCTGACGGGGGAGGGCGATCTCGACCGTGTCGCCGCCGTCCGCGCGGCCGCTCCCGCCGCCCGGCTGGTGGTCGACGCCAACGAGGGCTGGACGCTGGACCAACTGCATCGCTTCGCCCCGGTGCTCGCCGGGCTGGGCGTCGAGATGATCGAGCAGCCGCTGCCCGCCGGCCAGGACGAGGCGTTGCGCGGGGTCGATTGCCCGGTGCCGCTCGGTGCCGACGAATCCTGCCACGGGCTGGAGTCGCTGGAGCGCCTGCGCGGGCTCTACCGGGTGGTGAACGTCAAGCTGGACAAGACCGGCGGCCTGACCGAGGCGCTGGCGATGACCGCCGCCGCCCACGCCATGGGCTTCGAGGTGATGGTCGGCTGCATGGTGGCGACGTCGCTGGCGATGGCGCCGGCCATGCTGGTGGGGCAGGGGGCGCGCTATGTCGACCTCGACGGCCCGCTGCTGCTCGCCCGCGACCGCGAGCCGGGGCTGGTCTATGACGGCGCGGTGGTGCAGCCGCCGTCGGCGGAGCTGTGGGGGTAGGCCAAGGCCTTGCCCCACCTGTGCTTCTCACGCGCCCTGCACATAGGGCGGCGGCGGGGTTCCCACCGATGCCGGCACATAGGGCGCGTCGGCCAGCCCGTTCACCTTCGCCGCCATGACGAAGTCGTTCTCGTGCAGGCCCTTGATCTTGTGGGTCCAGAAGGCGACGGAGCAGTGGCCCCAGCCGTAATGGATCTCCGCATGGTGGCCTTCCGCCTCGCACAGGTCGCCCACCTGATTGGCGAAGGCCTGGGCCTGGACGAAGTCGGGGAAGCGGAAGTCGCGCTCGATGCGGTCGGGGCCTTCCTTCAGGACCCAGCCCGGCACCTGCACCAGATAGGACTCGGCCATCGTGCGGTCCATCGGCGGAATCCCGCCGCGGCAGGGTTCGCAGGTCTTCGCTGCCAGTTCCTGCGTCGTCGGCGCCTGTGGCGTCATCCCGGTCTCTCCCCTGTTGGTGGCCTTGACTGGTGGTCTGCGCTAGAAGCGTACCGCCTAGAAGCTTGGGTTCCGGGCGGTGCTTCGGCAAGTCCGGCACCCTGCCTTGAGTTCTCGCGATGCACTTTTGGAACCGATCCGATGACAGACCTGCGCACCGACATGCCCTTCGCCGACTACCAGTATCCGACCAAGCCGGTGGACGGGCCGCGGCTTGCCATCGTCGGCGAGGCGCCGGGGGCGGAGGAGGCGCGGCAGGGCACTCCCTTCGTCGGGCGCAGCGGCAAGCTGCTGGACGAATCGCTGGCCGCCGTCGGCATCGAACGGGCGGAATGTCTCGTCGCCAACGTCTTCCGCTACCAGCCGCCCGGCAACAAGGTGGGGCACTTCTTCTCCTCGCGCGCCCGTGCCCGCAAGGAGGGGCGGGAGATCGACGAGAGCTGGGGCGCCTTCGGCACGTCGGACCGGCTGCTGGCCGAGTTCGCCGGCGAGATCGAGCATCTGCGCGCCACCCTGGCCGACTATCGCCCGTCGGTGATCGTGGCGCTCGGCCGGACCCCCACCTGGGCGCTGACCGGGGAGAACGGCATCCTGCAGCTGCGCGGCACGGTGCTGCCCTGCCGCCTGCTGGAGGGGGTGGAGGTGGTGCCGACCTTCCACCCCAGCTACCTGCTGCGCGGCCAGTTGGTCGAGCAGCCGACCTTCCTGGCCGACCTGCGGCTGGCCGTGTCGCGTCTCAATCGCTAGGCGTCAGGCAACAGGCGCCAGATTGCGGTTTCGCGCGCTTCGCGGTCCTCCAGCTCCAGCGAGGTCGGAACGGTGTAGGTCGCCAGCTTCTCGACGCCGCTCGCCGGGAAATAGGCGCGGCCGGGATCGCCCAGCAGCACCAGCGTGCCGGTGGCGGCGACCTCGCGCAGCCATGCGGTGACCCGCTCGGCCATCGGCCGCTCGTAACAGACGTCGCCGGCCAGGACCACCTCGATGCCCGGCAGCGGCCGGCCGACCAGATCGGCGCTGACCGGCTTGACCTCCACCCGGTTGGCTTCGGCGTTCAGCGCGATGGCGGCCAGCGAGAAGCGGTCGATGTCGCAGGACTGCACCCGCGCCGCCCCCGCCTTCATCGCGGCGATGCCGACCAGCCCGGTGCCTGCGGCAAAATCGAGCACCGACCTGCCGGCAACCAGCTCCGGCCGGTCGAGCACCAGCCGCGCCACAGCCTGTCCCCCGGGCCAAGCGAAAGCCCAGTATGGCGGTGGCAAATTCGTGGCGGCCAAGGTCTCCTCGGTCGCCTGCCAGAGTGGAGTGACTTCGGTGGCAAGATGAAGCTGGATTTCCGGCAACAGCGGCGTGGTCGTCAGCGTCGTGTTATCGCGGACGAAATCTGGCGGAGATGCATTGTTCATACGAGGTTTCCCAAGGGGCTCCGCTGTTGGGAGGAAGGCTGGCGGTGGCTTATCAATGTTACATAATTCAAACGGTGTAGACACAGCTGCGAACCCGTGTTACCCGTTTCCACCAGGGGAAAACAGAGGGATTGGGGGAGTCATGCGGCAGAGGGGAACCGCCATCGGCCTTTCGTTTGCGGCTTTGATCGCGCTGAGCCCCCTTACCGTGTCGACGGCGGCCGCACAAGACGGCGATTGCGTTCGGACGGTCCGCTCCATCTCCGACTTCACCATACGCGGCGACGCCTGGACCTGGTGGGATCACGCCGCCGGCCAGTATGACCGCGAACACCGCCCCGCCATCGGCTCCGTCCTCGTCTTCAAGCGCACCGGCCACATGCGCCGCGGCCACGTCTCGCTGGTCAGCGCGGTGATCGACCGCCGCACCATCGAGGTCGATCACAGCTGGATCGACGGCGACGGGCTTCGCCGCGGCATGCGGGTGGTCGACGTGTCCCGCAACAACGACTGGTCCGCGGTCCGCGTCTGGCACGAGCCGACCGACCAGATGGGTCTGCGCGTCTACGCCGCCTACGGCTTCATCCTGCCGGAAGGCGAGTCCGACGCCCCGCGCGGCGGCCGGATGCTGGATGCCGGCGACCGCGGCATGGACCAGGGCTTCGCCAGCAGCCCGCGTGGCCGTGCCAAGGCCAACGGCCCGCGCATGATGGAAGCCTCCCTGCACCCGCAGAAGAACCTCAGCGTCTCGGTCCCCGGCCGCAAGCCGCAGAGCCTTGCCACGACCGCCGTCGCCTCCCAGACGCCGCAGAAGCCGCAGCGCATCGACGTCGCGGTGCTGCCGTCGCGCAAGCCGTCCGGTGCGCAGTCCGCCCCGGTCACGGTCGCCGAGCTTTCCGGTCCCGGCAGCCACCGCACCGTCGCTCCCGGCCGCAAGCCCGGCTCCGGCAACGCCGTCGCCCAGCTGGCCGACACCAGCGAACGCTGAGCGGTATAGATTCAGGTTTTCAGGAAGGGCGGGGCTTGGCTCCGCCCTTTTCGTTTGTGCGGAGGTTCGGGCATCGAAGCCGACACCCTCCCACAATGCCCGCTTAAATCTTCCCCGCCAGGATTGCCGCCAGCACCAGCCAGCCGAACCAGCGGTTGGACTTGAACTTGTCCAGGCAATCGCCCTGATCGTCCGGCCGCCAGGTCGCGACCTGCCAGGCCAGCTGCAGGGCCGCCAGCGACAGCACCGGCAGGAACAGCCCGCCCAGGCCCGCCAGACGCCCGGCGATGCCGATGCCGACATAGGTCAGGGTGTAGAAGCCATAAATCCAGATCTTGCTCTGGTCGCCCAGGCGCAGCGCGGTGGACTTCACGCCGATGCGGGCATCGTCCTCCTTGTCCTGATGGGCGTAGATGGTGTCATAGCCCAGCGTCCAGGCGACGCCCGTCACATAGAGCGCCAAGGCCGGCCAGCCGACGTCGTTCTGAACCGTGGCCCAGCCCATCAGGGCGCCCCAGTTGAAGGTCAGCCCCAGGAAAGCCTGCGGCCACCAGGTGATGCGCTTCATCAGCGGGTAGGTGAAGACCAGCAGCAGCGACAGCACCCCCAGCCCGATGGCCGTCGTGCCCAGCTGGACCAGGATCAGCAGCGACACCAGAAGCTGGGCGGCGAGGAAGGCCAGGGCCTGACGCACCGTCACCTGACCCGACGGGATCGGGCGGGAGCGGGTGCGCTCCACCATCGCGTCGAACTTGCGGTCGAGGATGTCGTTGACGGTGCAGCCGGCGCCGCGCATCAGCACCGCGCCGACGCCGAACAGCGCCATCAGCCCGAGCAGCGTCGGCCAGTCGCGGAAGGGCTGCGGCATGGCCAGCGCCACGCTCCACCAACAGGGGAACAGCAGCAACCATGTCCCGATGGGACGGTCGAGTCGCGCCAGTGTGACATAAGGGCGCACGCGGGGCGGGAGCTTCCGCGCGATCCAGCCGTCCTGGCGGATGTCGGTGAAGCCGAACTCGGGCAGAGTGGGGCCTGTGGAGGCAGTGGGCATGACGGCAGCGGTTCCGCTGTGCTATGAGGATGTCTGACCAGCCAATCAGGGCGGCAATCAGGGCGTGGATGACGGGGAAGGTATCGGGCTGGCCTCCGTGCGGCAAGCGCGGTGCGGCAAATCACCCGAGCCCAAGCCATGGAAAATTGCAGCCTGTGATCTTGCGCTCGTCAAAATCGTGCCAATACTGTTTCTTTGTCATAACCTCAGCGGCCTGCAATCGTAAATGGACATGAGCACAACACCGGACCGTTTCGCCGTCGTCATCGACGACGAGTCGATCATTCTGGCCGGGATGGAGATCATGCTGGACACCTGGGGCTATCAGGTGCTTGCCGCCGAGGATGTGGAAACCGTCCTGGCGAAGCTGCCCGGCTGCCCACTGCCCAACGTGATCCTGTCCGACTACCGGCTGCGCGACGGCTGGTCCGGCATCACCGCCGTGCGGGCGGTGCGGGAGGCCTGTGGCGTCACCGTGCCCGCGATAATCCTGACCGGCGACACCGGGGCCGAACTGATGGCCGCGGCCAAGGCGGACCAGATCCGCATCCTGCACAAGCCGGTTCAGCCCAACGACCTGCGCCGGCAGATCAACTCCCTGATCGCCGTCGGCTGACGCCGGCCTCCGGACCGGGTTCGGCACGTGGCGCCCCCGTCCGAAGCCTCGGTGCGTCTACCGTGAAGCGCATGAACCTTTGGCGCTGTATTTGAAGGGCTGCCTCGCGCGTCAAATCTCGTCCGGTTTCACGCGATCCGCTTTATAGTCTCCACCGCCCCGCGGAGACGAATGCCATGGCCGACCCGATCAAGACCCGCCTGTATGTCGACAGCCCGCTGGCCGAAGGCCAGTCGGTCGGGCTCGACCATGAGCGCGCCCATTTCCTGCGCCATGTCCTGCGGCTGGACCGCGGCGACTCCGTCGCGGTGTTCAACGGACGTGACGGCGAATGGCGGGCGGTCATCGACGGCTTCGGCAAGGGCTGGTGCTCGCTGACCGTGGCGGAGCAGCGGCGGGAGCAGGACACCACCCCGGACCTGTGGCTATTGTTCGCGCCGCTGAAGAAGGGCCGCATCGACTTCGTCGCGGAGAAGGCGACGGAGATGGGGGTGTCCCGCCTGTGGCCGGTCTTCACCCGGCGAACCGATCCCAACCGCGTCAACCTCGACCGGCTGCGCGCCAACGCGGTGGAGGCGGCCGAGCAGTGCGAGCGCCTCAGCGTGCCGGAGATGGGCGAGGCGGTGCCGCTGGACCGCGCGCTGGCCGGCTGGCCGGCCGACCGCAGGCTCTATCTGTGCGCGGAGGCCGGGTCCGCCCGTCCGGTGGCCGAGGTGCTGCGCGATGCGCCGCCCGGGCCGGCCGCCTTGCTGGTCGGGCCGGAGGGCGGCTTCGACCAGTCGGAACTTGACGAACTCGCCAAACTTCCCTTTGTTGTTCCGGTGGGATTGGGTCCGCGCATTCTGCGGGCCGACACGGCGGTGGTGGCGGCGTTGGCTTGCTGGCAGTCCTTGGCCGGGGATTGGACTGCCGGGGGAAGCGACCGGCGTCCGCCTTTCCGCGCGCCGATCCCATAACCGGCCGTCACCCGGCCGAACCTCCGTCCACTTCCCGCGAGAGACTTCATGTCCGCACCCCCGACAACGCGCGGCGAACCCATCACCGACCGCCGCCAGCTTGCGGCCTATCTCGAATCCGGCTGCAAGCCGGCACCCGACTGGCGCATCGGGACCGAGCACGAGAAATTCGCCTACCGCACCTCCGACCTGCGGCCGCTGCCCTATGACGGGCCGGACGGCATCCGCGAACTGCTGACCCGCATGACCCGCTTCGGCTGGCAGCCGGTGGAGGAGAAGGGCAACATCATCGCGTTGGTCCAGGACATGGCCAACATCACGCTGGAGCCCGGCGGGCAGGTCGAGCTGTCCGGCGCCCCGCTGGAGACCCTGCACCAGACCTGTGCCGAGGTGCACCGCCACCTGCGCCAGGTGAAGGAGGTCGGGAGCGAGCTGGGCATCGCCATGATGGGGCTGGGCTTCCAGCCGAAATGGACGCGCGACGACATCCCCTGGATGCCGAAGGGCCGCTACAAGATCATGCGCGACTACATGCCGAAGGTCGGCTCGCTCGGCCTCGACATGATGACGCGGACCTGCACCGTGCAGGTGAACCTCGACTTCGCCTCCGAAGCCGACATGGTGAAGAAGTTCCGCGTGTCGCTGGCCCTCCAGCCCATCGCCACCGCCCTGTTCGCCATGTCCCCCTTCACCGAGGGCAAGCCGAACGGCTTCCAGAGCTTCCGCAGCCACATCTGGACCGACACCGACGCCGACCGCACCGGCGACATTCCCTTCGTGTTCGAGGACGGCTTCGGTTTCGAGCGCTATGTCGACTATCTGCTCGACACGCCGATGTACTTCGTCTACCGCGACGGCACCTATATCGATGCGGCCGGCCAGTCCTTCCGCGATTTCATGGATGGCAAGCTGCCGGCGCTGCCGGGCGAGCTGCCGCTGATCACCGACTGGGCCGACCACACCACCACGGCCTTTCCGGAAGCGCGGCTGAAGAAGTATCTGGAGATGCGTGGCGCCGACGGCGGCCCGTGGCGCAGCCTGTGCGCCCTGCCGGCCCTGTGGGTGGGGCTGCTCTACGATCAGGTGGCGCTGGATGCCGCCTGGGATCTGGTGAAGGACTGGACGACGGCGGAGCGGGCGCATCTGCGTGCCGAGGTGCCGCGGTCCGGCCTGCGCACGACCTTCCGCACCGGGACGGTGCGGAACGTGGCGTTGGAGATGCTGGCGATTGCCCGCGACGGTCTGGCCCGCCGCGCCCGCAACGACAATTGGGGCGACGACGAGACCCACTTCCTCGACACGCTTCAGGTCGTCGCCGAGACCGGCCGCAGCCCCGCCGACGAGCTTCTTGAGAAGTTCAACGGGCCCTGGGGCGGCAGCGTCGATCCGGTGTTCAAGGAATACGCGTACTGAAAAGGGTGGGGGCCGGCGCCCGTGCGTCAGCCCCCGTTTTTAGAGCCTGTCTGATGCTTCAACGAGCACAGACAGGCTCTAAGTTTTTGGTTTTCCGTGTGATTCACGCTTCAAGCGCTTCCGCTTGAACCGATCACACTCTAGGCCGCCACCGGCGCATGGGTGATGCAGCTCTTCGAGCACACCTTGGAGCAGCTTTCGCAGCCGATGCAGTTGGCCGCTTCCTTGACCGTCATGATCTTCTTCTCGGCCTCGTCGTCGAAGGCGTCGACGATGTCGCCGTCCTCGGTCAGGCCGATCATGTCGAGCACGCCGCGCCCGCACACCTTGAAGCAGCGGCCGCAGCCGATGCACTGCTTCTGGTCGATGGATTGGACGAATTTCGGGGTCCAGCTTTGACCACCGCGGGTGGTGCCGGTCAGGAACTCAGCCATGGGAATGCTCCTCTCGGGAAAGGGTGCGCCTAAGCTCTTCTTTGGGAATGGTGGGGTTACGCCGTCTCCAGCGCCTTCAGCGCCGCCCGCTTCTCGGTCAGGGTCTTGAACGCGTCATAGGTTTCCTGCGCCACCGTCAGGATGGATTGCCAATTCTGCGGAAGCTCTTCCGACAAATCGTGAAGGTCCATCTTCTTCTGGGTGGCGCGGGCGTTCAGCTTCTTGATCTCGTCCTTCAGGGCGTCGATCTCGCTCATGGTCGCAGCTCCGTGGTTCAGAGGTTCGCGACATCGGGATATTCCCGGATCAGCGCCACGGCGTCCTCGACCAGCCTGGCGCCGTCGGCGGCGAGCTTTTCGATGCTGGGGAAGCCGAAGCGGTGGACGTCGCGCAGGGACTTCGACACCACCACCAGCCGCCCGGTGGTGAGGATCATGCGGCCGAAGCCCTCATGGCTCATCTTCATCATCGGCGAGGCCATCAGGCCGGTCTGCTTCTCCACCATCAGCCCGACCGCCTTGTAGAACAGCTCCAGTCGCCACAGCGTGTCCGGGTCGGGATCGCCGATGATCGGGATGGCGGCCCGCGCCTCCTTGTCGAGCACGAAGGGGGCGAGCAGAGCCTCGTCGGGCTTGCCTTCCCAGGCGCCATAGCTGTCCTCGGCACGGAACAGCAGGACCAGCGTCTTCACGAACTGGTCGGCGACGGACAATTCAGCCACATCAGCCATACTCAGACCTCCTCCTCGTCGAAATGGAATTCGGGCGTTTCGCCCATCGCCTTGCGCAGCCAGGGCGGCGGATTGCCGTTCAGCGTCTGGACCAGCTTGTCGAGCAGGGCCGGGATTGTGTCGGTGGCCTCGACCTTCACCGGATGGATCTTCTTCGCCACCACGCGGGCGGCGGCCGATGCGCCGATGGCCGACAGATAGAGGATGGCGACGTCGGCCAGCGCCTCCAGCTTGGGCACCAGCTTGTCCTCGTTGCCGTCCTCGAACATCGAACCGCCGAACTGGAATGTCTCCAGAAAGGCATGGCCCTGGCGGTCGACCTGGTAGACGGCGATGTTCTTGGCCCAGCCGAAATGCGCATCGACGTGCTGCATGTCCTGGGTGCAGAAAGCGACCTTCATCGATCCTCCTTTGGTCGGACGTGGGTCCTGCACCACGCTCAGACGGCGTTGCATCCGCATGATCCGCCTCCGCAGCCGTGGGATTCCCCGTGGTTGTCGTGCCCGTGCCGGTCCTGCCCGTGGGCATGGCTCTCGTGGTCCATCTCGCGGGAGAGGAACAGGTTGCCGATCTCGCACAGCAGCTCCCGCGTGCCGCGGTAGCCGACCTGCACCCGCAGACCGGCCCCCAGCCGGTCGAACAGCGGCAGGCCCATGCGGTGCAGCGGCACGCCGATCCGCGCCGCCCCCTGCCGCCCGTGCGAGTTGGAGACGATCAGGTCGGCATCGCGGGCCAGCGTCTCGACATCGGAATGGTCGCCGACCATGATGGTGGCGGCCTTCAGCCGCTCCAGCACCGGGCTCTGCGTCGGCGACACCGCGGCGATCACCTCGGCCCCCATGTCGGCGAGGAAGCCGGTGACGGCATAGAGCAGGTCGGGCTCCAGCGCGACGGCGATGCGCTTGCGGCTGTAGAAGAAATGCCCGTCCAGCATGGCATCGACGAGGCTTTCGCGCTGGCGCCGCAGCCGGGCGGGCGCCGGCTTGCCCGACAGCTCCGTCAGCAGCCGGACCAGCTTGTCCGTCGCCTCCAGCCCGGTCAGGCGGTTGAAGAAATGGCTGGGCACGTCGGTCTTCAGCTCCAGCGCGTTGCCGGCCACCCGCATATGCTCGCCGACCACGATGGTGATGGCCGAAGCGCCCATGGCGCGGATCTGATCGACCGTCACGCCGCCCAGCGAGGTGGCGGTGAAGTCGGACGGCTGGCGGCCGGCCATCGACAGCGACAGGTCGGGCAGGAAGATCGGCGACAGGCCGAAGCCCTCGATGATGTCGCGCAGTTCCTCGACGTCGCCGGGCGACAGGTGGCAGCCGGCCAGCACGTTGACCTGGGTCGGGATGCGCACCGGCGACGGTTCGACCAGCCGCTCGACGATGGCGGTGACCGCGGCGGCGAAGCCGTCCTCGAAGCCGCCGGCGAAGTCCGGGGTGTTGGCGAAGACCAGCGCCGTGTCGGCCATGTCGGGGTTGCGCTGGCGGAACAGCGTGTATTGCCCGCCCATGTCCTCGCCCTTGGTCTCGGTGACGCCGGTGGTGGCGACGCCGATCATGGCGGGATCGTTGCGCTCGACGATGGTGCGGATCGCCTGTTCCAGATTGTCGTAGCCGCCGAGAATGGTGGCGACCTGATCCATCGCCGTGGTCTGCAGCGGGATCGCCTCACGGAAATGGCGCACCAGCAGCACCAGCCCGAAGGCGGTGCAGCCCTGCGAGCCATGGAACAGCGGCAGGCAGCGGTCGACGCCGAGATAGGCCAGCGCCGCGCCCAGCGGCTGGCTCATCTTCAGCGGGTTGGTCGACGCGGCCTTGGCGGCGGAGGGGAAGCGCTGGATGTGGGACATCGCCGTCACTCCGCCGCCATCGAGGAAGCCAGAAGGGCGGAGGACGGGCCCGACTCCCACGGTGCCGGCTGGCGGACCTGACGCCAGATCGGGTTGGACAGCGTCTTGTCGATCTCCTCGCAGAGATTGACGATGCCGTCATAACCGGCATAGGCGTGGTGGCGCTCCTGGTTGATGTCGAGCCAGGGAACCTTGGCCTTCAAGGAGATGAACTGCGACCGGCCGCCGGACATCATGATGTCGGCCCGGTTGTCGGCCAGCATCTTGTAGATGTCGCGCGGCTTCAGATCGTCCCACTGGTGGAACTCCTCGCCCTTCATCTTCTTGATGCGCTCCTTGTCCTCCCTGGTCGATTTCTTGGTGGAGGTGCCGAGGATGGTAAGCCCCGCGCCCTCCAGCGCGCTGACCATCGACCAGCTCTTGACCCCGCCGGTGAAGAGCAGGACGCGCTTGCCGTCGAAACGCGGCTTGTAGGGTTCCAGCCGGCGCCAGACCCGGCTTTCCTCCCGCGCGATCACGCCCTCGGCGCGGTCGATCAGGCTCTTGTCGGCGCCGCGCTCCACCAGCATCCGGGTCATGGTGCGCAGCGTGTCCGACATGTCGGAGACGCCGTAGAAGGAGCCCTCGAAATAGGGGATGCCGTAGCGCTCCTCCATCTTGCGGCCGACATTCACCAGCGCTTGGCTGCACACCATCATGGTGACGCGGGCGCGGTGGGCCTGGGCCACCTCCCGGTAGCGGCCGTCGCCGGAGATGCAGGACAAGAGGCGGATGCCGATCTCGTCCAGCAGCGGCTTGACCAGCCACAGCTCGCCGGCGAGGTTGTATTCGCCGATGATGCAGACATCGGTGGGCGTGGTGTATTCGGGCTCGACCGTGCCGATGACGTGGTCGAGCAGGGCTTCGCCGGCCAGCTTGTTGCCGAGATTCTTCGATCCGACGAAGCCGGGGGCATCGACCGGGATCACCGGCTTGCCCAGCTTCTGCGCGGCGAACTTGCAGACCGCAGCGATGTCGTCGCCGGTCATCGCGGGCACGCAGGTCTGATAGACGAAGACGGCCGGCGGGTCGTATTGCTGAACGATTTCCTTGATGGCGCGGTAGAGCTTCTTCTCGCCGCCGCCGATGACGTCCAGTTCCGACAGATCGGTGGTGAAGCCGGTGCGGTAGAGCTGCGAGCCCGAGGATTTGGAGCCGCGGTTGTCCCAGCTGTTGCCGAGGCAGGCGATGGGGCCATGGACCAGATGGGCGGCGTCGGCGATCGGCTGGAGCACGATCATCGCCCCGTCATAGGCGCAGCCGCCGGCCGCCGCCCCTGGTTTCAGCGACTTGGTGCAGCCCTTCTTCTTCTCCTTGGCCGACTTGGTCTGGTTGGTCGCGCAGCCCGGTTCGTTGAAGACATCCTGGATCTTGTCCTGGAGCATGCCCGCTCTCCCATCCTGGCGCCGGAAATGGCTCTGCATCGGCGTGATGCAGGGGGCGTGCCAGTGGGTAAGTCGTTGGCGAAAAACGATTGTCTGGTTTTCCAACCCTGTCCGATAGCTGACAATCGGCGGCTCCGCCCAGGGGGCTTGTCGGGTGTCGCACATGTCGCGCAGGGGATGGGCCGCGCAGGGGGCGGGGAGGGCCGGCCGTATCAGGACGGCTCGAACGGGTGGAAAGCAACAATGCAACGGTACGGCAGGCGCTGGCGATATGCGGCCGCGATGGTGGCGGTGCTGGCGGCAGTCCCCGCCGCGGCGGCACAGGACGGCGCGGTGATCCGGCTGGCCCAGGAACCGGGGGGTGAGATCGGTGTCGCGTGCCGGTTCCTCGACCTCGACCAACGCCCGGTTCCACCGGAGGCCGGGATGCTGTGCGATGCCGCCGCCGATCTCGTCGCCCGGAAAGCCGGCGGTTACGGCAAGGCGGTGGTTCGCCTCGGCCTGCGCGCGGTAATGCCCGATGCCGAACCTGCCGAGACGCCGCTTGCGGTCGATGGCCCGGTCCTGCTGGTCGTCCTCGAAGGCCGCCAGGACTGGAGCGGCGGTGCCCGCCCCCGTCTGCTGCTGCGCGCCCGTCCGGTCCGCGACGGCATGGCCGCCCCGTCGGTCGGATTCCCGCCGGCTTCGATCGAGCTGGGCGGCGAGGGCTGGCAGGCGGCGGCCGACCGTGCACTGGAACGGGTGGTCGGCTTCGCGATTCGCGGCGGTTGAGGCGAAATGGCTGGCCAGCCCGCCAGCCCGCCAGCCCGATCAGCGGGCGAGCACTTGCGCCGCCTCCTTGGTCGAGGCGATGGCGGTTCCGACCTGAGCGAAGGCGGTGGAGATTGAGGTGATGTTCCGGTCCACCACCGCCACCGAGGTCGATGCTCCCTGCATGTTTACGGAGATGCTCGCGGTGACGGTGGTCTGCTCCTCGACGGCGCCGGCGGACATGACGACGAATTCGCGCAGATTGTTCATGGCTATGCGAATTGCCGACAGGGAAGACACGACATCGCCGGAGACGGATCGCATTCCCTCGATTTCGCGGGAAATCTGGGCGGTCGCGTTAGCCGACTGGTTGGCCAGGTTCTTGACCTCGTTGGCAACCACGGCGAAGCCCCTGCCGGCCTCGCCCGCCCGCGCCGCCTCGATGGTCGCGTTCAGGGCCAGCATGTTGATCTGTCCGGCGATGGAACGGATCAGTTCGACGATGCCTCCCATCGCCTTTGCGACTTCCGAAAGTCGGGTGGCGGCCCGGTCGGCGTTGTTGGTCTCGCTCACCGCGACATCGGCCGCCTGCTGCGACCGGGACATGCCGTCGGCGATTTCGTGGGCGGACGCCGTCAGCTCCTCCGCGCCGGCCGCGATGGTCTGTACAGTCACCCGCGTCTGCGACGATGCGGCAGCGGCGGTATCGGCCTGCCGGTGGGCCGTGGTCATCGCCTGTTCGATCTCCGAGAAATTGGTGTCGATCAGGGACTTCAGGCGGCCCAGCATGCCGATCTGTTCGGTGATGTCCGTTGCGAACTTAACCACCTTGCACAGTCGGCCCATGTCGTCGAACACCGGGTTGTAGGACGCCTGAATCCAGACAGCCCGCCCGCCCTTGCCGATGCGCCGGTATTGGGCAGTTTCGAACTGTCCGCTGTTGAGCCTTTTCCAGAATTCGCGATAGGCGGGAGTCTTCGCGCTCCTGCGGATCGATGAACATGCTGTGATGGCGCCCGCGGACTTCATCCAGACTGTAGCCGAGAACGGTGAGGAAATTCTCGTTGGCGGTGATGACCGTGCCGTCGGGATTGAATTCGATCACCGCCTGCGACCGCGAAATCGCATCGATCTTGCCGCGCATGTCGGCGTTCGTCGCCTGCCGTTCGGTGACGTCGGTGGCGACTTTGATGATCTTGCAGGCACGGCCGGTGGCATCGAGAATGGGGTTGTAGGTGGCCTCGATCCAAATCTCGCGACCGTTCTTGGCGATGCGCCGGTACAACGCCCGCTGGAACTCGCCGCGTCTCAGCCGATCCCAAAACTCCTGATAGGCGGGACTGGCATGTTCGGCCGGGTCGATGAACATCCTGTGATGGCGTCCGACCACTTCGGGCAATGAATAGCCCATCACCGCCAGGAAATTGGGGTTGGCATTCAGGATCGTTCCATCCAGGGAAAACTCGATGATGGCAAGCGAGCGGTCCAAGGCGGACAGCAGGGCGTGGCTGTTTGAACCCTTGCCATAGATCGTCTGAATGAAGCCGAACATTTCCGCCCCCCTTCCTTGCGTTTGCGGTGCGCCACGATCGAAAGCCGACCGTAAATAATCGAAGCGCATGGAGCGGAATTAGGTCAATTAGTATTGGTCCTAAGGTGTGGTGAAAGCATGAATATAAGGGTGATTTTTGCTCAATATATGCAATTTTACCTATTTCTCCCCTATATATTTTAGTCTCTGCAAAATCCATCCGCTTTTTGAAGCCTGATCGTTCTGCGGACCGACCATAAATTACTTCAAGGCGGCAATATAATCTCCAGAAATAAAGACTGCTTCTCAGTCTCCCGTGTTCCTTCTCCCGACAAAAATACCCGGAGCGCGCCGTTGCCGACGCTCTCCGGGCTGGGGGAGGTTGCCGCCGGGCTGGGGGATGGAAATCCCGGCCCGACGGTTTGGCTGAACCGATGCCTGCAAATCGAAAGCTGAAGCGCCGGCGGCCTGCCGGTCAGCGGATCAGGTCGAACGAGTAGTCGGTCTGGCCGACGATGTTGGTGTTGGCGTCGATGTCCTCGAAGATCCGGTCCAGGATCCGCACCAGCACGTTCAGTGCGCCCTGGTAGCCCCAGGTCGGGTAGCGGTGGTGGTGGTGGCGGTCGAAGATCGGGTAGGTCAGGCGGATCAGCGGAACCTTGGTGTCGCGTTCCAGATACTTGCCGTAGCTGTTGCCGATGATGTAGTCCACCTTGTCGGTGAAGATCAGCGAGCGCAGGTGCCACAGATCCTTGCCGCCATGGGCCGCACCCGACTTGCCGAAGGGCGAGGCGTCCAGCACCTTCTGGACCTGCTTCTCCCACTTCTTGGAGCCGGAGGTCGACAGGATGTGCACCGGCTCCGCACCCAGCTCCAGCAGGAACTTGGTCATGCCCAGGCAGAAGTCCGGGTCGCCGTAGACCGCGAAGCGCTTGCCGTGCATGTGGGTGTGGCTGTCGGCGATGGCGTCGACCAGACGGCCGCGCTCCAGCTTCAGGCTGGCCGGGACCGGCTTGCCGGACAGTTCGGCGAGCTTCAGCAGCAGCTCGTCGGTGCCGGTGACGCCCATCGGGTAGTTGAACTTGGCGACTTCCTGGCCCTTCTCCTTGCAGAACTGCAGGGTCTGGGTCGTGTTGTACTCCTGCATGGAGATGGTGGCCTTGGCGTGCAGGGCCTCCTTGGTCTCCTCGATGGTGGTGCCGCCGTCATACATGCGGTACTCGCCATCCATCGGCGTGTCGAAATTGTCGGACACGTCGGACAGGATTTGCAGCTTCACGCCGAACTCGCCGGCGATGCGCTTCAGTTCGCGGTTGTTGCCGACCGCGAAGCCGTCGAAGCCCGGGATCAGGTTGATCTGCTCGGTCTTGGGCGTGTCGAAATTCTCCGACGTGCCCCAGAAGTTGGTCAGGATCCCCTTGATCATGTTGTCGTAGCCGACGATGTGGCTGCCGACGAAGGCCGGGGTGTGGGCGTAGGGGACCGGGAAGTCGGCCGGGACGCTTTCCTTGTTCTTCGCGTTGGCGATGAAGCCCTGCAGATCGTCGCCGATGACTTCGGCCATGCAGGTGGTCATCACCGCGATCATCTTCGGCTTGTAGAGCGCATAGGCGTTCGCCAAGCCGTCGATCATGTTGTTCAGGCCGCCGAACACCGCCGCGTCTTCCGTCATCGACGAGGAGACCGCGCTGTTGGGCTCCTTGAAGTGACGGGTCAAATGGGTGCGGTAATAGGCGACGCAGCCCTGGGAGCCGTGGACGAAGGGCAGGGTGCCCTCGAAGCCCTGGGCGGCGAACATCGCGCCGATCGGCTGGCAGGCCTTGGTCGGGTTGATGACGACCGCTTCACGGGCGAAGTTCTTCGCCTTGTAGTCCTCGGACTTCGTCCATTCGGACACGCGGGCGACTTCCTCGTCCGAATGGCCGTACTCGAACTCGGTCTTCTTCTTCTCGAACATCGCCGCATATTCGGGCTGCCGGAAGAGGGTGTAGTGGTCGAGGACCTTGTCGGCGCTCTGCGAAAGCTTGTCGGTCATTCTCAAATTCTCCTGTTCCAGAGGCCGATGGTCAGAACGGGGCCTTCATCACGCCCCAGACGGGGTTGTTGATGGCCAGGTCCATGTCGCGGGCGAAGATCGCGAAACCGTCATAGCCGTGGTACGGGCCGGAGTAGTCCCAGCTGTGCATCTGGCGGAACGGCAGGCCCATCTTCTGGAACACGTACTTTTCCTTGATGCCCGACGCGACGAGGTCGGGACGCATCGCCTCGACGAACTTCTCCAGTTCGAACGCGGTGACGTCGTCGTAGATCAGCGTGCCTTCCTTCACATAGTGCGGCGTGCGCTGATAGTCGTCGTTGTGGGCGAACTCGTAGCCGGTGCCGATGATCTCCATGCCCAGGTCATGGTAGGCATCGACGACGTGGCGGGGACGCAGGCCGCCGACGTAGATCATGACCTTCTTGCCGTCCAGCCGCGGCTTGTACTTGGCGATGACCGCATCGACCATCGGCTGGTAGCGGGCGATGACCTTCTCGGCGTTCTCCTTGATCTTGTCGTCGAAGAGTGCCGCGATCTTGCGCAGGGACTCGGCGATCTGGCTCGGGCCGAAGAAGTTGTATTCCATCCACGGAATGTTGAACTTCTCTTCCATGTGGCGCGCGATGTAGTTCATCGAGCGGTAGCAGTGGATCAGGTTGACCTTGGCCTTCGGCGTGTTCTCCAACTCGGCCATGGTGCCGTCGCCCGACCACTGGGCGATCACGCGCAGGCCGATCTCCTCCAGGAGGATGCGGGACGACCAGGCGTCGCCGCCGATGTTGTAGTCGCCGATGATGGTGACGTCATAGGGGGTGGAGACGAAGTCGGCCTTGGGTTCCGTCTTCTCGAACACCCAGTCGCGGATGGCGTCGTTGGCGATGTGGTGGCCCAGCGACTGGGACACGCCGCGGAAGCCTTCGCAGCGCACGGGGATGACCGGCTTGCCGATTTCCGCCGACTTGGCGCGGGCGACAGCCTCGATGTCGTCGCCGATCAGGCCGATCGGGCATTCCGACTGGATCGAGATGCCGTTCACCAGCGGGAACAGCTCGTTGATTTCCTCGATGACCTTGTGCAGCTTCTTGTCGCCGCCGAAGACGATGTCCTTCTCCTGGAAGTCGGAGGTGAAGTGCATCGTGCCCCAGCTGTCCACACCGGTGTCGCCGATGTAGTAGTTGCGGCGGCCGGACCAGGAGTAGTAGCCGCAGCCGACCGGACCGTGGGAGATGTGGATCATGTCCTTGATCGGACCCCACACCACGCCCTTGGAGCCGGCGTAGGCGCAGCCGCGGATGGTCATGACGCCGGGGATGGACTTGACGTTCGACTTGACGCCGCAGTCCTTGGCCTCGGCCTCCAGCACGTTCAGGTGCTTGGCGCGGCGCTTGCGGGATTTTTCGGGATAGGCTTCGAGGACTTCGTTGACGAGGTTCTTGACGTCGACCGTGGTGTTCTCGGACAGGCTCATAGCCGGCCTCCTGCTTGAATATTCGCGCCACTGCAGCGCGTGACCGAGCCCCTCCCTCCCACGCCGTCGCCCCTGGCTTTGCTGGGTCGGCGTTGTGCGGGGCTGGGGATGGGGCCAGTGTTCAGGCGGTCCCCCCTGCGCGGACGGCAGGGGGGCCGGTAGGCAACCGTCGCTACGCCTGGGGTCAGGCGCCGGCCTTCGCCGCTTCCTTGGCGGCCAGCTCGGCGAGCTGCTGCTCTTCGGTCTTCATGATGCCGAAGTCCATCAGCATCTCTTCCAGCTCTTCCATGGTGATCGGGGTCGGGATGCAACCCTGGCCCGAGTTCGCATGGATCTTGTTGGCGAGCGCGCGGTATTCGCCGGCCTGCTTGCTGTCCGGGGCATACTCGATGACCGTCATGCGGCGCAGCTCGGCGTGCTGGACGATGTTGTCGCGCGGCACGAAGTGGATCAGCTTGGAGCCCAGGCGCTTGGCCAGCGCGTCGGCCAGATCCCATTCCTTGTCCGTCTGGCGCTCGTTGCAGATCAGGCCGCCGAGACGGACGCCGCCGCTGTGCGCGTACTTCAGGATGCCCTTGGCGATGTTGTTGGCGGCGTAGAGCGCCATCATCTCGCCGGACATGACGATGTAGATTTCCTGGGCCTTGTTCTCGCGGATCGGCATGGCGAAGCCGCCGCACACCACGTCGCCCAGCACGTCGTAGGACACATAGTCCACGTCGTCGTAGGCGCCGTTCTCTTCCAGGAAGTTGATCGAGGTGATGACGCCGCGGCCGGCGCAGCCGACCCCCGGCTCCGGACCGCCGGACTCGACGCACTTGATGTTCTTGTAGCCGATCTTGAGCACGTCCTCGAGCTCCAGATCCTCGACCGAGCCGGCCTCGGCGGCCAGATGCAGGACGGTGTCCTGGGCCTTTGCGTGCAGGATCAGGCGGGTCGAGTCGGCCTTCGGGTCGCAGCCGACGATCAGGATCCTCTGATCCAGCTCGACCAGCGCGGCCAGCGTGTTCTGAGATGTGGTGGATTTGCCGATACCGCCCTTGCCGTAAAAGGCGATCTGACGCAGAGGCGCTTTGGCCATGTGGGTCGCTCCTGTGCTTGGGTCGTGGGACTGTGTTTCGATCCGGTGCGGCCGGTTCGTGGCCGCTTCGGATTTCATGGATTGCACGACCCGTGCCAGAGCTAAAAAAATCCAATAAGCTATTGATTTTATTATATAATTTTCTCAGGAAGCCTTTCCCTTTCCTTTGTCGTGGTCCCGACACACACGACAAAGCCCGACATTTTGTCGGGTCTTTGCGGCAGGGGAGCTTTGGAAGCGGGCGGGCCCGCCGATTCCTGCGCTTCAGCGCTCTTCGCCCAGCGCCTCGGCAGCGACGACGATGCGGAGCGCCAGCTCCTCCACCGCCTCGTCGCGGTTCATGTCATAGAGCAGCTGGGCGAGCAGACGGCCGCGCGCCAACAGCCGACGGGCGAGGGCGGGATCGGCGGGCTTGGCCAGCAGCGCCTCGACCAGACGCTCCCCAGTCAGGCGGGCCAGCGCGTCACAGCGGTCGACCAGCCGCTGCTTCAGCGTGTCCACGGCCGCCGGGCGGCCGGCGTGGGTCAGGTCGGCGCAGAAGTGATGCAGGCTGCGCAGTTGCCGCAGCAAGGCGGCGAACAGCAGGTCGTCCAGCTCGCCGCCGGCCGCGGCCTTGCCGACAAGATCGAACAATGTGTCGGAAAGGCGCCACGCCGCCGACAGCCAGTCGTTCATCGCCTTGCGGTCGGCCGGCTCGACGAAGGGGCCGGACTCCTCCTTCGTCTCCTCCTGGTCGTCCAGATTGCGCAGCGCGATGACGATCAGCCCGTCGGCCTGGGCCAGGGTGGCGAGGCTGGCATGGAGCGTCTTCAGCCCGCGGTCGGCGACAAATCCCTCGATCGCCTCGGTGGCGCGGCGCAGGGAATAGCGGGCCAGCCGTCGCGACTGATAGATGACGTCCTGCAAGGCGCTGGCACCCCCCAGCGCCTCCAGCGCCATCCGCCGCACCTCGAAGCGCAGCAGGGCGCGGGCCAGCCGGTCGATGCCGCCCACGTCGATGGGGCGGCTGTCCCTGGTCAGTGCGTCGGCGGTGGCGCGGGCATCGGTGCCGATGGCGGCGACGACGGCCTGGAGATGGCCCTTGCCGGCGCCGCGCATCCGGCCGACCAGCGCCCGCATCGCTTCGGCAAGGTCGACGGCGCCCGGCAGGCTGTCCTCATGGTCGGTGCGGCCGGCCACCAGCCGGTCGATCAGGTGGTCGCGCACCCCCGGCAACAACACGTCGGTGACGATCTGGCCGATGGGCCGCAGCAGCGCGTCGACCATCTGTCCCTGCGGCTTGCCGACCAATGCCGGCAGCGGGTTGACCGGCTTGGGCACCAGGCGCGGCCGGTGCGGCTCCAGGATTTCCAGCACCGTGTCGCCGCGCAGGGGGGTGATCGTGCCGCGGAGAAGCTGGGCCAGCCGCAGGGCGGTCCGGGCTTCCGCGACGCCGCGCGGCGGACCGCCGGCAGGCGTGACGGGGCTGGCAGAGGCGGGCGTCGCGGCAGGCGTCTGGGTGGGCAGCGGCGAAGTGCGCCGGCGCCGGCTATCGTCGTACTTGGTCGGCCAGAAGGCCATGCGGGTGCCGCCGGATCGTAAGCGTCGCTGTACAGAGTATGGGGACGGATCGTTCGGCTTCAAATGGACAATGTTGCGACATGCGGCGACACGCCTGTGCCGGTTGCGGCGGTGAAGGCTTGGCACGCGCCGGCTTATGCAATATCCATATAAGAAGTAATGGCATTGCGGCGGAGCGGAACGGCGTGGCGGACGGGGTGGTGACGAGCGATGGGATGGGCCGGACGCAGGAGCCCGACGTGCCGCCCGATTCACCGCTGGCGTTGCGCGCCCACCGCGCCAACCTCGTCAATGTGCCGGCCGCCGCCCTGTGCGGCGAAGCCTACAATGACGAACCGCGGCGCCTGCGCATCGGCGCCACCCGCAGCGAACATGCCGCCCTGTTCGAGGCGCTGGACGAGTGCCGCGACGCGCCGACCGCCTCCGACATATTCCAGCGCCATATGGCGGCGGTGTTCGGGGTGAACCCCGACTTCTCGGGAACCGAAGGGCCGGATGGCAGGCGGCGTTTCCGCGCCAGCTACCTGCGTCTGCTGAAAGGCTGGATGTTCGACAGCAACCGGGCGGAAGGGGCGGTTCTGAAGGGCTGGGTGGAGAGCCGTTTCGGCCTGCTGCCGACCTTCCATGGCGAACCGATCCGCCGCTTCGCCTCCGACGCCTGGGCGGCCTATGGCGAACAGAAGCAGTCGACCCGCTTCCACAACAACAACATCCACCTGCAGCTCGACCTTCTGTACGAGTTCTGCCAGTGGACGATCCGCCGCGGCTGGCCCGACGCGCCGATGCCCAACTGGGCCTCGCACATCCGGCTCTACCGCGGCGTCAACGATTTCGAGGAACACCACATCGTTGCCCGGCCGGACAAGCGCACCGCGGTGCTGCGGCTGAACAACCTGTGTTCCTTTTCCATCAACCGCGACATCGCCGGCCAGTTCGGCGACTACATCCTCGATGCGTGGGTGCCGCTGCCCAAGATCGTCTTCTTCCGCGACATCCTGCCGCGCTACCCTTTCCAGGGAGAAGGAGAATATCTGGTGATCGGCGGGGACTATCGCGTGGGTGTGTCGCTTCTCTGACAACCTCACGTCCGGCGGCGGCTTGCCTGCCGTCTGCGGGACGCACCAGGAAGGGACGGACCCTGTGCCCAACGGCATGACCGATCCGACGAGTCTGACGCCTGAAATCCGCTCCCCCCAGATTCGTTCCAGGGCGCTCGGCGCCTATCTTGGCCTCGCCTGCGGCGACGCGCTGGGGGCGACGGTGGAGTTCCTGACCAAGGGCGAGATCGCCCACCAGTATGGCGTCCACAAGCACATCAAGGGCGGCGGCTGGCTGAAGCTGGCGGCCGGACAGGTGACGGACGACACCGAGATGTCGCTCCATCTCGGCCGCGCCATCCTGTCCGGGCCGGAATGGGAGGCCCGCCGCGCCGCCGAGGAGTTCGCCATCTGGCTGAAATCGGTGCCGGTCGATGTCGGCGACACGACACGCCGCGGCATCCGCCGCTTCATCATGAACGGCACGCTGGAGGAGCCGGAGTCTGAATACCATGCCGGCAACGGTGCGGCGATGCGCAACCTGCCGGTGGCGCTGGCGACGCTGGGCGACGATGCCGCCTTCGAGCGCTGGTCGGTCGAGCAGTCGCACATCACCCACTGCAACCAGCTGTCCGATTCCGCGGTGATCGCGCTCGGCCGGATGGTGCGGCGGCTGGTGCTGGGCGGCGGCATCGTCGCCGCGCGGGAGGAGGCCAACGCCCTGATCGCCAGGCATCGCCAGTTCAAGTTCGAACCCTATCGCGGCCTGTCGACCGCCTTCATCGTCGATACGGTGCAGACCGTCTTCCACTATTACTTCCAGACCGATTCGGTCGAATCCTGCGTGGTGGAGACGGTCAACCAGGGCGGCGACGCCGACACCACCGGCGCCATCGCCGGCATGCTGGCCGGCGCCACCTATGGCGTGGAGTCGATCCCGCCGCGCTGGCTGCGCAAGCTGGACCGCGGGGTCCATGACGAGATCTCGTCAGCAAACCGACGCGCTGCTGGCCCGCGCGCCGCTGTTCGGAGGGACATGACCATGGCCGACGTGATCTTTTTCGAGAAGCCCGGCTGCGGCGGCAATGCCCGGCAGAAGGCCCTGCTGGAGCAGGCCGGCCACCGCGTCGTCGCCCGCGACCTGCTGAGCGAGCCCTGGACGCCCCAGACGCTCCGCCCCTACTTCGGCGACCGTCCGGTCGCCGACTGGTTCAACCGCGCCGCGCCTGCGGTGAAGAACGGCGAACTGGTGCCGGAGAGCATGGACGAAGCCGGGGCGCTGGCCGCGATGGTCGAGCGTCCGCTGCTGATCCGCCGTCCGCCGATGCAGGTCGGCGACCGCCGCGACTGCGGGTTCGAGATCGACCGGGTCGATGCCTGGATCGGGTTGGGCGGCGGTGTCCCGGCACGGAAGATGGAGGGGTGCCTGCGGCCGGACATGCCGCCCTGCTCAAAACCGTAAGGCCCAAAACCGTGAGGCCAATCGCCTGACATGCACGCCGTTTCCGGCCATGTCCGCGCGTGACCTTGCGCACGGCCTGTCGTAGCTTGTCGCTCCCTAGGGCGACGACAAGCGGCAGACGAGGACATCATGTGCGAACTGCTGGGCATGAGCGCCAACGTGCCCACGGACATCTGCTTCAGCTTCGCCGGCCTGATGCGCCGCGGCGGGCAGACCGGGCCGCACCGTGACGGCTGGGGCATCGCCTTCTATGAGGGGAAGGGATGCCGCACCTTCCACGATCCGGCCCCCAGTGCGGAGTCGGAGATCGCCCGGCTGGTCAGCCGCTATTCGATCAAGTCCTGCACCGTGATCTCGCACATCCGCCGTGCCAACCGCGGCCGGGTGTCGCTGGAGAACACCCACCCCTTCACCCGCGAGTTGTGGGGGCGGATGTGGACCTTCGCCCACAACGGCCAGTTGAAGGGTATCAAGGACCGCATCCTGACCTTCTACGAACCGGTCGGCAGCACCGACAGCGAGCATGCCTTCTGCTGGCTGCTCGACCAGATCCGCATGCAGTATCCGGAGCCGCCGAAGACGACCACCGGGCTGATGAAGCTGATCCGCCATCTGGCCGCCGATCTGGGAACGCTGGGCGTTTTCAACATGCTGCTCAGCGACGGGCGCTATCTGTGGTGCCATTGCGCCACCAACCTCGCCTGGCTGACCCGCAAGGCTCCCTTCGGTGCCGCGACCCTGCTCGATGCCGACATGAGCGTCGATTTCTCCCAGGAGACGACGCCCAACGACGTCGTCACCGTCATCGCCACCCGGCCGTTGACCAGGGACGAGGCCTGGACGGTGATGCAGCCGGGCCAGATGGCGGTCTTCCGCAGCGGGGCGCTGGTGACGCGCTGATCCTGCCGGGCCGATTGTTGCTTTGGCAGAGACGATCTATCGCGCAGAACCCGGCTTAACCGTTGGAAAAGATAGGGGCATCTTGGGCGTCAGAACCCGGCCGGAGAAGACGGCCGCAACAACCAAGAGGCTCCTTCCGTCATGACCACGATCCTGCATGTCGACTCCAGCCCGCTCGGCACCTTCTCCGTCACCCGCCAGCTGACCGCCTCCATCGTCGAAGCCCTGGTGAAGGCCGACCCGGCCGCCACCGTCGTTACCCGCGACGTCGCCGCCAACCCGCCGGCCCATCTCGACGGCGAGCTGCTGCCGGTCCTCAAGCTCGGCGTTGTCGATGGGCTGAGCGAGCGTCAGCGCGAAGAGCTGGCCCTGACCAACGTCCTGCTCGACGAGTTCCTGGCCGCCGACGTCGTCGTGGTCGGCGCGCCGATGTACAACTTCTCCGTCCCGACCCAGCTGAAGGCCTGGATCGACCGCCTCGCCCAGGCCGGCTGTACCTTCCGCTACACCGAGAAGGGCCCCGAGGGTCTGGCCGGCGGCAAGCGCGTGATCGTGGCCTCGGGCCGTGGCGGCGTCTATTCGACCAACCCGGCGCTGGCCGGCCTCGACCACCAGGAGGCCTATCTCCGCTCGGTGTTCGGCTTCTTCGGCATCACCGACGTAACCTTCATCCGCGCCGAGGGCGTCAGCATGGGTCAGGAAGCCAAGGACAAGGCGCTGGCCGCCGCGACCAAGGAAATCGAGAGCCTGCTGGCCGCTGCCTGAGGCCTGAGTTCAAGACCGAGATGGGGGCGGGTCTCGTACCCGCCCCCATTCGTTATTGGAACGCCACTTCCGCCAAGCTGCGCAGCTTGCGGGAGTGCAGCGTTTCCATGCCGTGCTCGCGCAGCAGTTCCATCGCCAGCACGCCGATCTTCAGATGCTGGTCGACCCGCTCGCGATAGAAGCGGTCGGCCATCCCCGGCAGTTTCAGCTGCCCATGCATCGGCTTGTCCGACACGCACAGCAACGTCCCGTACGGCACGCGGAAGCGGAAGCCGTTGGCGGCGATCGTGGCACTTTCCATGTCCAGCGCGATGGCGCGGCTCTGGCTGAACCGCATCAGCGGCTCGCGGTGGTCGCGCAGTTCCCAGTTCCGGTTGTCGATGGTCGCCACCGTGCCGGTGCGCATGATGCTCTTCAGGTCGAAGCCCGACAGCCCGGTCACCCGCTCCACCGCCGTCTCCAGCGCGCGTTGAACCTCCGCCAGGGCCGGCACCGGCACCCAGAGCGGCAGGTCGGCGTCCAGCACATGGTCCTCGCGGACATAGCCGTGCGCCAGCACGTAATCGCCCAGCCGCTGGGTATGCCGCAGCCCGGCACAGTGCCCCAGCATCAGCCAGGCATGCGGGCGCAGCACCGCGATGTGGTCGGTGATCGTCTTGGCGTTCGACGGGCCGACGCCGATGTTCACCAGCGTGATGCCGTTGCCGTCCGGCCGTTTCAGGTGGTAGGCCGGCATCTGCGGCATCCGCATCAGCCTGGCCGCCGGGGCATCGGCGAAACCACCCAGATTCTGGTTGGTGGTGACGATGTCGCCCGGCTCGACGAAGCTGTCATACTGCGCGCGGTAGGCCGCCAGATCGGCGTCGCCGGTCGGCTCCATGATCTCGCGCGACAGCCGGATGAACTCGTCGACATAGAACTGGTAGTTGGTGAACAGGACGAAGTTCTGGAAATGCTCCGGCCCCGTCGCCGTGTAGTGGCGCAGCCGGTGCAGCGAGAAATCCACCCGGGGAGCGGTGAACAGCGCCAGCGGCTTCACCGCGTCCGGCCCGCCGTCGAAGGTGCCGTTGACGATGGTGTCGTCCATCCGCGCCAGATCGGGCAGGTCGAACAGGTCCGGCAGCTTGGTCAGCCGGTCCGGCGGCAGGTCGCCTTCCACATACATGCCGTTGGGAAAGGCGAAGTGGATCGGGATCGCCTCCTCGCTGACGCCGACCTCCAGCGGGACGCCGTGGTTGCGCAGCAGAAGCGTGAACTGTTCCAGCAGATAGCGCTCGAACAGGTCGGGCCGCGTCACCGTGGTGGAATGGACGCCGACCCCCTCGACGAAGCCGTAGGACAGCCGGGTATCGACCCCGGCCCCCGACACGGCGGTCAGCCGGACATAGGGGTAATAGGCCCGGTTCCGCCCGCCTTCCTCATCGCCCTGCGTGTAGGCGGAAAAGCGGTCGCGCAGGTAGGCGGTGTTGCGCTCGTAAATGTCGCGCACGCAGGCCAGTGCTGCTTTGGCATCGGTGAAGCGCCCGGCCGAACCGGGCTGGAACGGGGCTTTATCAGTCATGCCGTCAAAGATGGGGTACGAACGACCGGCTGGGAAGGCCGAATTTCGGCCAACCCCCGGTGCTTACCCATTCAGGCCGATAGAGAGCCGTTCGGGCCCCGTCGGAGAGGCCCCCGCCGGTCAGTCGGCGCTCAAGCCCATCAGCGACTTGGCGAAGGCATCGGCATCGAACGGCCGCAGGTCGTAGACGCCCTCGCCGACTCCGATGGCGTGGACCGGAATCTTGAACTTCTCGGCCAGCGAGACCAGGACGCCGCCGCGGGCGGAGCCGTCCAGCTTGGTCAGGATCAGGCCGTTGACGTTGACCATGTCGCGGAAAATCTCGACCTGGCTGTGTGCGTTCTGGCCGGTGGTGGCGTCCAGCGTCAGCAGGGTGGTGTGCGGCGCCGTCTCGTCCAGCTTCTTGATGACGCGGACGATCTTGCGCAGTTCCTCCATCAGGCCGGTCTTGTTCTGCAGCCGGCCGGCGGTGTCGACCAGCAGCACGTCGACGCCTTCGGCCTTCGCCCGCTCCAGCGCGTCATAGGCAAGGCCGGCGGCGTCCGCCCCGGTGTCGCGGGCAACGACCGGGCAGCCGGTGCGCTCGCCCCAGATCTTCAGCTGGCTGACCGCGGCGGCGCGGAAGGTGTCGCCGGCGGCCAGCATCACGGTCTTGCCTTCCGCCTTGAACTGGCGGGCGAGCTTGCCGATGGTCGTGGTCTTGCCGGTGCCGTTGACGCCGACGACCAGGATGACATGCGGCTTCAAGGCCGGGTCCAGCACCAGCGGCTTGGCCACCGGGGTGACGATTTTCGACACCTCGGCCGCCAGCGTGGTCTTGACCTCCTCCGGCGAAACCTCCTTGCCGAAGCGGGTGCGCGCCAGCTCGGCCGTCACCTTCGCCGCGGTGGCCGGGCCAAGGTCGGCGGTGATCAGCAGCTCCTCCAGCTCCTCCAGCGCCTCGTCGTCCAGCTTGCGCTTGGTGAAGATGCTGGTGATGCCGTCGGTCAGCTTGGACGAGGACTTGGACAGCCCTTCCTTCAGCTTGGCGAACCAGCCCTTCTTGGTCGGCGGCGCCTCTTCGGCGGCGGCGACCGGAGCCGGGGTGGGAGCCGGTGCCGGCGGCAGTTCCGGAACGGGGTCCGGCTCCGGGACCGGGGCAGGGGGAACCGGGGCAGGGCTGACCGGAGCAGGGGAAACCTGAACGGGGGCGGGCGGCGGCTCGACCGGCGCAGGAGCCGGGGCCGGCGCGACCGGCGCCTGCATGACGGGAGCGGGCGAGGTGGGAGGCGGCGCGGCAACCGGCGGGGCCGGCGCCAGTTCCGGCACCGGTTCGGTTTCCGGCTTGGGCGCGGGTGCGGCGGCAGGCGGCTCCGGCGCCTTTTCCGGCTCCGGTTCCGGCGCGGGGGTGGACGACTCCAGGGTGACCGATTCGTCCTTTGCCGCCTCGTCCTTGGGTGCGGTCTCTTCGGGCTTCTTGCGGCCGAACCAGCGGAAAATCATGGAGTGTCCACTATAAGAGGGGTCAGAGCGGGGTGCCGGTCAGCACGCCGTCCTTGATACCGGTGATGGCGGCGGGCACCAGCGAGCCGGGCGGGAAGGTCCGGCCCAGGCGGATCGCGGCGAAATGCTCGGTGCGGCCGAGATCGTCCTTCTCCACCAGCACCGTGGCGGTGCGGCCGACCAGGCCTGCCAGGGTGCGGGCCTCCGCCGCCTCGCCGACGGCGCGCAGACGGGCGGCACGCTCCTTGCGGACGGCGCCGTCGACCTGCGGCATGCGGGCGGCCGGCGTGCCGGGGCGCGGGCTGTAGGGGAAGACATGCAGCCAGGTCAGGCCGCACTCCTCCACCAGCCGCATGGTGTTCTGGAACATCTCCTCGGTCTCCGTCGGGAAACCGGCGATGAAGTCGGCGCCGAACACCACGTCGGGGCGGATCGACCGCACCCGTTCGCAGAAGGCGATGGAATCGGCGCGGCCATGGCGGCGCTTCATCCGCTTCAGCACCATGTCGTCACCGGCCTGGAGCGACAGGTGCAGGTGCGGCATCAGGCGCGGCTCGTTCTCGATCAGGCGCCAGAGGTCGTCGTCCATCTCGATGCAGTCGATGGAGGACAGGCGCAACCGCGGCAGTTCCGGCACCAGCGCCAGCAGCCGGCGCACCATCTGCCCCAGCGACGGCGAGCCCGGCAGGTCGGGGCCGTAGCTGGTGATGTCGACGCCGGACAGCACCACCTCGTTGTAGCCGGCCTTCACCAGCGCCTGGACCTGTTCGACGATGCCGCCGATGGGGACGGAGCGCGAGGGCCCACGGCCATAGGGGATGATGCAGAAGGTGCAGCGATGGTCGCAGCCCTGCTGGACCTGGACGAAGGCGCGGGCACGGTCCTCGAACCCACCGATCAGGTGACCGGCGGTCTCCTTGACCGACATGATGTCGTTGACCAGCACCTTCTCGGCCGGCGGCAGGCCCCAGCTTTCCGGCTGCAGCTTTTCCTGGTTGCCCAGGACCTGATCGACCTCCGGCATCGCCGCGAAGCGTTGCGGGTCGATCTGCGCGGCGCAGCCGGTGACGACGATGCGGGCGTCCGGCCGCTCGCGGCGCAACTTGCGGATGGTCTGCCGCGCCTGCCGTTCGGCTTCCGACGTCACGGCGCAGGTGTTGACGATCACCACGTCGTCCAGCCCGGCGCTGCGCACATGGTTGCGCATCACCTCGAACTCGTAGGTGTTCAGGCGGCAGCCGAAGGTGACGATCTCGGGGCCGGCCTGCGTCGTGCTGTCGGTGCTGTCGCTCATTCCGAAACCAGTTCAGGCGAAACCAGCTCCGCCGACAGCCGGCCGCTGTAGGCGAGCGCCACCGGGCCGGTCATCAGGACGCGGTCGTCCTCGGTCCACTCGATGGTCAGGGTGCCGCCGTCCAGGATGATGTCGGCCTTGCGGTCGGTCAGGCCGCGGCGCACCGCGGCGACCAGCGTGGCGCAGGACCCCGACCCGCAGGCCTGGGTGATGCCGGCGCCGCGCTCCCACACCCGCATGCGGATGGCGGTGGGCGACAGCACCTGCGCGAACTCGATGTTGGCCCGCTCGGGGAAGGCCGGGTGGTTCTCGAAGACCGGGCCGACCTCGTCCAGCGGCACCGCCTCGGCATCGTCGACGAAGAAGACGGCGTGCGGGTTGCCCATGTTCACCGCGACCGGAGCGGCGAAACCGCCATGCTCGACCGTCTCGACCCGCAGCGTGTCGCTGGGGGAGGCCAGCGGAATCGCCGCCCAATCGAGGCGGGGGGCGCCCATGTCGACGGTGATGCGGCCGTTGTCGGCACGGCTTGCATGTAGCAGACCAGCGGCGGTCTGGAAGCTGGCACGGTCGCGCCCGCTTTCCTCCATCAGCAGCCAGCCGACGCAGCGCGACGCGTTGCCGCAGGCCGCGGCCTCGCTGCCGTCGGCATTGCGGATGCGCATGAAGGCGTCGACGCCCGGCGCATCGGTCTTCTCCAGAACGATGAACTGGTCGCATCCGACGCCCAGCCGGCGGTCGGCGATGGCGCGCACCTCCGCACCCGAGGGGCGGTAGGGTTCGGAACGGGCGTCGATCACGACGAAGTCGTTGCCGAGGCCGTGCATCTTCAGGAATTCGCGGGTCATGGCCGCCGTTATATGGCGAGCCGCAGGGATAAGTCCATAAGGCGCCGCGCAAGGCAGATTCGCGGGCGCCTTCCGCTACCTAAGCCCCCCCGTTACGCCCCCTTGAACACCAGATGCTTCGACGCCGCGAAGTTGAAGAACATGCCGGCGATGGACCCGGCGGCCACTGCCAGGAACGGGTGTTCGGCGACCATCTGCACGCTCAATTCCAGCCCGACCGAGACGCCGTAATTCACGACACCGCCGATGGCGTTGGCGGCGATGAACTTGGCCCACTGGCGATGCAGCGGCTCGTCCGCCGCACCGCGGAAGGTGAAGGCGCGGTTCAGCGCCCAGGTCGCCGTCGCCGCCGCAAAGAAGGACGGGACGCGGGCGGCAAAGAACTGGAGGCCCAGCGCCAGGCCGGCGTATAGCACGACCGTGTCCACCACCAGCCCGATGATGCCGACCGCGCCGAACTTGGCGAACTGCACGCCCAGCCGGCCGAGCCGGCTGTCCAGAAATCTCGCGACCGATGCCATCACCGGCGCCCGTCCTCACGCTCCGCCGCCAGCGGCCGATGGTGGCCCGGTGCGCGCAGCGACAGGTAGCTCATGCGCTTGGCCTCGCGGCGGCCATGGGTGACGGTGTCGAGGATCAGGCCGCAGGTCAGGCTGAGGAAGGCCAGCAGCATCAGCCCGGTGGCGAGCAGGGCGGTGGGGAAGCGCGGAACCAGCCCGGTCTGGAAATATGTCGCGATCACCGGCACGCCCAGGATCACCGACAGCAGGGCCAGCAGCCCGAAGGCGGCGGAGAAGAAGGGCAGGGGCCGCTCCTCCTTCACCAGCATGACGATGGCGCGCAGGATGCGGATGCCGTCGCGGATGGTGTTCAGCTTGCTGTGCGACCCGGGCGGACGGTCCTTGTAGGGGGTCTTCACCTCGGCGATCGGCATGCGCAGCTCCAGCGCATGGACGGTCAGCTCCGTTTCGGTCTCGAAACCACTGGCCAGCGCCGGGAAGGACTTTACGAAGCGGCGGGAGAACACCCGGTAGCCCGACAGCATGTCGCCGATGCGGCTGCCGAAGATCTTGGCGACCATGCCGGTCAGCACGAGGTTGCCGAAGCGGTGGCCGGGCCGATAGGCGGCGACGATCTCCGTCACCCGCGCACCGTTGACCATGTCGAGCTGCTCGTCCCACAGGCGCTTGACCAGTTCCGGCGCGCTGGCGGCGTGATAGGTGTCGTCGCCGTCGACCAGCACATACACGTCCGCCTCGATGTCGGCGAACATGCGGCGCATGACGTTGCCCTTGCCCTGCAGCGGCTCGCTCCGGACCACGGCGCCCGCGGCGCGCGCGACCTCCACCGTCCGGTCCTTCGAGTTGTTGTCGTAGACATAGACGATGGCGTCCGGCAAAGCCGCGCGGAAGTCCTGCACCACCTTGCCGATCGCCGCTTCCTCGTTGTAGCAGGGGATCAGCACCGCGATGGTGGGAGCCGGGCCGACAGCCGCGGCCGCCGACGGCGTTCCGGAGGCGCCGGCATCCGGGGTGAGGGCGGGGCGGTCGGCAGGGCGGCCGAGGGTCGATACGGTCATGGCGCTGGCTTCTGGCTGGAGGCGGGACAGGTCGGGCTGTCGGCAGATCGGGCTGTCTGCGGCGATAAACAGCACAAACGCCGCGATTATTCCACTGTCTCCCTTTTGCCGCCCTCGCGGTCAACGGCGCATAGGTTCAGGGTCTCCCCCAGATTGTTGGGGATCGGCCGGCAGCGCTGCGGGTCGAGCCGCAGGCCCAGCAGCTCCGCGGCTTTCGCGGCACCGGGCGTGTCGGGAATCGTGCTCAGCATCAGGAAGGTGCCGCGGTGGGAGGCCACCTTGTCCTTCAGGATGGCGAGGTAGCCGTTGCCGACGGAATCCGGCTGCAGGAAATTGGACTGGATGCGCACGAAGGTGACCCGCGCCGGGAAGGACGGGATGACGTGCGAAATGGCCCAATAGCCGGCCATCAGCACCATGGTGTCGTCCGGATCCGCGATGGCCGGGACGTCCGCCTCGACCCACTTGGCATCGGTGCCCGTTGGCCAGGCGACGCGCCCCCAGTCGGCGGGCTGCACCGTCAGCTGCACCACGGCCAGCAGCGCCACCGCCAGCCCGATGCGCAGCCGGCGCGCCAGCGGCAGCAGCCCGACCGCCATCACCAGCGCCAGCGGTGCCAGCATCTCCAACGGCACCAGATAGCGGTAGATGCAGAACATCACCACCCACAACGCGTAGGTGACGGTTATCGCCGCCAGCAGGAACCGGGTCGCCGGCACCGCCGTCAGCCAGTCGTTCCGCTTCCCCAACATCCCCGTGGCGACTGCGCAGACAACTCCGGCCGGAACCAGGACGAACAGCGCCAGAACCCGCAGGTCGAAGAACGGCACCTCGCCCACCGTCAGGGGGGAAACGGTGAAGACGAAGGGGAAGAACAGCCGCTGCCACAGGCCGGGCGGGAAGAAGCTGACATTGACGTAGTCGGACAGCGCGGCGAAGGGTGACTTGAAGATGTGGTTCATGTGCGGGAAGACCGGGTTCCCGTAATCGTGCCACAGATGCACCATCCAGACGCCGCCGCCCAGCGCCAGACCGGCCAGCACGCCGATGCCGAAGAAGAAGGCCAGCCACAGCCGGCGCCACGGCCGGGCCGGCAATGCCAGGAAGCCCAGGCACAGCCCAACCGCATAGATCACCGTCGGGTTCTTCAGCCCCATCGCCGCCCCGGCCAGCAGCCCGGCCGCCGCGACCCGCGCGAAGCTGGGCAGCGGCCGGCCGTCGAGGATGCCGGGCAGGCTGCCGGCGATGGCCGCCGCAGCACCCAGCACGCCCAGGCTGACCACATTGTCCTGGAAGGTGGTGCCGATCAGACCCAGCGTCCCGCCGCCCAGCCCGCCCATCACCGCAAGCGCCATTGCGATCAGCGCCCGTTTCAGGGCCGGAACGTTCCGGAGTGAAAAGGATGCAAGCAGATACAGCAGCGACAGGTTGATGCCCTGAAGCGTTCCCCACAGGAATCCGGCGGCCCGCGCCGGCAGATGGGTCGCCAGCCAATAGAAGGGCACGTCCAGGAACGGGCTGTAGAAGGTCGGCATCTGGGCAGCCAGCAGATCGCGCCCGATCCGTCCGGTCATCATCGCGTAGCCGTTGTACCAGTGGTAATTCCGCAGGTCCCAGTTGGCATCCATCCCGAAGGCCAGCGTCAGCAGCCCGTAGGCCGGCGGTGCCAGCAGCAGGAAGGCGATGCCGATCAGGCGGGCGCTGCGGTCGTCGTCAAGTGTCGGCATCGGATCGGGCGGGCCTTCGTTCTGGTGGGCATGTCGACTGGCTGGGCGACTTGGTAGGCGGGCGGGGCCTCCACTGCAAGGGGTGGTCGCCCATCCGCCGCCCGATGAACAGCAGGAGCCTCAACCCTATTCCCGCCCAGCGACCCCCCTTGCGATCCGGGTGCTGCGTTCCGGCATCCCCAAACGGGCCTGACCGCGCCGATACGCTGCCTGACGCGCAACAATGATGCGTGCCGGTGCATTCGCGCATGCCTGTTCGCTCAGTGCGTGCCGGGAAAAGGGCAAGCTTCCTCTGGCAATGGCTTGTTCGGTCTGCTATTCACCACGCTCTGCATGCGCACGCTTGCGCTTTCTTGCGCGACAGGATTTCTGGCGATGGAAAAGTTCACGGTTCTCACCGGCGTTGCGGCGCCGCTGCCGATGATCAACGTCGACACCGACATGATCATCCCGAAGCAGTTCCTGAAGACCATCAAGCGGACGGGGCTTGGCAAGCATCTGTTCGACGAGATGCGTTACACCCCGGACGGGCAGGAGATCCCGGACTTCGTCCTGAACAAGCCGGCCTACCGCAAGTCCAGCATCATGGTGGCGGGCGAGAATTTCGGCTGCGGCTCGTCGCGCGAGCATGCGCCGTGGGCGCTGGCCGATTTCGGCATCCGCTGCATCATCGCCCCCAGCTTCGCCGACATCTTCTACAACAACTGTTTCAAGAACGGCATCCTGCCGATCAAGTTGCCGAAGGAGCAGGTCGACCTGCTGCTCGACGACGCGTCGCGCGGGTCGAACGCCGTCATCACGGTCGACCTTGAGAAGCAGACCATCACCGGCCCGGATGGCGGCACCATCTCCTTCGAGCTGGACCCCTTCCGCAAGCATTGCCTGCTGAACGGCCTGGACGACATCGGCCTGACCCTGCAGCAGTCGGCCCATATCGACGGGTATGAGGGCAAGCAGCGCGCGGGCCAGCCGTGGATGTGGGGCTGAGCGCCTCCATCCTCCCCCGATCCTCTTCAACTTCTGTCTTCTTGACGTCTGACATTTGGGAGTGCGCCCGCCATGGCCGCCAATAAGAAGCTTCTGTTCCTCCCCGGCGACGGTATCGGCCCGGAGGTGATGCGCCAGGTTCGCCGGGTCATCGACTGGATGGACCGCAAGCGCAAGATCACCTTCGACGTGTCCGAAGGGCTGGTCGGCGGCGCGGCCATCGACGCCCATGGCGTTCCGCTGTCCGACGCCACCCTGGCCGAGGCGCTGGCGGTGGACGCGGTGATGCTGGGCGCCGTCGGCGGCCCGAAGTGGGACAACCCGACCGACTACACCAAGCGTCCGGAAGCCGGCCTGCTGACCCTGCGCAAGGAACTGGGCCTGTTCGCCAATCTGCGCCCGGCGGTGGTGTTCGACGCGCTGGTCGACGCCTCGACCCTGAAGGCCGACGTCATCCGCGGGCTGGACATCCTGATCGTCCGCGAGCTGACCGGCGGCGTCTATTTCGGTGAGCCGCGCGGCATCACCGAGATCGGCGACGGCGAGCGCCGCGGCGTCAACACCCAGGTCTACACCACGTCGGAAATCCGCCGCGTGGCCCGCGTCGCGTTCGAGCTGGCCCGCAAGCGCGGCAACAAGCTCTGCTCGATGGAAAAGGCGAACGTCATGGAGTCCGGCCTGCTGTGGCGGCAGGAAGTGACCAGGCTGCACGGGGAAGAGTTCCAGGACGTCGAGCTGAGCCACATGTACGCCGACAACGGCGCCATGCAGCTGCTGAAGAACCCGAAGCAGTTCGACGTGATCGTCACCGACAACCTGTTCGGCGACATCCTGTCGGATGAGGCGGCGATGATGACCGGCTCGCTCGGCATGCTTCCGTCGGCCTCGCTCGGTGCTCCGGATGCCAACGGCAACCGCAAGGCGCTCTACGAGCCGGTGCACGGGTCCGCCCCGGACATCGCCGGCCGCGATCTGGCCAACCCCTGCGCCACGCTGCTGTCCTTCGCGATGTGCCTGCGCTACTCGTTCAACCTGGACGAGGATGCCAAGCTGATCGAGCGGGCCATCCAGAACGTGCTGGGCGGCGGCATGCGCACGTCCGACATCATGGCCCCGGGCATGGCGCGCTGCTCCACCACCGTGATGGGCGACTCGATCCTGCGCGAACTGGACAAGGTGGCCTCCTGACCGGTTACCCGGCAGCACTGCCGATTGCGCTGAAAGAAAAAGCCCCCGTCCACAAGGACGGGGGCTTTTTCGTCTGCACGATACCCAACTCGTCAAACTCCCCGGTCAATCGCCTCCGGCCGGCCGGTCGGCCGTACGGCCGCCATGGCTTGCCTGTCCACCCTTGCGGCCGGCTTCGGCCGCCAGGGACGGGTTCTTGGAGAAGCTGCGCGAGGATGCGGGCACGCTACGCCCACCCTTGCGTCCCGCCTCCGCCGCGAGTTCCGGATTCTTTGAAAAGCTGCGTTTGTCGGCCGGTACGCTTTCACCGCCTTTGCTGGCGATCTGGCGTTGCCGATCCGGGTCCATCGACGCGAAGCCGCGGCCCGACGTACGATTGCTCTCTTTCGAGGCCATAACCAACCTCCGACTGTGCCTTGCTCGACTCGACAACCAATCGGCCAGAGGGTGGTTCCCACTTCGACTTATAAAAACTGTCCTTATGGCCTGTGGAGTGAGGGCACCGGTTTGCCGGAGCCTGCTGTTCGGTCTACGGAAAAGTTGCACGGAAGCATTCCATTTTCATCCATGGACGGCAATTCAAGAAACTTATCGCGTTTGAGATGATGTGCGGCGAAATGATGCGGGCATAGGCGGTGCCGACAACAAGAAACAGCATAAGCAATTATTTCCTGGAATTGAAAAAATAACTTTGAATTATGGAAGCAATTCTGTGGGAATGAACCGCTCTTTTGCGTAGATGATGCGTATTTTTGTGCCGAAATATCAATGTTTCCCTAACGCAATTATTTGAAAAATCCAAGAAAATGCAGGATTTTTTGGATTATCGGTGGTTATTTTAAGAAATTGGCAATGGATATCGGGGCCTGATTATGGGGGCGACGGATTTGATGCCGGATGGGCTTCACGTGGACAGGAGGGGAAAATGCCAACCGTGCTTGTGGTTGACGATGATCCCGCTCTGCGTTTGACGCTGCGTCGCCTCCTCGAAAAAGCCGGGGTGGAGGTTGTCGAGGCCGAGGACGGCCAGGAGGCCATGCGCCTGTTCCGGGCGAATCTGCCGGACCTTGTGATCTGCGATCTGGTGATGCCGTTCGCCGATGGTCTCCAAACCATCATGCGCATGCGGCGGTCGTCCCCTTCGGTCAAGATCATCGCCATTTCCAGCGGCGGACGCAGCAAGGCAATGGACTTGCTGGCGGTCGCCCGGCAAATGGGCGCCGATCACGCGCTGGCGAAGCCGATCGAGCGCAGCCACGTCGATCTCATCGTCGATTTCTGCGGCCGCGGATCCGGTGGTCCCACGCCGCGCACCCTCTGACGCGCCGGGAGCGGCGAGAGGAGTTGCGGTATCGTGTTGCGGACGATCGCCTCCATGCGGCGTCTGCTGCGCCGGTGGTTTATTAGCCAGGCCGGGGCAGCCGGATCTCCGCCGACCGCTGCCGGCCGCCCCGACGGTGCCGACAAACCGTCACCGGCATCGCCGCTGGAGAACGCAGAGCAGCTGCGCGCCCTGGAACAGCGGCTATGGCGGCTGCTGATGCAGCCGGCGGTCGCTTCGACTGGCCGGGTTCACCTGCTCGATCTCGGCATGATGCGGGATCGCCTGGGCCCCGGTTGGCCTGCTCTGCGCCCGCGGGTTCTGGCGGCCGCGGACGCGATCATCGACCGTTGCCTCACCCGCAACGACATCCGCTTCAAAACCGCGAGCGACGATTTCATTCTGGTGTTCGCGACGCTCGACCGGCATGCGGCTGACCTGGTCTGTGCAAGGATCGCGCAGGAACTTCTGCAGCTTTTTCTCGGTGACGACCGGTCAGCCGACATGCGGGTCTCGACCGCCGTCGGCGTGGCGGACGGGCAAATTCAGTTCGAGCATGCTTTTGCCAAGGTTCTGCTGGCGGAAGCGCGGCCGCGGCCGGACCCCGCGGCCGTCCGGTCGGCCGATGGTTCGGGCGCCGCGGGTTCTCCGGCCATGTCCGGCCCAAACTTTCACGCTGACGACGGCGGCAAGGTTCGGCCTGTTCTGCGCCAGCTGCAGCTTTCCCCCGAGGATGCCGGCCAGTTCAGCATCCGTTACCGGCCGGTCTGGGACATCGGCAAGCTGGTCATCTCGACCTATATGGGCACGCCGGTACGGATCTTTCCCGACGGTTCCTTCCTGGAAGGGGCGGCGGCGCTGAATTCCCTGACGGATCCCATGGAGATCCTGCGGCTCGATGCGGATGCGCTGGTCGAATCCGTGGAAATCCTGAACGGGCTGTTCCGCAACAGATCGCGGCTGATGATGTCGGTGCCTGTCTGCTTCGAAACGCTGGCGGCCCGCCGCACCCGGCTGCCCTTCCTGGAGATCTGCCAGTCGATCCCCGACTATCTGCGCCGCTTTCTCATCTTCGAGCTGCTGCGTTTTCCGCCTGGGGTGCCGACCGGGCGGCTCAACGAGCTGTTGCATGAGGTCAGGCCCTATTGCCGTTGGACCTTCATGCGGATCGAGTTCAAGTCGCAGAGCCTTTCCGGACTTTCAGGCAACGGCCTGAGCGGGATCACCGTGGCGATGCCGGCGGACCGCTCGGCCGAAGCCCGCCTGATGGAGGAGATGAACGGCATCGTCACCGCGGCGGACCGCGCCGGCCTGATGATCTGCGTCGCCGGGCTGTCGACCACCAGCATGGTTGTGGCGGCGCGGGCATCGGGGGTCAGGTTGGTCGCCGGAAACCGCATCGGCCCGCCGCAGGACCGGCCGCGCTCGATGACCCGCTTCGACTGGCCCGACCTGTACCGCGATGGAGAGGATGGGTGATTCTGTCCGTCAGACGGTTCGGCCAGCCTCAGAGCGCGCCGATCGCCTCGGCCAGCGTCACCAGCCGGCGGGCGTTCTCGACATGCAGGTTCTCCACCAGCTTGCCATCGACCAGCACCACGCCCTTGCCGGCGGCTGCCGCCTCCGCATGGGCGGCGATGATGCGGTGGGCTTGGGCGATCTCTTCCTCGTCGGGGGCGAAGGCGGCGTTGCAGGCGGCAATCGTCTTCGGGTGGATCAGCGTCTTGCCGTCGAAGCCAAGGTCGCGCCCCTGCCGGCAGGAGGCGGCGAAGCCGTCGTCGTCGTTCAGGTCCAGATGCACGCCGTCCAGCACCGCCAGCCCATAGGCCCGCGCCGCCAGCAGGCACAGCCCCAGGCTGGTGATCATTGGCAGCCGCTGTGCCGTGTGGGCGGCGTGCAGATCCTTGGCGAGGTCTGAGGTGCCGAGCACAAGCCCGCCGACGGCGGGAGAGGCGCCGGCGATCTCCTTGGCGTTCAGGATGCCGAGCGGCGTTTCCATCATGCACCAGATGGTCTGGCCGGCCGGCGCCCCGGCGGCACGCAGCACCGCCTCGGCCTGCCGCACCGCATCGGCGCTCTCCACCTTCGGCAGCAGCACGGCATCGGCGCCGCTGGCCGCCGCCATGCGCAGATCGTCATAGCCCCAGGGCGTGTTCAGCCCGTTGACCCGGACGATCAGTTCCCGCCCGCCATAGCCGCCGGCGGCCAGCGCGCCGGCGATGGTGTCGCGTGCGGCCGCCTTGGCGTCCGGAGCGACCGCATCCTCCAAATCCAGGATCAGCCCGTCCGCCGGCAGGTTGCGTCCTTTCTCCAGGGCGCGGGCGTTCGAGCCCGGCATGTAGAGCACGCTGCGGCGGGGGCGGACTGTGGTGGCCATGGCGGTATCCCGGAACTGCGGATGATGGAATGGGCCAGCTTTAGACGGGCGCCGGTCCCCTGTCCATGGGCCAGGCCGTCACAGCCGTGTTCCCTCATCGTCCGGCGTATGGTCCGGCGCATGGCAGCCATGATGCTCGACCCCGCCGTCACCGCGGAGTCGGCGGCTTTACGCCCGGCGGAGCGTCGCTTACGCTTGCCGCCATGAAAAGCGTCCTCACCATCCAATCGCACGTCGCCTATGGCTATGTCGGCAACCGCGCCGCGGTGTTTCCGCTGCAGCGGCTGGGGATCGACGCCACGGCGGTGAACACCGTCCAGTTCTCCAACCACACCGGCTATGGCGCCTGGACCGGGCAGGTCTTCACGGCGGAGCACATCGCTGACATCGTCGACGGCATCGCCGCCCGCGGCGTGCTGCCGGCGCAGGATGCGGTGCTGTCCGGCTATATGGGCGCCGTCGAGTTGGGGCAGGTCATCGTCGAGACGGCGGCGCGGGTGAAGGCCGCCAATCCCAAGGCGATCTACTGTTGCGATCCGGTGATGGGCGACGTCGGCCGCGGTTTCTTCGTGCGGCCCGGCCTTCCGGAGTTCATCCGCGACCATGCGGTTCCCGCCGCCGACCTGATGACGCCGAACCAGTTCGAGCTGGAATATCTGACCGACCGCAAGGTGGCGACGCTGGACGACGCGCTGGCCGCCACCGCGGCATTGCGGGCGCGCGGGCCACGGCTGGTCCTGGTCACCAGCCTGACCCGCAGCGATGCCGATCCCGACAGCATCGAGATGCTGGTGGACGGCGCCGACGGCGCCTGGCTGGTGTCGACACCGCGCCTGACCTTCGACCCGCCGCCCAACGGGTCGGGCGACGCGGTGGCGGCCCTGTTCCTCGCCCATTACCTGACCGCCTTCGATCCGGCCGATGCGCTGGAGAAGGCGGCGTCGGCGATCTTCGCCATTTTCGAGACGACTCGGCGGATGGGCACGCGCGAGCTTCAGCTGATCGCCGCGCAGGACGATTTCGTCGATCCGTCCCGGCGCTTCTCCGCAACGCGTCTGCGATAACGCGACCGAAGGCCGCCTGCGCAAAACCGCCTCAGGCCGCCGGAACCGGATCGTGGCTGCCGATGCGGCTGGGCTGTTCGATCACCCGCCCGGCCGGCAGCCGCACCGTCATCATGGTGCCGGCACCGGGCGTGCTGCGGCAGGTCAGCGTGCCGCCATGCAGGTCGACGAAATTCTTCGAGATCGACAGGCCCAGCCCGGTGCCCTCGTACCGGCGGTTGGCGGCGTTCTCCGCCTGACGGAAAGGCTGGAACAGGTCGGCCATGAAGTCCGGCGGGATGCCGATCCCGGTGTCGGCAACCGCCAGTGCGAAGCCGCGACCCTGCTCCATCCCGGCCGTTATGGTGATGCTGCCGCCGCCGGGCGTGAATTTCACCGCGTTGGACAGCAGGTTCAGGATCACCTGCTTGAAGGCACGGCGGTCGACCCACAGGGTGGCGATGGCGGCCGTCACCTCGTTGTGGATGGCGACCCCGCCGGAGGCGGCGCGGTCGCGCACCATCATCAGGCATTGGCCGACCGCCTCATGCACCTCCACCGCCTCCTCGCACAGCTCGAACTGGCCGGCTTCCAGCTTCGACATGTCCAGCACGGCGTTGACGATGTCCAGCAGGTGCCGGCCGCTGTCATGGATGTCGGTGATGCAGGACTTCTGCCGCTCGTTGACCGTGCCGAAGAACTCGCTGTCCAGCACCTCGGCGAAGCCGATGATGGCGTTCAGCGGGGTGCGCAGCTCATGGCTCATGTTGGCCAGGAATTCGCTCTTCGCCCGGTTCGCCAGCTCCGCCTGGGTCTTGGAGGCGATCAGTTCCGCCTCCTGCTGCTTGCGGCGAGTCATGTCGCGGATGACGCCGACATAGATCCGCGGTTCGTCCGGACGCGCCGCACCGGTCCCGCCGCCCAGCCGCAGATCGCTGACGGTGAAGCCGACCGGGAAGGCATGGCCGTCACGGCGCAGGGCGGTCAGGTCGCGGTCGTTGGCACCGCCGCGCGCATCGGGGATCAGCGCCTCGATCGGCTGGCCGATCATCTCCCGCTCCGGCACGGCGAACATCATCTCCGCCGCGCGGTTGAAGGTGACGATGCGCCCGGCGGTGTCGAAGGTCACCACCGCATCCAGCATGGACTCGAGGATGCCGCGGATCCGGCGGGAGGCGCGGGCCAGCCGGGCCTGATCCTCGTCCCGCCGGGCATGCTGGCGGACGACGAAGGCGGTCAGCAGGGCGATGGCGATGGTCATCACCATGCCGATGGACGTCCAGGCCGCCGTGTCGCGCCGCCATTCGGCCAGCGCCGCCGCCACCGGCAGGGTCGCGACGATCACGAAGGGATAGCCCTGCACCCGCCGCACGCTGACCAAGCTGTCGGTGTCGCCCCCGGGTCCGGGGACCGCATCGCGGATGGTCGTCTCGTCATGGATGGCAAGCGCGGTCCACACCGCCGGCCAGTCGGTCAGCCGGCCCGGTCCGCCGTGATTTCCACCTGGCCCCTGCGGCCGCTCCAGCAGGATGGTGCCATCCCCCAGCGCCAGGATCACGCTGCCCTTGCGGTCGATATCCCGCGATTCCAGCGTCGCCGCCAGACGTGTCGGATCGACCATGGCGACCAGCACGCCGCGGAAGCCGCCGTCGGTATCCAGCCAGCGCCTGCTGAACGGGATGATCTGCGTGCCGGGCCGCACCCGGCTGGTGATGGCGGCGCTGACATGCAGATCCCGGCCGCCGTCACGCGGCCCGGTGAAATAGGAGCGGTCGGACAACGGCACCGTCGGCAGCGGCAGTTCGGCCGAATGATGCAGGGCGAAGCCGTCGCCGTCGACCACCACCAGATCGGCCAGTTCGGCGAAAGTGTCGCGCCGCTGGCGCAAATGGTCGTGGATCGCCGTGCTGCCGCGGCGGGGGCCGTCGGGAAGCATGTCGAGCGCGAAGGACAGGTCGCGCAGCAGCTGGTCCACCGCGAAGGCCGTCCGCAGCGTCTGCGATTCCAGCATGCGGGCAAGATCGCGGGTCGCGCGCTCACCGGCGTCCAGCGCCTCGCGACGCCCCTGGAGGATGCCGTAGCCGATCAGCGTGTTGACCACCAGGATGAAGGCGAGGCCGGACGCGGTCATCAGGAAGCGCACCGATCCCAGCCGGCCACGCAACGCTCCCGCCAGACCGGCGGTGGAGCGGGGTGGCGGCGGGGAGGCGGACCCGGGAACGGGCATCGGCGTCGTGATTTCCTGTGGCGGTTGCGGCCGGATGGCCCCCCTGTTTAATCGCGCCAGCGCCTTAAAGAAAGTGTAACCGGACGGAAATGCGGGGCTTTGCACTGCGCGCAGATGCCGCGCCGTTCATGCCGCGTGCTTTGAGCGTGGACGCCGCTCTGCCATGCCCTGTTCTCCCTCCCGTCGGCGGTTGCCGTAGCCGGCGCCATCCGTTAGGTAAGGAGCCATCTTGGCAGCCGGATCGCGCATATCCCCATGACCGACGGACCGCTTTCGCTCTACCGCGCCCGCCGCGGCAGCGGCACTCTTCGCCCCGATCCCGACCAGGAACTGGCGGCGGAGAAGTTCCAAAGCCTGTATCAGGCGTTGAAGGGCTATCAGCCGCAGCCCGTCGGAGACGACAAGCCGGCAGGGGGAGGGTGGCTGGAGCGTTTCGGTCTGGGCCGCCGCCGTGCCGCGCCGCCGCCGCCGGATATCGCCTCCACCGCACCGCAGGGGCTGTACATCTACGGCAGCGTCGGCCGCGGCAAGTCGATGCTGATGGACCTGTTCTACGAGACCGCCCCGGTCGACAAGAAGCGGCGCGTCCATTTCCACGAATTCATGCTGGAGATCCACCAGCGCATCCACGACCATCGCCGGTCGGGCAAGGGAAAGCACGATGGCCCGGACGAGGCGCTGCCCGAACTGGCCCGTGCGCTGGCCGACGAGGCGTGGCTGCTCTGTTTCGACGAGTTCCACGTCACCAACATCGTCGACGCGATGATTTTGGGGCGCCTGTTCACCAACCTGTTCGATCTGGGCGTGGTGGTGGTCGCGACCTCCAACTGGCCGCCCGACATGCTGTACAAGGACGGTCTCCAGCGCGAGCTGTTCCTGCCCTTCATCGCCCTGCTGAAGGAGAAGCTGGACATCCTGTCGCTGGACGGCCCGACCGACTACCGGCTGGACCGGCTGAAGGGCGTGCCGATCTACCATCACCCGCTGGGTACGGCCTCGGACGCTGCCCTTGCGAAAGCCTTTTCCGACCTGACCGGCGGTGCGGCGGGCGAGCCTTGCAGCCTCACGGTGCAGGGACGGCGGGTGGAAATCGCGCGTGCCGCCAAATGCGTGGCCTGGGTCGATTTCTGGGATTTGTGCGGCAAGCCGCTGGGGGCGGCCGACTATCTGGCGATCGCCACCCATTTCCACACGGTTCTGATCGACCATGTGCCCACGATGAAGGACGAACTGCGCAACGAGGCCAAGCGCTTCATGACGCTGATCGATGCGCTGTACGAGCACAAGGTCAACGTCGTCATCGCCGCCGAGGGCCCGCCGGAACGCCTTTATCCCGAAGGCACCCACGCCTTCGAGTTCGAGCGCACGGTCAGCCGCCTGATGGAGATGCAGAGCGAGGACTACCTGCAACGGCAGCATTTGACCTGATCGCTGCTCCGGATCGGTTCTCTCGACCGGGGTTCGCCGCCTTGCCCGGTCCTTCCATGGCTGGTCAAGGCGGCTGTATTTCTCTTGCCGATACAAGAGAAGGAATTTCTTTGCGAGAGTAATAAAATATTCTTTTTGATTGTCAGTCAGCTCGTACAATATTTGCGCGAAAATGGCAATATATTGACAAAATCTCGCCATCAAGTTGATGAATTACGCTCTGAAAATAAACATTTCATTATTTAAATAATAAAGTGGTTTACCCCCTATTGATTGGATTGGTGAAAAAACTACCCTAAATCCGAGGGGATGGTTTTGATCCCGCTCGGAATTATCGCTTTTGGGGGGTGGTGGATGTTGGGGTGGTTCGGCAATCAAAAGATGATCGTGAAGATCCTCGCACCGGTGATTCTGCTGCTGGCCTTCATGACGGCGATTGCCGTGACGGCGCTCCAGCGTCTGGAACTGGTTCAGCGGGTCTCGGAATATGCGCTGACCGTCGAGGCGGCGCGGCGTGCGACCATTCTCGACGTCGGCCGACATCTCAATGCGGCGACCGTGGCCGAGAAGAACGCCATCATCGAAAAGAACGTCGATGAAATGCGGCGTTTTTCCGCCATGTTCAACGAAGCGATGGCGCGGACCGACAAGGCCGTCGCCGACCTCGCCCTCACCGCGGACAGCGACATCCGCCGCGAAACCGGCGTGAAGATCAAATCGCTGGTCGACGCCTACCGCCAGAACGCCCTCAAGGTCATCGACCTGACCATTCAGGGCAAGGATGACGAGGCGTTCGCCCTCAGTTCCGGCGAAGGCGCCAAGACGCGCCGCGCGGCGTCTGAACTGATCGACGAGCGGGTCGAAATCAACCGCAAGGGTGTCGAGAAGGCGATACGGGAAGCCAGCGCCGCCACCGAGCAGACGCGGAGCGTCGTCCTGACGCTCTCCATCGCCGGCATCCTGCTGGGGCTGGGGTTGTCGTTGATCGTCGTGGTGCTTCTGATCACCCGTCCGATGACGCGCATCATCACCGCGATGACCCGCGTGTCGCAGGGCGAACTGGATTTCGCCATCGATGGGACGGAGCGCCGCGACGAGGTCGGCTTGCTCGCCCGCACCCTGGATGTCTTCAAAGGCAGCGCGCTCGAAGTCCGGCGCCTGACCGCCGAGCAGGAGGCACAGAAGGCGCGCGCAGAGGCGGAACGCAAGGCGGAGATGCGCCGACTCGCCGACCGGTTCGAGGGCAGCGTCAGCGCCATCGTCCAGAATGTGTCCTCGTCCGCCATCCAGATGCAGGGGGCTGCCGGCAGCCTGTCCTCCAATGCGACCCAGTCGACCGCGCAGGCGACCGCCGTCGCGGCGGCATCGGAACAGTCCAGCGCCAACGTGCAGACGGTCGCCGCGGCAACCGAGGAACTGGCCGCCTCGATCCTGGAGATCGGGCGTCAGGTGTCGAACCAGAGCGCCATTTCGGCAACCGCCGTGCAGGAGGCCGACCGCACCAACGCCAGCATGCAGCTTCTGGTCGAAACCGCCAACCAGATCGGCGCCGTGGTCGATCTCATCAATTCCATCGCTGGCCAGACCAACCTGCTTGCCCTGAACGCCACCATCGAGGCCGCCCGCGCCGGCGAGGCCGGCAAGGGCTTCGCCGTCGTCGCCAGCGAGGTGAAGGCGCTGGCCAGCCAGACGGCGAAGGCCACCGACGAGATCCAGACGAAGGTGAAGCAGATCCAGGGCGCCACCACCGGTGCGCGGGAAGCGGTGGCCGGCATCGCCGGGATCATCGGGCGAATGAGCGAAATCTCGTCGGCCATCGCCGCCGCCATCGAGGAGCAGAATGCGGCGACCTCCGAAATCTCCAACAATGTCGCCCAGGCGGCGCGCGGCAGCGAGCAGGTGTCCACCAACATCGTCGGCGTGACCAGGGCCGCCACCGAAACCGGCGCCGCCGCCGATCAGGTTCTGAGCACCGCCAACGGGCTGGCGAAGGAAGCGGAGCGGTTGAAGGCGGAGGTCGGCAACTTCATCGCCACCGTCCGCGCCGCCTGACCGTACCCGCATCCATCGTCCTCAATCCGCTCGCCGAACCGGACCATCCCATCCGTGGGACTGGGTCGGCAGGCGGATTTTCTTCGTCTCCGGATTGTGGTTGCTTTGCCCTGGCAACCTTTTTTGCGAATCCTACGCCGGAACTGGATGACTCCGTCTGGCTTGGGTGTTCATGCCAGGTAACGTCAATCCAGGGCGGGGCATCCATTATGATGGCGCGTTTCATTGTGTTCGGCTGCCTGCTGGCGGCCGGGTTGGCCGGCTGTACCCCAACTCCGAATTTACAGACGAGGACGACCACATTCATGCCGGCAACCGACGCCGGAAAACGCTGCGTCGCCCAATGCCAGCAGACGAAACAACTGTGCAACGCCGCGGTCGAATTGGGGTACCAGACCTGCATGGCCGAAGGGCTGACCCGTGCGCATGCGGCATATTACGAGTACAAGAAAAATCTTCCCAAAGGTGCGAAGCATGAAAGGCGAATTGGGGACTTTGAAAGTGAAATTCATTGCTACCGATTGAGCAGCTGTTCCCAGGATTACGATGAGTGTTTTGTGAGCTGCGGCGGCCGCATGGAGATGCAGACCTATTGTGTGAGCAATTGCAAACTGATGAAGCCGCCGCAGTCGGATGGGTCCAAGGTGGGGCCGGTCAGGGTGGTGCAATAGCCGCCGCCCGCCGCCGCAGCTCTTCGAAATCGCGGCCGGCATGGTGGGAGGAGCGGGTCAGCGGCGTCGCCGACACCATCAGGAAGCCCTTCGCCCGCGCCACCGTCGCATAGCGCTCGAACTCCTCGGGCGTGACGTGGCGGGCGACCGGGTGATGGGTGGGGGTGGGGCGGAGATACTGGCCGATGGTCAGGAAATCGACGCCCGCCGCACGCAGATCGTCCATCACCTGCAACACCTCCGCCGGCTCCTCGCCCAGCCCGACCATGATGCCGGACTTGGTGAAGATGCCTGGGTCGCGCTCCTTCACCCGCTCCAGCAGGCGGAGCGAGCCGTAATAGCGGGCACCCGGCCGCACCTCGGCATAGAGCCGCGGCACAGTCTCCAGATTGTGGTTGTAGACGTCGGGGCGGGCATCGGCGACCGCCTCCACCGCCCCTGGCTTGTTGCGGAAATCGGGGGTCAGCACCTCCACCGTCGTGGCGGGGGCGGTCTCGCGCAGGCGGCGGATGCAGCGGGCGAAATGCGCGGCACCGCCGTCCGGCAGGTCGTCGCGGTCGACCGAGGTGATGACGACATGGGCAAGGCCCAGCTTGCTCATCGCCTTGGCCAGCCGGTCCGGCTCGTGGGGGTCGAGCGCGTCCGGCCGGCCGGTGGCGACGTTGCAGAAGGCGCAGGCCCGCGTGCACACGCTGCCCAGGATCATCACCGTGGCATGCCGCTTGCTCCAGCACTCGCCGATGTTGGGGCAGGCGGCCTCCTCGCAGACCGTGTTCAGGCCGTGGCGGCGGACGAGCGATTGGGTGTCCTCGAACGCCGCACCGGCGGGGGCGCGGGCGCGGAGCCAGGCCGGCTTCTCGGCCCGGTGTTCCGGGCGGGGTGCATGCAGCGCGGGCAGGGCCATCAGTGGACAAGCTCCGGCTGTTCGGCTGCCGCGGCCACGGCTTGCGGCTGCACGATGATCTTCACGTTGCGGTCCTTGTGGGCGACCAACTCCTCGAAGCCGCCGCTGACGATGTCGCTCAGCGTGATGCGGCCGGTGATCAGCGGCTGCACGTCGATGCGGCCGTCGGCGATGAAGCGGATGACGTCGGCGAACTCGCCATTGTAGGCCAGCGAGCCGATGACCTGCTTCTCGGTGGCGACGATCTCGAAGAAGTTGAAGGCGCTGGGTTCCTCGAAGATGCCGACCAGAACCGTCTTGCCGGCCTTGCGGATGACGTCGATGGCGAGCTTGGCGGTGTCGCGGTGGCCGATACATTCGAACGACACGTCGGCGCCGTACCCGCCGGTCAGTGCCTTCACCTCCGCCACCGCGTCGCACTCCTTGGGATCGAGCACGATGGACGCGCCGACCTCCAGCGCCTTGGCCTTGCGGGCGGCGGACATCTCCAGAACGATGATCCGCCCGGCTCCCGCCGCCTTCGCGCACATGATGGTGCAGAGCCCGATGGTGCCGGCGCCGACCACCACCACCGTCTCGCCGACGATGCTGCCGGCCTTCTTCACCGCATGCATGCCGACCGCCAGCGGTTCGATCAGGGCGCCGGCCTCGGTCGGGAAGCCGTCGGGCAGCTTGTAGAGCAGTTCTGCCGGGACGTTGACCAGACTGGCGAAGGCGCCGTTGTTCATCAGGCCGGTGAAGGCCAGCTTCTCGCAGATGTTGTACATGCCGTGCTTGCAGTAATAGCACTCGCCGCAATGCTGGCAGGCGTCGGCCGCCACCCGGTCGCCGACGCTGAACCCGGTCACGCCCTCGCCGAGCACCGCGATCTCGCCGCTGAACTCGTGGCCGAGGATGCACTGGCCCTTCAGGCCGGTCAGCGGGTGCGGGGTGTCGACCGGGATGAAGACCGGGCCGGCGACATACTCATGCAGGTCGGACCCGCAGATGCCGCACCAATGCACCTTGATCTGCACCCAGCCGGCGGGCGGCGCGCCCGGCAGCGGCACGTCCTCGACCCGGATGTCCTTGCGGCCATGCCAGACGGCGGCCTTCATCGTGGTCGCCAAATCTTTGTTTATGGCATTCATGGTGTTGTCCTCCGGTTTTATCGTTGGGGCGGTTTTATCGTTGTCGGCGAGTGTCTGCTGCGGTCAGGCGAACACCATCCCGCCATCGACCAGCAGGGACTGGCCGGTCATGAAATCGCTGTCGGACGAGGCGAGGAAGCGGGCGACGCCGACCAGATCGTCGGGCCGCGACGGCCGCCCCAGCACGGCGCCGGCGGCGAACATGTCGAAGGCCTCGTTCTCCGACTTGGTGATGCCGGTGTCGCGGAAGCCCTGGTCGATGATCTTCCACATCTCGGTCGCCACCACGCCGGGACAGATGGCGTTGGCGGTGATGCCGTCCTTGCCGAAGCCGCGGGCGGCAGCCTGGGTCAATGCCACCACGGCGAACTTGCTGGCCGAGTAATGGGCCAGCGGCTCGTAGCCCTGCTTGCCGGCGATGGAGGCGGTGTTGACGATCTTGCCGCCGCTGCCCTGTTTGCGGAACGTCTTGATCGCCTCCTGCATGCCGATCAGCACGCCCAGCGCATTGACGTCGTTGACCGTGTGCCAGTCGTCCTCGGTGATGTCGAGGAAGGGCTTGGTCTGGGCGATGCCGGCATTGTTGAAGAGGACATCGAGCCGGCCATGGGCCTTCACCGTCTCGTCGATCATGCGGCGGACGGCGGCGCGGTCGCGGACATCGACGGTGACGGCGATGGCGCTGCCGCCGGCCGTACGGATGGCCTCGGCGACCTGTTGGGCGTCGGCCGCGTTGCGGTCGGCGATGGTCAGCTTGGCACCGTCGGCTGCCAGCGCATGAGCGATGGTGGCGCCGATGCCGCGGCCGGCGCCGGTGACGATGATGCACTTGTCCTTGAGATCGGGCATGAACGGTCTCCTGCCGGCGCGCTGGCGGACAGCCTGCGCGCCGGTGGCGAAGGGTTCGGGAACCGGGGAAAGGGGCGGGAAGGGGGCTGGCCTCCTCAGTCCACCTTGGCGATGTGGTCCTTCAGCAGCGCGTTCACTTTGCCGGCCGCCTCCATCTGCACCATGTGGCCGGCGCCGGGGATGACGGCGACCTGGGCCGTGTTCGCCAGCGCCTGGGCATGGTCGGCGGGGATGACGCGGTCCTCCTCGCCCCACACCACCAGCGTCGGCGTCCTGGCGTCCGCGATGCCGGAGGCGAGCACGCTGGCCTGCCGGCCCTCGGCGAACAGCGAGGCCGACAGCGCCCGAAGCGCCTCGTCCACACCGTCCAGCCGCTTGTACTTCAGGAGGTCGTCAACCATTTGGCGGCTGACAAGGCCACGGTCGGCGAAGAGCGTCTCCAGGACCGGTTTCAGGTCGCGGCGCGATGTCGCACCGACGAAACCCTGGATGTAGCTGTGGTCGATCTGCTCGCCGAGACCGGCCGACGCGATCAGCGACAGCGACGCCACCCGCCCCGGCGCGTCGAGCGCCGTGCGCATCGACACCGCCCCGCCCATCGAATGACCGACGAAATGGGCGCGCTCCACCCCGACCGCATCGAGGAAGCCCAGCACCGCCTTCGACAGGCCGGACAGGCTGGGATCGGCGATCCGCTTGTTCGACTGGCCATGGCCGGGCAGGTCGAGCGCATAGACGGTGGCCTTCTCCGCCAGCGCGTCGATGGTGAACAGCCAGTTGTCGAGATCGCCGCCGAAGCCGTGGACGAGCAGGACGGTCGGCCCGGTCTCGCCCCGCTTGGCGTAGCGGATGGTTCCGGCCGGCGTTTCCGCGGTGTGGTATTGCGGGCCGGCCTCGGCGTCGCCGTCGTCTTCGCTGGCCGGGACGGCATAGGCGCTGATGAAGGCATCGATGTCGTCGTCGGGCACGTCGGGGTCGGCCAGCACGGCGATCAGCGCCTTGACTGGGTAGACTGTGCCGGGCTCGCCCAGCACGCGGCGCAGCACGCCGGTTTCGCCCGCCTCGACCACATTGGTGATCTTGTCGGTCTCGACCTCCAGCAGTTCATCGCCGATGGAGATGGTGGATCCCGGCCGCTTCAGCCAGCCGGTGACCTTGCCTTCCGACATGGACAGGCCCCATTTCGGCATGACGATGGGCTTGATGCGCTCGTTCAACATGGAACTCGGTCTCCTGGGAATGCTTTTTTGCTTGGCGCACACCCCTCCCATCACTCCCGCTGAGGCGGGAATGAGGGGGTGGGGCGGCTCGTGCGTGCTGTGTGGTGTGAGGCCGGTCTGTTACGCCGCGATCCGCGGCGATGCGCCCTTGGGCGACAGGGTGCGCTTCACGGCGCTGGCGATGCTGTCGGCGCTGGGAACGTACAGATCCTCCAGCGAGGGCGCGAAGGGCACCGGGGTGTGCGGGGCGGTGACCATCTGGATGCCGGCCTTCAGCGCCCCGAAGGCGTTCTGGCCGACGAAGGCGGCGATGTCGGTGGCGAGGTTGCAGCGCGGATGCGCCTCGTCCACCACCACCAGCCGGCCGGTGCGCTCCACACTCTCGACGATGGTGTCCCAGTCGATGGGCGACAGGGTGCGCAGGTCGATCACCTCGGCCTCGGTGCCCTCCTTCGCCAGCGTCGCCGCCGCCTCCATCGCGCGGTGGACGGTCAGGCCGTAGCTGACGATGGTCACGTCGTCGCCGTCGCGCAGCACGTTCGCTTCGCCGAAGGGGATGGCGTAGCTCTCGGCCGGAACCTCGCATTCCAGGCCGTAGAGATTCTTGTGCTCGCAGAAGATCACGGGATCGTTGTCGCGGATCGACTGGATCAGCAGGCCCTTGGCGTCATAGGCGTTGCTGGGGCAGACCACCTTCAGACCCGGAATGTGGGTGAACAGCGGGGTGAGCATCTGCGAATGCTGGGCGGCGGCGCGGAAGCCGGCGCCGACCATGCCGCGGATCACCACCGGGGTCTCCGCCTTGCCGCCGAACATGTAGCGGAACTTGGCGGCCTGGTTGAAGATCTGGTCGAAGCAGACGCCCATGAAGTCGAGGAACATCAGCTCGGCCACCGGCCGCAGCCCGCAGGCGGCGGCCCCGACGGCGGCACCGATATAGGCGGATTCCGACAGCGGCGTGTCCATCAGCCGGTCGCCATGCTTGGCGTACAGACCCTTGGTGACGCCCAGCACGCCGCCCCAGGCGTCGTCCTCGCCCTGGGCGCCGGTGCCGCCGACGATGTCCTCGCCCATGACGATGACGGTGGGGTCGCGGCGCATCTCCAGATCCAGGGCCTCGTTGATCGCCTGCTTCATGCTGATCTTGCGGGACATGTGTTTCCTCCGCGCGTTTCGCGTCTCTTGGATTGGGGTTTGGCTCAGTAGGCGACGTAGACGTGGCTCAGTAGGCCACGTAGACGTCGCGCAGCAGGTCTTCCGGCGCCGGCAGCGGGGCGGCCTTGGCGGCGCGCGTGGCGTCCTCGATCAGCGCGTTCACCTCGCGGTCGATGGCCTGCAGCTCGTCGCGGCCGATCACCCCGGCCTCGACCACCCGTTCCGACAGGATGGTCAGGCAATCGCGGGACGCGCGGATCGCCTCCAGCTCGCCCTTGGCGCGGTAGGTCTGGGCGTCGCCCTCGAAATGGCCGTAGAAGCGGACCATGTTGCATTCCAGCAGCGCCGGGCCGCCGCCGTCGCGGGCGCGGCGGATGATCTCGCCGGCTGCCTCGTACACCGCGAAGAAGTCGGTGCCGTCCACCGTGACGCCCGGCATGCCGAAGCCGGTGGCGCGGTCGACGTAGCTGTCGCAGGACACCGCCCACTCCATCGCGGTGGATTCGGCATAGCCGTTGTTCTCCACCACGAAGACCACCGGCAGGTTCCACACCGCGGCGAGGTTCAGGCTCTCCAGGAAGGTGCCCTGGTTGGACGCGCCGTCGCCGACGAAGGTGATGCCGACGCCGCGGTCGCCGCGCACCTTGGCCGCCAGCGCCGCGCCGCAGATCAGCGGTGCCCCGGCGCCGAGGATGCCGTTGGCGCCCATCATGCCCTTGGACAGGTCGGCGATGTGCATCGACCCGCCCTTGCCCCGGCAGGCGCCAGTGCTGCGGCCGTAGATCTCCGCCATCATCGCGTGGACGTCGACGCCCTTGGCGATGCAGTGGCCGTGGCCGCGGTGGGTGGAGGCGATGCGGTCGTTGTCGTTCAGGTGCATCATGATGCCGGTGGCGCAGGCCTCCTCGCCGGCATAGAGGTGGACGAAGCCGGGGATGTCGCCCTTGGCGAAATCGACGTGCAGCCGCTCCTCGAACTCGCGGATCGTCCGCATGGTGCGGTAGGCCTTCAGCAGCTCGTCCTTGCCGAGAGGGAAGGGATTCTGGGCCATGAGGTGTTTTCTCCCTGGAGTGTGTTTGATGTTTAGAAGGCGGCGGCGACGGGCACCGGGGTGCCGGTCAGCAGCCGGTTCTGGCCGGCGTGCCGCATGACCGCGGCGACGTTGACCGTGCGGAAGGCGTCGTCCCTGAGCGTCAGGGACAGACGGTCGCGTTCGGTGAAGGACAGCTCGCGCTCGCCATCCAGCGCGATCGAGCCGGCGGTGACCTCCGGCACGAAGGCCACGCCGGCCGGCATGCGGCGCCAGTCGGTGACGCCGACCCGGGCCATCATTCCCGGCGCGATGGGAGCGTTGAGGGTGGTGATGCCCCTGCGGCAATCGCCGGCGCCATCGCCATTGGGCGACAGCCGCACCATCAGGCCGCCGCTCTCGTCGCGGCCGACGGGTTCCAGCAGGCCGGCGATGGCCGACATGCCGATCACCTCCGGGTCGGCGAAGGTGACGTAGAGTTCGCGGAAATTCTCGGTCCGCCACAGGGCACGGGCGCCGATGTAGCGCTCCGTCACCAGGGCGACATCGACCAGCGCCATCTCGGTGACGGTGGCGCCGGTCGCCCCGCTGTCGAGCGATACGTCGATCCGCTTGTTGGCGGCAAACGCGATGTGCGGCGGCACCCGCCCGGTGACCGCCAGCCCGGTGGCGAGCCCGGTGATCGTCGGCTCGCGATGTTCGGGGAAGGCGTTGTTGGTGCCGGTGGAGATGCCGGCGATGGGCACCGTCCCGCATTCCGCCGCCACCGCCCGATGGGTGCCGTCGCCGCCCAGCACCACCAGAGCCGACACGCCGGCCCGCCTCATCTCCGCGGTGGCGCGGTGGGTGTCGGCGACGGTGCCGGTGACCGGCATGGAGACGGTGTGGAGGGCAGGGTAGATGTCCTGGCCGCCCGAGGCGCCATTCCCCCTGGCCCGCATCAGGCCGCGCTCGACATGGGCACGGATGCCGCCATTCTCCGGCATCATCAGCACGTCGCGGACGCCGCAGGCACGCAGCGCCGCCAGCACACGCAGCAGGATGTTCGCCCGGTCGGCGATCTGCAGGCTGGTGGCGTTGGCGACGACCCGGCGGATATCGCGGGCTGAAACCGGATTGGCGACGATGCCGACGACCGGAGCCAAGATGGCGCCTCCCCCTCGCTGATGCGCGCCGTTGATCGACGCGCGGTTCGAGGGAGTAAGAGCAACCGCCGTGCCAGATGGTCAGTTCAGCGGATTTTCTTGATTTTCAACGGTTGGAGGTGGTGCGGCGGGGTGGGGCGTTGCAACACCTGTTGCACGGACTGTTGCGCCGCCGGTGCAACAGGTGTGGCGCTTCATGCGTGAGATTGGAACCATCCCGCCGCACTCCGGCATTCCACCGTTGCGCAACACCCGTCTTGCCAAGCACTTGTCCGCCGCTCTAGCTTCCTTTGGTCATACCAATGAACCGTCCAGCGGGGAGGACAACACCCATGACCGTCATCGCCACCACCCGGCCGCGTGCGGCCCTGACCGAGGAGGCCCGGGCCGAGCTGTCGGCTCTGCTGGGCGACCGGTTCACCACCTCCCTGCCGGTGCGCGAGCATCACGGCAAGGACGAATCCTATCACACCCCCTTCCCGCCGGACGGCGTCGCCTTCGCCAACTCGACCGAAGAGGTCAGCGCAATCGTCAGGATCTGCGCGAAGCACAAGCTGCCGATCATCCCCTTCGGCACCGGCACCTCGCTGGAGGGCGGCATCGCCGCGCTGGCCGGCGGCATCACCATCGACCTGTCGGGCATGCAGCAGATCCTGCGCGTCAGCCCGGAGGATCTGGACGTGACCGTCCAGGCCGGCGTGACCCGCAAGCAGCTGAACGAGCATCTGCGCGACACCGGCCTGTTCTTCCCCATCGATCCCGGCGCCAACGCCTCGCTGGGCGGCATGTCGGCGACCAGGGCCAGCGGCACCAACGCCGTGCGCTACGGCACCATGCGCGAGAATGTGCTGGGCCTGACCGTGGTGCTGGCCGATGGCCGCGTCATCAAGACCGGCGGGCGGGCGCGCAAGTCGGCGGCCGGCTATGACCTGACCCGGCTGTTCGTCGGCTCCGAAGGCACGCTCGGCATCATCACCGAGGTGACGCTGAAGCTCTACGGCATCCCGGAAGCCATCTCGTCCGCCGTCTGCGCCTTCCCGACCATCAAGGGCGCCGTCGACACGGTGATCCAGACCATCCAGGTCGGCGTGCCGGTCGCCCGCATCGAACTGCTGGACGAGGTGCAGATCGACGCCGTCAACAAATACTCCAAGCTCGACTACGCCGTCGCCCCGACCCTGTTCTTCGAGTTCCACGGCACCGAGGCCGGGGTGAAGGAGCAGGCGGAGATGGTGGCCGCCATCGCCGCCGAGCATGGCGGGATGGAGTTCGCCTGGGCCACCCGGCCGGAGGACCGCTCGAAGCTGTGGCAGGCCCGGCACGACGCCTACTACGCGGCACTCGCCTTGCGTCCGGGGTCGAAGGGCTGGCCGACCGACGTCTGCGTGCCGATCTCGCGGCTTGCCGACTGCATCCTGGAGACCAAGCAGGATCTGGCGGAGTCCAACATGCTGGCCCCGATGGTCGGCCATGTCGGCGACGGCAACTTCCACCTCGTCTATGTCCTCGACCCCGAGAACCCGGCGGAGCTGGCCGAGGCGCAGCGCCTCGCCGACAAGATGGTGACCCGTGCGCTGGAGATGGGTGGCACCTGCACCGGCGAGCACGGCATCGGCTACGGCAAGATGGCCTTCCTGGAACAGGAAACCGGCGAAGCGTTCAACGTCATGGGCGACCTGAAGCGGGCCTTCGATCCGGACAACCTGCTGAATCCGGGCAAGGTGGTGCGGGTGTAAGGGGGCCTCGGCCCCCTCCTTCCCCTCACCGGAACTTCGGCCGCCGCCCCGCCTTCAGCGCCTGCACCGCCTGGTCCAGCGTCTGGAGGAACTGCGACTTGTCGCGCTGGCTCATCGGGGCGTTGCCGCCGCTGACCACGCCCATGTCGCGCAAATCCTGCATCAGCGCGCGGGTCGCCAGTGCCGAACCGACGCTGTCGGGCGTGAAGGGGCGTCCGGTCGGGCCGATCACCACCGCGTCGCGCTTCACGCAGCGGTCGGCCAACTGGATGTCCGCCGTCACCACGACGTCGGTCGGGCCGGCATGCTCGGCGATCCAGTTGTCGGCGGCGTCGAAGCCGTCGCTGACCACGACCAGTTCCGCCATGCACTCCGTCGGCAGGCGCAGCGGCGCGTTGGCGACCAGCCAGACCTTGGAGCCGGTGCGGCCGGCGACCTTGTAGACCTCGGCCTTGACCGGGCAGGCGTCGGCATCGACGTAGATTTCGACCTTGGAACTGACCAATCCTGTTCCTCCCGTCGCCGCCCGGCCCCCGCCGGGTGGCTCAACAAGGTTTCATGCAAGGCCCTTATGCGCTAAAACCAGTCCCTAGCGACAGGGTGCCGTAGAACCATCGGGATGGGGCGGCGCCAATTCTCACATTTTTTCGGAAGGTCGGAGCGGCGCATGGCGTCCTACCAGTATGTCTATGTCATGAAGGGCCTGACCAAGGTCTATCCTGGCGGCAAGAAGGTTCTCGACAACGTCTGGCTCTCGTTCCTGCCGGGTGTGAAGATCGGCGTGCTCGGCGTCAACGGTTCCGGTAAGTCGACCCTGATGAAGATCATGGCCGGGCTGGACAAGGACTACTCCGGCGAGGCCTGGGTGGCCGAGGGCGCCAAGGTCGGTTACCTGCCGCAGGAGCCGCAGCTCGATCCGACCAAAAACGTCCATGAGAACGTCATGGAAGCGTTGGGCGAGACCAAGGCGCTGCTCGACCGCTTCAACGAAGTGTCGAACCTGATGGCCGACCCGGACGCCGACTTCGACGCGCTGCTGGCCGAACAGGGCGAACTGCAGGAGAAGATCGACGCGGCCGACGCCTGGGACATCGACCGCACGGTCGAGATCGCCATGGACGCGCTGCGCTGCCCGCCGGGCGACGCCGACGTGACCAAGCTGTCGGGCGGCGAGAAGCGCCGCATCGCGCTGTGCAAGCTGCTGCTCGAGAAGCCCGACCTGCTGCTGCTCGACGAACCGACCAACCATCTCGACGCCGAATCGGTCGCCTGGCTCCAGAAGCATCTGGAGGACTACAAGGGCACCGTCGTGCTGGTCACCCACGACCGCTACTTCCTCGACAGCGTCACCGGCTGGATCCTCGAACTCGACCGCGGGTCGGGGATTCCGTGGGAAGGCAATTACTCGTCCTGGCTGGAGCAGAAGCAGAAGCGCCTGGAGCAGGAAGGCCGCCAGGAAGAGTCGCGCCAGAAGCAGCTGGCCACCGAACTGGAGTGGATCCGGCAGAGCCCGCGCGCCCGTCAGGCCAAGAGCAAGGCGCGCATCACCGCCTACGAGACCTTGCTGGCCGAAAGCGGCAAGGAACAGTCCGGCGAGACCCGGATCGTCATCCCGGTGCCGCCGCGCCTCGGCAACGTCGTCATCGAGGCGGAGAGCATCGCCAAGGGCTTCGGCGACCGGCTGCTGATCGACGGGCTGTCCTTCCGGCTGCCGCCGGGCGGCATCGTCGGCGTCATCGGCCCGAACGGCGCCGGCAAGACCACGCTGTTCCGCATGATCACCGGGCAGGACGGGCCGGATGCCGGCACCTTCCGCGTCGGCGACACGGTGAAGCTCGGCTATGTCGACCAGAGCCGCGACAGCCTCGACGCCAAGAAGACGGTGTGGGAGGAGATCTCCGACGGGCTGGATCTGGTCGAGCTGGGCAAGAAGACCATGCCCAGCCGCGCCTATGTCTCCAGCTTCAACTTCCGCGGTCCCGACCAGCAGAAGAAGGTCGGGCAGCTGTCGGGCGGTGAGCGCAACCGCGTCCACCTCGCCAAGATGCTGAAGTCCGGCGCCAACGTCCTGCTGCTCGACGAACCGACCAACGATCTCGACGTCGATACGCTGCGGGCGCTGGAAGACGCGTTGCAGAGCTTCGCCGGCTGCGCCGTGGTCATCAGCCACGACCGCTGGTTCCTCGACCGCATCGCCACCCACATCCTGGCCTTCGAGGGCGAAAGCCACGTCGAATGGTTCGAGGGCAACTTCCAGGATTACGAGGTCGACAAGAAGCGCCGCCTGGGCGCCGACGCCGACCAGCCGCACCGCATCAAGTACAAGCCGCTGGTGCGCAGCTGATCCTGGCTGCCGATCCTGGTGGCTGAACGGAAAAGGCCGCCCCCTCCGATTGGAAGGGGCGGCCTTTTCCATATCCGTGAACGGTCAGTCCGGTCAGCGGGTCACATCGTCCGACCGGTCGGTGCGGCGGTCACGCAACTTTTCGTCCCGCGTGTCCTCGATCTCCACCTCGGTGCGGCGGACGGTGTCGCGGACACTCTGGGCGCGTTCCTCGACATCCTTGCGGACCACGACGGTTTCGCGGACATGGGCGGTCTTGCTGACCACCGCTTCCTCGTCGGTCTCCGTCACCTCGATGGTGCGCTCGCGGAAGGCGTCGGCCGGGACCTCGCTGCTGCCCCCGACCAGGCCGCCGGGGCGGCGCTCGACGGTGACGGTCTCGTCACGCAGGCGGACCTGCTCCTCGACCGGCGTCTCGACGACATAGCTGCGGACGCGGACGCCGCCGCGCTCGACGCTGCGCTTGCCGATGTTGACCTGCTCCTCGACGATCGGAATCTGCTCTTCCCGTTCGGCGCTGCCGGTCCGGGTGCTGTCGGCGTTCACGTCGCGCATGGCGGCGGCGGCTCCGGTCAGCCCGGCCGCAGTGCCCGCTGTCGTGCTGCCCATCGTCGTGCTGCCCGTGGTGTCGATGGCGGTGCGGCCCGGCGAGTAGCGTACGCGCTCCTCCTCCGCCGATTGGTCATCGTAGTAAGCGGCGGTTTCGTCGTAGCCGGCCCAGCCGGAGTCGCGGTAGGCGCTGCCGCGTTCCTCGACATCCACCACGTTGCCGCGCTCCAGCACGTCCATGGCGCGGTCGACATCCTCCTCTTCCAGCCGCAGTTTCAGCAACGATCCGCCGCGGCGCACGCCTTCGGCATAGACCTGCGCATCCTGGTTCGGGATGCCCCAGCCGGTCAGCCGGGCCAGCATTCCGCCGGATCCGCTGCCGGTCATGACGCCGCCGGATCCCATCGTGCCCATGCCCGCTCCGGCGCCCAGGCCGCTTTCCATGCTGAGCCCGGTGCCCGGCACCGTGTTGGGCGAGGCGACATAGCCGGTGGACAGGTCGGTGCGGGCCATGCCGCTCGCCGCACCGATGGAGCTGTCGCCGGTCAGGGAGCCGGCGGCGGTGCCGGTGGGGGAGCCGCTCAAGTCCCTGTCGCCCCAGCCGCCGCTGGACAGGTCGCTGTGCGACAGGATTTCGATGACGCTGGACTCGAACCCGGCAGCCTGCAGATCGCGGGATGCGGTTTCCGCGTCGGATCGGTGGTCATAGAGGGCAACGATGGTTTTGGTCATCGGTCTCACTCCTCGGGCGAAGTCTGATTGGGGGATCGGACGGGGGAGGGCGGGGTGGTCACACGCTCCACCACCGCGTCTTCGGAACGCAGGGTGACGGGCTGCTCGATCTCGACGGTCCGTCGGTTCTTGCGGATGTGCAGCTCTTCGCGGAGCACCAGGCGCAGTTCCACCACCAGCACCTCCTCCACCAGCGGGATCACCGTGACGTCCCCCTCCTGGCGGATGCCGGGATGGGCGTCGATCTCGCGGTCGATGGGGACGCGGGTGACGGTGGCCTCCTCATGCTCCAACGCTTCGCGGACGATCTGCTCGCGTTCGGACACGCGGGTGGTGACGCGGACGCGGCTTCGCTCGACCCGCTGCTTGCCGACGGTCACCGACTCGTCGTGCAGGGGAATGACCGCATCGTCGCCGTCGCTGCGCCGGGCGGGTGGCGGTCCGGTGTCGGCCGTCATGGCGGCGGGTGCCGCCGGGTCAGCGGAACAGGAGATAAAGGACGACCGCGACCACGATCAGTCCGATGATGATCCACATCCAGTTCATGCCGAAACTGCCGGCTCCGCCGTCGGAACCGCCATACACACCAATTTTCCTGGGCTTCTGTTCGTCTGCCATGGGAGCCTCCTATCGGATGTAGACCGGCAGGGTTTTGCTCCCATCCGGCACGCATCCTTCAAACAGAGGCACGTCACTGATCGTTCCGGGGATTCAACGATCCTTTGAAATAGACGGAGCGATGGCAGGAAAATTTGTGCGGCCGGTGTCAGCCCGCCATCTTCTGGTGTTCCAGGAAGGCGGTCTTCAGCAGCGCCTTCAGGTCGTCGCCATACTGGTGGAAGCGGACGGACAGCTGCCCGCGCTCCTCGTCGCGGTGCAGGACGACGAGGTTGGCGACGGCGGCCACCTCCTGCTGGTCGGCCAGCACGACGCGGGCCTGGAAGGTCTGGCCGCGCTGGTAGGGCTGGTTGACCGCCAGCAGGCACAATCCGCCGACCGACCAGTTGCGGGCGGGGAAGCTGCCATGGTCGGTGTGGACGACCATGCCGGGGCGGACGAAGCGCTTCTGCCGCCGCCGTTCTTCCGGCGGGGGCGGGGGGAAGGGGCTGGTGGCGCCGGTGATGTCGATGCCGGAGCTGTCGGTCAGCGCCTTGGTGAACACGGCACCGCGCACGATTGCCGGCCCCATGGTGGAGTCGCGCAGGTCGGCGTCGGAGAAGTCGGCGCCCTCGAAATTGGCCGGCCAGTCGCGGCCGCCGGCCAGCGGCACCGGTCGGGCATCGACCCCGTTCATCAGCGTGTGAGCCAGATAGGCGCGGCGCAGGGTGGCCCCGCGCAGCACGGCGTCGCGCAGGTCGGCCTCGTCGAGGTCGATGTAGGACAGCTCCGCCATCTCCAGGCTGGCCTTGGTCAGCCGGGCGCCCGGCAGGCGGCAGCGGCGCAGGCGGGCCGCCGCCAGCGTCCGCCCATGCAGGTCCGCCCCCGCCACCGACACGAGGTCGAGGTCGAGCCGGGCCCCCTCCGCCCCGCCGCTGTCGACCCAGCGCTCGTGCCGCTCCACCAGCTCCAGGAACTCGGCGACCGGCATCGCGCTGTAGCTGGGGCGGACGATGGCGTCGGGCGGCAGGGCGAAGGGGATGAAGGTGCGGGTCAGGGTGGCGTGGTCCATCACCGTGTTGCCGAACACCGCCCCGTCGAGGTTGGCGCCGCAGAAATCGGTGCCCATCAGCACGGCGGAGGTCAGCTCCGCGCCCGTCAGGTCGGCGTCGTTCAGGTCCGCCCCGGTCAGGTCGCAGCCGGAGAAATTGGCGCCGGCCAGGATCGACCGCTCCATCTTCGCTTCGGTCAGCCGGGTGGTGCCGGTGCCGCGGGTGGAGGTCCGGCCACTGCCCTCTTGGCCGCCCTCCTGGCCGCTGCTGTCCACCAGCTCGCCCGCGCGGAAATCGGCACCGCGCAGGTTGGCATCGGTCAGCAGGGCGCGGTGCAGGTTGGCGCCGCGCAGGTCGGCGCCGGTCAGGACGGCGCCGGTCAGGTTCACCGCCTCCATGTCGGCGCCGAACAGGTCGGCCTGCGACAGGTTTGCCTTCACCATGCGGGCGTTGCTGAGGTTGGCCCCGGCCAGCTTGGCGCCGGCCAGCGACACGCGCTCCAGATTCAGCCGCGAGAGATCGCGGAAGCTGAGGTCGGCGCGCCGACCGCTGGACGGCCGTTTCAGCCATGCCTGATGCGCCTGGATGATCGTCCGGAGTTCGTCGATCTCTTTCGGATCGCGTTCGGCCATGGCGTCGGGTTCCCGGATCCAACCGTATGACGAAAGACAGCAGAGTCGCTGCAACGATAGCCCGTTCGGACAGGCGCGTCACTGCTTCTGAATGCTCTGGAGCAAATCGCTCCGTTCGGCGTTCTGTTGCCGCAGCTCCATCCGGGGCGGACTCCCTGCAGGATGACCGACGTGGCCGGACCAGACCGTTCTCTCGATCTGCTGAACTTCTTCCTAGCCGACGTGCGGGATGGGCTCGGCCCTTATCTGGCGATCTATCTGCTGACCGTCCAGCATTGGAACGAGGCGGACATCGGGCTGGTGATGACGCTCGCCGGGCTGGCGGGAATCGCAGCCCAGGTGCCGGCCGGAGCGCTGGTCGACGGCACCCGCTACAAGCGCGCGGTGATCGTCGTCGCAGCGCTTCTGGTGACGGTGGGCTCGCTGACGCTGCCCTGGCTGAACAGCTTCACCGTCGTCGCTGTGCTGCAATCGGCGGTGGGCGCCGCCGGAGCGGTCTTCCCGCCGGCCATCGCGGCAATCACGCTGGGTATGCTGGGGCCGCGCGCCTTCGTCCGCCGGGTCGGACGCAACGAATCCTTCAACCATGCCGGCAATGCGGTGGCGGCCCTGCTCGCCGGTCTGGCCGCCTATGCCTTCGGACCCATCGCGGTGTTCTGGCTGATGACCGCGATGGCGTTGTGCAGCATCGCCGCCACCGCCGGCATTCCCGCCAATGCCATCGACCATGCGGTCGCCCGCGGGCTCCATGGCGCGGACCATGGCGGCGACCGGGAGAGCCCGTCCGGTCTGCGTGTCATCCTCAGCTGCCGGCCGCTGCTGATCTTCGGCGGATGCGCCGCCCTCTTCCATTTCGCCAATGCGGCGATGCTGCCGCTGGTCGGCCAGAAGCTGGCGATGAAGGATCCGGCGCTGGGCACCAGCCTGATGTCCTTCTGCATCGTCGCGGCACAGCTGGTCATGGTGCCGATGGCGATGCTGGTGGGCGCCAGGGCCGACCGCTGGGGGCGCAAGCCCCTGCTGCTGGCCGCCTTCCTGGTGCTGCCCCTGCGCGGTGTCCTCTACACCCTGTCGGACAATTCCGCCTGGCTCGTCGGCGTCCAACTGCTGGACGGGGTCGGCGCCGGGCTGTTCGGTGCGCTGTTCCCGCTGGTGGTCGCCGACCTGACCGAGGGGACCGGGCGCTTCAATGTCAGCCAGGGCGCAATCGCCACCCTCCAGGGCATCGGCGCCTCGCTCAGCACCGCCGCCGCCGGGCAGATGGTGGTGCGGGAGGGCTACAGCGCCGCCTTCCTGATGCTGGCCGCGGCCGCGGGCGTGGCCCTGCTGCTCGCGGCGCTGCTTCTGCCGGAGACCCGCAATGTCGGCGCTGCGGAGGCCGGTGACGACGACATGGCATCGGCCGACGCCGCAAAGGCCGCATCGGAGGCCTGAAACGACGAAGCCCGGCTCCATGAGGGGCCGGGCTTCGCGGTAGGTTAGACTGCTGTCGAACGGTCAGCCGGTACGGCCGACCTTCTGGCGCAGCGCCTGGATCAACCCGTCGATGCGGCCGCCATTCTGTTCGATGACGGAGGCGAATTCCTGCCGCTGGGTCACGCCCATGCTGACATTCTCCACCACCACGTCGATGATCTTGTAGTCGGCGCCGCCCTTGCGGACACGCCAGCTGACATTCACCGGCGGGCCGTTGGGACGGACGATCTGCGTCGTCACCATGCTGTCGGCTTCACCGGCCGGGCTGACGCCGGCGATCTTGAACGTCTCGCCGGAATACTCGACGAAGCGCTCGGCATAGGTGTTGACGATCAGCTGTTCGAACAGCTTCTGGTATTCGGTCCGCTGCGCCTCGTTGGCGTTGTTCCAGTAGCGGCCCAGCACCCAGCGGCCGATGTACGGCACGTCGAAGCCGGCGTACAGCAGCGTGCGGAAGCGCTGGATCGCCTGATCGCGCGACAGGCTCTTGTCCGAGAAGGTTGCGATGGCGTCGTTCCCCAGCTTCTGGATGAACGCGCTTGCCCCCTGGTCCGCGGTTTGCGCGGCTGCGGGAGAGATGAGAGAGTGCCCGGCCCAACCGCTCACCGCGAGCAGGGCAGCGGACGCGACAAACTGGCGGCGTGTCAGCATGATGGGGCGAAAAGTGGCTGTTGCTGGGGCTTTGTCAACGGTCATCTGGCCTTTGGGTTGCCGCCGGATGCTTTTGGAGGAGGCTTACGCTCCCGGCTCCGGCATCCATGGCCGCCGGTTTGCCCGCCGCCGCGGTCGCCGCACCCGTTCCCGGAGGGAGCGTGCGGCGGTCGCGATGGACGGGGCCAAGAGGTGTCAGGGACGGATCAGGGCTTCGGCGCGGTGGTGAAGTCCGGGAATTCCGGAGTCGTGCCGGCCTTGTTGTTGCTGATCGCCGCCCGGCGCTGCTGCTGGTACAGGCTGCGCACGGTGGCATAGAAGTCCAGCGAGTTGCGGCGCAGGTCGTCGACCTCCTTCAGCACCTCCGACCGGCGGTCGACGGCGCTGACGATGCCGCGGGTCATGTAGGCGCCCTTGTGGTCGTTGGCGTAGGCCCAGATGCGGATCGGGTCGCCCACGGTGTCGACGGCGTAGCCGGCGGTGTCGCGCAGGTTCGACGGACCCAGCAGCGGCAGGACCAGATACGGCCCGTCGCCAACGCCCCACACCGCCAGCGTCTGGCCGAAATCCTCCGGCGCATGCGGGATGCCCGCCTGCGACGCGACGTCGGCGATGCCGCCGGCGCCCAGGATGGTGTTGGTCAGGAAGCGGCCGGTGGCGTTCGTCGCCCCCTCCACATTGCCCTGCAACAGGTTGTTGGCGATGTAGAGCGGCGACATCAGGTTGTCGATGAAGTTGTGGATGGCGTCGCGCACCGGATCGGGCACGACCCCCACATAGACCTCGGCCGCCGGGCGGATCACCAGCACGTCCGCCGCCTCGTTGGCGGCGAAGACGAAGCGGTTGGGGATCTCCAGCGGGTCGCTGACCTGGTAGGCCGCATCCGCAGCACCCGAGTCGCCCGGGTTGGTCGCGCAGGCCGTGGCCGTCAGGGCGAAGGCCACCACGGTGGCCGAACGGAGGAGGGAGCGGGAAAGGCTGGCCAGCTTCATGTGCGACGGCTCTTTATCTGTGGGCTCGAACTCGGTGCGGGTCGCCGCATCTCCTGTCCACAACCGAAGACCCCGATGGCTGGAGTCCTCAACCCTGGCAAGGTGGCTACGCGGTCGGGAGGAAGATTGGGCGAGATATCGCAGAATTTCCACCGTTTCCTGACCTAACACAGGCTTCGCCTTTTGACCAGCATGCGCCAGCCTGTCGCAGGAGAGGGCGCGGCGACTGTGTCGGCTTTGCCGCAATGCGGCGGGAGAGCTTGCATCCCGCCGCTTTCCGCCGCGGACTGCCGGCACCGGGTCGGGCCGGCGCGGACCTGTCGCGGGCATCGATGCAAGCGGCTGCGAAAAGCGGTTTACGACGCATAAAGATATCTTTATATCTGTATCCAGGCCGGCGGGGCGGGGTGTCCCGTCCGGCCGGCTCCTTTCCCGGCCCGAATCGGACGTGAGGCGATGGACGATCTGCTTGCGACGCTGAAGGCGGCGGCCGAAACGACGCGACTGCGGCTGCTGGCACTCTGCGCGCACGGCGAGCTGACGGTGACCGAACTGACCCAGATCCTGGGGCAGAGCCAGCCGCGCGTCTCGCGCCACCTGAAGCTCCTGTGCGACGCCGGCCTGCTCGACCGCTTCCGCGAGGGGACCTTCGCCTTCTACCGGCTGGCCGAGAAGGGGCAGTCGGCCGAACTGGCGCGCGTCCTGGTCGACGCCATCCCCGCGAACGACGCCACACTCATCCTCGATCTGGAGCGGCTGGACGCCATCAAGCGGTCCCGCTCGGAAAGCGCTGCCGCCTATTTCCGTGAGAATGCTGCGCGCTGGCACGAAATCCGCTCCCTTCACGTTGCGGAAGGCGAGGTCGAGGCCGCTCTGCTGCGCCTGTTCCCGGAAGAGGGGGTGGAGGAGCTGCTGGATATCGGCACCGGCACCGGACGGATGCTGGAGGTGCTCGCCGGGCGCGTCCATCGCGCGATCGGGGTAGACCAGTCGCGCGAGATGCTGGCCGTCGCCCGCAACCGGCTGGAGGAGGCGGGGCTTCGCCACTGCCATGTCCGCCAGGCCGACATGTACCAGCTGCCGTTCCCCTCGGGATCCTTCGATGCCGCGGTGATCCATCAGGTGCTGCACTACACCGAATCGCCTTCTGGCGTCCTGGCCGAGGCGGCGCGGGTCCTGCGCCCCGGCGGGCTGCTGCTGATCGTCGATTTCGCCCCCCATCATCTTGAAGCCCTGCGCGAGGAGCACGCCCACCGCCGCCTGGGCTTCTCCGATGCCGAGGTCGCCGGCTGGTGCCGCCAGTCCGGCCTCGACTGCGGCCCGGTGGTGCAGCTGCCGGGCGACCCGCTCACCGTTTCCGTCTGGCCGGCCACCCGCCTTGCCGCCGGCGCCGCCATTTCCTTCCCGAAGACCGCCCACTCGCTCAGCGGAGTTCCGTCATGACCGCGCCCACCTCTGCGCTGCCGTCCATCAGCTTCGAGTTCTTCCCGCCCAAGTCGGAGAAGATGGAGCAGAGCCTGTGGCAGTCGATCCGGCGGCTGGCCCCGCTGTCGCCCAGCTTCGTGTCGGTGACCTACGGTGCCGGCGGCTCGACGCGCGAGCGCACCCACGCCACCGTCTGCCGCATCCAGGACGAGACCGGCATCCCGGCCGCCGCCCATTTCACCTGCGTCGGCGCCACCCGCGACGAGATCGACGCCATCGCCCGCACCTATTGGGATGCCGGCATCCGCCATCTGGTGGCGCTGCGCGGCGATCCGCCGGAGACGGCGGGCGGCGTCGGCGGGCAATACGAGCCGTTCCCCGGCGGTTACGCCTATGCCGCCGATCTGGTGGCGGGGATGAAGCGCATCGCCGATTTCGAGATCTCGGTGGCCGCCTATCCCGAAAGCCATCCGGAGGCGCCGAGCGCCCAGTTCGACCTCGACAACCTGAAGCGCAAGGTCGATGCCGGCGCCACCCGGGCCATCACCCAGTTCTTCTTCGACAACGACGCCTATTTCCGTTTCCTCGACCGCTGTGCGGCGGCCGGCATCCATGTGCCGATCGTCCCCGGCATCCTGCCGATCACCAACTTCGCCCGCGCGGTGGAGTTCGCCGGCAAGTGCGGCGCCTCGATGCCGGCGAAGCTGGCCGAGACCTTCGAGGGTCTGGACGACGACCCGGAGACCCGCCAGCTCGTCGCCGCGACGGTGGCGGCGGAGCAGTGCCAGGCCTTGCAGGCGCAGGGCGTGAACGACTTCCACTTCTACACGTTGAACCGCTCCGACCTGACCATCGCCATCTGCCGCATGCTGGGCGTCAAGGCGAAGGCCGCTCCGGCGGCGGCAGCGGTGGCGGGGTAGGGCGCCGGCCGCCGCCCTGTGCTACGCTGGGACGGCGAATTGTCGCGGGAGGGCGATGACATGGACAGCCGGATCGGATACGACACGGACTTCTACGCCTGGACCCAGGAACAGGCGCGTCTGCTGCGCGAAGCGGCGACCGAACGCTCCAACTCGCCCATCGATTGGGAGCACATCGCCGAGGAACTCGACATCATGGGCGGGCAGGTCAAGGACGCGATCCGCAGCCATCTGGCCACGGTGATCGAGCATCTTCTGAAACTCGAACAGTCGCCCGATCCCTATCCGCGCCGGAAATGGCGGATCTCCGTGACCAAGGCCCGCCGCCATCTGCAGGACAAGCTGGAAGACCATCCGAGCCTGCAGCGCTGGCCGGCCGAGATCCTGGGAAAGGCGTGGCTGGACGGTCGTGACGACGCCTGCCAGGACGACAGCATCGCCATCGATGCGCTGCCGAAGGATTGCCCTTACGCCCTGGAGGATCTGCGCGATCCCGACTGGTGGCCGCTGAACCGCCACGGGCTGGAGGGCTGAGCCAATGGACAGCCGGATCGGATACGACACCGACTTCCTCGCCTGGACCGAGGAGCAGGCCCGCCTGCTCCGCGAGGCGGCGCGCGAGCGCATCAACACGCCCGTCGACTGGGAGAATGTCGCTGAGGAGATCGAAAGCATGGGCCGGTCGGAATTGCGCGCGGTCGAAAGCGCGCTGGTCCGTGTGATCGAGCATCTGCTGAAGCTGGAACACTCCCCGGCGGCCGATCTGCGCGGCGATTGGAAGGTCTCCGTCCTCGAACACCGCGACCGTGTTGCCCGCGACTTGTCGGCCAGTCCCAGCCTTCGCGGACGGATCGACACCGCCAACATTTACAAGTCCGGTCGCAAGATCGCCGCTCTCGGTCTGGAGCGTGATGGCATGCGACCGAACGACCTTCCGGCCGACTGCCCCTATTCTCTGGACCAGCTTCTTGACGAGGACTGGTGGCCAAAGAGCCGCCACGGCCTGACCTGACCCTGCCTTTTCTGCCCCGAACCCGCCAAATAACGGACAAGACGCATTCCCATGGCCCACATCCTCGACACCCTGCGTGACCGTGTTCTGCTTTGCGACGGCGGGTTCGGCAGCCGCATCCAGGCGCTCGACCTCGACGTCGAGAAGGATTACTGGGGGCACGAGAACTGCACCGACATCCTGCCCCTGTCGCGCCCGGACATCGTCCGCGACATCCACCGCGGCTATTTCGAGGCCGGCGCCGACATGGTGGAGACCGACACCTTCGGCGCCTCGCCGGTGACGCTGGGCGAGTTCGGCATCTCCGAGAAGGCCTTCGAGATCAACCAGCGCGCGGTCGAGCTGGCGCGCGAGGCGGCGGAAAGCTTCAAGGACGGGCAGCCGCGCTTCGTCATCGGCTCCATCGGGCCGGGCACCAAGCTGCCCAGCCTCGGCCACATCGCCTATCAGCCGGCGGAGGACAGCTTCTATGTCCAGGCCGCCGGCCTGATCGCCGGCGGCGCCGACGCCATCCTGGTCGAGACCTGCCAGGATCCCTTGCAGATCAAGGCCGCCGTCAACGGCATCAAGCGCGCGCGGGCAGAGGCCAACAGCGACACCCCCGTCTTCGTCCAGGTCACGGTGGAGACCACCGGCACGCTGCTGGTCGGCACCGACATCGCCGCGGCGGCCACCGTCATCCAGGCGCTGGACGTGCCGCTGATGGGACTGAACTGCGCCACCGGCCCGCTGGAGATGAGCGAGCATGTGCGCTGGCTGTCGCAGAACTGGCCGGGCCTGATCTCGGTCCAGCCCAATGCCGGCCTGCCCGAACTGGTCGACGGCAAGACCCATTACCCGCTCCGCGCCGACGACTTCGCCCACTGGCTGGAGCGCTTCGTCGGTGAGGACGGGGTCAACCTCGTCGGCGGCTGCTGCGGCACCAACGTCCCCCACATCGCGGCGGCGAACCAGATGCTGCGCAAGCTGGCTCCGGCCGGCTCGCACCGTCCGGCGCCGAAGGGCCGCACCGTCCATTGGGTGCCGGCGGTGGCCTCGCTCTACTCCCAGGTGACGCTGCGCCAGGAGAACGCCTTCTTCGCCATCGGCGAGCGCTGCAACGCCAACGGTTCCAAGAAGTGGCGCGAGTTGCAGGAGAAGAACGACTGGGACGGCTGCGTCGAGATGGCGCGCGAGCAGGTCAAGGAGGGCAGCCACTCGCTTGACGTCTGCACCGCCTTCGTCGGCCGCGACGAGGTGGCGGAGATGAACGCGGTCATTTCCCGCTTCTCCGGCTCGGTGACGGCGCCGCTGGTGGTCGATTCGACCGAGTACAAGGTTCTGGAGCAGGCGCTGGCGCTCTATGGCGGCAAGGCGATCCTCAACTCCATCAACTTCGAGGACGGCGAGGAACCGGCAAGGCAGCGTCTGGCGCTGGCCAAGAAGTTCGGCGCCGCCGTCATCGCCCTGACCATCGATGAAGAGGGCATGGCGAAGACGCCGGACCGCAAGCTGGAGATCGCCAAGCGGCTCTACGATCTGGCGGTGAACGAATACGGCCTCGCCCCATCCGACCTGCTGTTCGACCCGCTGACCTTCACCATCGCCACCGGCAACGAGGATGACCGCAAGCTCGCCATCTGGACGCTGGAGGGCATCGAGGCGATCGCCCGCGAGATGCCCGGCTGCCAGATCATCCTCGGCCTGTCCAACGTCTCCTTCGGCCTCAACGCCGCGGCGCGCCATGTGCTGAACTCGGTCTTCCTCGACCATGCAGTGAAGAAGGGGATGACGGGCGCCATCGTCCATGTCTCCAAGATCCTGCCGCTGCACCAGATCCCCGAAAAGGAGGTCAAGACCGCCGAGGATTCTGATCTTCGACCGCCGCGCCGAGGGGTACGACCCGCTCCAGGCCTTCATCGCCCTGTTCGAGGGCCGCAAGGCGGCGGATGCCAAGAAGAAGGCGCGGGCCGAAACCGTCGAGGAGCGGCTGAAGGAGCGCATCGTCGACGGCGACCGCACCGGGCTGGAGGACGATCTCGCGGAAGCGATGAAGACCCATCCGCCGCTGGAGATCATCAACACCTACCTGCTCGACGGCATGAAGGTGGTGGGCGAACTGTTCGGCGCCGGCAAGATGCAGCTGCCCTTCGTGCTGCAATCGGCCGAGACGATGAAGGCCGCCGTGGCGTGGCTGGAGCCGCACATGGAGAAGATCGAGGGTCAGCAGAAGGGCACGCTGGTGCTCGCCACCGTCAAGGGCGACGTCCACGACATCGGCAAGAACCTCGTCGACATCATCCTGACCAACAACGGCTACAAGGTGGTCAATCTCGGCATCAAGCAGCCGGTGAGCGCCATCATCCAGGCGGCCAAGGAGCACAAGGCCACCGCCATCGGCATGTCCGGCCTGCTGGTGAAATCCACCGTGGTTATGCGCGAGAACCTTGAGGAGATGACCCGCGAGGGGCTGGAGGTGCCGGTCCTGCTCGGCGGTGCGGCGCTGACCCGCGCCTATGTCGAGGGCGACTGCGTGGCCTCCTACGGCTCGGGCCGCGTCGCCTACGCCGGCGACGCCTTCGACGGGCTGACCCTGATGGACAAGGTGGTGGAGGGCAGCTTCGACCAGCAGCTCGCCATCCAGCAGGCCAAGCGCGCCGGCAAGGCGACCAACCGCCGCCGCGTGCTGGGGCAGGCGACCAGTGCCGCCACCGGCCCGGTGGACAAGGACGCCGTCCGCGCCCGCCGCCACCGGCTGGCCGAGGGCGTTCCGGTGCCGACCCCGCCCTTCTGGGGGCCGAAGCTGATCGACCATGTGCCGCTGAAGACGTTGGTCACCTACCTGAACGAGCGGATGCTCTACCAGCTGCAATGGGGCTACCGGAAGGACGGCAAGTCCTTCGAGGAGTTCAAGGAGTGGGCGAAGAAGGAGCTGCGGCCTGTGCTCGACCGCATTCTCCAGATCGCGGCGAAGGAGGAAATCCTGCGCCCGACCGCCGTCTACGGCTATTGGAAGGCGGCGGCCGACGGCAACGACGTCATCCTGTTCGAGGAGGACGGCACCACCGAGGCCGCGCGCTTCTCGCTGCCGCGCCAGGGCAAGGAGGATGGCGAGTGCATCGCCGACTTCCTGCGCGACGTGACCGATCCGGAGCGTGACGTGCTCGGCCTCCAGGTCGTCACCATGGGCCAGCATTGTGCCGAGGTGGCGCGGGAGTGGTTCGCCGAGAACCGTTACCAGGACTATCTCTACCTGCACGGCCTGTCGGTGGAGATGACCGAGGCGATGGCGGAATATGTCCATGCCCGCATCCGTGCGGAGCTGGGCTATGGCTCGGAAGACAGCCGCGACAAGGAGAAGCTGTTGCAGCAGTCCTACCGCGGCAGCCGCTACAGCTTCGGCTATCCGGCCTGTCCGAACCTGAAGGACCAGGAACAGCTGCTGAAGCTGCTGGATGCCGGCCGCATCGGCATCGAGATGTCGGACGAGGACCAACTCCATCCCGAGCAGAGCACCTCGGCCATCGTCCTGCACCACCCGCGGGCCAAGTACTTCTCGGTGTGATTTGATCCTCCGCCGCCCGTTCCGTGTTAGGATGGGCGGCGGAGGTCTTCATGGCTATGGTCGACGCGCGGAACGACGAGAAGCTGCAAATCCTGTTGGACCGGATCGTCCCGGCCCTGGAGCCGGAAGCCGTCTACCTGTTCGGCAGCCGGGCGCGCGGCGATTTCGACGAGGACAGCGATTACGACCTGCTGGTGATCGTCCCGGACGATGCACCGAAAGAACGGCGGTCGATGTCCACCGCCTTCGAGGCCAGCCGGCAGTCTCGGGTTCCGGCCGACATCATTCCCTGTTCCCGCACCGGCTTTGAACGAAACAAGGATTCGGTGGGAACGCTCTGTTACGAGGCCAATCACTTCGGGGTGCGGGTCTATGGTCGATAGGGTGGTCACGGCCTGGCTGGCGGTGGTTGACGAGGACATCCGGGCGATCCGTGCTTGCCTCGTGGGCTCTGCGGTCAAGTCCGCGGCCTACCATTGCCAGCAGGCTGCAGAGAAGTTGGTCAAGGCGGTTCTTGTCTCCTTCGGACGCCATCCGCCGAAACAACACAACATCGTGGCATTGCTGGACGATGTGCCGCCCGATCACCCCTTGCGTGCGACCTTGTTGCCATTGGAGCGCTTCACGATTTATGCCGCGGCTTTCCGCTATCCGAGCATGGATATCTTCGACGGCCCGCCGGACGAACCCGATCCCGACGACGTGTCCCATTGGCTGGCTGAAATCGAGCAGGTACGGGCGACGGTTTCCGCTTTTCTGGAAGCAAAGGCGTAGATGATGGATGCCATCGACGCACGGAACGACGAGAAGCTGCGAATCCTGCTGGACCGGATCGTCCCGGCCCTGGAGCCGGAAGCCGTCTATCTGTTCGGCAGCCGGGCGCGCGGCGATTTCGATGAGGATAGCGATTACGACCTGTTGGTGATCGTCCCGGACGACGCGCCGAAGGAACGGCGGTCGGCCGTCTTCGCCCATGCAGCCAAGTCCGGGACCTGCATCCCGGCTGACATCGTGCCCTGCCGCCGTTCCTTCTTCGAAGCGAACAGGAATCAGGTCGGCACGTTGAGTTACAAGGCCACGCATGAGGGGGTGCGTGTCTATGGGGCTTAGGGTCGGACCCGAAGCATGGTTGGCAACGGCGACCGTCTACCTGCGCGCAGGCCGGGCCTGCCTGTCCGTTCCGGATCCCATCGTCACGGCCGCTACCTACCATTGCCAACAGGCTGCTGAAAAGCTGGTCAGGGCGGTTCTGGTCTGGCTGGATCTTGATGTCCCCCGTTCCCACGATATCGATTTGCTCGTCATGCGCATCCCGCGTGATCTGCCGATCCGGGAACGCTTGTCGCCTCTCGGGCGCTTCACCGCTTTCGCCACCTTGTACCGGTATCCGGGAGAGGCGGGCGATGTCTCCGACGAACCGACCCCGGAGGAGGTGTTCGGCTGGCTTGACGAGATTGAAGCAACCCGCGACAGCATTGGACTCACCATTTCGTCTGACGCCGGATCCTGTGCATGACCCTTCATACTCCCCTGGCCCTCCACCACGAAACTGTCCGCCCGCAGTGGATCGACTACAACGGGCACATGAACGTCGCTTATTACCTGCTGGCCTTCGACCACGCGACGGACGCCGTGCTGGACCGCTTCGGGATCGGCAAGGCTTATGTCGCGGCGGAGAACCGCTCGGTCTTCGTCGTCGACGCCCACCTGACCTATGCCCGCGAGGTGACGGAGGGGACGCCGCTGCGCTTCGACTCGCTGCTGCTCGGCGCAGATGCCAAACGGCTGCACCTGTTCCACGAAATGCGGCATGCCGAAGAGGGGTGGCTGGCGGCGACGGCGGAGTTCATGCTGCTGCACGTCGATCTCGGCACACGGAAGACCGGCCCCTTCCCACCGGCCGTCGCGGCGGCGCTGGCCGGACAGGCGGCGGCCCATGCCGCCCTTCCCCGGCCGCCGCAGGCGGGGCGTGCGGTTGCCCGGCTGGACGGTTCCCGAGGTGCCGGATAACCGCAAGCCCTGCTTGCAGCGGCCTGGTGGTTGAGTTGAGCGGCGGTGCCCCCATCTATCGAGGGATGAGAACCGCACCCGTCCCGCCGCTTCGCCTGCGCATCCGTTCCGGCAGTCTCGCCGCCGCCGCGGTCGTGCTGACCGTCCTTTCCGTGGGTCCGGCGCTGGCCGACTGCACCGACGCGGCGCAGCCGAAGGTCAATTGGCGGCGCTGCTCGCTGGAAGGGCAGACGCTGACCGGTGTCGATCTCAGCGGCGCCATGCTGCGCGATGCGACCTTTCAGCGCGCCAGCCTGGGCGAGGCGAAGCTGACCGATGCCGACGGCTACCGTGCCAAGTTTATCAGCGCCGCCGCCCCCGGCGCGGTCTTCGACAAGGCCCGCCTGATCGAGGCCGATTTCACCCGCGCCGACCTGACCGGCGCCAGCTTCCGCGAGGCCGACCTGCGCAATGCCAAGATGGTGGGCGCGTCGCTGGCGCGTGCCGACCTGACGGGAGCGAAGCTGTCCGGCACCGACCTGCGCCATGCCGACCTGTCGGGGGCACGCTGGACCGACGGCAAGCATGTCTGTGCCGAGAGCTCCGTCGGACAATGCAATTAATCGGATAGTGCACAACCAAAGCGGTTGTAACATCTCTCCTTGTTCCCAAAAACCTTCTTGCCGTAAGGGCTTGCGCCGCGTACCGTTCGAAATCTAATGATTTTGGACGGACGGCGGTCGTGGCAACTGCGGAGGATTTCGAGCGTTCCAGCGGCCTCGCCGCGAAGGCCATGGAGCGGATGCTGTCCGACCGGCTGCCGGCCACCCCGGAAAACTTCACGCTTTGGTACGTCTATTACAGCGGCAACAACCCGGACCTGACCCGCGCCATCGATCTGGCGCGCCGCGATGGGCTGGCCGCCTCGCAGACGCTGTGCGACGAACTGTACAAGCGCTTCTTCACCATGGACGCCGAAGCCCAGGCAATCCGTGAAACCTCGGACAAAGCCCGCTATGCCCTGGGGCGCATATTGGAGCAGCTGGGCAATGTCGGATCGGAGACGGAGCGCTACGGCAACGCCCTGTCCGGCTTCCGGGAGGAGCTGGACCAGCCGCTCAGCCTGTTGGAACTGCGTGCCATGGTCGCCGCCATCGCCGCGGAGACCAAGGAGATCGTCGACCGGCAGACGGCGCTCCAGCTGCAGCTTCAGGAATCGAGCCAGCAGCTGGCGGAGATGCGGGTCAGCCTGGACAGCGCGCGGCGCGAGGCGCTGACCGACGGGCTGACCGGCATCGGCAACCGCAAGGCCTTCGACCTGATGCTGGAGGAGGCGATGGAGGCGTCGGTGCGTGACGAGCAGCCGCTGTCGCTGCTGATGGTCGACATCGACCATTTCAAGAGCTTCAACGACACCCATGGCCATCTGGTCGGCGACCATGTGCTGAAGCTGGTCGCCCGCATGCTGACCGAATGCATCAAGGGCCGCGACACCGCCACCCGCTATGGCGGGGAGGAGTTTGCGATCATCCTGCCGCGCACCAGCCTGGAGAACGCCACCAAGCTGGCGGAGCAGGTGCGGGCCTTCGTCGGCGGGCGCCAGATCGTGAACAAGGCGCGCAACGCCAATTACGGCACCGTCGCGCTGTCGGTCGGCGTCGCCCAGTTCCGCCCCGGCGAACCGGCCCTGACGCTGGTCCGTCGCGCCGACCAGGCGCTCTACGCCGCCAAACGCAGCGGCCGCAACCGGGTGACGGCCGAGGCCGTCTGAACTGGCTGGCCGGCTGTCCAGTCAACCGGCAAGCCTGCGCCGTACCTCCTCCGTCCCGCGGAGCAAATCCGCCACCAGGTCCCCCGCCGGGCGCCGCCGGGCAAGCGTCAGCCCCTGTCCGGCCCACAGCGACAGGAACTCCGCCCGGCCGGCCTTGCCGGCGGCGGTGCGCAGCGGGCGGGTCAGCGCGTTCTGCAAGGGGAAGGGCAGCACCGCCTTGGGCGCCCGCGGGTCCTCCACCGTCTCCATGAAGCGGTTGACGACGCCGCGTGCCGGACGGCCGGAGAAGGCCCGGGTGATCCGGGTCTGGTCCTCGCGCGCCGACAGGATGGCGGCCTTGTGCGCCTCGGGGATGCCGGCCTCTTCCGTGGTCAGGAACACCGTGCCCATCTGCACCGCGCAGGCGCCAAGGGCCAGCGCCGCGGCGATGCCGCGCCCGTCCATGATGCCGCCCGACGCGATCACCGGCACGCCCACCGCATCGGCGACCTGCGGCACCAGCGCCATCGTGCCGACCAGATTGGCGGCCGGATCGCCGATGAAGCTGCCGCGATGTCCGCCGGCCTCGCTGCCCTGGGCGATCACCGCATCGACGCCGGCCCGTTCCAGGGCCACTGCCTCCGCCGCGGTGGTCGCGGTGCCCAGCACCCGCATGCCGCGCGCCTTGGCCGCCGCCACGCTGTCGGCCGGCGGCAGCCCGAAGGTGACGCTGTAGAAGGCGGCACCGCTGTCGAGCAGGGCGGTGAACTGCCGGTCGAACATGTCGCCGCCATAGGCGGGCTCCTCCGCGTCCGGCAGGCCAAGCTCGGCATGGAAGGGCCTCAGGCGGGCCATCGCCTCGGCCATCATCGGCGCCGGTTCGGGGGGCGGCGTCGGCGCGAACAGGTTGATGCCGAAGGGCAGGGCGGTGCGCTGACGGATGGCGAGCGCCCGCTCGGCGATCTGCTCCCCGGTCAGGTAGGCGGCGCCGACGAAACCAAGGCCGCCGGCTTCGTTGACCGCAGCGACCAGGGCCGGCGTGTCGCCGCCCCCCGCCATCGGCGCCTGGATCACCGGCGACCGCAGCCCCAGCCGTTCAAGGGACTCCGTGAGAGAGGGCATGTCCGCCTCCGCTGTCTCGACAACGCAGGCGATGCTACGCCCCGGCGGACTTCACGACCAATGACTTGTTCTGAAGGACGCGTTCACTCAGGGTGATGGGAAGGTCCGGGGCTCAGCTGTGCAGCCCCGGCGCCTCCTGCCCGGTGCGCTCGACATACTCGGTATAGCCGCCGCCATACTGGTGGATTCCCTCCGGCGTCAGCTCCAGCACGCGGTTGGACAATGCTGCCAGGAAATGCCGGTCGTGCGAGACGAACAGCATGGTGCCCTCATAGGCCGCCAGCGCCTGGATCAGCATCTGCTTGGTGTCGAGATCCAGATGGTTGGTCGGCTCGTCCAGCACCAGGAAGTTGGGCGGGTTGAACAGCATGATCGCCATCACCAGCCGTGCCTTCTCGCCGCCCGACAGCACGCGGCACCGCTTTTCCACATCGTCGCCGGAGAAGCCGAAGCAACCGGCCAGCGCCCGCAGCGAGCCCTGGCTGGCCTGCGGGAAATGCGCCTCCAGCGCCTCGAAGATGGTCTGGTCGCCGTCCAGCAGCTCCATGGCGTGCTGGGAGAAATAGCCCATCTTGACGCTGCCGCCGACGGTGACGGTGCCGCTGTCGGGTTCGGTCGTCCCGGCGATCAGCTTCAGCAAGGTCGATTTGCCGGCGCCGTTGACGCCCATCACGCACCAGCGCTCCTTGCGGCGGATGGTCAGGTCCAGCCCTTCATAAATGGACCGGCTGCCATAGCCCTTGTGGACGTTCTTCAGCACCGCCACGTCGTCGCCGGAGCGCGGGGCCGGCGGGAAATCGAAGGTCACCACCTGGCGGCGCTTGGGCGGCTCGAAGCGTTCGATCTTGTCCAGCTTCTTGACCCGGCTCTGCACCTGGGAGGCGTGCGAGGCGCGGGCCTTGAAGCGCTCGATGAACTTCAGCTCCTTCGCCAGCATCGCCTGCTGGCGCTCGAACTGCGCCTCCTGCTGCTTCTCCTTCAGCGCCCGCTGCTTCTCGTAGAAGCCGTAGTCGCCGGAATAGCTGGTCAGCGTTCCGCCATCGATCTCGATGATCTTGGTGACGATGCGGTTCATGAACTCGCGGTCGTGCGAGGTCATCAGCAGGGCGCCCTCATAGCCCTTCAGGAAACCTTCCAGCCAGATCAGGCTTTCAATGTCCAGATGGTTGCTCGGCTCGTCGAGCAGCATGGCGTCGGGGCGCATCAGCAGGATGCGGGCCAGCGCCACGCGCATCTTCCAGCCGCCCGACAGGCCGCTGACGTCGCCGTCCATCATCTCCTGGCTGAAGCTCAAGCCCGCCAGCACCTCGCGTGCCTTGCCCTCCAGCTCATAGCCGCCCAGCTCGTCGAAGCGGGCCTGCACCTCGCCGTAGCGTTCGATGATGGCGTCCATTTCGTCGGCGCGGTCGGGGTCGGCCATGGCGGCTTCCAGCTCCGCCAGTTCGGCGGCAATGACGCTGACCGGCCCGGCGCCATCCATCACCTCCGCCACGGCGGAGCGCCCGGACATCTCGCCGACATCCTGGTTGAAATAGCCGATGCTGACCTGCTTCTCGATCGCCACCTGTCCGCCGTCCGGCTGCTCCTCGCCGGTGATCATGCGGAACAGGGTGGTCTTGCCGGCACCGTTAGGACCGACCAGCCCGATTTTCTCACCCCGATTGAGCGCCGCGGAGGCCTCCAGGAACAGGATGCGGTGGCCGTTCTGCTTGCTGACGTTATCGAAGCGGATCATGGGCGGCAGGGGTCCTTGGGGCGTGATGCGTGAGGGCGGCCCCTTATGCCACAGGATCCGGGGAGGGGGGAGGGTTGATGGGGCGGGGGGCGGCATCGGCTGAAAAAGCATCGGGCGCGGTCTTTCCCCCGCGCCCGATGCCACACCCTATGAAACTGGCCCTCAGATCACATAAGTCAGCTCTTTCTCCGACTTCAGGCTGTTCTTGCCCAAGGTCTCGTCGACATAGTCCAGCAGCTGGGCCAGCGCCTCGCTGCGGCTCAGCGCGTCGGTGTCGATCACCAGTTCGGGCTGGTCCGGCGCCTCGTAGGGGGCCGAGATGCCGGTGAACTCGGCGATCTCGCCGGCCCGCGCCTTCTTGTAGAGGCCCTTCGGGTCGCGCTCCTCGCAGGTGGCGAGGTTGGCGGCGACATGCACCTCGTGGAAGCGCTCGCCGCCGATCACCCGCGCCCGCGCCCGGTCGGCCTTCAGCGGCGAAATCAGCGAGGCAATCACCACCATGCCGGCGTCGGCGAACAGCTTCGCCGTCTCGGCCACCCGGCGGATGTTCTCCGCCCGGTCGTCGGCGGAGAAGCCCAGCCCGGCGTTCAGGCCGTTGCGGACATTGTCGCCGTCCAGCACGAAGGTTTGCCAGCCGCGGTCGAACAGCGCGCGTTCCAGCGCCATCGCCAGCGTCGACTTGCCGGCACCCGACAGGCCGGTCAGCCAGATGACGCCGCCCTTGTGGCCGTTGGCCTGGGCGCGCTCCTCCAGCGAGACGGTGTGCGACACCTCGGTGATGTTGGCCGCAGCACTGTCCTCGATCTCCACCACCAGGCAGCCGCCGACCACGTCGTTGCCGTCGATCAAAGCGCCACGGCCGGTGCGCGGCAGGTCCGACGCCAGATCGAGCGCGATGGGCGAGCGGGAGCGCAGGACGACCTCGGCCACCTCGTTGCGGCGGACCGCCTTGCCGGGGGTGCTGGACAAATCCTCCACGTTGATGACCGCCGTCACCTGCTCCACCGTCACCCGGTGTTCGGCGGTGGCGATCTTCAGCGTGTAGGTTTTGCCGACCACCAGCGGGTCCGACACCAGCCAGAACAGCCGCACGCTCAGCCGGTGGGCCAGGGTGGGGGCGTCGGACTGGTGGTGGGCGATGTGGCCGCGCTCGGCAAAGATGCGCTTGTCCAGCGTGATGCCGATGCTCTGCCCGGCCTGGGCCGACAGCACGGTCTCCGGATGGTTCCACGCCTCGATGCTGACCACCTTGGCGCTGGCGCCGGTGGGCGAGAAGTGCAGGGTGTCGCCGACGCGCAGGCGCCCGCTCTCGATGCGGCCGGCCAGGATGCGGCGGTCGTCCGGCTTGTAGACGTCCTGCAACGGGAAACGCAGCGGCTGGTCGGGCGAGGTCTGCTGCGGACGGAAGGCGTCCAGCTGCTCGATCACCGTGGGGCCGAGATACCAGTCGGACTGCTCGCTGCGGCTGACGATGTTGTCGCCGTTGCGGGCGGACACCGGGATCACCGCCTTGGGCTGGAGACCCAGCTCGGCCAGATAGTCCTTGATCTCCTGCGCCACCACCTCATAGCGGCGGCTGGAGAACTCGACCTTGTCCATCTTGTTGACGACCACCGCGACCTGACGCACGCCCAGCAGGTGCAGCAGGAAGGCGTGGCGGCGCGACTGCTCCAGCGCGCCCTCGTCGGCGTCGATCACCAGCAGCGCGGCGTCGGCCTGGGAGGCGCCGGTCACCATGTTCTTCAGGAACTCGGTGTGGCCCGGCGCGTCGATGATGACGTAGGGGCGCTGCTTGGTCTTGAAGTGGATCTGCGTGGTGTCGATGGTGATGCCCTGGTCGCGCTCGGCCTGGAGCGCGTCCATCACGAAGGCCCACTCGAACGGCATGCCGCGCTTGCGGCTCATCTCGCGGACCTGTTCGACCTTGCCGTCGGGCAGGCTGCCGGTGTCGTTCAGCAGGCGGCCGATCAGCGTGGACTTGCCATGGTCGACATGGCCGACGATGACGATGCGGAGTTGAGAATGCGGCATCTTACATGTACCCCACGCTGCGCAGGCGCTCGAAGCTGTCTTCGGATTCATTGTCCATCGCGCGGCCGGCGCGCTCCGGAATGCGGGTCACCTGAAGCTCGGCGATGATCTCGTCGATGGTGGACGCGGTGCTGTCGACCGGGAAGGTGATGTTCTTCTCGCCCAGCGAGCGGTAGCGCTTGCCGTCCTTGGCGAAGTACAGCGGGACGATGGGAATCCCCTCGCGCTGCGAATAGCGCCAGATGTCCAGCTCGGTCCAGGCCAGCAGCGGGTGGATACGGACATGGACGCCTTCGGGGAAGCGCGTCTTGTAATGGTCCCAGAATTCCGCCGGCTGGTCCTTGACATCCCAGTCGCCTTCCAGCGAGCGCGGCGAGAACACGCGCTCCTTGGCGCGGGTCGCCTGTTCGTCGCGGCGGATGCCGACCATCACACCCTGGTACGCATGGTCGCGCAGCAGGTTCTTCAGACCTTCCGTCTTGCGCGCGGCGGCGCGGGTCAGCGGCGGCAGGGTCTGGTCCATCTCTTCCTCGGGCGGGCACTGCTCCACCTTGAGGTCGAGGTCCCACTCCTTGGTGATGCGGTCGCGGAACTCGTAGACCTCCGGCAGCTCCATCGCGGTGTCGAGCTGCACGACGGGGAAGGGAATGCGGCCGAAGAACGCCTTGCGGCAGAGCCACAGCAGCGCGTTGCTGTCCTTGCCGATCGACCAGAGCATCGCCAGCTTGTCGATGCGGTTGTAGGCCTCGCGCAGAATATAGATGCTCTGGTTTTCGAGCTGGTCGAGATCGGCGCTCATCGGGCGGTTCCAATCATGGTGTGTATGCCGCATTCGGTCTTGGCGCTGCCGGCCCAGCGGCCGGAACGCGGGTCGGCACCGGGCGCCACGCGCTCGGTGCAGGTGAAACAGCCGATCGACAGGAACCCGTCGGCTTCCAGCGGGTGGCGCGGCAGGTCGCGCCGGGTGAACTCTTCCTCCAGCCGGGCCTTGTCCCAGTTGGCCAGTGGGTTGACCTTCACGCGGCCGCCTTCCGCCTCGAACAGGGGCAGGGCGGCGCGGGTCGAGGACTGGAAGCGCTTGCGGCCCGTCACCCAGGCCTCCAGCCCGGCGGTGGCCAGCGCGCGGTCCAGCGGCACCGTCTTGCGCAGATGGCAGCAGGCGTCGTAATCGCGGGTGAACAGCAGGCTGTCCCTGTCGCCGGCGGCGAGATCGTCGGCGGTCGGCCCGATCTCCCGCACATCCCTGAGGCCAAGCCGCTTCACCAGCTGGTCGCGGTAGCGCAGGGTCTCGCCGAACAGCTTGCCGGTATTCACAAACAGAACCGGGAAATCCGGCGTCGCTTCGGCGGCCAGCGCCAGCAGCACCGCGGATTCGGCGCCGAAGGACGACATCAACGCGATCCGCCCGCCGAACAGCTCATGCATGGCGGCCAGCAGCGGTGCGCCTTCCAGCGTGCCGTGGCTCTCGGTCAGATGCTTCACCCGTGTTTCCGCGTCCATCGTCGGCTGCCTTTCGCGGTGGCCTTTAAGTCTACTAATTATGTAGGTTTAATGACTGTGTTTGCACATTAACACCGGCGGAAAACCCGTGCAACGTAAATACATTCTCTACTTGTTTAATAGGTTTGTGCTGCGCTGCAAATCATTGTGTGAAATATGTTGATTGTCGTGCGGCGGCCGGGCTAAATGACGCCATGCACAGGATCCCGGTCATCGGCGCCGCAGCCGCCCGCCCGATTTCGCCCGTTTCGGTGAGGCGGACATGATTCCGCTGGCGCTCGACCCGGCGCGTGTGGCGATTGCGCTGGCCGGCAACGGCCCGCTCGCGCTGCGCCGTCTGACGCAGCTTCGCGAGGGCGGGGCGGATCCGCAGGTCTTTTCACCGGAACCGGATGGGGAATTGGCGGCTCTCGCCGGCGACCGTCTGGTGCGGGCTCTGCCGGAGGCATCCGATCTCGACAGGGTCGGCGTGCTGTATGTGATGGGGCTGGGACCTTCGATCGAGACGGCACTGGCGGAACTGGCGCGGCAGCGCCGCGTGCTGGTGAATGTCGAGGACGTCATCCCCTTGTGCGATTTCCACTCGCCCTCCGTGGTGCGGCGTGGCGATCTGGTGATGACGGTCTCCACCGGCGGCCGCAGCCCGACCCTCGCCAGCCTGCTGCGCCAGCGGCTGGAGGCCCTGTTCCCGGAGGAGTGGGCGGAGCGGCTGCGCACCATCGCCGAGCTTCGCAACCGCCGCCGGGCGGAAGGGGCGTCGATGTCCGAGGTCGCCCGTGAAAGCCGCGAGTTGATCGAGCGGGAAAAATGGCTGCCATGACCGTCCGGCCATAGAGCCGCCGAATTCACTGCCGGACCGCCGACGGTTCGGGTTAAGACACCAAACGCGTTCGAGAACGACCAGCCAGGAGAGCCAGATGTCGGCCAAGGATCGATCGAAGGAAGGATCGATGAAAGCCATCACCGCCAACCGCCTGCGCGACGGGGAAGTCGTGTTCCTGGGCAAGGATGGCGTGTGGGTCGAGTCCTTCGCCGAGGCTGCGCTGTTCCAGCGCTCCGAGGCGGATGCCGTGCTGGCCGACGCCAAGGCGAAGGCCGAGCGCGAGCAGTTCGGCGTCGACATCTACGCCTTCGAGGTGGTGGATGAGGACGGCGTCCCGGTCCCGGCGACGATGCGCGAGCGCATCCGCACCGCCGGCCCGACCGTCCGTCTGGATCTGGGCAAGCAGGCCGCCTGAGTGGCTGTTCGGGTGAATGAACGTTGGCCGTTCCGGCGGCTCTGAGGGCTTATCGACATGAACCACATCGCGCCCGGCGCCCGTGCCGGCATCTATCACTATGACGAGATCGACCGGCAGTTCGTCGCCGAGCGCGTCGAGCAGTTCCGCAAACAGGTCGAGCGCCGGCTGTCCGGCGAGCTGACGGAGGAGGAGTTCAAGCCGGTCCGGCTGATGAACGGCCTCTATCTCCAGCTTCACGCCTACATGCTGCGCATCGCCGTGCCCTATGGCGTGATGTCGGCCACCCAGCTGCGCAAGCTGGCGGAGATCGGGCGCAAGTACGACCGCGGCTACGGCCATTTCACCACCCGCCAGAACCTGCAATACAACTGGATCAAGCTGGAGGACACCCCGGCCATCCTGCATGAGCTGGCCGAGGTCGACATGCACGCGCTGCAGACCAGCGGCAACTGCGTGCGCAACGTCACCACCGACCCGTTCGTCGGCGCCGCCAAGGACGAGGTGGTCGACGGTCGCGTCTATGCCGAGATCCTGCGGCAGTGGACGACGATGCATCCCGAGTTCACCTATCTGCCGCGCAAGTTCAAGATCGCCATCTCCGGTGCGGAGAGCGACCGCGCCGCGGTGCGCATCCATGACGTCGGCCTGCTGGCGCGGCGCAACGACAAGGGCGAGGCCGGCTTCTCCTTCTATGTCGGCGGCGGTCTCGGCCGTTCGCCCTTCGTCGGCAAGCTGGTGCGCGAGTGGGTGGCCGAGGAGGATTTCGTCGCCTATCTCGAAGCCATCCTGCGCGTCTACAACCAGTACGGTCGCCGCGACAACATCTACAAGGCGCGGATCAAGATCCTGGTCCACGAGCTGGGGCTGGAGAAGTTCACCCAGGAGGTCGAGGAGGAGTTCGCGCGGCTGCGCGGGCCCAAATACCGCCTGGATCCGGAGATCGTCGAGGGTGTCAGGCAGCATTTCGCCCCGCCGCCCTTGGAGGAGCTGCCCGACCATTCCGAAGCGCTGGAGCGCGCCAAGGCATCCGACCCGGCCTTCGCCAACTGGCTGGAGGTGAATGTCGCGGAGCACAAGGCGCCGGGCTATGCCATCGCCACCGTCTCGCTGAAGCCGGCCGGCGGCATCCCCGGCGACGCCACCTGCGACCAGATGGACCTCGTCGCCGATCTGGCCGAGCGCCACAGCTTCGGCGAACTGCGCGTCACCCATGTCCAGAACCTCGTCCTGGCGCACGTCAAGAAGGACGAGCTGTACGATCTGTGGAAGCGGCTCGACGCCGCCGGTCTGGGCAGCGCCAATGCCGGGCTGATAGGCGACATCATCGCCTGCCCGGGGCTGGATTACTGTGCGCTGGCCAATGCCCGCGCGATCCCGCTGGCCCAGGCGATCTCCGCCCGCTTCGCCGACCCGATCCGCCAGCGCACCATCGGTGAACTCGGCATCAAGATCAGCGGCTGCATCAACGCCTGCGGCCATCACCATGTCGGCGCCATCGGCATTCTCGGCGTCGACAAGAAGGGCACCGAATATTACCAGATCACCGTCGGCGGCGACCCGACGCTGACCACGGAAATCGGCGACATCCTCGGCCCGGCGGTGACCGAGACCGAGGCGGTGGATGCCATCGAGGCCATCGTCGACGTCTATCTCGCCAACCGCACGGGCGAGGGCGAGCGCTTCATCGACACGCTCCGCCGCGTCGGCCATGCCCCGTTCAAGGAGAGAATCTATGCCGCTGATTGAGAATGGGCGCATCGGCGAGGACGCCTGGAGCTTCATCCCCGATGGCGAGCCGGTCCCCAACGACCGCCCGGTCATCATCAGCTTCGAGCGCTGGCAGGCGGAGCGTGACAGCTTCGAGGGCCGCAACGCCCGGCTGGGCGTGCGGCTGAAGAGCGGCACGCTGGCGGGGGCCATCGCCGCCGACCTCGACCGCTTCTCCCTGGTGGCGCTGGAGTTCCCGAAGTTCCGCGACGGCCGCGGCTTCTCCACCGCGCGCGAACTGCGCGAACGCTATGGCTACACCGGCGAGATCCGCGCGGTCGGCCATGTCATCCCCGACCAGTATCTGTTCCTGGTCCGCACCGGCTTCACCTCGGTCGAGGCGCCGGAAGGCACCAACCCGGACAGCTGGGCCAACGCGCTGACGGAGGTCACCATCGCCTTCCAGCCGAGCCTGGACGACACAGCACCGCTGTCGCTGCTGCGCCGCAAGCTGAAGGTGGGGTAGGGCGGTCTTCATCCGCCCGGGACAAATGGGAAAGGCGCCGTCCCTGCCGGGACGGCGCCGTCCTCATTTCAGAGGGTGGTGAACCAGGAACTCGACACGTCCTGTGCCATCACCCCGGAGAGGGTGACGGTCGGGGTGCCGTTGGCGTTGGTGATGGTCAGAACGGCCTCACCCTGGGCATTGGCGTTTACCGTATAGAAATTGTTCATGCCTAGCCCGATCAGGTCACCCTCCGCGGCACTGAAATCCGTCAGGATGACGTCGGAGTCGATGGTCGCAAGATTGAACAGGTCGGCGCCGGATCCGCCCTGCAGCGTGTCGTTGCCGATGTCACCGAACAGCGTATCGTTCCCGTCTCCGCCGGACAGGAAATCGTTGTACCGGCTGCCCGTCAGCGAATCATTGCCGCCCCCACCGTCCATCGTCAGACCGTTGGAGGAGTCGGCTGCGGTGACGCTGTCGTCCCCGGCCCCGCCGAAGAAATGCTCGATGGAGTAGGTGAGGGCCAAGTTGACGCCACCGGAATACCGGACATACACCGTGTCGTCACCTCCGTCGCCGACCAGAAAGGCCACCGTCGGGGTATCGATGTAAAAAGCATCGTCCCCGTCGCCGCCGAACAGCATGTTGTCGCCGGCCCCGCCGAACAGGACATCGTTTCCGTCCCCACCGACCAGCGTATCGTTGCCGTCGCCGCCCCAGAGCGTGTCATTGAAAGCGCTGCCCTCAATGGCGTCATTGCCGGCCCCGCCGTCGATCTCGATTGCGCTGGCGGACTGATGCGCGAAGACGAGGTCGTTTCCGTCTCCGAGGAACAGCCGTTCGATGCCGGCGGTGTTCATGAAGACCATGCTGTTGCTTCCATGGACATAGACGGTGTCGAAGCCGTCTCCGGCGTCGACCGTGTCGGTCGTATCCATGTAGATCACATCGTCGCCCGCCCCGCCGACGATCTGGTCGCGCCCATTGCCACCGAAGAGCGTGTCGTTGAAAGCGCCGCCAACGAGCGTGTCGTCGCCGTCTCCTCCATCGATCAAAAGCCCGATGACCGCTCCGTCGGCAATCAACTGGTCGTTTCCAGAGCCGCCATAGGCCCGTTCGATGCTGCACGCCGCCAGATCGAGATAGGTTCCGAAGTTGCTTTGGATGAAGACGGTATCGAATCCGGCCCCGCCCTGCAAAGGTGCGTCGGCGTGATCCGTATAGAAGACATCGTCGCCCTCGCCACCGATCAGCGTGTCGACGCCGTCGCCGCCCGTCAGGGTATCGTTCCCCGCCCCGCCGACGATCATATTGTCCAGTGCGTTGCCGGTCCCCTGGAAGTCGCCGGTTCCGATGAAAGTCAGGCGCTCCAGATTGTCGCTGAGCGTTTGGGCGTTGAGCGTGGTTCGGACCTCGTCGAAGCCTTCGAAGGCGAATTCCTGGATGACGGCGCCCGTCCCGTTCACGATGTAGACGTCGTTGCCCATGCCGCCGATCAGGAGATCGTTGCCACCACCGCCATCCAGCGTGTCGTCACCATAACCGCCGACCAGAGTTTCGCTGCCGCTTCCACCGAACAGATAACCCATATGCCTATCCCCCCACTTGCGAAGCTCGGCGCTCCGAAAAATTGTGGAGTGGAAATGATAATAAAAATATCGGACCGGCAAAACGGAAACATCTACCCTAGGATGCGGTAATGAGCCGCAACCGTCATTTTCCAAAAGTTGCAGAAAAGGCGTTCAAAGGCGGGCCACCATCGCAGAAGCCTGCGGCGGGAGACAGGAGGCGTGACCCGAAAGCGACTGCGGCGCCGAAGCCCGGTCCGGACTTGGCGCCACATCGTATCGAACGTCTGAAGGATTGGTATGCCACCCCACGGTAAATCCGTGGTCAGGCCGCTCACCAGTGGCGCAGCGGCCCCACGTCGACATGGACGAAGTTGCTGTCCGGGTAATAGCCGACCCCGCCGCCACGCAGGCTGAGCGCCGCCCGCTGGAGCTGGCGGGTCGACAGGCCCTGGACCCGCAGGTCGATCGCCATGCCGCGCATGTGATAGCTGTTCTGCGCCACGCCGCTGCCGTCGGCCTCGCGCAGCATCGCGTTGGTCTCCGGCGAGCGGTAGCCCGAGATGATCTCGATCGGGCCGCGGCGGTTGATCTTGCGGCTCAACGAGTGGACCAGATCGATCAGCTTCGGATCGATGGCATGGACCGAATTGTTGTGGTGGTCGCGCAGCACGCGGTTCAGGGCCCGCATCGCGTCGCGGACATATTTGCCCCGCGACCAGTATTCGGCGCTGATGCGCTCGCCGGTGTGCAGGTTCACCAGGGACAGCACCCGCGGCGGAGCGCGCAGCGCCGCAGCTTCCGCCTCTTCGCTGGTCAGCAGGGTCCCGCCCGCTGAGGCGACCGCCGCCAAGCCGAGGCCGGCGCGCAGAAGATGGCGGCGATCAAGATGACGGCGTTCGGTGGCGTGGCTCTCGCCGACGCTCGGGCGTGCGGTCGTGATCGACCGGGCGTCCGCATCCTTCATCATTCTTCCTTCATATCCCGTTTTTCCGCTCCGGCAGCCGAAATCCATCGTCTGGACCCCATCGTCCCGGTTACGGCCAAAGTCACATCTTGGCTAAGGTCAAGGCGTGCTGCGGTGCGTTTATCCGAAAGGTGGGACACTTTTAGGATGCCCGTGGCCTTTTCTGTCAAGAAACCATTGCTTAACCGATGCTGTTTTCTGAAGGAGTCGAGGGATTCCGCCGCCTTGCCAGGAACAGGGGCGGGAAGCCCTGGCCGTGGCTGTTCGCGACCCGTTCGCAACCGGTTCGATTACAGAACGGTAACGTGCGCGACTCGGGACTGACGCGGTAAGGTAACGGCGATGGACGGGTCGGGGCCTATGGCCGTTGTTATGGCCAAGCTTCCGTTTTTCCTATGCAGCCCGGCTGGAATCAGTGTTTTCCCGCCGATGCGCCATGCCGGCGGGCCGCCGAACCGCATCCTCCGAAAGAGGGTGCGCAAAAGGGGGGTTCATTCAGCCTTCGGTAAGGAATGAACCGCATGATTGTCGCGATGTAACCATTTCACGGCGTCGAGTTGTCCGTGCCAACCGCCACCACCCCGACCGCCCAGTCCGTCTCCTTCTTTCGGCCCGACCAGCTGGCCGAGGTGCTGGACCGGCACGCCCGCTGGATCAAGGGCCAGCCGGGCGGCGCCCGCGCCAACCTCGCCATGGCCGATCTGGAAGGGGTGGACCTGTCGCAGCGCGATCTGCGCGGCGCCCGCCTGGTCGGGGCGCGGCTGGCGCGCGGGCGGCTGAACGGAACCAATCTGGCCGGCGCCGACCTGTTCGGCGTCGATCTGCGCGATGCCGACATCAGCCGCGCCAACCTGATGCAGACCGACCTGCGCGGCGCCCGGCTGCGCGCGGCCGACTTCTCGAACGCCAATTTGAAGGGCGCCGACCTGCGGGCCGGCACGCTGGAACCGGGCGGCACCGCCCGCCGCGGCACCGGCCCCGATGCGCAGGATGCCGAAAGCGCCCGCCAGATCCACAAGGCGGCCCTCGCCCGTCTCCAGAACGGCATGACGGCGGAGGGCGGTATTCCCACCGACCTCACCGGCGCGGTGCTGCGCGGCGCCAACCTGTCCGAGGCCGACCTCAGCGGCGCCGTGCTGCAGAACGCCGATCTGTCGGGGGCGGTGCTGACCGGGGCGGACCTGACCGGCGCGCGTCTGAACGGCGCCAACCTGTCGGGGGCGGCGCTGGACGGCACCCGTTTCGACAAGGCCGACATGGTCGGCACGCGGATGGCCGACTGCGACCTGTCCTCCACCCGCATCGCCACGGCGCAGATGACCCGCCCCATCGACAGCATGGGGTCGGAAATCCAGCGCGCCATCTTCGACCATGAGCGCTGGATCGACAGCTTCGGCCAGCGCGGCCAGCGGGCCGACCTGGACGGTGCCGACCTCAGCCGCGCCGACCTGCGCAACGTCAACCTCAGCGCCGCTTCGTTGCGGGGGGCCAACCTGTCGGCGGCGGCGCTGACCGGCGCGCGGCTGATGATGACCGATTTGTCCGGCGCCACTCTGGAGGGCGCCAACCTGATGGGCGCCGACCTGTCGGGCGCCAACCTCAGCTACGCCGTGCTGACCGGTGCCGACCTGACGCGGGTGCGGCTTGGCCCGGCGGCGATCAAGGATCCGTCTGGCCGCCCCACCGGCCGCTCCTGGGCCGCCAACCTGATGGGAGCCGACATGCGCGGCGCCCTGCTGGTCGGCACCTGCCTGGTGCAGGCGAACCTGTCCGACGCCAATCTCGACAGCGCCGACATGGACGGTGCCGACATGGCCGGCGCCAAGCTTCAGCGCGCCACGCTCCCCGGCCGTCCGCCCCGCCGGGGTTGAGGCGAAGCGCCGCTTTCCGCAACCCTCCTCACGGCAGGATGATCGTCACCGTGGTGCCGGTGCCCGGCGTGCTGTCCAGGGTCAGGGTGCCGCCATGGGCCTCGACGAAGCGGCGGGCCAGCGGCAGGCCCAGGCCGGTGCCGGCCTCCGCCTTGGTCAGGTAGTTGTGGACCTGACGGAACGGCTCCATCGCGATCACCATCTCGTCCGCGGTCATGCCGACGCCGGTGTCGGCGATCACGATGACGGCGCCGGTTCCGCCGGGTCCGGGCCTGGCCTCCACCCGCACCGCACCGCCCGCCGGGGTGAATTTGACGGCATTGGACAGGACGTTCAGAACCGCCTGCCGCATGCGGACCCCATCCACCGTGACCTGAAGATCGGACGCGATGGCGCCGCCGGTCAGCACCACCCCCTTGCGCAGGGCCAGCGCCTCCATCAGCGACAGGCAGTCCTCCAGCAGCTCGCCCAGCGCAACGCAGGCGGGGAACAGCTCCAGCCGCCCGGCCTCGATCTTCGCCATGTCCAGAAGCTCATTCACCAGATCCAGCAGATGGCGGCCGGACTGGTGGATGGCGGTCAGATATTCGACATGCTTGGGCGGAGAGGGGCCGAAGATGCCGGACATCAGGGCCTCGGCGAAGCCGATGATCGCATTCAGCGGGGTGCGCAGCTCGTGGCTCATGTTCGCCAGGAAATCGCTCTTGGCCCGGTTCGCCGCCTCGGCATGGTCCTTTTCCGATTGCAGCCGGCGGCGCTGCTCGATCAGCACCGCCTCGCGGGCACGGCGCACCTCCTCCTCGGCACTGCGGCGGCGGCGGTAGGCGCGCGACACCAGCAGCGCCAGCATCAGCGTCGCAGCACAGGCGGCAGCCGCGCCGCCGACCACCGTCATGCGGGTGGCGTTCAGCTTCTGCTGCACGAGGGCCGAGGGCACGCCCAGCACCACCGCCCAGCCGGTTTCGGAGGAGCGGTGGATGACGGAGTGGACCTCGACCCCGTCCTTGGTCTGGCCGACGAACATGCGGTTGCTGCCGGTGCGGATCCGCGCCTCCAGCGACGCGTAGACCTTCTGGCCCAGATAGGCGGCGGCATCGCGCGAACGGGCGGCGATCACCATGGTCGGATCGATGACGGTGACCGTCCATTCCGGCGGGGTGTCGCGGGTCCGCAGGGCGCTGGACAGCCCCTCCAGCCCAAGTGCCAGGGACAGGATGTAGCGCACCCGGTCGGTCTGGTGGTCCGGGTCGAACTGGAGGATCGGTGCGCGCAGGATCAGCGACGGCCGGCCCGGCGGTCCGCCGGGCGGCAGCACGCCGCCGATGGTCGCGCGGCGGCTCTCGATGACATGGCGGGTGACATCGTCCAGCCGGGGCGGCGGCAGCGGCTGGACGCCCAGCGGGTAATGGGTGTGGAAGACGAAGCGGCCGGTGTCGGCGTCGATCATCCCCATCGCCAGCCAGCCGGGCTGGCTGTGGGTGGCGGTGGTGGTCTCCTGGTACAGGGTGCGCAGATCGTCGGCATTGGGCTGGAGCAGCGACGCCAGCAGTTCCAGCGGGCGCAGCTGGCTCGCCAGTTCGCGGTCGACCGCCAGCGACAGCGACTGCGCCACCGATTGCAGCGCATCCTCCGTCTCCGCCCGGTCGCGGGCGTCGAGCTGCCAGACCATCACGGCGCCGAACAGCAACAGCGGTGCCGTCACGGCCAGACCGATGGCAAGGATGGAGCCGGGTAACCGAAACCTCAACCGCTGATGCTCCAGACCGTCGGGGACGACCACCGGAGTGGTACGGACAGACTAGTACGGGACCGGTGGGGACTCCAGGCGCCTCCGTCGTTCCCCGGGTTTTCTCTTATCGGAAGGGGCAATCAGGCGGCACCCGTCAGCAGCCGCGTCAGCTCCACCGCCGTCTTCACCCGCATCTTCTCGAACACATGGCTGCGGTGGACCTCCACCGTGCGCATGCTGATGCCAAGTTCGTCGGCGATCACCTTGTTCAGGCGGCCGGCGACGACCAGCTCCATCACCTGCCGTTCGCGCTGGGTCAGGGTGGCCAGACGGGCGGCCAGCCCGGCCTGGCCGGCTTCGCGCTCGCGCTGCTCGGCGTCGAAGGCCAGCGCGTCGATCACGCGGTCGACCAGCTCATTGTCGTTGAAGGGCTTCTCCACGAAATCGCGGGCCCCCTTCTTCAGGGCGCCGACGGCGATGGGCACGTCGCCATGGCCGGTCAGGAAGATCACCGGCATGCGGCAGCCCTTGGACAGCAGCCGGTCGAACAGCTCCAGCCCGCTCATGCCCTCCATGCGGATGTCCAGCAGGAGGCAGCCGGCGGTGTCCGGCCGCCACGACTCCAGGAAGGATTCGGCCGACGGCCAGCCTGCCACCGGGACGTTGCGCGACTGGAACAGCCAGCCGAGCGCGTTGCGGATGGCCTCGTCGTCGTCGACGATGTGGAGCGTGGTCATTCGGCAGCCTCGGCAGTGTCATCGGGAAAAGGGCCGGCGGGATGCGGGCCGGCGGGATGTGGGCCGCCAGGATGCGGGTCTGTCGACCGGTCCGGCGTGCGGGCATGGACGGGCAGGGTGAACAGGAAGCGCGTGCCGGCGGCGGTGGCCCCCGTTGCGTCCCCGTCTCCATCTCCCTCCGGCGCCACCGTCTCGAACCACAGCCGGCCGCGGTGGTGCTCGACGATGGAGCGGCAGATGTTCAGCCCCATGCCCATACCTTCGCGCTTGGTGGTGAAGAAAGGGGAAAACAGGCGGTCGGCCACGTCGGGGGCGACGCCGCAGCCATGGTCGCGGATCTCGGTCAGCAGCAGGCGGGCTCCATCCCCGCCCCCGCCCTTGCCGTCCCCACCGCCGTCGCAATCGGTCTGGCGGACGGTGACGGTCAGGCGGCGGTCGGCGCGCGGGGTGCGGGCCATCGCCTCGATCCCGTTGCGCATCAGGTTCAGCACCACCTGCTGCAGCAGGATGCGGTCGCCGGTGACCGGCGGCAGATCCGCCGGGGCATCCAGCTCCACCCGCACGCCCAGCCTTGCAGCATCGCTGCCGGCCAGCCCGACGCAGTCCTCCAGCACCTCGGCCAACGAACAGGGGGCGACCTTGGGGTCGCGCTTGCGCACGAAATCGTGGATGCGGCGCACCACCAGCCCGGCGCGCTTGGCCTGGGCGGCCAGCTTCTCCAGCGCCGCCGCCACCTCCTGGGTGTCGCAGCGGTCGGAGCGCAGCCGGTTGAGGCAGCCGGTGCAATAGCTGGCGATGGCCGACAGCGGCTGGTTCAGCTCATGGGCCAGGGTGGAGGCCATTTCGCCCATGGTGATCAGGCGGGAGGTCTGTTGCAGCCGCTCCTGCTGCTGGCGGGCCAGTTCCTCGGCGCGCTTGCGCTCGGTGATGTCGAGGACGGAGCCCATCCAGCCGGTCTGCCGCCCGTTGGCGTCGATCAGCGGCGCCTCGTAGATCAGCGCCTCGAACCGCTCGCCGTCGGCACGCTGGAAACGCATCTCCAGCCCGCTTTCCGGCGCCCGGCCGGCCAGCACGTCCTGGAAGGCGGCCTCGGCCCGGTCGATCTCCTCCGGCAGCCAATAGGGCGCTGGCGGGCCGCGCCCGATCAGGTCCTCCGCCTCCAGACCGACCATCCGGCAGAAGGCCGGGTTGACGTAGGTGATGCGCCCTTCCAGGTCGCGGGCGCGCATGCCCACGGTCAGGCTGTCCTCCATCGCCTTGCGGAAGGCATGCTCCTCGCGCAGCGCCTCCTCGGCGCGCAGGCGGCCGGCGATGTGCCGGCGCAGCGACCACAGGCTCCACAATGCCGATCCGGTCAGCGCGAAGATCGCCGCCACCAGAACGGTGCGGGTGACGTTGGAGTCGGTGGGGTAGGCGGTGGCGACCAGGGCCATCCCATGGCCGGGCGGATCGAACGGGATCAGGTGGCTGCGCGCCGGGTCGGGGGCCGGACCGGCCATGGAGCCCGGCACCGACATGCGCGACTTCGATCCCAGCACCGCGCCGGTGGCGTCGACCACCTCCAGCTGGTAGCGCTGGGCGAACCACCAGGGGACATGGTGGGTCAGCATCGCCTCGAACGAGAAGACGCCGACCAGCGTGCCGGCGAAGACGCCGTCGCGGAACAGCGGGAAGGCGGCGTCGAAGCCGCGGTCGGTGGCGTCGATCCGGTAGGGCGCGCCATAGGCCCGCAGGCCGGAGGACCGCGCGATCCGCACCGCGTCGTCGCGGGCCATCCCCTCCGCGCCGGCCGGTTCCGATGCTGCATCCGTTCCGCCGTTCCCCGGCAGCGGCGGCTCGGCCAGCAGGGTGCGGCCCCGGGCGTCGAGCCACAGCACCCGCTCGATCGCCGGGTTGGTGTTCACCACCAGCCGGGCCATTGCGGCGAACTGCCGCAGATCCACCTCAACCCGGCCCGCCTCGATTCGGCTGAGCGTCTCCGCCAGCCTCTCCAGCTTGTCCTCGTCGGACGCGAGCTGGAAGTGCAGGTTCTGCTCCACCCACAGCGCGTCCTTGATCAGCGCCAGCGCCTCCTCCTCCCGCTCGTTGCGCTGCAACAGCCACAGGAAGGCGCCCAGCAGCACCACGACCAGCGCCATCGCCACCACCGGCATGGCATGCGGCACCGCCCGCCCGATGCGGACGGCAGGACTGGACTTGGAGGATGGCTTCGGCATCGGGGTGGACACGAAAATATGGGGGCAGGGGATGGCGGGACCGTACGAAAGTGGAATAGGCCGACTTTGCGGATATCCACAATAGCCGCAATCCGTCCGATCATGAACAATGCGCAACAAGTACGGGGCCGAACAGTCAGTCCCGTCTACAATGAATACCAGAGGGGGACGCACCTATGAAACTCGTGAAGCTCCTGTGCGCGGCGGCGGTCGGCTGCATGATGTCGGCGCCGATGGCGATTTCGACGGCCTGGGCCCAGGACCAGATCGTGATCAAGTTCAGCCACGTCGTCGCGCCGGAGACGCCGAAGGGCAAGGGTGCCGAGAAGTTCAAGGAACTGGCCGAGAAGCTGACCGCCGGCAAGGTGAAGATCGAGGTCTATCCGAACAGCCAGCTCTACAAGGACAAGGAAGAGCTTGAGGCGCTGCAGCTGGGCGCCGTCCAGATGCTGGCCCCGTCGCTGGCCAAGTTCGGCCCGCTGGGCGCGAAGGAATTCGAGGTCTTCGACCTGCCCTACATCTTCCCGAGCAAGGAAGTCCTCCAGCGCGTCACCAAGGGCGAGATCGGCAAGAAGCTGTTCCAGAAGCTGGAGTCCAAGGGCATCGTCGGGCTGGCCTACTGGGACAACGGCTTCAAGATCATGAGCGCCAACAAGCCGCTCATCAAGCCGGAGGACGTGAAGGGCCTGAAGATGCGCATCCAGTCGTCCAAGGTTCTGGACGCCCAGATGCGCGCGCTGGGCGCCCTGCCGCAGGTGATGGCCTTCTCCGAAGTGTACCAAGCGCTGCAGACCGGCGTCGTCGACGGCACGGAGAACCCGCCGTCCAACATGTACACCCAGAAGATGCACGAGGTTCAGAAGAACGCCACCCTGACCGACCACGGCTATCTCGGCTATGCGGTCATCGTGAACAAGAAGTTCTGGGAAGGCCTGCCTGCCGACGTCCGCGGCAAGCTGGAAGAGGCGATGAAGGAGGCGACCGACTACGCCAACGACATTGCCCAGAACGAGAACGACGTTGCGCTGGCCCAGATGAAGGCGTCCGGCAAGACCGAGTTCCACACCCAGACCAAGGAAGAGCGCGAAGCCTGGGTCAAGGCCCTGAAGCCGGTCCACAAGGACGCCGAATCCCGCGTCGGCAAGGACCTGATCGAAGCGATCTACAAGGAATTGGCCGCGGCCGGCTTCAAGATGTGATTTGAGGGCGGGCGACGCCATTCCACCGGAAGGCGTCGTCCACTCCAAACCGGCATCCACACTGTCCGGCCGTCATCCCCGCGCAGGCGGGAATCCAGCTTCGACGATCCATTCCGCTCCGGCAGCCGCCTGGATCCCCGCCTGCGCGGGGATGACGGCCGACTGAAGCGCTAAGGGTCGTGCTGCGGCTATCCAGCCTTTAAGACCATCTCCGCCGACCGGGAGATCCCCCCGACATGCTCATGAAACTACTCGACCGGCTTGAGGAGACGCTGATCGCGTCGCTCATGGCCGGGGCGACGCTCGTCATCTTCGCGTCCGTCGTCCACCGCTATTTCTCCGGCGTTCCCTACATCCAGGACTATGTGCTGCACTGGAACCTCGCCTGGGCGCAGGAGCTGTGCATCTACATGTTCGTGTGGATGGCCAAGTTCGGCGCCGCCTATGGCGTGCGCACCGGCATCCATGTCGGCGTCGACGTCATCATCAACCGGATGGAACCGCACCTGCGTGCCAAGTTCGTGCTGTTCGGGCTGGGTGCCGGCGCGCTGTTCACCTTGATCGTCGGGTCGCTGGGTGCCCGCTTCGTCTACCACATCTCCGAGACCGAGCAGGTGTCGGCCGATCTGGAATGGCCGATGTGGATCATCTATCTGGCGGTGCCGCTCGGCTCCTACCTGATGTGCTTCCGCTTCCTCCAGGTCGCCTGGACCTTCGTCCGCACCGGTGAACTGCCCCATCACGACCACGCCCAGGTCGACGGCATCGACCCGGTCGAAGCCGCCAAGGAAGGAGGCCCGGCATGAACGCCGCCATCATCTTCGGGCTTCTGCTGGCCCTCATGCTCACCGGCATGCCGATCTCCATCTCGCTCGGCCTGACCGTTCTGTCCTTCCTGTTCTTCATGACCGACGTGCCGATCGACGCCGTGGCCCTGAAGCTGTTCACCGGCATCGAGAAGTTCGAGATCATGGCGATCCCGTTCTTCATCCTGGCCGGCAACTTCCTGACCCATGGCGGCGTCGCGCGCCGCATGATCAACTTCGCCACTTCGATGGTCGGCCACTGGCACGGCGGCCTCGGCCTTGCCGGCGTGATGGCCTGTGCGCTGTTCGCGGCGGTGTCTGGCTCCAGCCCGGCCACGGTGGTCGCCATCGGCTCGATCATCCTGCCGGCCATGGTGGCGCAGGGCTTCCCGAAGAATTTCGGCGCCGGCATCGTCACCACCTCGGGCGCGCTCGGCATCCTGATCCCGCCGTCCATCGTCATGGTGATGTACTGCGTCGCCACCACCGGCCACCCGCAGGCCGCCTCCATCGGCCAGATGTTCATCGCCGGCGTGGTGCCGGGTATCATGCTGGCCTGCTTCCTCGGCTTCACCACTTGGTTCCGTGCCCGCAAGTTCGGCTATCCGCGCCTGCCCAAGGCCAGCTTTGCCCAGCGCATGCACGCCCTGCGCGAAAGCTTCTGGGGCCTGCTGCTGATCATCGTCGTCATGGGCGGCATCTACAGCGGCATCTTCACCCCGACCGAGGCGGCGGCGATGGCCGCGGTCTATGCCTTCGTCGTCGCGGTCTTCGTCTACAAGGACATGCCGCTCCGCCGCGTGCCGAAGGTGCTGCTGGACAGCGCCAGCATGTCGGCGATGCTGCTCTACATCATCACCAACGCGGTGCTCTTCTCCTTCCTGATGACGTCGGAGCAGATCCCGCAGAACATGGCGGCCTGGATCCTCGACCAGAACATGGGCGTGTGGGTCTTCCTGCTGGTGGTGAACATCATCCTGCTGGCCGCCGGCAACTTCATGGAGCCGTCGTCCATCGTCCTGATCATGGCGCCGATCCTGTTCCCGGTCGCCATGAAGCTGGGCATCGACCCGGTGCATTTCGGCATCCTGATCATCGTGAACATGGAAGTCGGCATGTGCCACCCGCCGGTGGGCCTGAACCTCTACGTCGCCTCGGGCATCACCAAGATGGGCATCACCGAGCTGACGGTGGCGGTGTGGCCGTGGCTGCTGACGATGCTGATCTTCCTCGGCCTCGTCACCTATGTCCCGGCGATCACGCTGTGGTTCCCGCGCCTGCTCGGCTTCATGTAAAGCCGCAAGTCGCCAGGGGATTTTCTCGCTAAAATCGGCAGGGGCCGCGAAGTCCGGACAAGGGACTTCGCGGCCCCGCTTTTTTGTACCCATACATTGTTGCGCATTGAAGCCGGCGTGGGGCAGGGCCTAAACTTTGGGCCACCCCGCCGCCAGCCAGACCAGAGGTTAGCCTTGTCGGCCCAGTTCCTGCCCACCGCCTGTCCGCACGATTGCCCCAGCACCTGCGCGCTGGAGGTGGAACGCCTCGCCCCCGACCGCATCGGCAAGGTGCGCGGCGCCGCCGAGAACAGCTACACCGCCGGTGTCATCTGCGCGAAGGTCAGCCGCTATGCCGAGCGCGTGCATTCGCCGGACCGGCTGAAGACCCCGCTGCTGCGCAGCGGCCCCAAGGGCTCCGGGCAATGGAAGCCGATCGGCTGGGAAGAGGCGCTGGACCGCATCGCCGACGCCTTCCTGACCGCCGAGCGGACCTACGGCCCAGAAGCCGTCTGGCCCTATTTCTACGCCGGCACCATGGGTCTGGTGCAGCGCGGCGGCATCCAGCGCCTGCGCCATGCCAAGGGCTATTCGCGCCAGACCAGCACGGTCTGCGACACCCCGGCCAACATGGGCTGGCTCGCCGGCTATGGCGACATCCGCGGCGCCGACCCGCGCGAGATGGCGGAAAGCGACCTGATCGTCAACTGGGGCGGCAACCCGGTGGCGACCCAGGTCAACGTGATGACCCATGTCAGCCGCGCCCGGAAGGGCCGCGGGGCGAAGCTGGTCACCATCGACCCCTACCGCACCGGCACGGCCGAGGTCTCCGACCTGCACCTGATGCTGCGGCCGGGCACCGACGGGGCGCTGGCCTGTGCGGTGATGCATGTGCTGTTCCGCGACGGTTACGCCGACCGCGCCTATCTGGCCCGGCTGGCCGGCGATACCGGGGCGCTGGAGGCGCATCTCGCCAGCCGCACCCCGGACTGGGCAGCATCCATCACCGGCCTGACCGTGGCGGAGATCGAAGAGTTCGCCCGCCTCTACGGCACCACGAAGCGCAGCTACCTGCGCGTCGGCTACGGCCTGTCGCGCGCCCACAATGGGGCGGCGCAGGTCCATGCCGTCTCCTGCCTGCCGGTGGTGACCGGGGCGTGGCAGCACAAGGGCGGCGGCGCGCTCTACTGCTCGTCCGGCATCTACAAGCTGGACAAGACCCTGTCGGAGGGGCTGGACCGTCTCGACAAGTCGGTGCGCAGCTTCGACCAGTCGCGCATCGGCGCTGTCCTGACCGGTGACCCGCGCGACCTGACCAGCGGCCCGCCGGTGACGGCGATGCTGATCCAGAACACCAACCCGGTGACGATCTGCCCGGATTCCAACCGCGTCCGCCAGGGCTTCCTGCGCGAGGATTTGTTCGTGGCGGTGCATGAGCAGTTCATGACCGACACAGCCAAGCTGGCCGATCTGGTGATTCCCGCCACCACCTTCCTGGAGCATGACGACATCTACCGCGGCGGCGGCCAGATGCACATCCTGATCGGCCGCAAGGTGATCGAGCCGCAGTTCGAGGCGCGCGAGAACCATTGGGTCATCAGCGAACTCGCCCGCCGCGTCGGCGCCGAGCATCCGGGATTCGGCATGACCGCGCTGGAAATCATCGACGCCATGCTGAAGGCGTCCGACCTCGGCGACGCGGCGACGCTGACCGCCGACCGCTGGATCGACGCCCAGCCGGATTTCGAGACCTCGCATTTCCTCAACGGCTTCGCCCATCCCGACGCCAAGTTCCGCTTCGCCCCCGACTGGGCGGCGCTCGGCCCCTATGGCGGCATGCCGGAGCTGCCCGACCATATGCCCCCGGCCCGCGACGCCGATGCGGATCACCCGTTCCGTCTCGTCACCGCCCCGGCCCGCCAGTTCCTCAACACCTCCTTCACCGAGACGCTGACCGCCCAGAAGCGCGAAGGCCGTCCCACCGCCCTGATCCATCCGGACGATGCCGCCGGTCTGGCTCTGGCCGACGGCGACGCGGTGCGGCTGGGCAACCCACAGGGCAGCGTGGTGGTCCATGCTAAGTCCTTCGCCGGTGTGCCGCGCGGCGTGGTGATCGTCGAGGGCATCTGGCCCAACAGCGCCTTCGTCGAGGGCATGGGCATCAACAGCCTGACCTCGCCGGAGCCGGTGCCGCCGGCCGGCGGTGCGGCGTTCCACGACACCGCGGTGTGGATGCGGGCGGCTTAAAGCCGCCCACCTCCACTCCCACGGCCACATCCCACCCCTGTCCATACCCACCCGTGCGCCGCGCCCCCATCTCTGCTATGGCTGTGCCCCCATCCCAGAGAGACCGTGCAGCACCGCCATGACCGAGCCCGCCGCCTTCCTCAACGTCGCCCACTCCCTGTCCGGCAAGCGCTGGCAGGCGCGGCCCTGCGACGAGCGGCAGGCGCAGGCTCTCACCCAGGGGCGTGGGCTGCCGGAGATCGTCGGCCGGGTGCTGGCCGCCCGCGGCGTCACCGAGGACAGCTGCGAGACCTTCCTCAACCCGACGCTGAAGGCGCTGCTGCCCGATCCGTCGCGCTTCCGCGACATGGACCCGGCGGCCGAGCGCATCGGGCGGGCCATCCGCGACGGCGAGCCGGTGGCCGTCTTCGGCGACTATGACGTCGACGGCGCCACCTCCGCCGCCCTGCTGCGCCGCTTCTTCCGCGCGCTCGGCGCCGACATCCGCGTCTATGTCCCCGACCGCATCACCGAGGGGTACGGCCCCAACGCCCCGGCGCTGCTTCGCCTGAAAGGGGAGGGGGTGCGGCTGGTGGTGACCGTCGATTGCGGCATTTCCGCCTTCGCGGCGCTGGAGGCGGCAGCCGAGGCCGGGCTGGATGTCGTCGTGCTCGACCACCATGCCGCCGAACCGCGCCTGCCCCCCGCCGTCGCGCTGGTCAACCCCAACCGGCTGGACGAGGACGGCGCCTACCGCACGCTCTGCGCCGCCGGCGTCACCTTCATCACCATCGTCGCCATCAACCGGGTGCTGCGGACAACCGGCTTCTACCGCGACCGGGCGGAGCCCAACCTGATGGAGTGGCTCGACATCGTGGCACTCGGCACGGTGTGCGACGTGGTGCCGCTGACCGGGCTGAACCGCGCGCTGGTCGCGCAGGGGCTGAAGGTGATGGCGCGGCGCGCCAACCCCGGCCTCGCCGCCCTGTCCGACGTGGCGGGGGTGAAGGAGAAGCCGGACGCCTACCATGCCGGCTACGTCCTCGGGCCGCGCGTCAATGCCGGCGGCCGGGTGGGGGCGTCTGACCTCGGTGCCCGCCTGCTCTCCACCGATGATCCCATCGAGGCGATGGAACTGGCCCAGCGGCTGGAAGGCCACAACGCAGAACGCCGCACCATCGAGCAGGCGGTCCTCGACGAGGCGCTGGAGCGCGTCGCCGCCGAGGCCGGGCGCACGACCGATCTGGTCTTCGTCACCGGCGCCGGCTGGCATCCCGGCGTCATCGGCATCGTCGCCGCCCGGCTGAAGGAGCGCTACAGCCGCCCGGCCTGCGTGGTGGCGCTGGAGGAAACCGCCGACGGCACCGTCATCGGCAAGGCGTCCGGCCGTTCCGTCCGTGGCGTCGATCTCGGCTCGGCGGTGATCGCCGCCCGGCAGGAGGGGCTGCTGCTGGCCGGCGGCGGCCACCGCATGGCGGCGGGCTTCACCGTGGCCGGCGACAAGATCGATGCGCTGCGCGACTTCCTGCACAGCCGTATCTCCGAACAGGTGGCGTCCGCCCCGCTGGTGCCGACGCTGGAATTGGACGGCGCCCTGTCGGTCGGTGGCGCCAGCGTCGGTCTGGTGACGATGCTCGACAAGCTCGGCCCCTACGGCACCGGCAATTCCGAGCCGCGCTTCGCCATCGCCGATGCCCGCGTCGTGCGTGCCGACGTGGTGGGCGCCAACCATGTCCGCTGCATCCTGCAAGGCAATGACGGTGCCCGGCTGAAGGCCATCGCCTTCCGCGCGCTCGACAGCGACATGGGCCAGGCCCTGCTGACCGGCCGCGGCACGCCGTTCCATCTTGCCGGCGTCCTGCGCATCGACCGCTGGAACGGCTCCGAAGGGGTCCAGTTGCTGATCGACGACGCGGCACCGGCGCGCTCGGCCTGAGCACTGGCGGGGCATGGGGGTGGGGAATGGGGGCAGGCAGGGCGCAAAAAGTATCGGAGGATGCAAAAAAGCGCTTGCGCTCGGCGGCTCCGATCTTTAGAAAGCGCGTCACCGCGAACGACGTCCCCGTCGTCTAGAGGCCTAGGACACCGCCCTTTCACGGCGGCGACACGGGTTCGACTCCCGTCGGGGAACGCGCCGCCTCGCTGGTGCGCCGGCGCGGTGCCGACGAGGTGGTCGAGGAGGCTGCGTGAGAGGATCGGGCCGGGATGGAACGATGGAACATCTCCGGGGAACCGTTTCACTCTGTTCCATGCCGTCCATCCGGAGCCGCACGGGTCGGGCCGGATTGAACACTGAACACACCCCACGAAACCGTTTCATGGTGTTTCAAGCGTTCTACCCGAAGCCGTCGGGCGCCCCCACCATCGGGAATATGCGCCGTGCGTCCCGCACCGCTTGCGTGCGGGCGGGGTCCTCGCTAACTATGCCCACTTCATCGGACGGAGTGTAAGCGGTGCGGTACGTCAGCACGCGGGGCGCGGCCCCGGTCTTGGGTTTCGAGGACGTCCTTCTTGCCGGGCTGGCGCGCGACGGCGGCCTCTATGTGCCGGAGACCTGGCCGCAGTTCACGGCCGACGACATCCGCGCCATGCGCGGGCTGCCCTACAGCGAGATCGCCGTCCGGGTGATGCTGCCCTTCCTGGGCGGCTCCATCGCCGAGGACGAGTTCCGCGCCATCGTCCGTGACGCCTATGCCAGCTTCGACCATGCCGCGGTGACCCCGCTGGTGCAGATCGACCCGACCACCTGGGTGCTGGAGCTGTTCCACGGGCCGACGCTCGCCTTCAAGGACGTGGCGCTGCAGCTGCTCGGCCGCCTGTTCGACCATGTGCTGGCCAAGCGCGGGCAGCGGGTGACCATCGTCGGCGCCACCTCCGGCGACACCGGCTCGGCCGCCATCGAGGCCTGCCGCGACCGCCAGAACGTCGACATCTTCATCCTGCATCCCAAGGGCCGCACGTCCGAGGTGCAGCGCCGCCAGATGACCAGCGTGCTGTCGTCCAACGTCCACAACATCGCGCTGGACGGCACCTTCGACGATTGCCAGGACCTCGTTAAGGCGATGTTCAACGACGGCGCCTTCCGCGACCGGATGGGGCTGTCGGCGGTGAACTCGATCAACTGGGCGCGCATCATGGCCCAGATCGTCTATTACTTCACTGCTGCCGTTGCGCTGGGCGTCCCGGACCGCAAGATCGCCTTCACCGTGCCGACCGGCAATTTCGGCAATGTCTATGCCGCTTATGGCGCCCGCTCCATGGGGCTGCCGATCGAGACGCTGGTGGTGGGATCCAACAGCAACGACATCCTGGCGCGCTTTTTCGCCAGTGGGAGCATGGTCGCGGCGCCTGTCGTGCCTACCTTGTCTCCCAGCATGGACATCCAGATCTCTTCCAACTTCGAGCGGCTGCTGTTCGACCTGCTCGACCGCGACGGCACCGCGGTGACGGCGGCGCTGAACCGCTTCCGCACCGAGGGCAGGTTCGCGGTGACCGACGCGCAGCTCGCCCGCGCGCTGGCCATCTTCTCCGGCCACCGGGTGGACGAGGCCGCCACCATGGCGACCATTGCGGACGTCTGGAAGGACAGCCTCTATCTGCTCGACCCGCACACGGCGGTCGGCATCGGGGCGGCCAAGGCGGCGGTTTCCGCCGGCCGGGCCGATCCGACCGTTCCCATGGTGGTTCTCGCCACCGCCCATCCCGCCAAGTTCCCCGACGCGGTGGAAAAGGCGACCGGCCGCCGGCCGGACCTGCCGCCGCGCCTGTCCGATCTTTATGTGCGCGAGGAGCGCCTGTCCGACCTGCCGAACGATCTGGCGGCGGTCCAGGACTTCGTCACCAAGCGCGCCCGCGCCGCCCAGGAGGCCGCATGAGTTCCATTCGTGTGACGACGTTGCCCAACGGGCTTCGCGTCGCGACCGACACCATGCCCGACGTGCAGTCCGTTTCGCTCGGCTGCTGGGTCGGGGTGGGCACCCGCAACGAGGCGGCGAGCGTCAATGGCGTCGCCCACCTCGTCGAGCATATGCTGTTCAAGGGCACCCGGCGCCGTTCGGCCTTCCGCATCTCCGAGGAGATCGAGAATGTCGGCGGCCAGCTGAACGCCTACACCACCCGCGAGCAGACCGCCTATTACGCCAAGGTCCTGCACGAGGATGCGCCGCTGGCACTCGACATCCTCTCCGACATGATCCAGCACTCCACGCTGGACGCCGAGGAGCTGGTGCGCGAGCGCACGGTGGTGTTGCAGGAGATCGGCCAGAGCGCCGACACGCCCGACGACATCATCTTCGACCATTTCCAGTCCACCGCCTATCCGGGGCAGGCCATCGGCCGTCCGGTGCTGGGCTCGGCGGAGATCGTCGGCGCATTGCCGCGCGAGGCGCTGGTCGACTACATCGTCGGCCATTACGGTGCCCCCGGCATGGTGCTGAGCGCCGCCGGCCGGATCGAGCATGACCGGATGGTCGACCTCGCCATGAAGGCCTTCGGCGACCTGCCGAGCGGCGCACCGCCCAAGCCGGAGACCGCCCGCTACACCGGCGGCGATTTCCGCGAGGACCGTGACCTGGAGCAGATGCACCTCGTGCTCGGCTTCGACGGGGTGGGGGTGCACGACCCCGACTTCTACGCCCACTCGGTGCTCTCCACCCTGCTCGGCGGCGGCATGTCGTCCCGCCTGTTCCAGGAGGTGCGGGAGAAGCGCGGGCTGGTCTATTCCATCTACACCTTCACCGGCGGCTATCATGACGGCGGCCTGTTCGGCGTCTATGCCGGCACCGGCGAGGACGAGGTGGCGGAGCTGGTTCCCGTCGTCTGCGACGAGATTGCCAAGGTCGGCGCCGACGTCACCGAGGACGAGGTCGCCCGCGCCCGCGCCCAGCTGAAGGCCGGCACGCTGATGGCGCTGGAAAGCACCATGTCGCGCTGCGAGCAGCTGGGCCAGCAGGTCCTGATCTACGACCGCCCAGTTCCGGTTGAAGAGATCGTGGCGAAGATCGACGGCGTCGACCGCGAGTCTGTGGTCAAGGCGGCGTCCCGCCTGCGCGCCAGCCGTCCGACCGTGGCCGCTCTCGGCCCCATCGCCAAGCTGGAAAGCTACGACCGCATCGCGGAGCGCCTCGCCTGACGATGAAGACGGTGGCGGTCCCCACTTCCCACCCGCACTCGTCCCCCTCTCCCCCCCGGGGAGAGGGGCGGGGTGAGGGGGTTGCACTGCGTGGATGGACCGGGATGCGGATCCCTCTTCTCCTGAGCGAAGGCGGGAGAGGAAGGGTGGTCACTCAATGATCCGCCTTCTCGGCAGCGGCCTCATCAGTCCTCCCGCGATCCGGCTCGACGGATCGCATTGCTACATCCGGCCGCCTTTGCCCCGCGACTGGCGGGAATGGGCCGATCTTCGGGCCGCCTCGCGCGGCTTCCTGACGCCCTGGGAGCCCACCTGGCCGGCCGATGCCCTGACGCGCACCGCCTTCGCCCGGCGGCTGCGGCGGCAGGCGCAGGAGTGGCGGGACGATCTCGGCTACAGCTTCCTGATCTTCGACCGGGGGACCGACGCTCTTGTCGGCGGGCTCGGCCTCACCAACATCCGCCGCGGCGTGGCGCAGATGGGGACGCTCGGCTACTGGGCCGGACAGCCCTACGCCCGCAACGGCTATGTCTCCGGCGGCACCCGGCTGGCCCTGGAGTTCGCCTTCGGCCAGCTCGGCCTGCACCGGGTCGAGGCCGCCTGCCTGCCGACCAACCTGCCGAGCCGCGGTTTGCTGGAAAAGGTCGGCTTTTCCCACGAAGGCTATGCCCGTGGTTACCTGCGCATCGACGGCGCATGGCGTGATCATGTCCTCTACGCCATCCTGCGGGAGGAGTGGCAGGCCTAGACCAGGTCCATAGCCGCTCCATCCCGCCTGAAAACGCTTACCTGACAGCGCTCACTTCGGCGGCTGGTTGTTGCCGTGCTGGTCCTGCTGCTGCTCGGCCTGCTTCTTGGCGGCCTCATCCTTCTTCTTGGCTTCGTGATGGCCGACCGCGCAGCCGAGCGCGGCGCCCGCCACCCCATGGCCCGACCCGACCATATGGCCGGCGACGCCGCCGACGGCGGCACCCTTCACGCATCCCTTCGCCTCGGCCGGGTGCGGCAGGGCGGCGATACCGCCGGCCAGGACTGCGACCGAAAGGGCAGCAAAGACAGTCTTCATCATGGCTGATTCCTCATGTCGACAAGAGCGTCGATGGAAGGAAAACAGCCAGCCGCGCGGCTGGGTTCCGCTCAGCGCTGGTCCAGCTTGATCTCGATGCGGCGATTCTTCGCCAGCGCCTCGTCCGAGGTGCCGGGGTCGATGGGCTGGAACTCGCCGAAGGCGGCGGCCGCCAGCCGCTCCGCCGGGATGCCCTGGTCGATCAGGAACTTGACCACCGACAGCGCGCGGGCCGAGGACAGTTCCCAGTTGGAGGCGAACTGGAAGCGCACCGGCTTGATATCGGTGTGGCCGTCCACCCGAAGGACCCAGTTGATGTCGGAGGGAATCGCCTTGCCGATCTCGATCAGGGTGCGGGCGAGGTCGGCCAATCGCTGCTTGCCGGCCTCCTCCAGCGTCGCGGATCCGGACGGGAACAGCAGTTCCGACTGGAAGACGAAGCGGTCACCGACGATCCGCACGTCCGGCCGGCTGCCCAGCGCCTCGCGGACGCGGCCGAAGAACTCCGACTTGTAGCGGGCGAGGTCCTGGACCTTGGCGGCGAGCGCCTGATTGAGCCGGGCGCCCAGCTCGGCGATCTGCACCTTCTGCTCTGCCGACGCCTTCTCCGACGTCTCCAGCGCCGCACCGATGCGGGCGAGCTGGTCGCGGAGCGCCAGCAACTGCTGGTTCAGCAGGTCGATCTGCTGCTTGCTCTTGGTGCCCTCCGCCTGCTCGCCGGTCAGGGAGGCCATCAGGTCGCGGATGCGCAGGTCGCGCTGCTCCAGATCCTTCTGGGCCTGGGTACGGCTGCCGGCCAGCTGCGACTCCAGCCCTTTCAGGCGGATGTCGCGCTGGTCGATCTCCTTCTGCGCCAGCATCGTCTTCTCGGCGGCCGACGCCAGCTCCGATTCCAGGGCCTTGGCCCGGTCGCGGGTGGTGCCGAGTTCGGCCAGCAGGGCCTGGCGCTGCTGTTCGGTCAGCTTGGTGGCGGCCATGGCGGCGGCCAGCTCACCTTCCAGCTTCTGCCGGGCGTCGCGCAGGGCCTTGATGTCGGCCTGGAGGCTGAGGATCTCCTTCAGCTTGAGGTCCAGCGATTCGCGGTCGACGCGGACATTGCGCTGGAGCTCTTCCAGTGTGCGAGCGGTGCGGTCGCGGTCCTCCTGAACTTGGCTCAGCTTCAGGGTCATGTCGTCGCGGGTGGTGACGGAGGTCTGCAACTCGGTCGACAGCTGGGTGATGTTGACGCGCAGGTCGGCGTTGGCGTCACGCTCCATCGCCAGCAGGTCGTTCATCTCCGCGATCTTGTGATTGAGGGCGGTCAGCTGCTCGTCGCGGCCGGTCAGGGCGGTGGCGAGGTAGAACTGCGCCACGACGAAGACCATCAGCAGGAAGATGACGACCATCACCAGCGACGACAGGGCGTCGACCCAGCCGGGCCAGGCGCTGGCGTCGCGGTGGCCGTTGCGGCGGCTGATGCTGGCCATGGATGCTCCCGGCGTTGGCCTGTGACGGTCTGGGTATCAGCGCGGCTGCTGGTCGGCTTCTTCGGCGAGTGCTGCGATGGTGCGGGCCAGCAGCTTGATCTCGCTGCGGATCTCCTGCACCGCCTGGACCCGTCCGTTGGAGGATTCCTCGACGATGCGGGCAAGGTAGATGTCCATGTTGCGGAGATGCTGGCGCGAGGCGTCGTCGAAGCCGGCGCCGGAATTCTCCGCCAGCCGGTCGAGCAGACCCCTCACCTCCAGCTGATTCTCGCCAAGGCGCAGGAGAAGCTGCTGTTCGGCCCGCATATGGTCGGTCAGGCTCGACAGCCGCTCGGTCAGCGCCATCAAATTGGCGTTGGCGGCGCGCCGTCCCTCTTCGGCGGTGGCGACGGTGCGCTGGAGCGAATCGAGGTTCTCGGCGGTCTGCTCCAGCAGGGCGGTCAGATAGGCCGACGCGGCATGGTCGCCCGAACTCGAGCCCGCCGGCGGCCCCGCTCGACAGGCGGGTGGCGCTGGACAGCCAGTCCTCCAGATCCTGGAAGAAGCGGTTGTGGGCCTGGCTGGCCTGGAGTTCGAGGAAGCCCAGCACCAGCGATCCGGCCAGACCGAACAGCGAGGAGGAGAAGGCGGTGCCCATGCCGACCAGCGGCGCTTCCAGCCCCTGTTGCAGCCGGGAGAACATGCTGCCGACGTCGCCGCCCTGCACCGACAGGCTGCCGATGACGCCGCCCACCGACTGCACGGTGTGCAGCAGGCCCCAGAAGGTGCCGAGCAGGCCGAGGAAGATCAGCAGGCCGATCAGATAGCGCGACAGCTCCCGCGAATTCGTCGAGGCGCGAGGCGATGCCGTCCAGCATCGAGCGCATCGACAGCGCCGACAGGGTCAGCCGGCCGCGCCGCTCGCCCAGCATGCGCGCCATCGGCGCCAGCAGAACCGGCTCCTGAAGGGATGCGGGGGCGACGCCGCTCTGGTACTGCTCCAGCCACGCCACTTCGGGACGGAGCATCAGGACCTGCCGGAAGATGAAGGCGATGCCGGCGAGCAAGGTCGCCAGAATGACGCCGTTCAGCGGGGCGTTGTTGAGGAAGGCCGAGCGCAAGGCGGGGAACAGCAGGCCGGTCACCGCGCAGACCACGACCAGGAACAGGATCATCCGGGTCAGGAACCGCTCCGGGCGTGTCATGAGGGCGGATACCTCCTGCGGTCGAGGTCGTCGGGATTATGGCGGTCATGATGCTCCGAAGGGGTGTTCCGATCAGACCTCGCGCACGGTGTGGGCGCTACTCGTTCAGAAAGACGGCGTCGATGCGGTCGGGAACCCCACCGCCCTCGTCCAGGCCCAGCGCACGGACATCGACGCGGGTGCTGCGGATCCCGAAAGCGGTCAGCCGCTCGCGCAATGCCAGCGCCCGGGCCAGCGCCCGCTGCCGTGCCTCGCGCGCCGTATCCGGCGTGCCGCTGGCGTAGGAGCGAAGCTGGAGCCTCGCGGTGTCGCTGGCGCGCAACCGCTCGACGATCCGGTCGACCACGGCGTCCGCCGCATCCGGCAGATTGGTGGCATCGGCCGGGAACACAAGGCTCAAAACGCTCGAAGGTGGCAGGCTAGCCGCCGGAGGTGCCGCCTCCGGGGGAGGGGGTAGTGCGGCCGTGTCGGTCCGCGGCGCGGCCGGAGCCGGCGTGACGGGCGCCGGAGCGGCGGGCGTCCCCTGGGCTGCGGGCTGCTGCGGCTGGGCGGGAACGGCGGCCGGAGGCTGGTTGCGGGCGGTGGTCGACCGCGGAGCCGGCTGGGCCGGGCCTTCGGTCAAGGACGGCGGCGGCGGCGCTTCGAGCGGCTGCGGCAGGGTGAGGCGCGGCGGCGCCTTGACCGGCGGCGGGGGTGCGCAGGCTGGGCCGCGGCGGGACCGACAGGGGGACCGCATTCTCCAGCGTCAGGCCGGCGGGCGTCGCGGCAGGAGTCGCAGCGGCGTTGCTGGCCGGGGCAGCCGCCGACAGGGCAGCCGGAGAGAGCGTCCAGACCGCGCACAGAGCGGCGGCGGCAAGGTGCTTGCGGTCGGCGTGTCCCCAGCGGCGCAAAACGATGTGTCCCGTTAAACCTTTGTCCCGCAAACCATAGCCTATCGATCGCTCCAGCCACAACCGCTCATCCGCCGTCTCCGTTCGGGAAGGCGGCGGAGCGGGCGGGGCGGAGGTCAGCCCTTGGCGGACTTCAACAGGCGGGAAACCGGAACCTGGAGGTGGCTGTTGGCCGCCAGGACGTTGCCGGTGAAGACCGGGTTGCGGCCGCCCTCGATCTCGCCGACGAAACCGCCGGCCTCGGTGACCATGAGCACGCCGGCCGCGCAGTCCCAGGGAGCCAGCCCGCGTTCCCAATAGGCGTCGAATTGGCCGGCGGCGGTGTAGGCGAGGTCGAGCGAGGCGGCGCCGAAGCGGCGGATGCCCGCAACCTCCTTCATCACCGCTTCCTGTTCCTTCAGGAAGGTGGCGTGGTCGCCGCGGCCCTTGAACGGGATGCCGGTGGCGATCACGCGATGCTCCAGCCGGCGGCGCTCTGACACGCGCAGGCGGGTGTGGTTGACGTACGCGCCGACGCCCTTTTCGGCCCAGAACAGCTGGTCGCCGATGGGAGCGTAGATCACGCCGGCGACGATCTCGCCGTTGCGCTCGGCACCGATGGAGATCGCCCAGTGCGGCAGGCCATGCAGGAAGTTGGTGGTGCCGTCGAGCGGATCGACGATCCAGCGCGCCTCGGCATCGCTGCCCTTGGACGCGCCGCTCCTCCATCAGGAAGCCGAATTCGGGCCGCGCCTTCTGCAATTCCTCGCGCAGGGTGCGTTCGGCCTTCAGGTCGGCGGCGGACACGAAGTCCGCGGGCCCCTTGCGCGACACCTGGAGGTGTTCGACCTCGCCGAAGTCGCGGACGAGACCCCGGGCGGCCTTTTCGGCGGCGCGGACCATGACGTTGATGAGAGCGGAGCGGGTGGCCATGGGTGTTGGTGTACCGTTTCGTGCAGCAGGAACCAGAAAACAATACACCGGCCTCCGCGCATGGCGAAGACCGGTGATGGCAGGCACGGACCTTGGAAAGGATCAGTCCTTGGCGCGCTCGACGTATTCGCCGCTGGCGGTGTCGACGACGACGCGGGTCCCGGCCTCGATGTGCGGCGGAACCAGGATCGACACGCCGTTCTCCAGCTTGGCCGGCTTGTAGGACGAAGAGGCCGTCTGGCCCTTCACCACCGGGTCGGACTCGGTGATCAGCAGCGTGACCTTGCCGGGAATCTCGACGCCCAGCGGCGAGCCTTCGTGGCTCTGCACGGTGACTTCCATGCCGTCCTGGAGGAAGACGGCCGGTTCGCCGATGATGTCGCGCGGGATGGCGACCTGCTCGAAGCTTTCCTTGTCCATGAAGGTGAAGCTGTCACCTTCGGCGAAGAGGAAGGTCATCTCATGCTCGTCCAGGCGAGCGCGCTCAACGGTCTCCTGGGTGCGGAACCGCTCGATCGACTTGTTGCCGGTGCGAACGTCCTTCATTTCCAGCTGGATGAAGGCGCCGCCCTTGCCAGGCTGCACGATGGCGGTTTTGGTGATGACCCAGAGCTTACCGTTGTGCTCCAGCACATGGCCGGGGCGCATCGTGTTGGCATTGACCTTCATGGCTTACTCATGACTTCCAGAAATATGGGCGGCGCGGACCCTACCAGCTTGACCGCCTGTAGGCAACGGCGCGGAACGATGACGGCGCGCAATCCGGCCGATTGACAGGCGATTCTTCGCCAAACCGGCCCGCCGGGTTTAGAACGGCTCCAGCAATGGGACGTTTGGAACGTTTGAAACGCTTTTCCCGGCCCTGTTCAGTGTTCCAGCCGTGCCGCCCCGGCGGTTCGGTGGTGATGGGCGGAGTTTATCACAGGCCGCGGCTGCGACCAATCCCAAGCCGGCTTGAGTACGCCGGCCGTCGATGCTCTGATGCGGCCGTACCCCTTTCGACCGTCCATCAAGAGCGCGCCGACATGTCCGCCCCCCTCCGATCCGCCGAACTTCCCCCCTGGCATCCCGAGGCGCTTGCCCGCCGCCGGCCCTATCTGGCGGCGCGCGGCCGGGTGCTGAACGCCGTCCGCCGCGTGTTCGAGGAGCTGGCCTTCATCGAGGTCGACACGCCGGCCCTTCAGGTGTCGCCGGGGATGGAGCCGCATCTCCAGGCCTTCGCCACCGAACTGCGGGGACCGCACCCCGACGACAGCCGGCGGCTCTACCTGCACACCAGCCCGGAATTCGCCATGAAGAAGCTGCTGGTCGCAGGGCGTGCCGCGGCTGTGGCAGCTGGCCCATGTCTACCGCAACGGCGAACGGTCGGGGACGCACGCGCCGGAATTCTCGATGCTGGAATGGTACCGCGCGGGCGAGGGCTACCGCACGCTGATCGACGATTGCCGGGACCTGCTGTGCGCCGGGGCCGAGGCCGGCGGGCGGCGGAGCTTCGGCTTCCGCGGCATGACCTGCGATCCCTTCGCGCCCTGGCGAATCCTGACCGTGCCTGAGGCGTTTCACGACTATGCCGGCATCGACCTGATGGCGACCTACGACGGCAGCCACGATCCCGACCCGGCGGCGCTGGCGGCGGAGGCGGCGCGCATCGGCATCGCGCCCCATCACGGCGACCGCTGGGAGGACATCGTCTTCCGCATCATGTTCGACCGGATCGAGCCGCATCTGGGCGAAGGCGTGCCCTGCGTGCTGACCGACTATCCGCTGTGCATGGCGGCGCTGTCGCGGCCGAAGCCGGAGGACCCGCGGCTGGCGGAGCGCTTCGAGCTGTATGCCTGCGGGCTGGAACTGGCGAACGCCTTCGGCGAGCTGACCGACCCGGCGGTGCAGCGCGCCCGCTTCGAGGCGGACATGGCGCTGAAGGAACGGCTCGATGGCGAGCGCTTCCCGGTGGATGAGGATTTCCTGGCGGCGCTGGAGCATGGCATGCCGCAGAGCAGCGGGATCGCCATGGGCTTCGACCGGCTGGCAATGCTGTGCAGCGGCGCCGAGAGCATCGAGCAGGTGCTGTGGCTGCCGGTTGCAAAAAGCATTTCCTTAATCAGATAATTAGAATATATTAATCAAAGCACAATAAATGACGGCGGCGCTTGCGCCGCGCTGCTTATCTTCTGCAATATGAATTGCATGTGAGTTTATAAGAATGTCTGAGACAGTTATGGATGGAAATCGAGGCAATGATCAGATTGTTGATCATAAAGATGTTACTGAAAGAAGATATGACTTGATAGGTGTTCCAGAAGATTAGATCTCTGGTTTATCTTGTTGGAATGCTAGGTTTTCCTGTAGTTGCTGCAGCTTACACTCTCGTAGTTCTAAGCTCTGATCTTAAGGATGTTGATAGAAGGCTGTCTCAGCTCGCCACTAGAATTGATGAAAGGCCAATGGGGCTAGACAGAACTACTGACTTTATCATCTATATAACTGAGTCGATGAGGAGCGATCTAAAATCCGGAGTTTATGGGTTGATTAATAGAATCGATTTCACAATTCCTGATTCTGATGAAGATATTGTAAAAAAGCTCAATATAATCGACAGAGCTTTCGAAGCCTATATACGGCCAATAGTTAGAAAACATCAAAGATTTTCGTCAAGATTTCCTTCTGTTGGAGGGAATATTGGGAGCCTTTTCTACTTGGCAGCTCCGGCACAAGACATTAAGGCTAACCACACGGAAGGATATTTGACAGGGCAAGTTAATAAAGATTTTGGAGAGTCTATCAAGTGCTGTAATAATCGATAATTTATCAAACTTCGGAGACGATAGGTTGTCTGTCGCAAAATCTAGTAATTCAAAAAAAGAAGTCGAGGAGATGTTCAAGAAAATCTTCGAGTTTGATAAAAAATATAGCTCAGAAAAAACGGTAGATAAAGAGATAAAGAAGAGATCAGAGTCTGGTTATATAATAGAGAAAGAGAAATTTGTTGAACTAACTCTTGGAGCAATAGATGCAACAATAACTGCGCTTCAAGATCAAATGTTGCAAAGAGTGAGAGTTCAATCTTCAGACTCTAGTGGTGGTAATTTATCAGAGCGCAAGCTCTAAGAAGAAGGCGCCGCAAATGAGAATTTTGCGGCGCCGTTGTTCTATGCTTAGAACGTGAACTTCGCCTGCAGGCCGATCAGGTCGATGCTGCTCTTGTAGTCCGCGTTCAGGTTGCCGCGGCCGGCTTCGGGGCCGGTCAGGTCGTCGGTGAGGGCGACTGAGGTCTTCGGAATGAAGACGTGCGAGTAGGCGGCGTCGACGCGCAGATTGTCGGTGACCTGATAACCGGCACCGGCCGACAGCCAGTAGCGGTTCTGTTCCGGAATGCGCGGCGTGCGGTACTCGACGTCGACCGAACCCTGGTCGAAGGCGACGCCGGCGCGCAGCGTCAGCTTGTCGGTCACCTTGTAGGAGGTGCCGAGCGCGTAATACCAAGTGTCCTTCCAGTGCTCCTCCGTCACGGAGTTGAGCGCCGGATTGGCGATGTTGACGCGCAGTTCGCGGAAGCGCGACCAGTTGGTCCACTGCACGTCCGCCATCACCGCCCAGCGGTCGTTGACCTCGTGGTACAGGCCGATGGAGGCGATGTCCGGCGTGGTCAGGTCGGCGCTGGCGCTCTGGGCGGGCAGGGCACCGGCCAGCGGCGCCGGCAGGCCGGTGAAGGAGATGCTGCCGGTCAGCGTGTGCTTGACCGCCGAGCGGTAGGCGAGGCCGACGCGGGTGCCCTTCACCGGCTCGATCAGGGCGCCGAGCGTGAAGCCCCAGCCCCAGTCGTCGCCGGTCACGTCGCTCTTCACGTCGAGCGAACCGGGGCGGCCGAGGCGGCTGGCGCCGAAGTCGGACGACTGCGACAGCTTGGCCTTCGCATACTGGATCTGGACGCCGCCGCCCAGCGTGATCATCGGGTTGATGCGGTAGGACACCGACGGCGCGAAATTGTAGGTGCGCAGGTCGGAACGGATGCCGTGATAGCGGCCGATCCAGCTGTCGCCGTAATCGGTCACCAGACCCCAGGGGCCGTTGGCCGAGATGCCGACCTTCAGATCGTCATCGATCGAATAGACGAAGTAGCCGGCGGGGACCAGTGCATCCTGGGCGATGTCGCCGGGCGAGGCGTTGCCGCTGATCGAGGTGCCGCCCAGCCGCCGGGCGCGGTTGGCGCTGGCGCTGTCGACCTTCGACTTCACGATGACGCCGGTGGCGGTCTGCACCGCCTCGATCCCGGTCACCAGCCCCATGGTCGCCGGGTTGTAGAACATCGAGCTGGCGTCGCCGTTGCCGCCGGCGGTCACGCCGGCATAGGCCGTGCCCTGACCCGATACGCTCTGCTCCTTCAACGCAAAACCGGCGGCGAAGGCCGTGGAGGCGGTCGCCGCGGTGACCGCAATGGCGGCGGCGGCGGTCATCAGGCGTGTCTTGAGCGTCATCGGAGACATCGTTCCTTCCCCAAATTGTGTTATTGACGCAATGATACACGAACTGACGCTTACGTAAAGGGGCCGCCACCACTTTTTGTTGGCTCAACGAACAGCTTTGCGGAGCCTTGCCGAAATCGGAAGGGGAAAAGACGGAGGCGCATGCGCGAGCGCCGCCGGATGGGGGTTAACCCCTACGGCGGTGTCGGCAAGACGGTCGAATATCGGCGGAGATACGTGGATCCAGGGGCGGCGGAGGCCGCCTGTCAAGCTATGGTCAGGCGATCCAGGCGGCTGCGGCGCTGAACAGTTCGCGCAGGATGTTGTGCTCGTCGGTCCAGACCAGCTTGGCGGTGATGACGATGGAGGCGACCACCAGCATCGGGCGCACAACTCGGGCACCGTTGCGGATCACCATATGGGCGCCGGCCTGGGCGCCGATATATTGCGCGACGCCCATCACCAGCCCGACCGTCCACAGCACATGCCCGCCGGCGATGAAGAACAGCAGCGATGCGAGGTTGCTGGTCAGGTTCAGCACCTTGGTGTGGGCGGTCGCCTTGCGCAGGTTGTAGCCGAGCAAGGAGACGAAGGCGATGGCGAAGAAGGTGCCGGTGCCCGGCCCGAAGAAGCCGTCGTAGAAGCCGATGCCGGTGCCGATGCTGAGCGCGAAGGCATGCTCGCCGATGCGCTGGTGGGCATCCACGTCGCCGGCCTTGGGCGACAGCAGCAGATAGAGGGCGATGCCGATCAGCAGGATCGGGATGACGTCGCGCAGGAAGCTGGGATCGAGCATCTGCACCAGCGTCGCGCCGGCACCGGCGCCGACAAAGGTGCAGAGGATCATCGTCCGCATCGACGCCGGATGGACCTCGCCGCGGCGGACGAACTTGATGGTGGCGGACAGCGATCCGAAGCTGGATTGCAGCTTGCCGGTCGCCAGGGCCTCCGCCGGGGACAGGCCGGCGGCCAGCAGGGCCGGGATGGTCAGCAGGCCGCCGCCGCCGGCAATCGAATCGACGAAGCCGGCCAGCAGGCCGACGGCGAACAGGATGCCCAGCGACTCGGGCGTCAGGAGGTCCATGATTGTGTGGAAACCCGCGTAGATGCACCGCCGGCGGAGCCGGCCTATCCGTAAATCGGCGGAGCCGGCATACTATGATTCGGCGGAGCCTGCATGCTGTGTTTCAGCATGGCCGGTACACACACATCCGGCCGGCCTGTCGATGTCAGCCGGCCGGACCGGCCAGTGCAGCCTCGATGGCGGCGTTCAGCGCCCGGACCCCGGCGCCGGGACCCTGGGGATGGCCCCAGACGGCGTTGACCACGGCCAGGAAATCGGCGCCCGCGGTGACCAGCGGCGCGCAATTCTCGGCGGTGATGCCGCCGATGGCGACACAGGGGACCTCCATCAGCTCCGACCACCAGCTCAAGAAGATCCGGCTCGGCCTTGTATTCGGCCGTCTTTGTGGCGGTGGGGAAGAAGGCGCCGAAGGCGACATCGTCCGCCCCTTCCTCGCCGGCGATCATGGCGAGATGGCGGCTGTCGTGGCAGGTGACGCCGACGATGGCGTCGTTGCCCATGATCTTGCGGGCGTCGCGATAGGGGGTGTCGGTCTGGCCGACATGCACGCCGTCGCAACCGGTTTCCCGCGCAAGGCGGGGATGGTCGTTCAGGATGAAGGCGACCTCACGCTCCTGCGCGACCGGGCGCAGCACGTCGCAGGCGCGGCGGATGTCGTCCTCGGGGCAGTCCTTCAGGCGAAGCTGCACGCAGGCGACGTCGCCCGCATCCAGCGCTTCCGCCAGAATCGGCGCGAACGCCGCCGGCTCCAGGGCCGGCGGCGTCACGAGGTACAGTCGGCAGGCAGGTTCCGCCTGCGTCGGCTTTCCCTTGGCCAAGTGTTACTCCCGGCCCTGGTAGATCTTCATGATCCGGTCGAGCAGCTTGAGGGCGTCCTCGCGCGGGCGCTGGAAGGCGTTGCGGCCGATGATCGAGCCGTTGCCGCCGCCGTCACGGATGGCGCGGGCGTCCTCGAACACCGCGTCCTCGCCCTTGGTGGCGCCGCCGGAGAAGACCACGACGCGGCGGCCGTTGAAGGCGCACTGCATGATGTGCTTCACCCGCTCCGCCTGGGTGGCGATGGGGATGTTCTTCGACTCGTAGATCTTCTTGGCTTCCGGCTGCTCCAGCGTGGCCGACGGCAGCTTCACCTTGATGATGTGGGCGCCCAGCAGAGCGGCCATGTGGGCGGCATAGCCGATCACGTCGATGGCCAGCTCGCCGTCCTTGGTGACGGCGCCGCCGCGCGGGTAGGACCACAGCACGGTGGCGAGGCCGTAGGACTTGGCCTCCTTCGACAGCTCGCGGAACTCCTCGTACTGGGAGTACATGGCGTCGGAGCCGGGATAGATGGTGAAGCCGATGGCCGACGCGCCGATGCGCAGGGCGTCCTGGACCGAGGCGGTGACGGCCTGGTCGGCGGCTTCCTTCTGGGTGGACAGCGAGTTGGCGCTGTTCATCTTCAGGATCAGCGGGATCGAACCGGCGAAGGTGCCGGCACCGGCTTCCAGCGAGCCCAGGGGGGCGGCGTAGGCGTTGCAGCCCGCGTCGATGGCCAGCTGATAATGGTAGTGCGGGTCATAGCCGGCATCGTTCGGGCCGAAGCTGCGGGCCGGACCATGCTCGAAGCCCTGGTCGACCGGCAGGATCACCAGCTTGCCCGTACCGCCGAGCTTGCCTTCCATCAGGATGCGGCGAGATTCGCCTTGGTGCCGGGATTGTCGCTCTCGTAGTTGGCGAGAATGTCTTTGACGCGGCGCGTGAGCTTCATTGTGGCTCTTCCCCTGGGCATTCTTGGAATGGCGCCGTCTTAGCCCGGATTGGCCCGTTTTGCAACGGCGGGAGGGGCATAAAGCGGCCATTTGCCACGCCTGAACGGCCTAGGGCCTGCGGTCGGGCAGGACCCTTGCGGAGGGCATGAGCCCGTCCGAAGGGGTTAGGGCAGAAGGGATCCCGCCAGCGTGTAGAGCCCGTATCCGGCCCCGCCGAGCACCGCCCAGGACCCAACGGTCAGCCCGACCCAGACGGCGACCAGCTTGAGGCCGCGCATCTTCTCCGGCCCCGGAGCCGGCCTGTGTCCCATCCGGTCGGAGTGCCGGCCGCCGGCGGCCTGCCCCGGACGGTGGGGTTGCGCAATCGTCTGATCCGGCGTGGTGAGGGAGGTGATGCTCATGGGCGGGTCATCCGGCATCGGAGGGAGGGCGGCGTGTCACAAAAATATCCTAAGGTGACGTTACACCACCTTTGCGCGGAGAGGCTGTGCGAAAAAGCGGTAGTCGGGCGCTATCCTTCGGCCCGCGCCAGCCAGCCACGGCATAGGGCCTCAAGCCTTTCGGCGCGGTCGGTCCCCCGACCTTCGGCGGCGAGATCGAGCAGCGGCGGGCATCGGGTCAACAGGGTGGCGCCACGGGCCGCGGCGATTGCCGCGAGGCGCTCCGCCGCCAGCGGATGGCCAGTGAACAGCAGGGCGGGCACGCCGGCCGCCAGCGCCCCCTGCGCCTCCCCGGCGCGGTCGCCGCAATCGAGCAGGCCGGTCGATGCCAGTCCGGGGTGGGTGCGGCGCACCCGCTCCAGCACGCCGAGCAGCCAGAGCGCTCCCCCCGCCGGCGGCGCCATCAGCGTCAACGCCGTGCCGGCCGACCCGGCCGCCCGCGCCGCCGCCAGCGCGTCGCCGAGGTTGCGGATCAGGATGGGCCGGGCCGGAACCGGCTGGACGGAGGGAAATGCGGTCATGGGGGCGCCAGGGGGAGGTCGGGCGGCCACTGTAGACGGGCCTGCCGGACGGCTCCACACCCCAGCCGCCCCGTCCAGCCGGTTGCGAGAATTGAGGCAGGTCAAACCCTGCGGTCGCCGACCCGGAGTATGGTCAGTCACAGAAGAGCGGGGGCCGGAGCGCCGGCGCCCGTTTCATGGGAATACCTCCCCCGGGAATGCCGCGATGATGGAATACAAGGGTTACAAGGCCCAGATCGACTTCGACAACGAAGCGGGCGTCTTCGTTGGCGAAGTCATCAACACCCACGACGGCATCACCTTTTCCGGTCGGTCTGTGGACGAGCTGCGGGAGTCTTTCCGGCGGGCGGTGGACGATTATCTCGACCTGTCCTGCGATATGGGCGGCGACGGCGAACAGCCCTTCTCCGGCCGTCTCGCCATCCGCATCAACCCGATCCTGCACCGCGCCGTCGCCGACTGCGCCGCGCGGGAGGGCAAGAGCCTGTCCGCCTGGATCGCCGAATGCCTGGGCCGCGCCGCGGGTGTGACAAACGTCAAGACGGGCTGACTTTTCGCAAAATGCGAAGCAGCTTGCTTGCCGCCATTCGCAGGACCAGCGGATTGTCCCGGCGCGCTCTCGCCTTTTCGTGGCAGCGTCAAGGAGCCATCCCGTTTTGCGGGTTGGCATCGTCCTTGCTCCGCCCCCGCTATAACGAAGGGGGGATAGCCCATGAGCGCACTGAAACTGACCCTGCGGGCGAAGCTGTCGGCCTTGGTCGTGCTGGCTGGCGTCGTGTCCATCGCGATGGCCGTCGCCGCTCTTTGGCTCGACCAGCGGAACATGCTGGACGAGCGCAAGGAGACCTTGCGCTCCGTCGTCCAGACCGCTCACGGATTGGCAGTTGGATACGAAGCCGAAGTCAAGGCGGGACACCTGACGCGCGAACAGGCTTTCGAGCGGTTCAAAGCCAACCTGAACACCATGTTCTACAACGGCAAGGACTACATCTTTGTCCAGAACATGAACTACCAGACGGTCATCCATCCGGTCCGCCCCGACGTCATCGGCAAAGACCAGCGCGACAATAAGGACGCCAACGGCGTTTATTTCGTCCGGTCGTTGGTCGATACCGCACGGACCAAGGGTGATGGGTTCGTTGAGTACATGTATCCAAAGCCCAACACCGAAGTGCCGCTGCCCAAGCTCAGCTATGTCAAGATGTTCGAGCCCTGGCAACTGCTGATCGGTACCGGTGTCTACATCGACGATCTGGACGCCCGCTTCGCCAGCAGCCTGTGGACCATGGCGGCCATCGTCGGCGGGCTCGCGCTGCCAGTTGTGGGGCTGATCGCACTGGTCGGCAACTCGATCAGCCGGCGCATCCGCCGCCTGTCCGGTGCCATGCGGGCGCTCGCCGACGGCAACCTGTCCGTCACCGTGCCGGAAACGGAGAGCGGCGACGAACTGGGCGACATGGGCCGTGCGGTCCAGGTGTTCCGGATCAATGCCGAGGCGAGCCGCCGGCTGGAGGCCGAACAGGCCGAAGCCGCCCGCCGGGCCGAGGAGGAGAAGCGCCGGTCGATGGACCGGCTGGCCGCAAAATTCGAGGGGACGGTGGGCGGCATGATCCGCTCCGTCTCCACCACCACCGACGCGCTGGGGCAGAAGGTGCGGGCGATGTCGCAGGCGGCGGAGCAGACCAGCCAGCTGGCCGGCATCGTCGCCAGCGCCAGCGACGACACCGCCGCCAATGTGCAGACCGTCGCCGCCGCGTCGGAGGAACTGACCGGCTCCATCGTCGAGATCGGCCGGCAGGTGTCGGAAGCCAGCCGCGTCGCCGGCGAGGCGGTCGGCATGGCGCAGCAGGCCACCGGCCGCATCGGCAGCCTGGCCGAGGCGGTCGAGCGGATCGGCACCGTGGTCGGGCTGATCAACTCCATCGCCGGCCAGACCAATTTGCTGGCGCTGAACGCGACCATCGAGGCGGCGCGGGCAGGGGAGGCCGGCAAGGGTTTCGCCGTCGTCGCCAGCGAGGTGAAGGCGCTGGCCAACCAGACGGCCAAGGCGACCGACGAGATCGGCGGCCAGATGAGCGGCATCCAGACGGTGACCGGTCAGGCGGTGACGGAAATCCAGAAGGTGGCGGCGGTGATCGAGCGGCTGAGCGGCATCGCCACGGCGATTTCCGCCGCGGTCGAGCAGCAGAACGCCGCAACCGCGGAGATCACCCGTTCGGTCCAGCAGGCCGCCGCCGGCACCGGCGAGGTGTCGAGCAGCATTTCCGGCGTCACCGCCGCGTCCGACGAGAGCGGCCGCACTGCCCGCGAACTGGTCGACGCGCTCGGCAAGCTGACAAGCGAGGCGGCCGGGCTGAACGCGCAGGTCGGCGACTTCCTGGCGACGGTGCGGGCGGCCTGAGGGCGGCCTGGGAACAGGTTGTCTCAAAGAAAAAAGGCGCCTTCCGTGGGGAAGGCGCCTTTTTCTTGCCGAAGCGAGGCTTACTTGGCGTTCGCCATGGCGACGGCGGTGTCGCTCATGCGGTTGGAGAAGCCCCACTCGTTGTCGTACCAGGTCATGATGCGGACGAAGTTGCCGTCGATGACCTTGGTCTCGTTCAGCGCGAAGATCGAGCTGTGCGGATCGTGGTTGAAGTCGGTCGAGACCAGATCCTCGGTGTAGGCCTCCAGCACGCCCTTCAGCGGGCCGTTGGCGGCGTCGGAGATCGCCTTGGTGATCTCTTCGACCGAGGTGGCGCGCTTGGACGTGAACTTGAAGTCGACGACCGACACGTTCGGGGTCGGAACGCGCATGGCGGTGCCGTCCAGCTTGCCCTTCAGCTCCGGCAGGACCTTGCCGACAGCCTTGGCCGCACCGGTCGAGGTCGGGATCATGTTCAGGGCCGCGGCGCGGGCGCGGTGCAGATCCTTGTGGTTGGTGTCGACGATCCGCTGGTCACCCGTGTAGGAGTGGATCGTGGTCATGAAGCCCTTCTCGATGCCCACCAGGTTGTGGAGGACATGCGCGACCGGCGCCAGGCAGTTGGTGGTGCAGGACGCGTTCGAGACGATCTTGTGCTCGGCCGTCAGCTTGTCGTGGTTGACGCCGTAGACGACGGTGATGTCCTCGTCGGTGGCCGGGGCCGAGATCAGCACCTTCTCGGCGCCGGCTTCCAGATGCTTGGCGGCGTCGGCGCGCTTGGTGAAGATGCCAGAGCACTCCATGGCGATCTGGACGCCCAGATCCTTCCACGGCAGCTTGGCCGGGTCACGCTCCTGCACGACCTTGATGGAGTGGCCGTTGACGATCAGGACGCCGTCGCCGGTCTCGATGGTGCCGGGGAAGCGGCCGTGGACGCTGTCGTACTTCAGCAGGTGCGCGTTGGCCTTCAGATCGGCGAGGTCGTTGATCGCCACGACCTCCACGTCCTTGCGGCCGCTCTCGTAGATGGCGCGCAGAACCAGACGGCCGATGCGGCCAAAACCGTTGATCGCTACCCGTACAGCCATGACTTCCTCCAGTTGGATATGGGGCGCCCGAATTCGGCTGGACGCCCCTTCGGCTTCTCTCAGAGACGCGCCTTAACGGCGTCCACGACCGCTTCGGCGGTGATGCCGAAGTGCTTGTACAGTTCCTGGTAGGGGGCCGATTCGCCGAAGCCGGCCATGCCGACGAAGGCGCCCTTGTCGCCCAGCCAGCGGTCCCAGCCCAGACGGATCGCCGCCTCGACGCCGACGCGCACGCCGGTGCCCAGCACGGATGCCTTGTACGCATCGTCCTGGCGCTCGAACAGTTCCCAACTCGGCATAGACACAACGGCGGTGCCGATGCCCTGGGCCTGCAGCGCCTTGCGGGCCTCCACCGCCAGCGACACTTCCGAGCCGGTGGCGAGGATGGTCGCCTTGCGCTCGCCCTCGGCCTCGACGATCACGTAGGCGCCGCGGGCCGACAGGTTTTCGGCGGTATGCTCGGTGCGCAGCGTCGGCACGTTCTGACGGGTCAGCGCCAGCACCGACGGGGCACCGGTGGCCTCCAGCGCGATCTGCCAGCATTCGGCGGTCTCGACCGCGTCGGCCGGGCGCAGGACCAGCAGGTTCGGGATGGCGCGCAGCGCGGCCAGATGCTCGACCGGCTGGTGGGTCGGGCCGTCCTCGCCGAGACCGATCGAGTTCGTGGGTCATCACGAAGACGGTGCGCTGCTTCATCAGCGCGGCCAGACGGATGGCCGGACGGCAATAGTCGGCGAACTGCATGAAGGTGCCGCCGTAGGGGATGATGCCGCCATGCAGCGTCATGCCGTTCATCAGCGTCGCCATGCCGTGCTCGCGCACGCCGTAGCGGACGTAGCGGCCGGCGAACTCGCCCTTGCCCTTCACGTCGGCGGTGTTCTTGACCTTGGTGTTGTTCGACGGGGTCAGGTCGGCGGAGCCGCCGACCATCTCCGGGATCGCCGGCACCAGGACTTCCAGCGTGTTGCCGGAGGCGACGCGGGTCGCCCAGCTCGGCTTCTCGGCGCTGACCTTCTGCTTGAAGGCGACGATGGTGTCGGTCAGCGCGCTCGGCACGCCATGGCTGAACGCCTCGTCGAAGGCCTTGCCGGCCTCGGCGCTCAGGGTGGCGCGGCGGCTGCTCCAGGCATTGTAGGCCTCGGCGCTGCGGGTCCCGGCGGCGCGCCAGGCGGACAGTACCTCGTCGGGAACGACGAAGGCCTCATGGGTCCAGCCGATGGCGGTGCGGGTCGCGGCGATCTCGTCGGCGCCCAGCGGCGAGCCGTGGCAGGCGTGGCTGTTGGCCTTGTTCGGCGCACCCTTGCCGATGATGGTGCGGCAGGCGATCAGCGTCGGCTTGTCGGTGGAGGTCCGCGCCTGGGCGATGGCCTTCGACACGGCGTCGGTGTCGTGGCCGTCGACGGCGATGGTGTTCCAGCCGTATGAGCGGAAGCGCGCCTGGGTGTCGTCGGTGAAGCTGAGGTCGGTCGTGCCGTCGATGGAGATGTGATTGTCGTCCCACAGCACGATCAGGCGGTTCAGCCCGAGATGGCCGGCCAGCGAGCAAGCCTCGTGGCTGACGCCCTCCATCAGGTCGCCGTCGGACGCGATGACGTAGGTGAAGTGGTCGATCAGCTCGTCGCCGAAGCGGGCGTTGGTGATCCGCTCGGCCAGCGCCATGCCGACGGCGGTGGAGACGCCCTGGCCCAGCGGGCCGGTGGTCATCTCGATGCCGAGGCTGGGGTCGACTTCCGGGTGGCCGGGGGTCAGGCTGTGCAGCTGGCGGAAGCGCTTGATCTGGTCGATGGTCATCCGCTCGTAGCCGGTCAGGTAGGCCAGCGAGTAGAGCAGCATCGAGCCGTGGCCGGCCGACAGCACGAAGCGGTCGCGGTCGGCCCAGGTCGGGTTCTTCGGATCGAACTTCAGGAACTGCGTGAACAGGACCGTGGCGACGTCGGCCATGCCCATCGGCATGCCGGGGTGGCCGGACTTCGCGGCCTCGACCGCGTCCATGGAGAGCGCGCGGATCGCGCTGGCCATCGTGTGGAGGGAGGGCTGGGCGGAGTCAGCGGACATCTGGCGTTTCCTGCGGGTCGGACGCGGTTGCGGCGTCGGCAACGGTGGTTGCGCGGTCGCCGGAAGAGGCGCCGCGAAACGGGCGCACCATGCAGAACCGCCGTCCGCAGGTCAACATGGGATTGGGGTAGGGAAGGGCATGGCAGAGGCCCCTCGTCCGTGTGGGACGCCCCGCACCCGTTAAGGGTTCGAAACCGATGCGTCGGTTGCGGCGTTCCGTCACGCCCCGGTATTCGGTATGGGCATTCGGTGGAAGAGTCCGTCGTGATGGTTGACGCGGTCGGCGTGCCGGCCCAACTCTATGCGCTCCGATAAGGCAGCGGCTCGGCTTGGCGGAAAGCCGGTCCGGGTCCGCGGCCCGTCGAACATGACGTGCCCACAGGTCGAGGTTGACGTCCATGGATTCCCTGAAAGCTGCTCTCGACCGTCTCGGCCGCGCCGTGGAACGTCTCGACCATGCCGCCGCCGCCCGCGAGGAGCGGGTGGTCCGACGGGAGCAGGATCTGTCCCAGGCGCTGGAAACCGCGCGGGCGGACCGGGCGACCGCCCAGGCCACCGCGGAGGCGGTGTCGCAGCGGCTGGAGGTCGCCATCGCCCGACTGCAACACGTGCTGGAGAGCTGACGCCATGGCGCAGGTCGATATCGAGGTGAATGGCCGCTTCTACCGCATGCTGTGCGAGGACGGGCAGGAGGGCCGGCTGCGCGAGCTTGCGGCCTATGTGGACGACCGCCTGCGCCGTCTGACCGGCGGCGGGCGCAGCGGGTCGGAAGCACAGATGATGCTGATGACCTGTCTGGTGCTGGCCGACGAGCTGCAGGACGTGATGTCCGGCAAGGGCATCGCCCCCTCGGTGGACGAGGGCGCGGTGGTCGTCGAACTCGATCGTGTCGCAAAACGCATCGAAGAGGTTGCCGCGCGGCTCGAGCGCGCCTAGATTGGTGCACGGAAGGACCGCTGCCTGGTTCGACAGGCTGCAATAATCCCCAGGGCCGATAACCTTGAACTCTAGGGAGCTGTCCCTGTCCGGCCCATCGGGCCGGGTACACGGCGCCCACCTGCTCATGCAGGCCATGGAGGATAGGCACATGGCCACCGGCCGAGGCGGCGCCTTCCACCCTCTTTCCGGGCCTCCCCGTTCCGGGGACTCCCTCGTTCCTCCCTCCGCACGCAGTCCACGATGACCGATCCGCAAGCCAAGGACGCCGCCCGACGCGAGGCGCGCGCCCGGCGCGACGCCATCGCCGACGGCGACCGCTCCACTGCCTCCGCCGCCGTGCGCGACCGCATCGCCGAACTGGCGCGGGACGGCCATCTGCCGCGCGGTGCCGCCGGGGGATATTGGCCGTTGGGCTCGGAACTCGACGCGCGGCCGGCTTTGCTCCATCTTAAAAACCTCGGCCATGCGGTCGGGCTGCCGGTCTCCGGGCCGCGCGGCACCGCGCTGCTGTTCCGCGACTGGGATCCCCAGGCGCCGATGGCGGCCGGCCGCTACGGCATCCAGGAACCGGCGGAGGGGCGCGCGGCCCTGCTGCCGTCGCTGCTGCTGGTGCCGCTGCTGGCCTTCGACCGCTCCGGCCACCGGTTGGGCTATGGCGCCGGCTATTACGACCGGACGCTGGACGGCCTGCGGGCAGGCGGCGCGGTGGTCGCTGTCGGCGTGGCCTTCGCCGCGCAGGAGATGCCGGCGGTTCCGGTGGACGGCCATGACGAGCGGCTGGACTGGATCGTGACGGAGCGCGAGACGCTCCGCATTCATAAGTGAGCTTTTCTGGAAGGTTGGGGCGATGCGGATTCTGTTCTTCGGCGATGTGGTGGGCCGGTCCGGGCGCGAGGCTGTGCTGGCGCATATGCCGATGCTGCGCGAGAAGCTGGACCCCGACCTGACGGTGGTGAACGGCGAGAATTCGGCCGGCGGCTACGGCGTCACCGTCAAGATCGCCGAGGAGTTCTTCGAGGCCGGCATCGACGTGGTGACCCTGGGCAACCATACGTGGGACCAGAAGGAACTGGTCTCCACCATCGAGCAGCAGCCGCGCATCGTCCGCCCGGTGAACTACCCGGAGGGCACGCCCGGCCGTGGATACGTCCTGCTTCAGGCGCGCGGCGGCCGGAAGGTGCTGGTCGTCAATGTGCTGCTGCGCCTGTTCATGGAGCCGATGGATGACCCCTTCGCGGCGGTGGACCGGGTGCTGAAGGCCCATCGCCTCGGGCCCGGGGGCGTCGATGCCGTGCTGATCGACATGCATGGCGAGGCGACCAGCGAGAAGATGATCATGGGGCATTTCTGCGACGGCCGCGCCTCGCTGGTGGTGGGCACCCACAGCCATGTGCCGACCGCCGACCACATGGTCCTGCCGAAGGGCACCGCCTACCAGTCCGATGCCGGCATGTGCGGCGATTACGACAGCGCCATCGGCATGAAGAAGGAGGTGGCGCTCGCCAAGATGGTGCGGAAGCTGCCGACCGAACGGCTGTCGCCGGCGGAAGGCGAGGGCACCGTCTGCGGCTGCTACGTCGAGACCGACGACCGCACCGGGCTGGCGGTCCGCATCGAGCCGCTGCGCATCGGCGGGCGGCTGAGCCGGGCCTTGCCGGAACGGACGCAGTAAGGTGGTCACGGCTTAGGGGGCGCGGTCCATGGGGTTCCAGGCCAAATACGACAAGGATTTCTACGCCTGGGCGATGGAGCAGGCTGCACGGCTGCGCGAGGCTGCGGCGTCGGGAGCCAGCTTGCCGTTGGACTGGGAGAACCTTGCCGAGGAAATTGAGAGCATAGGGCGCCGCGAGCAGATCGAGGTCACGTCCCGGCTGGCCCGCATCATCGAACATCTGCTGATGCTTGAGCTATCGCCCGCCGACTGGCCGCGCAACGGTTGGAAGCGGTCGGTGAACCAGCAGCGGACGTCATTGACCCGCGTGCTGCGCGACAGTCCAAGCCTGAGTGCCAAGCTGGACGAATTTCTGCCCGATGCCTGGGTGGATGGGAGGCAGGATGCGTTGTTCGGCCTGGAAGCCGACTGCCTGTTCGACCGCGACCTGCCGCGCGAATGCCCGTATCGTCTGGGAGAACTGCTCGATCCTGAGTTTTGGCCGGACAATCAGAGCGGGAACCAATAGGGGCTTGCGCCAGTAAGAGTCCGTGATGGAGCCCTTGGCAAAAGCGGCCAAGCCGCGCCGCAATCTCGCCATATTGACTTTCTAATCCCGTGGGTGTCGTCTCCCGCGCCGAAAAGGTGCGGTGGAGCGGCAGACCTGTTACATGTGTCGTGCGCTTAACCCCGCCCGATTGACCAATTCCGTTTCGAGGCTCGTTCGACCCATGGCCGGTCATTCCCAGTTCAAGAACATCATGCACCGCAAGGGCGCGCAGGACGCCAAGCGGTCCAAGATCTTCAACAAGCTCGCCCGCGAGATCACCGTCGCCGCCAAGAGCGGCCTGCCGGACCCGGCGGCCAACCCGCGCCTGCGCGCCGCCATCCTGGCCGGACGCGCGCAGAACATGCCGCGCGACCGCATCGACCGCGCCATCAAGCAGGGCACCCCCGGCGGCGGCGACGACGCGAACTACGAAGAGGTGCGGTACGAGGGCTACGGCCCCGGCGGCGTCGCCCTGATCGTCGAGGCGCTGACCGACAACCGCAACCGCACCGCCGCGGAAGTGCGCTCCAGCTTCACCAAGTACGGCGGCAGCCTGGGCGAGACCAACTCGGTCAGCTTCATGTTCAGCCGCATCGGTGCGATCTTCTATCCGGCCGCCGCGGCCGACGCCGACGCCGTGTTCGAGGTGGCGCTGGAGGCCGGTGCCGACAACGTCGAATCCGACGAGAACGGCCACGAGGTCACCACCACGGTGGAGAATTTCGGCATTGTGCGCGATGCGCTGGAGGCCAAGTTCGGCGGTGCGGAGAGCGCACGCCTGACCTGGCGTCCGCTGAACACCGTCGCGCCGGGCGAGGACGCCGCCGCCAGCCTGCTGAAGCTGCTGGACGTGCTGGAAGACAACGACGACGTCCAGGTGGTCGAAGGCAACTTCGACATCTCCGACGAGCTGATGCAGAAGCTGACCGCGTAAGCTGAACGCGGGTCTTGCAAGCGGAGAGCGGGTGCCGTGTTTGCGCGGGCAGGACGAAGTGAGGCGACGGTGCCTTCGCCGGTGCGGCTGCTGGGGATCGACCCCGGATTGCGCCACACCGGCTGGGGCATCATCGACGTGGCGGGCAACCGCCTGAGCCACGTCGCCGACGGCGCTGTGCATTCCGACGACCGCTGTCCGCTGGCCGAGCGTCTGGTGCAGCTCCACGACGCCCTGTCGGCGGTGGTGGAGCGTTACCAGCCCGACGAGGCGGCGGTAGAGGAGACCTTCGTCAACAACAACGCGGTCTCGACGCTCAAGCTGGGACAGGCCCGCGCCGTGGCCCTGCTGGTGCCGGCCCAGGCCGGGCTGGCGGTGGCGGAATACGCCAACAACATGGTCAAGAAGGCGGTCGTCGGCCAGGGTCGCGCCGAGAAGGCGCAGGTCCAGACGATGGTGCGCCTGCTGCTGCCCGGCTGCGAGATCGCCTCGCCGGACGCCGCCGACGCGCTCGCCATAGCGATCTGCCATGCGCACCACCGTGCAAGCTGGACGATGTGGCGGCGGGGCGGCGACACCACGGGGAAGCAAACCCTCTCCCCCCGGGGAGAGGGCAGGGTGAGGGGGATGCACAGCGCTCCTCTCCCAAGAGTCCACGCAGCGCTTCCCCCTCACCCCGACCCTCTCCCCGGGGGGGAGGGGGATGGTCCCCTGGGGCGAGTGGAGGATATGGCGAGCATCGCAAAGGCGAAGCCAGCCGATTACATAACCGGGCGCGCGCGAGACCTGCGGATGAACGCCACGGACGTGGAAAAGATCGTCTGGCAGAAGCTGCGCAATGCCCAGCTCGGCGCGAAATTCCGGCGGCAGGAGCCGATCCTGGGCTTCGTCGCCGACTTCGTCGCCCACGACCATCGCCTGATCGTCGAACTGGACGGCGGCCAGCATGCCGAGCAGCGCGCCGCCCATGACGAGCGGCGTGCGCGCATGCTGGAGCAGGCCGGCTTCCGCATCCTGCGCTTCTGGAACACCGACGTGATCGACAACCTAGACGGCGTGCTGGAGACCATCCGCGCGCGTCTCGAAGAGACCCCCATTCTTCGCAGCCAGCCTTCGGGCCGGGAGTTCCCATGATCGCCAAGCTGACCGGCATCGTCAATTCCACCGGCACCGACTGGGTCGTGCTCGACGTGAACGGCGTCGGTTACCTGCTGTCCTGCTCCAACCGCACGCTGTCGCGCCTGGCGGTGGGAGAGCGGGCGTCGCTGGTGGTCGAGACCTTCATCCGCGAGGAACGCATCGTCCTGCACGGCTTCGGCGACCAGGCCGACCGGGAGTGGTTCAAGCTGCTCACCACCATCCAGGGCGTCGGCGCCCGGCTGGCGCTGTCGATCCTCGGCGTGCTCGACCCCGACCAGCTGACCCGCGCCATCGCGTCCCAGGACAAGACCGCGCTGGTGCGCGCCGATGGCGTCGGGCCGAAGGTGGCGGCGCGCATTCTCAACGAACTCAAGGACAAGGTCGGCAATCTGGCGCTCGGTCCGGCGGCGACCGCGGGCGCGCCGGCAGGCAAGGGCGCCCCCGCCGCCGTGCCGGGCGCCACCCCGGCGCTGGCCGATGCGGTGTCGGCGCTGGTCAATCTCGGCTATGGCCGGTCGGAGGCCTTCGGCGCGGTCGTCGCCGCCGGGCGGGTGCTGGGCGATGATGCCGGCGTGTCCGATCTGATCCGCCAGGGCCTCAAGGAACTGAGCCAATGAGCGATCCCAACCACGACCGTCTCGTCCAGCCGGGCCAGGGCCACGGCAATTCGGCCGAGGCGTCGATCCGCCCGCTGTCGCTCGCCGAATTCATCGGCCAGCGGCAGGCGCGCGAGAACCTGTCGATCTTCATCCAGGCCGCCCGCTCCCGCAACGAGGCGCTGGACCATGTGCTGCTGTTCGGGCCCCCCGGCCTCGGCAAGACCACGCTGGCGCAGATCGTGGCGCGCGAGCTGGGCGTCGGCTTCCGCGCCACCTCCGGCCCGGTCATCGCGCGGGCCGGCGATCTGGCGGCGCTGCTGACCAACCTCCAGCCGCACGACGTCCTCTTCATCGACGAGATTCATCGCCTTAATCCCGCCGTGGAAGAGGTGCTCTATCCCGCCATGGAGGATTTCCAGCTCGACCTTATCATCGGCGAAGGCCCGTCGGCACGGTCCATCCGGATCGACCTGCCGCCCTTCACCCTTGTCGGCGCCACGACGCGCAGCGGCCTGATCACGCGCCCCTTGCGCGAACGCTTCGGCATTCCCGTGCGCCTGCAATTCTACGAGCCGGACGAACTGGAGCTGATCGTGCGCCGCGCCGCCGGCGTGCTCGGCATGGGCATCACGCCCGAGGGCGCGCGCGAGATCGCCAACCGGGCGCGCGGCACCCCGCGCGTGTCGGGCCGGCTGCTGCGCCGGGTGCGTGATTTCGCCGCGGTCGCCGGCGTCGAGGAGGTCGACAAGCGCGTTGCCGATGCCGCCCTGACCCGGCTGGAGGTTGACCGGTTGGGACTCGACAGCATGGACCGCCGCTATCTCGGGCTGGTCGCCACCAATTATGGCGGCGGGCCGGTCGGCGTCGAGACGCTGGGGGCGGCGCTGGGCGAACAGCGCGACGTGCTGGAGGAGGTGGTGGAACCCTACCTGATCCAGCAGGGCTTTTTGCAGCGCACGCCGCGCGGGCGCATGCTGACCGACCAGGGCTTCCGCTATCTCGGGCTCAACCCGCCGAACGCGCCGCTTCGGCAGCTCGACCTGTTGGACCGAGTCCCCGACCCGACGGAGGGGGATGGCGATGAGTGACGCTCCCGCTCTCTCGGGATGGTTCGCGGAGGACGGCACGCACCGGTATCCGCTGCGGGTCTATTACGAGGACACCGACGCCGGCGGCATCGTCTACCACGCCAATTACCTGCGATTCGCGGAGCGGGCGCGCACGGAGATGCTCTCCCTGATGGGCTTCCGTCAGAGGGAGATGGCCGAGGGTTTGGGCGATGTCACAGGTGTGTCATTTGCGGTACGGCGCCTGACCATCGATTTTGACGCCCCTGCCAAGCTGGAGGACACGCTTGAAGTGGAAACCCAAATCGTCGATATCCGCGGTGCCTCCTTCGCAGTTGCACAAGTCATTCGCCGCGACGGTCGCGTGCTGGCGCGCGCCGACCTGCAGCTGGTGACGATCAACCGGTCAGGTCGGGCCGTGCGCCTTCCCGAACCGGTGAAAGCGGCGATGGAGACGCTGCATGCCAAGCAGACCACGCCTGCCCACTCTTAACCGACCGTTTTCCTTCCACATCCCCGTGCCAACAGCGCAACCGCGAGACTGACTGCGATGGACGCCCTGCAAACCGCCCAGCTGGCCGGCAATGCCGCCGCCACGACGGCACATGAGATCACGATCCTCGGCCTGTTCTGGCAGGCCGACGCGGTCGTCAAGATCGTGATGATGATGCTCGTCGTCGCCTCGATCTGGTGCTGGGCGATCATCATCGAGAAGCTGATGCGCATCCGCCGGCTGAACGCCCAGGCCAACTCCTTCGAGGAGGCCTTCTGGTCCGGCGGGTCGCTCGACGCGCTGTACGACCGCATCGGCCAGACCCCGGCCGACCCGATGGCGGCGACTTTCGCCGCCGGCATGCGCGAATGGCGCCACGCCGCCGACCGCGGCATCGGCGGCACGATGAAAAGCTCGCTGCAACAGCGGGTGGAACGGGTGATGGCGGTGACCATCGGCCGCGAGATGGCGCGGGCCGAACGCTACATGACCTTCCTGGCCTCGGTTGGCTCGACCGCCCCCTTCATCGGCCTGTTCGGCACGGTGTGGGGCATCATGAACTCCTTCACCTCGATCGCCGGCTCGGGCAACACCAGCCTCGCCGTGGTGGCGCCGGGCATCGCCGAGGCGCTGTTCGCCACCGCCATGGGCCTGCTGGCCGCCATCCCGGCGGTGCTCTCCTACAACAAGTTCTCCACCGACCTCGGCCGCTACGCCGACCGGCTGGACACCTTCTCGGGCGAGTTCTCGGCGATCCTGTCCCGCCACCTCGAGGAGCGGGGAGCCGCCTGAACCATGGCCGGACAACTCGCAGGCAAATCCCACGGCCGCGGCAAGCGCCGGGGCTATCGCGCGATGGCAGAGATCAACATGACGCCGTTCATCGACGTCATGCTGGTCCTGCTGATCGTCTTCATGGTCGCCGCCCCGATGCTGACCGTCGGCGTGCCGGTCGACCTGCCCAAGACCAACGCCGCTCCGCTGGAGCAACAGAAGGATCCGCTGTTCGTCACCGTGCAGACCGACGGCCGCGTCTTCGTCCAGGAGACGCCGGTCGAGCTGGCCAACATGGTGCCGCTGCTGATCGCGGTCACCAACAACAACCCCGAGGCCCGCATCCTGGTCCGCGGCGACGCCAAGATCGCCTATGGCAAGATGCTGGAGGTGATGGGCACCATGAGCGCCGCCGGCTTCAAGAAGGTCGGGCTGGTCGCCGAGATGCCCAACGGCCCGACCGCGTCCAGCGCGCGGGTCGGCGCGCCCAAGCCGGCGCGTTGAGGCGGGCGGAACTCCCATGCGCAAGCCCCTGATCGCCTCGGCGGTGCTGCACGTCGCGCTGGTCGCGCTGATGGTGCTCGGCATGCCGCCCAGCGATCGCAAGCTCGAGATCGCCTCCTCGATCCCGATCGAGATCGTCGACGTCGGCGAGATCACCCAGGCTGCCCGCGTCGAGAAGGGCGAGCCGAAGCCGGCCACCGCCGCCCGTCCGCCGATGCCCGAGGCCAAGCCCGCCCCGCCGGCGCCGGAACCGCCGGACGAGGAGGACGAGCCGCCTCCGCCCCCGCCTCCGCCGTCCAAGACGCCGGAGCCGCCGAAGGTCGCCCAGGTGCCGCCGCCCCCGCGCGAGCCGACGCCGCCGCCCAAGCCGACCCCGTCGCCCCCGCCGCCTCCACCGCCACCCCCGCCGCCTCCGCCCCCGGATCCGGCGCCGTCGCCGACTCCGAAGCCGCCGGAGCCTCCCAAGCCCGAGCCGCCGAAGCCGGAACCGCCCAAACCGGAACCGCCGAAGCACGAGCCCAAGCCCGAGCCTCCGAAACCGGAGCCTCCCAAGCCCGAGCCGAAAAAGCCCGAGCCTCCCAAGCCGGAACCGCCGAAACCGGAACCGCCCAAGGCGGAGCCGAAGAAGCCGGAGCCTGCCAAGGAGGTCGCGAAGGCCGAGCCGCCGAAGGATGCCAAGGCCGAGACGAAGAAGGCGGATGCGCCGGCCAAGCAGCCGGAGAAGCCGTCGGCCAAGGCCGACCCGCTGTCCGACCTGCTGTCGAACGTCGGGAAGATCAAGCCGTCGGACAACCCGAAGGCTGACGGCAAGGCATCGGCCAGCGCCAACAGCGACGCCAAGCCCAGCCAGAAGACCGCGTCGGCGGCTCCGGCCGGGGCGGCCAAGGCAACAAACGGCCCCGACAAGCCGTTCAAGCCATCCGGCCGCGCGTTGGACGCCATCCGCGGCCAGCTGAGCAAGAACTGGAACTTCGACAGCGGCCGCAAGGACGCCGGTTCGATGCAGATCGAGATCCATGTGGAGGTCGGCCGCGACCACAGCGTGGTTCGCGCCTGGATCGACGACAAGTACAGGTCGCGCTACATGTCGGATGCCGCCTTCCGGGCGTCGGCCGACGCGGCGGTGCGCGCGGTCAAGCGGTCCAGCCCCCTGGAGCTGCTGACCAGCGAGTTCACGCCGCAGACTTATGAAGATTGGCGCTTCATCGTGTTCAATTTCGACCCGAGGGACATGTTCTGACCATGACGACGAAGACGAGGCTTCTGTTGAAGCTGGCCGGGGCCACCGGCGCGCTTCTCCTCTCCCTCGGCGTTGCCGCTCCGCAGGAGGCGCGCGCCGAGTTGCGCATCGACATCACGCGGGGCGTGTCCGAGCCGCTGCCCATCGCCATCACCAGCTTCGCCGGATCGGGCGGGCGCGATGCGCAGATGGGCGCCGACATCTCCAAGGTGATCTCCGACGACCTGGAGCGCTCCGGCCTGTTCAAGCCGCTGGACCCGCGCGGCTTCCTGCAGACGCCGGACCAGCTGCGCAGCGGCGAGCCGCGCTACCAGGACTGGAAGGCGCTGGGCGCCCAGGCCCTGGTCGCCGGCAACACCACCACGGGCGCCGACGGCCGCATGAAGGTCGATTTCCGCCTGTGGGACGTCGCCGCCGGCCAGTACATGCAGGGGCTGAGCTACAGCGCCTCGCCGCAGGAATGGCGCCGCATCGCCCACATCGTGGCCGACGCCATCTATAAGCGCCTGACCGGCGAGGACGGCTATTTCGACACGCGCATCGTCTATGTCGCCGAATCCGGCCCGGCGAACGCGCGCAAGAAGCAGCTGGCCATCATGGACCAGGACAGCGCCAACCATCAGTTCCTGACCGACGGCCAGACCCTGGTCCTGACGCCGCGCTTCTCGCCGACGTCCCAGGAAATCACGTACATGTCGTACTTCAACAAGAAGCCGCGCGTGTACCTGTTCAACATCGACACCGGCCGCCAAGAGGTCCTGGGCGACTTCCCCGGCATGACCTTCGCCCCGCGCTTCTCGCCGGACGGCAACAAGGTCATCATGTCGATGGCCCAGAATGGCAACACCGACATCTACACGCTGGACCTGCGCACCCGCCGCCAGACCCAGCTGACCGATGCGCCGGGCATCGACACCGGCCCCAGCTACTCGCCGGACGGCCAGCGCATCGTCTTCGAGTCGGACCGCGGCGGCACCCAGCAGCTCTATGTCATGGGCGCCGACGGCTCGGGCGTGAAGCGGCTGACCTTCGGCGAGGGCCGGTACGGTACGCCGGTGTGGTCGCCGCGCGGCGACCTGATCGCATTCACGCGCCAGCGTGGTAGCAGCTTTGCAGTTGGCGTAATCCGTCCGGATGGGACGGGGGAACGGATCCTGACCGAAGCCTTCCACGTCGAGGGTCCGACCTGGGCCCCCAACGGCCGAGTCATCATGTTCTTCAAGGACTTGCCGTCGGGTGACGGGCGTGGCCGCAACGCAAAGCTGTACAGCATCGACATCACCGGCGCCAATGAGCGTCGCGTGAGCACCCCGGTCGATGCGTCGGACCCCGCGTGGTCGCCCTTGATTCCCTAGTGGAGTAGCCCTATTTTGCGGCCACGCGGGAGCAATGCTCAAGACAAAGGTCGAACGTCGTCTTTTCGTCGGGGATTGGCGGAAAGAAGCGGCTCCTGTGCAGACAAAGTTCGACCATCAAACAAGTTTCGTTCAAGGGGTCCCTGAACATGCGTATGAAGTTCCTCGCTCTCGCCGCGGTCGCTCTGCTCGCCGCTTGCAAATCCACTCCGAACGACGCCGCCAACGGCGCCAACACCGGTGCCCAGCAGTCGTCGGTCCGTCCGGGCTCGGCGGAAGATTTCGTCGTCAACGTCGGCGACCGCGTCTTCTTCGGCCTCGACCGCTTCGACCTGTCGCCGGAGGCTCGCGCCACCCTCGACCGTCAGGCCAAGTGGCTGCAGACCTACGGCTCGGTCACCGTCACCGTCGAGGGCCATGCCGACGAGCGCGGCACCCGCGAGTACAACCTCGCCCTGGGTGAGCGTCGCGCCAACTCGGTGAAGAACTACCTGGCCGCCAAGGGCATCACCCCGAACCGCGTCAACGTCGTCTCCTACGGCAAGGAGCGTCCGGCCGTCGTTGGTTCGAACGAGGCCGCTTGGTCGCAGAACCGCCGTGGCGTGACCGTCGTCAACTGATGACGCCGGTCCCCGCCTGACGGGGAACAGGGAAGGGCGCCGCCGCCGGGTAACCGGGGGCGGCGCCTTTTCTTTTTTGGCGGCATCTTCCCGGGGGAGCCTTTTCGGGGGCCGGAAAAATCCGGCAAGGTCGGTTCTTTGCGTGGACGCGCAAGTTCTGCTAAACAGCGGCCATCGCGTCGCCTTTATCGTTCGCCATGGTCGCCGTGGGTGCTCCCCCGGCATCGAATCTCCTCAGGATCCCACGCGCATGACCAACATCCGTCCCGTCGCCGCCCTCCTGCTGGGTGGCATGCTCGCGGCAACCCCAGCCGTGGGCCCCGCCCTGGCCCAGTCGAAGGGGCAGATCGAGCGGCTGCAATCGCTGGAAACGCAGGTCGCGGCACTGGGCGGTCCGGTGGAGGTGGCGCAGCTGTCGCCCTCCGTCGCCGCCGATTTCGAGATCCGCCTGCAGAACCTGGAGCGCACCATCCAGGATCTGACCGGCAAGTACGAGGAATCGACCTATCAGCTCAGCCAGCTGCGCGAGCGCCTGGAGAAGGTGAACGCCGACGTCGATTTCCGCCTGAAGGATCTGGAGAAGGGCGGCGGGACCGCCGGCGGCGCCATGGGGGGTGCCATGTCCGATGCCGCCCCGACCAAGCCGTCCAAGGCTGCCGCGGCTGACGAGAAGAAGGCCGACAAGCCGGCGCAGACCGCTTCGGCCAATCCGCCCTCGACCGCCGGACTGTCGCCGGAAAAGCAGTATGAGCAGGCGTTCGAGTTGCTGCGCAACTCCGACTATGACCGGGCGGAGAAGGCGTTGCAGGAGTTCATCGTCAAGAACAAGTCGCATGCCTATGCCGGCAACGCGCAATATTGGCTGGGCGAGAGCTATTACGTCCGCAACAAGTTCCCGGAAGCGGCCCAGGCCTTCGCCGAGGTGCTGTCCAAGTACCGCACCAACCCGAAGGCGGCCGACAGCCTGCTGAAGCTGGGCATGACCCTGCAGCAGATGAACAAGAAGTCGGACGCCTGCACCGCCTTCGGCCAGCTGCTGACCAAGTTCCCCGAAGCCTCGGCCAGCGTGAAGCGCCGCGCCGATACGGAGCGCAAGCGCATCAATTGCCCGGCCTGATGGGCGGCAACTCCGGAGACGGCCCCGGGGACGGTGGGCCGGTATCGCGGGAGGAGTTCGCCCACGCCCTGGCGGCGCTGGGCGGATTCGAACCGTCACCGGCCGTCGCGGTCGGGGTTTCCGGTGGTGGCGACAGCGTGGCGCTGGTCCTGCTGCTGCGGCATTGGGTCGCGGAGCGGGGCGGAAGCCTGCTGGCGCTGACGGTCGATCATGGGCTGCGGCCCGAGTCCGCCGGGGAGGCGGCAGCGGTCGGGCGGGCGATGGCCCGTCTTGGCGTTCCCCACCGCATCCTGCGCTGGGACGGGGCGAAGCCGTCGGCCGGAATCCAGGCTGCCGCCCGGACGGCGCGGCACCGGCTGCTCGGCGCGGCCTGCGCCAAGGCCGGCATCCTGCATCTGGCGCTCGCCCATCATCGTGACGATCAGGCTGAAACGGTTCTGCTGAGGCTGGCCCGCGGGTCCGGCATCGACGGGCTGGCCGGGATGGCGCCCGTCCGTGCCGATGGGGCGGTGCGGGTGATCCGGCCGCTGCTGCGCTTTTCCCACGAGCGGCTGCTGGCGACCTGCCGCGCGGGAGGCGTGGACTGGATCGAGGATCCCTCCAACAGCAACCCGCGCTTCGCCCGTGCCCGGCTGCGCGCCGCCCGCGAGACTTTGGGCGGGGAGGGGCTCGACGCCGGCCGGTTGGGCGAGGTCGCCCGGCGCGCCGGCCGTGCCCGGGCGGCGCTGGAACAGGCGACGGCCGCGCTGCTGGCAGAGGCCGCAACCATTCATCCCGAGGGCTGGATCACCCTGGCGCCGGCACCGCTGCGCGCCGCACCGCTGGAGATCGCGCTGCGGGCTCTGGGTGCCGCGCTGGCCGCGGTCGGCGGACCGGCGTACCCGGTGCGCGACGAAGCGCTGGAGCGGCTGCTCGACGGTTTGAAGGACGGGCAGGGCGGAGCGAAGACGGGCGCGACCTTGGGCGGCTGCGTCGTCCGGATGCGGCGCGGCGCGGTCATGGTCGCGCGCGAACCGGTGGCGGTGACGGAGCGGCCGACGGTGGCCCCCGGAGGAACAATTCGCTGGGACGGTCAATTCGACCTGAGGGTGTCGCCCGGCCATTGCCGGCCCGTCACGGTCGCGGCGCTGGGGGCCGAGGGTTGGCGCGAATGGGCAGGTCGCCAAGCGCCGAAGGGGGTGCCCGACCTGCCGGTTCCGGTGCGGGAAACCCTGCCAAGCCTTTGGTCGGGCACGGATTTGCTTGGTGTGCCGATGATCGGCGTGTGCTACGGGTTCGACGCGGATGGACAGCATCCGGTGGACCGCGCAAGGTTTTGTCCACTTTCGTCGTTGGGAAGACCAGCTTTTACGGTTGTTTCGGACCGGGACGGCATTATTTAATCTGGGAACGTGCCCGTAGGAGACCGGGGTGCGGCCTTGTCGGCGCACCGCATGGCGATGGGTTCGCAGAAAGGCGTGTGACGTGAACAATTTCGGCAAGAACCTCGCTCTCTGGATCATCATAGGGCTGCTGCTCGTGGCCCTGTTCAACCTGTTCCAGAGTTCCTCCACCCGCAGCCCGCAAACGACCGTTCCGTTCAGCGAGCTTCTCGCCGAAGTGGACCGGGGCCAGGTCGCCGACGTGACGATCAAGGGCAACCAGGTTTCGGGCCATTTCTCCGACGGCCGCTCCTTCAGCACCTATGTCCCGCCCGAAGCGGGGCTGGTGGAGCGCCTGACCAACAAGAACGTCCGGATCAACGCGGTCCCCGACGACAGCAACGTGCCGTCGCTGTTCTCGGTGCTGCTGTCCTGGTTCCCGATGCTTCTGCTGATCGGCGTCTGGATCTTCTTCATGCGCCAGATGCAATCCGGCGGCGGCAAGGCCATGGGCTTCGGCAAGTCGCGGGCCCGCCTGCTGACCGAGAAGGTCGGCCGCGTCACCTTCGACGACGTCGCCGGCATCGACGAGGCCAAGCAGGAGCTGACGGAGATCGTCGAGTTCCTGAAGGACCCGCAGAAGTTCCAGCGGCTGGGCGGCAAGATCCCGAAGGGCTGCCTGCTCGTTGGTCCTCCGGGCACCGGCAAGACGCTGACCGCCCGCGCGGTGGCCGGCGAAGCCAATGTGCCGTTCTTCACCATCTCCGGTTCGGACTTCGTCGAAATGTTCGTCGGCGTGGGTGCGTCCCGCGTCCGCGACATGTTCGAGCAGGGCAAGAAGAACGCTCCCTGCATCATCTTCATCGACGAAATCGACGCGGTCGGCCGCCATCGCGGTGCCGGCCTGGGCGGCGGCAACGACGAGCGTGAGCAGACCCTCAACCAGCTGCTGGTCGAGATGGATGGCTTCGAGGCGAACGAGGGCGTGATCCTGATCGCCGCGACCAACCGTCCGGACGTTCTCGACCCCGCTCTGCTGCGTCCGGGCCGCTTCGACCGTCAGGTCGTGGTGCCGAACCCCGACGTGCTGGGCCGCGAGAAGATCCTCAAGGTCCACATGCGGAAGGTTCCGCTGTCGCCGGACGTCGACGCCAAGGTCATCGCCCGCGGCACCCCCGGCTTCTCGGGCGCCGATCTGGCGAACCTGGTGAACGAGGCGGCGCTGCTCGCGGCCCGCATCGGCAAGCGCGTCGTCGGCATGTCCGAGTTCGAGAACGCCAAGGACAAGGTCATGATGGGTGCGGAACGCCGCTCCATGGTGATGACCGAGGACGAGAAGAAGCTGACCGCCTACCACGAGGCCGGCCACGCCATCTGCGCCATCCACTGCGCCGACAGCGACCCGGTCCACAAGGCCACCATCATCCCGCGCGGCCGTGCGCTGGGCATGGTGATGCGCCTGCCGGAAGGCGACCGCATCAGCCTGTCGCAGGCCAAGCTGCTGGCCGACCTGACCGTCGCCATGGGTGGCCGCATCGCCGAGGAGCTGATCTTCGGCAAGGAGCGGGTGACCACCGGCGCCTCGGGCGACATCAAGATGGCGACCGAGATGTCGCGCCGGATGGTGACGGAGTGGGGCATGAGCGACAAGCTCGGCCCGCTGCTCTACGGCGAGCCGACGCAGGAAGTGTTCCTGGGCCATTCCGTGACCCAGCACAAGAACATGTCCGACCGCACGGCCCAACTGGTCGACGAGGAAATCCGCCGCATCGTGGACGAGAGCTACGACCGCGCGCGGGTCATCCTGACCGAGAACATCGACCAGCTGCACACACTGGCCAAGGGCCTGCTCGAGTACGAGACGCTGAGCGGCGACGAGATCAACCGTCTGCTGCGCGGCGAACCGATCCTGCGCGACGATGACCGCGAGACGATGGCCGTCCCGCCGCGTCCGACCACCGGCTCCGGCCGCCGCTCCTCCGTTCCGCCCAGCACCGGGCAGGAAAGCGGTGGCATGGGTCCGGAACCGCAGGGCACCTGAGGCTCCGGGTTCGGAAATGAAGAAGGCGGCGCTGCGAGGCGCCGCCTTTTTCTTTGGCAGATTTCGAAGTGGGCAGGAACCGCTCAGAGCGCGCCCTTCTGCTCGCGGCGGCGGTCCAGCGCCACGTCGAACTGGCGCAGCAGCTTCTGCATGCCCTCGAAATACAGCTTGCGCGTCGGCGTGTTCTTCATGCAGCGGGCGTCGAGATGGGCGACGCTGGTGAGCGCGGACACGCAGTAGCCGAGCAGCCAGTAGCGCGACCGGATGCTGCGCAGATAGTCGCGGAACGGCTCCGGCTGGCCGGCCATGAAGCTGCTGAAGGAGGTCTCGTAGTCCGACAGGATGGTGCGGATGTCCAGCAGCGTCGTCTCCAGCAGCTTGCCCACCTTCTCGATGTGCATCAGCAGCTGGGTCTCGTAGGGCTTGTGCATGCGGATGTCGACCGGGATGCACTCGCGCGATTTCAGCCAGGTCAGGATGGTGCGGGCGCGCGGGGCGATGCGGCGCAGCTGGTATTCGTAGAAGGTCGTGCCCTTCCACGCGCTGAAGATGGTGTCGGCCTCCGACCGTTCGATGCCGAAGGCGGAGACGAACAGGCCGGCTTCTTCCAGGTTGGGGTTCCAGATCGCCTCCAGGAAGCGTTCGACGCTTCCGGCGCTGCCCTGGCTGCCCGACAGCGCCTTGCGGACGATCGGCTCGATGCGGGCGCGGATCAGGCGGCGGAGCTGGTGGTCCTCCTCGTTGGAGATCAGCCAGTGGCGCGGATCGACATTGATCTTCTCCGCCTCGAAGCAGGTCTTCAGCAGGAAGGCGTCGAGCGACGGCACGTCGTCGATCATCTGGAGCATCTTCATGTCACCGATGATGCCGTTTTCCTGCGGCCCGTGCTTGATGCCGAACTGCTCTTCCAGCAGGGCCGCACTGTTGCGGCCGCGAAGATAGACGGCGACACCGCCGGCCTCCGGTGCCTTGGAGTTGTGCGGCACATAGATCCCGGTTTCGACCGGGCGCTCGCCGCCCTCCAGTTCCTCGTCCTCGGCGATGGGATCGCCGCCGTCGTCGTCGCGGTCGTCGAAGTTCGGGTACTTGAACAGGATGCAGTTGTTCAGGCCCTGAGCCTTGAACATGCGCTGCTCTTCCGGAATCTCGCGCGTGATGCCGATGAGATTCATCGACACGCTGGATCCGCCATAAAGGATCTGCTCAAGGATCGGAGAAACCGAGTCCATTTTCTTGCGAGCGCGCATGAATATTACCCAATCCCGCGAATATTTCTCAAATCATAAACGCCGTATTCGCAAACGCAAAGAGGGATCGGCGGACCGATCCCTCTCTTCATCGTGCGATTGCGTGCACCGTCCGGCTGTTCCACCGAGCGGGCCGTGGCGTCAGCCGGCCTTCGGCGTGCCGCCCAGCGAGCCGAGCAGGCTGGCGACTTCGGCCGCCTCGTCCACCGCGACCATGCCGACGGTGTGGTAACCGCTGTCGACATGCATCACCTCGCCGGTGACGCCGCTGCCCAGATCGGACATCAGGAACAGGCCGGCGCCGCCGACCTCCTGGATGGTGACGTTGCGCTTCAGCGGGGCGTTCAGCTCGTTCCACTTCAGGATATAGCGGAAGTCCCCGATGCCGCTGGCGGCCAGAGTCTTGATCGGACCGGCGGAGATGGCGTTGACACGGATGTTGCGGCCACCCAGATCGACTGCCAGATAGCGCACGCTGGCTTCCAGCGCGGCCTTGGCGACACCCATCACGTTGTAATGGGGCATGACGCGCTCGGCGCCATAGTAGGATAGGGTAAGCAGGCTGCCGCCGTCCTTCATCAGCGGCACGGCGCGCTGCGCCACCGCGGTGAAGGAGTAGCAGGAGATGTCCATGGTGCGCAGGAAGTTGGCCCGCGTGGTGTCCAGGTACAGCCCGTCCAGCTCGTTCTTGTCGGAAAAGGCGATGGCATGAACCACGAAGTCCAGCTTGCCCCAGTCCTTCTCGATGGCGGCGAAGGTCGCATCGATGCTGGCCTCGTCCGTGACGTCGCAGGGCAGGACCAGCTTGGCGCCGACCTGCTCGGCCAGCGGCTTCACCCGCTTCAGCAGCGCGTCGCCTTGGTAGGTGAAGGCAAGCTCCGCCCCGTGCTGGGCCAGGGCGGAGGCGATCCCCCAGGCGATCGAACGATCGTTGGCCACGCCCATGATCAGGCCACGCTTGCCGGCCATGAGCGGCATCGGATTGGACATCGGAACCTCGTGAACGACGGATGTGCTGCGGCTCCAGCCGCGAAAAGTGGGGCGCATCCTACACGAAAGCGCCCAACGGTCAAACCGACGCGGGCTGTCTTGCCGCAGGAGGCGTCGCATGTCTCATCCTAAGGACAATCCGGGCCATGAGGACGCCGAGCGCAGCCGCATCCTGACCGGCCTGCGGGAGCTTGGCGGCTTCTTCGGCCACTCCATGCTGCGCTTCTACAACGACAACTGCTTCCAGACCGCCGCGGCGCTGACCTATACCTCGCTGCTGGCCATCGTGCCGATGATGACCATCGGCTTCGCCATCTTCTCGGCATTCCCGGCCTTCAGCGCCCTGCAGCTGCGCATTCAGACCGCGCTGGTCAAGAACCTGGTGCCGGAGATCGGCGACGCGATCCTGGAATATCTCGGCCGCTTCATGGCGAACGCCGGCCAGATGCCGATCTTCGGCGTGATCGGGCTGGCGGTGTCGGCGGTGCTGCTGATCTGGACCATCGAGGGATCCTTCGCCACGGTCTGGCGCGTGCGCGAGCCGCGGTCCTACGTGACGCGCATCCTGTCCTTCTGGGCGGTGGTCTCGCTGACCCCGCTGTTCGCCGGTGCCAGCCTGTCCCTGTCCAGCACGCTGTGGACGGCGCTGGAGGTCGCGCATCTGGAAGGGGTCGTCCATCCGCTGGCGGGGATCGGCATGCTGCTGCCCTTCGCCTTGCAGCTGGTCGGCTGCTCGCTGCTGTATCTGGTGATCCCGAATCGGGATGTGTTCTGGCTGGACGCGCTGTGCGGCGGGGCCATCGGCTCCATCCTGCTGGAAGGGTCGAAGGCGATCTTCGGCTGGTACATGCGGGAATACCCGGCCTACCAGACCATCTACGGCGCCCTGTCGGTGGTGCCGATCTTCCTGTTCTGGCTCTACATCGCGTGGTCGACGGTGCTGTTCGGCGCGGTTGTCGCCGCGTCGCTGCCCGAATGGCGGGCGGGCAAGGTCACCCGCGGCGGCATGGAGGGGCTGCTGCCGGCCCAGCGGCTGGCGCTGGCTCTGGCCGTCCTGCATGAGTTGATGGAGGCGAGCCGGCTCGGTGTCGGCATGCGCCGCCGCACGCTGGTCGGGCGGGTGCCGGTGGGCACGCTGCTGATCGACGGCATCCTGGAACAGCTGCGCGATGCCCATTGGGTGGCGCACACCACCCGCGACGCCTGGGTGGTCACCCGCGACATGGGCGAGGCGACCCTGCTGGAGCTGATGAAGGCGCTGGGCATCGGCATGCGCGGCTCGGTCCATGGGCTGGGCGGCCTTGACCTGCCCTGGCAGGAGCGCACCGCCCGCCTGCTGGACACCGCCGAGGCGCGGCAGGGCGATCTGCTGAACGTGCCGCTGAAGACCCTGCTGAACGACGATCCGCCGCCGGAAGGTCAGCCGGCGGGGCAAGGGGCGGGGCAAGGGGCGGGGCAGGCAGGCACCGGGCCGGTGCCGCTGCGGGCGGTGAAGAAATAGGGGACCGGCAGCGGCGGCGGGCCGAAGCGGTTCTGCGCCCTGAGGGGAGGGGGAAACCCGGCGGCGGCGGTTACTCCAGCCCGGCTTTCTTGCGGACGTCGTAGCTGCGGGTCTTCGCCCATTCCTCGACGAACTTGACCAGTTCGCCGTCGGGCGGGTCGGGCAGGACGACCTTCAGCTTCACATACTGGTCGCCCGGCTGTTTGGTGGCCTGGTTGACCACGCCCTTGCCGCGCAGGCGCAGGACGGAGCCGGTGTTGGCGCCCGGCGGCACCTTCACCGCGACCTTGCCGCTGATCGTCGGGACATTGACGGTCGCACCCAGAACCGCCTCGTTCAGCGTGATCGGCACCTCGACATGGATGTCACCGTCCTGCCGGGTGAAGAAGGGGTGGGATTCGACATGCACCTCGACGATGGCGTCGCCGTTGGGCATGCCGCCCATGCCGGGCAGGCCCTGGCCTTTCAGGCGCAGCTTCAACTCGTTCTCCGTCCCGGCCGGGATGGCGACGTCGATGCTCTTGCCGTTGGACAGGTTGATGCGGCGCTTCGACCCGTTCGCCGCCTCGATGAAGGGGACGGTGACGGAATAGGAGATGTCGCTGCCCCGCACCTTCGGCCCGGCGGAGCCGCCGGCCCCGGCTCCCGCTCCGGCCCCCGGCCCGCCGGGGCGGCGCCGGCCGCCGCCGAACAGGTCGGAGAACCAGTCGTCGCCGCCGCCGAAGAAGCTGTCGTCGGCGGTGCTGCTGTAGGCCTTGCCGCGGCTGCCGGCGGTCCGGCCGCGCGAGCCGAAGCCCGCGTGCCGTTCCTGCCCCGACGGGTCGATCTCGCCGCGGTCGTAGCGGGCGCGCTTCTCGGCATCCGACAGCAGCGTGTAGGCGGCCGAGATTTCCTTGAACCGCTCCTCGTTGGCGGCATCGCCCGGCTTCAGGTCCGGGTGATGCTGCTTGGCGAGCTTGCGGTATGCCTTCTTGATGTCGTCGGCACTGGCGGACCGGCTGACGCCGAGAACGCTGTAGGGATCGCGCGTAGCCACGGGCAGAGATTTCCCGCCCCAGGGGGGCTCAAAGGTTGCGGGTCGGCGGTGTTACGAGTTGCCGATGATCTTCCACGTACCGTCGGCCTGTTTGCAAGCGGTTCCGTAGGCCTGCTCCGTCCGCCCCTTGACCACGATGGTCTGCTGGAACTCGCGGCAATAGGTGCCGGTGTTGCTGTAGCCGTCGCGGGTGGTCACGATGGTGCCGGAATTGCCCGACTGCGGGTTGTTCCAGTTGATGCGGTCGCCGACCGGGGCGGCATAGGCCTGACGGGCGGCGGTCTCGGCATAGCCGGCATCGGCCTTGTCGAGCGAGCCGCCGATCTCCTTGCCGATGAAGGCGCCCAGCAGCGTGCCGACGCCGGTCGCCACCAGCTTGCCCGTTCCGCCGCCGATCTGCGAACCGATCAGGCCGCCGGCGACCGCACCGCCGACCGTGCCGACCGTTTCCTTCTGACCGCCCGTCTGGCACCCGGCCAGCAGGCCCACGACGATCACGGCCGGAACGACTTTCTTCACGAACATCCTTGCGCCTCGAAAAGGTTGGTTGCCGCGGCAGCCAATCGGTGGCTTCGCGGTGGACAGTGATATAAGCGACCCTATGCTTGCTGTGAATTGTGATGAGGCTGTGACCCTTTCGCTTTTGCACAAAAGAACGCTCCCGCACCGGCCGCGCAACCCCTTGTCCGGCGGCGCGGGACCCATCGAGACAGGACCACAGGAATGACGGACAGCAACGACCGCGATCCCCGCTCCCCCTACGACCTCTTCGCCGACTGGATGAAGGAGGCGGAACAGAGCGAGCCCAACGATCCCAACGCCATGGCGCTCGCCACCGCCGACGCCAGCGGCATTCCGTCGGTGCGGATGGTGCTGCTGAAGGGGATCGATCCGCGCGGTTTCGTCTTCTACACCAACACCGAGAGCCGCAAGGGCACGCAGCTGCTGGCGAATCGGAACGCCGCCCTGTGCTTCCACTGGAAGAGCCTGCGCCGGCAGGTGCGGGTCGAGGGGGCGGTGGAGATCGTCACCGACGCCGAGGCCGACGCCTATTTCGAGAGCCGTCCGCGCGACAGCCGGATCGGCGCCTGGGCCTCGCAGCAGTCGCGCCCGCTGGAGGGCCGGTGGGAGCTGGAGAAGCGCGTCGCGCAGTTCGCCGCCAAATACGCCATCGGCACGGTGCCGCGGCCGCCGCACTGGACCGGCTTCCGTGTCCTGCCGTCGCGGATCGAGTTCTGGCGCGACCGTCCGTTCCGCCTGCACGACCGGCTGGTGTTCCAGCGGGTGGACGGAGCGGCTGCCGATGCGCCGGGTTGGACGACCGAGCATCTGTTCCCGTAAAGGGAACCGTCAAACCGGAGCGCGCCGTAAGCGACCTGTAAGGATGGGCCGCTACGGTCGCGCCCCGGCCGGCATTGCGGAGTGGGGGAACCAGTGGGCGACAATGGGGAAAACGTGGCTTCGGCGGACCGTCTGCGCCGTTATGCCACCTATGCCAGCGTGTCGGTGGCCTCGACCCTGATCGCGGCGAAGCTTGGCGCCTATCTCTTGACCGAGTCGGTCAGCATCCTGTCCTCGCTGATCGATTCCTGCACCGACCTGATGGCCTCGGTGGTGACGCTGCTGGGGGTGCGCCATGCCCTGCGCCCGGCCGATGCCAACCACCGCTTCGGCCATGGCAAGGCGGAGGCGCTGGCGGCGCTTGCCCAGGCCGCCTTCATCGGCGGCTCCGCCGTGCTGCTGAGCATCGAGGCGGTGCGGCGGCTGGTCCGGCCGGAGCCGATCGCCGAGGGGACGATGGGCATCGCGGTGATGCTGCTGTCGATCCTGTTGACCGCCGGGCTGATCACCTTCCAGCGCCGGGTGCAGACCGCCACGGGGTCGGTCGCCATCGGGGCGGACCGGCTGCATTATTCAGGCGACCTGCTGATGAACGGTGCCGTCATCGTCGCCATCCTGCTGACCGAGGCGACCGGGCTGGCCGCGGTCGATCCGCTGTTTGGCATCGGCATCGCCCTGTTCCTGCTGAACGGCGCCCGCGGCGTTGCGCGCGATGCGCTGGACGTGCTGATGGACCGCGAACTGGGGGAAGAGGAGCGCGGCCGCATCGCCGAACTGGCGCTGGCCGAGCCGGGGGTGCGCGGCCTGCACGACCTGCGCACCCGCAATGCCGGTACCGGCTGCTTCATCGAGCTGCATCTGGAGCTGGACGGCGGCCTGACCCTGACCGCCGCGCACGAGATCGCCGACCGGGTGGAGGTGCGGCTGCGCGATGCCTTCGCCAATGCCGAGGTGCTGGTCCACCAGGAGCCCGCCGGTCTGGCCGACGAGCGTTTGGACCACCGGATCGCCGGCTGAGAGCGGAACGTCACCGCGCACGGCGCGTAATACGGAACCGTATTGCGGGATATCCCGTATTTCGCGTCCAACCAGGGAGGCTGCACAATCACTGGGCGCGCCTCTCCTTAAGGTATCCTACCAATGGACAGGGGGGCCGGGTTCGGCTCGGTCACCCCGTTCGTTGCGAATCTGTATCAAAAGCGCAATAATCGGTCTCGGGAGAAAGCGCTCAGTTATAAAACAGCAAAAATGGTGGACATGATGGATGGTGGCTTTGGGCTTCGTCCGCATCTGATCGCGGACATCGCGGAGGAGGCTGGCAACCTCGGCATCGAGATTGCGGATATCGCCGGCCATATCGAGGATGTGAACGCCCGCGTCACCCACCAGTCGGAGGTGTTCGCCCAACTGCGCGACACCGGCGCCAAGATGTCGCGCAGCACGGACCGGATTTCCCAGGCCTCGGCCATCGCGCGCTCGGTGACCGAACAGGCGCGGCAGGAGGTCGACAGTTCCCACGACCGCGTGCAGAAATCCTTGTCCGACATCCATTCCCTGGTGTCGTCGGTGACGGGGATCGAAGGGCAGATCGCCGGGCTGCGCGACGCGCTCGACCGCGTCGGCAAGGTCGCCAAGGAGATCTTCACCATCGCCAAGCAGACCAACCTGCTGGCGTTGAACGCCACCATCGAGGCGGCACGCGCCGGCGATGCCGGGCGCGGCTTCGCCGTGGTGGCGAACGAGGTGAAGTCGCTGTCCACCAAGACCAGCGAGGCGACCACCGAGATCGATGCGACGCTGAAATCCTTGAACGAGCAGGCGCAGCGCCTGATGGCGGAGAGCGCCGCCAGCGCCGCCAAGGCCCGCGCGGTCAGCGAGGGGACCACCGCCATCGGCACGGTGATCGAGACGGTCGGCCGCGCCATGCGCGAGCTGAACGGCGAGACCGACAAGATCGATGCCGCATCGGCCGAGATCGGCGGCAATTGCGGCGAACTGGAGCGCGAGATCGCCGATCTGGCGGTGGGCGTGAAGCTGTCCAGCGAGAATCTGGCCCAGGCGCGCGACCGGGTGAACAGCCTGGTCGGGATGAGCGAGCGGCTGATCGGCGTCACCGCCGAACTGAACATCGAGACGGTCGACACCCCCTTCATCGCCGCGGTGAAGGACGCCGCCGCAAAGGTGTCCGCCGCCTTCGAGGATGCGCTGGCCCGCGGCGACATCAGCGAATCCGACCTGTTCGACCGCCAGTACCAACCGGTCGCCGGATCGGACCCGCAGCAGGTCATGACCCGCTACACCCAGCTGTGCGACCGCGTCCTGCCCGGCATCCAGGAGCCGGTGCTGACGGCCAACGGCCGCATCGTCTTCTGCGTGGCGGTGGACGAGAACGGCTATCTGCCGACCCACAACCGTCAGTTCAGCCAGCCCCAGGGCCGCGACCCGGTCTGGAACGCCGCCAACTGCCGCAACCGCCGCATCTTCAACGACCGCGTCGGGCTGGCCGCCGGCCGCAGCACCAAGCCCTTCCTGCTCCAGACCTACCGGCGCGACATGGGCGGCGGGAAGTTCGCGCTGATGAAGGACGTCTCCGCCCCCGTCACCGTGCGTGGACGCCATTGGGGCGGGCTGCGGCTGGCCTACAAAGTCTGACGGCGGGACGATTTCCCGGGCTTCCCTCTTGATCCGTATCAACGCATACGATCAGCCTTGCGGGTGAAATGGCGGGGCAGAGGGAGCGACCATGAAATACGTCGAAGAGTTCCGCGATCCGGTTCTGGCCCGCAATGTCGCCGCCGCCATCGCGCGGGAGGTGCGGGCCGACCGCTCCTATCATCTGATGGAGTTCTGCGGCGGCCACACCCACGCCATCTCCCGCTATGGCATCCCCGACCTGCTGCCCGGCAATGTGCGGATGATCCACGGGCCGGGCTGCCCGGTCTGCGTCCTGCCGGTCGGGCGGATCGACGACGCCATCGCGCTCGCCCGCCGGCCGGAGGTGACGCTGTGCACGTATGGCGACGTGATGCGCGTGCCGGGATCGGGGCGGCTCAGCCTGCTGAAGGCCAAGGCGCAGGGGGCCGACGTGCGGATGGTGGTGACCGCCGATGCGGCGGTGCGCATCGCCGCCGAAAATCCGGACCGGCAGGTGGTGTTCCTCGCCATCGGCTTCGAGACGACGACCCCGCCGACGGCGCTGGCCGTGCGTGCCGCCGCGGCGCAGGGGCTGACCAACTTCTCCGTCTTCTGCAACCATGTGCTCACCCCGTCGGCCATCCAGGGCATCCTGGCCGGGGCCGACGAGGGGCTGTCGCTCGACGGATTCGTCGGGCCGGCCCATGTCTCGGTCGTCATCGGGTCGGAGGCCTATGCCCCGGCCGCGGCGGAGCACGGCAAGCCGGTGGTGATCTCCGGCTTCGAGCCGCTCGACGTGCTGCAATCCATCCTGATGCTGGTCCGCCAGATCAACGACGGTCGGGCGGAGGTGGAGAACCAGTTCACCCGCGCCGTCACCGCCGACGGCAACCGCAAGGCCCAGGCGCTGGTTCTGGAGATTTTCGAGACCCGGCCGTCCTTCGAATGGCGTGGACTGGGCAGCATCCCGCACAGCGGGCTGAAGCTGCGCGACGCCTATGCCGCCTTCGATGCCGAGCGGCGCTTTCCCATCGCCGGGGCCAGCGTTCCCGACCACAAGGGCTGCGATTGCGGCGCCATCCTGCGTGGGGTGAAGCGGCCGGTCGACTGCAAGCTGTTCGACACCGTCTGCACCCCGGAGAACCCCATGGGGTCCTGCATGGTCTCGGCCGAGGGCGCGTGCGCCGCGCATTACACCTATGGACGGTTCCGCGACGCCTGACCGGTTCCCGGCTCGGTTTTTCCGCACGGCCGGTTCGTCTCGTTGCGACTTCTCGCCGCAGGCCGGAAGAACGCGGCTGGACGAACGCCGCCCGGCTGAACATGATGCATATGAAACAATCCGTCTGGCCGCGTTTCGTCCCGCAGATCGGTCCGGCGGAGAACCGCAGACGTCATAAGACTTCGCATTTCATACCGGGAGGGCCCGCATGACCTACAAGCACATCCTCGTCCATCTCGACAGCAGCCCGCATGTCGAGGCGCGTCTCGATGCCGCAATCGCGCTGGCCCAGCGTCATGGCGCCGTCCTGCGCGGCCTGTTCGCGCAGGGCGACCGCAACGCCACCAGCGTGATCGCCCGCCGGTCCAGCGACCATCTGGGCGAAGCCGCTGCCCGCAGCGAGGCGCTGTTCAAGGAAAAGCTCGCCGCGTCCGGGTTGCAGGGCCATTGGCACGGCCTGACCCATGGCGAGTACAACCATGTCATCCGCGAGGTCATCATCTGGTCGCGCTTCGCCGACCTGACGGTGCTGGGCCAGTATGACCGCGAGGCCGGATCGCAGGCGGCGCCGGAGGAGTTGAACGAGCAGGTGGTGCTGAATTCCGGCCGCCCGGTGCTGGTCATCCCCTATGCCGGCCGCTTCGCCACCATCGGCCAGCGTGTGGCCGTCGCCTGGAACGCCGAGCGCGAAGCCGCCCGCGCCCTGTCCGACGCCATGCCGATGCTTGAGCAGGCCAAGGAGGTGACGGTCATCACCGTGCTGACCCAGGCCTCCTCCTCCGCGCCGGAGACGCCGCGGGTCGGCGTGCTCGACCATCTCGCCTTGCACGGCGTGACGGCCGAGCAGACCCACTTCACCGTGACCGACATCGGCGCGATGGACGCGCTGCTGGCCCGCGCCATGGACACCGGGGCCGACCTGCTGGTGATGGGCGCCCATGGGCATTACGGCTTCCCGTTCCTGCACCGCGGCAGCGGGACGCGGCATGTCCTGCGCACCTGCCCGGTGCCGCTGCTGCTGTCGCATTGAGGACTGGGGCAGGGGGGCGCCGGGTCGCGTCCCCCTGGTTCATCACGCCGCCTTCACCCCGTCGAGGAAGCTCTCCACCTCTTGGCGCAGGCGGGTGGATTCGCCGGTCAGGTGCTCGGCGACGCTGCGGACTTCGCCGGCAGCGCGGCCGGTGTCGCCGGCGGCGCGGGTGACGCCGACGATGTTGCTGGTCACCTGCTGCGTGCCCTGGGCCGCTTCCTGGACATTGCGGCTGATTTCCTGGGTCGCGGCGCTCTGCTGTTCCACCGCCGAGGCGATGGTCGCGGAGATCTGGCTGATCTCGGTGATGATGCGGCCGATCTCCTCGATGGCGGACACCGCCTCGCGCGTCGCGCCCTGGATGGTGGCGATCTGGCCGGTGATGTCCTCGGTCGCCTTGGCTGTCTGGTTGGCGAGGCTCTTCACCTCGCTCGCCACGACGGCAAAGCCCTTGCCGGCCTCTCCGGCCCGCGCCGCCTCGATGGTGGCGTTGAGCGCCAGAAGATTGGTCTGCGCCGCGATGTTGTTGATGAGGTCAACCACCTCGCCGATCTTCTGCGCTCCTTCGGCGAGGCCGGACACCACGCCGTTGGCACGGTTGGCGCCGCTGACCGCCTGTTCGGCGACGCGGGTCGACTGGGTGACCTGACGGCCGATCTCGGCGATGGAGGAGGACAGTTCCTCCGCGGCGGCGGCGACGGTCTGGACGTTGGCGGATGCCTGCTCGGCGGCCGACGCAACCGTGGTGCTCTGGCGGTTGGTCTCGTCGGCGGTGCTGGTCAGCGTGCCGGCCGACTGCTGCATCTGGGTCGCGGCACCCGACAGGCTCTGCACCACCGCGCCGACGTTGCCCTCGAAGGCGTGCATCAACTCCTCCAGCCGGGCGGCGCGGCGGGCTTTGGCCTCCTCCTCGGCGCGCTGGGCGGCAGAGAGGCGGTCGGCTTCGATGGCGTTGCGCTTGAAGACATCGACCGCCTCGGCCATGGCACCGACCTCGTCCCTGCGGCCGACGCCGGGCACCTCGACGGCGCGGTCGCCGCCGGCCAGCCGTGCCATGGCGGCGGTCATGGCGACGATGGGCGTGGCGATGGAGCCGCGCAGCACCAGACCGGCGGCCACGGCGACCAGAAGGGAGATCAGCGCGCCGGCGACGGCGGTGACGTAGCCGGTCGAGAAGGCGGTCTTCTGCTCCGCGTCGCGCAGCGCCAGCAGCGCACGTTCAGCATCGTCGACCTCGCGGACCAACCTGCGGATGTGGTCCATCGATGCCTTGCCGAGCGCCTTCGCCTCCATCGCGCGGGCCTCCTCACGCGTGTCGGCCTTGGACATCAGGGCGATTTCCTTTTCCGCCACCGTTTCGCGCCAGATGGCGGCGTGCCTGCGCAGATCCTCCACCCGGGCCTGCTGCTGCGGGTTGTCGGCGGTCAGCGACTTCACCTCCGCCAGGGCCCGGTCGAAGGACTGCGTGCCAGAGCGGTAGGGCTCGAGGAAGGCCGGATCGCCGCTGACCAGATAGCCGCGCAGACCGGTTTCCTGATCCACCATCGCCGCCATCGCCGCATCGGCGGTCTGGATCACGCGGTAGGTGTGGATTGTCCAACCGATGGAGGACTGGATCGACGAAAGGGTCGAATAGTTGGCAATGCTGATTGCGCCAATGATGACGATCAATGCAGAAAATGCCGTCAACAGCTTTCCGCCGATGCGGAGATTGGTGAACCAGGACATCGTCTTGCCCCTCATGTAACCGGACAGGCCTTTGCCTAGCGGGGACAGTCGCCTCGCCTTTGGAGTTGCATACGAAAGGGTGATGCTTTGACCCGATCGAATGCGAACACTGATACGTCATCGATTTCGATTTCGATCATCGAAAATTTTACGTATGACGAAATCATCGGACTGTTACGTAAGGCTTATGCCTGAGCGGAAAACAAAGCGTTAACAACGATCCGTTGTCTTTCGCAGGCGGCAATACTACCGTATGCGTGAGGCGTTGTGTCGCATCGACGTGGTGGCGGCACGGGGATGGGATTCGGGGGGCAAGCGACGGCAGAGGCGGCGGGCCGGTGAAAGGAGCGTCAGCGCCGCAGCCGCATGTCGATGTGGGGAATGCCGAAATCGTCGTACGGCTCGGTATCCCGGACGAAGCCGAAGCTGCCGTAGAAGCGTTCGAGATGCTGCTGCGCGCCGATGACCACGTCGCGGTCGGGCCAGCGCTCCGCCAGCACCGTCAGCGACTCCGCCACCAGCGCCCGCCCCAGCCCGGTGGAGCGTTGCGACGGGTCGACCGCCAGACGGCCGAAGGAGACCGGCGCGTCCGGATTCGCTCCATCCGGGCCATTTTCACCAGGGCCGAGGCAGCGGGCACAGCCGACGATGGCGCCCGCTTCGTCCACCGCGATCAGGTGAAGCGCGCCGGGATCGCGGCCGTCGATGTCGGGGTAGGGGGAGGCCTGCTCGACCACGAACACGCGGCTGCGCAGGGCCAGCATGTCGTGCAGGTCGCGCAGCGTCATGGCATCGAAAGCGACGCGGCGGACGGGCGGCGGGGCGGTCTTCACGGGGATTTCTCAGGCAATCGCGTTGCGGATCATGTAGTCGGCGATGTCCTTGGGCTTCACCTTGACGTCGGTCAGCGGCTCGTCCGCGGTCATCGCCTTGGCGACCAGCAGGCTGTTCTGAACGTTGGTCAGGGTGATGCGGTACACGCCGGCCGCTCCCTTGAGCCGCGGGTAATAGGTGGGGTCGATGGCCTTTTCGCGCCGGCCGAGCCGGGCCAGCGCGGTTTCCTCGTCCAGCTCCTCGACCGGCTTGGTCTGGATCAGCTTCCAGTCGGATTCGCCACCCCAGCCGGCGGCGACCTCTGCCTTGACCGCGGCCTCATCCTCCGCGATGCCCAGCTTGTAGATGTGCTTTCCCTGTCCGACGTCGGACGCCCATTTGGTCAGGGCGGCGCTGCGCGCGACATAGACGAGGGGCATGACGGGTCGATCCTTGAAGGGGGCTTCAATACGGGGGCCTTGTACGGCGCCTTGAATTGCGGAGCTTGTCCGGGGAGCAGTCTACTGCAGCGATGACTGCCGCGCGATGGGCGTGATGAGGATGCGGCTGACCACGTCCTTGCCGAACATGGCGATCACCGATTCGTCGATGCGGCGGCGCAGGGCAGGCACGTTCGCGATGTTGCCGCGGACGATCCAGCCCTCGTCCACGCCCTTGTAGATGGCGGTCAGGATGGCGTCGTGCAGGCGCGGGATGCTGAGCTGCACCTCGCCCAGCTTCAGGGCGTTGCCGATCTCCAGGTTCACTTCGACCTGGGTGTACTTCTCGATCCGTCCGGCATTCACCACCGGGACCATCAGCGGCTTGATCCGCACCGACGGTGGAAGTGCGCCCGGCGCCCCCTCGTTCGCAACGGCCGATGGCGCCGACGGCAGCGTCAGGAGCAGGGCAAGGCCGAAGGCACACAAAAGGCGACGCATGACGGAACACCGCGAAGGACCGGACAGCGGGGATGCTATCGGTCCGACGCGGCGCTTGCAACCAGGGTCCGGCCCTTATGCAGGGCCGGGAACGATTGGTCACGGAAGACTTGAGGGATTACGGGATCAGGCGGCCTTCCTGCCGCTGGCCGCCATCGCCTTCTTGTTGACGTCGCCGATCGCCAGCTTGTTGAGCAGCGTGTCGGTGTCCTTTTCCTCCTGCAGCGTCTCGTCCAGCAGCTGGGCGACCTTGTCGAGGCCGCAGGCGGTGGCGAAGGCATGCAGCGTGCCGTAGCTGGCGATCTCGTAATGCTCCACCTTCTGGGCGGCGGCGATCAGGGCGGCGTCCTGCACCTCGGGCGCCAGGCCCATCTCCAGGATTTCCTGGGCTTCGCTGATCAGCCCCTCCATCGCGTCGCAATGCTTGCCGCGCGGACGGGTGTCGAGCTCCTCGAACACCTGCTGGAGCCGCTCGATCTGCCCATGGGTCTGTTCCAGATGGGTTTCAAACGCCTGGCGCAGTTGGTCGGAGCTGGCGGCCTTGGCCATCTTCGGCAGGGCCTTCGCGATCTGCTTCTCGGCGTGGTAAATGTCGCGAAGATCCTCGATCAGCAGATCCTGCATCGTCTTGGCGGCCATTTTGGTGGTCCTTCCTCGCAGTGGGGGTTGGCGGAGCGGGGCTCCTGCGCGCCGAATGGCTGGATGGACAACAGCGATGGCTGCCGGGTGTTGCGGTCTCGAACGGGGACTGACCTTAGGGTAAGGAAGACCGGGCGATGTGGAACCGGGCCGAGGGAGGGCATTGGGCATGACCGACGGTGACGTGCTGTTCGAGTTCCAGCGGGTCGGCAGCTATCTGCGGGTGACCGCCATCGATGCCAGGACCGGCGTCGAGGTGACGGTGGCCGGCCCGGCAACCGGCAGCCAGGAACTGCTGAAACGGACGGCGATCAACAAGCTGCGCTTCGTGCAGAACAAGGGCGTCGGCCCAGCCGCCCCGGCCAAGCCGGGGCCGAAGCGGGGCGGCGGACTTTACTGACCGGGCCTGAACATCCAGAGGTTGCGCATCTGCCGTGGATTGCTCCCTTTCGCAAGGGGCGAAAAGAAAACGCGCCGCCGGACGGGGCCGGGCGGCGCGTATCGAAGTCTGGCTTTTGCTGATGGTGAGCGCCGGCATGCCTCCGCCGGCGGCCCCGACACTTGGTCGGCCCGCCGGTCGTAGAGCGAACCGCTCGACCCCGACAGTAGACCTATGCCTGCCCGTTGACACTGGCGCAGGGGGTGTAACGCTTGTAGAACCGCGCATCTCTGAACGAATGGCGCATAAGGAAAGCCCCTTTCCCTGCGCCGTTCAGCCGGTTAAGCGGGGTGTCGGCCGGGCCGTTTTCCGTGCCGGCCTTCGGGCAGAAGAATGAAACGCCAGAGGATCGAGGCCATGTTGGGTTTTAAGGCGGCGGGTTTTAGGGCGGCAGGCTTCGGGACGCTGGGCGTGACGGCTTTCCTGCGTGTGTCGCTGATGTCTGCGGCGTTGGGAACCGCTTCGGTTGCAGCCTTGCCGGTCCTGGCGATCCCGCAGGCGGCGCTGGCCGCTTCGTCCCAGCCGTCCCAGAAGCCGGGCCATGGCGCACAGGACCATGGCGGCCGTCAGTCCGCCCCCGGTGCCGCCGGTGCCGCTGCCGGGACGGCAAACGGTGGAGCGGCCCCGACCGCCCCGCAACCGACGACGCCGGCCGCGGGCTGCCTGAAGCCGGGTGTGCCGCTGTGCATGGACGACCAGGCGACCTTCCTCAGCGCCGACAAGATGTCTTCCTGTCAGGGCGAAGTGAAGGATTACGTCGACAAGTCGATGACCTATCTGACCTGCCTGAACGAAGAAAATGTGTCGACTGGACGCGAATTGAGTCGAAATGTCGACCGTTTCAACTGCCGCCTGTCGGGCCGCAAAGGGTGTGCCAACTGAGGCTTGCGGCCCATCGAATGCAACCGATTCGCAGCTTCAACCAATCGGATGGCAGGGCCATCGACCGGACACGCACACGGGCCGAATCCTGGGTGGATCGGCCCGCGTTGCATACGGACTTTACGCGATCAACCGGCCTTGCGGCGGGTCTGACGGCCGGAACTGCGGCCCAGGCCGATGCGCTTGGCGAATTCCGAACGCTGAGCCGCATAGTTCGGCGCGACCATCGGATAGTCGGGCGGAAGTCCCCAGCGTGCGCGATATTCGTCCGGCGACATGTTGTAGGTCGAGCGAAGGTGCCGCTTCAGCATCTTCAACTTCTTCCCGTCTTCCAGGCAGACGATGTATTCGGGCGTCACTGACTTACGAATCGGAACGGCCGGCTTCAGCGGCTCCGCCGCGACCTCTCGGGGCTGACCATTCAGACCGGTCAGCGACGAGTAGACCGTATTGATCACGTCGGGGATTTGCTGAGCAGGCAACACGTTCTTGCTGACATACGCCGATACGATGTCGGCGGTCATCCGCAGCAGCGCATTGTCCGGTACATCGGCGCGAAGCTGGTCGCTCATTGCACTGTGTCCTGGTTTTTCATTTGTCCGTAGGAACCAAGTTGCATACCGTGATTTGGGTGTCAATATAATTTCGGCAAGCATCAAATTAGTTGCTCTTGTCGGCCAGAACAAAGGAACGCCGCTTAAATCAGCCTTCGCTGAAAATCGTTGCACGGTTGTGGCTGTGCCGCGGCTTTAAGGCGCGTCTAGTAGGCGCCGGCTTGCGATTTTCCCCCGACTCCGTTGCAGCAATTGGCGGATTTCCCCCGCATATAACGAATCGGCTATCTCCCTTGTTTTGCCCCTTCGGCAACGAAGAGGTGAAAACAGAGGCCAAACTTTCGCGGTGATGGGCGTCGGTGCCGCTCCGGCTGTGTGCCGGCCGATCGTGCGCCGTAAATCGACCGCCAAATCGACCGCTGCCCGGCGGTGCTGGGTTTAGCTATGCATCCATGTCATGGTGTGGCTGTGGCGGTTGGCACCGACATCTGGTAGGGTGCCGGCGTCTTTCGCCCGATTGCAGGCCGCTTCGCCGGCCCGGTTGCCGCCCGTGCATCCGTACTGCCCGTATCCGTTACCGACCGCACCGGAGTTTCCGCCGTCATGACCGTCCGCACCGTGGCACTCGCATCCGATCACGCCGGCTATGAGCTGAAGGCTCAGATCGCACGGCAGCTTGAGGGCGCCGGTTACACCGTCCTCGATCTCGGTACCGACGGTCCGGCCTCGGTCGATTACCCGGACTTCGCCGCGGCGCTGGCCGCCGCCGTCACCGACGGCCGGGCGCAGCGCGGCGTGCTGGTCTGCGGCAGCGGCATCGGCATCAGCATCGCCGCCAACCGCCATCCCGGCATCCGCGCCGCCCTGGTGCACGACGTGACCACCGCGCGCCTGTCGCGCGAGCACAACGACGCCAACGTGATCGCGCTGGGCGCCCGCATCGTCGGGCCGGAGATCGCCAAGGATTGCGTCGAAATCTTCCTGAAGACCGACTTTGAAGGCGGCGAGCGTCACAGCCGCCGCATCGCCAAGATGGGCTGAGCGCGTTCCCGCGCCGCTTTTCCTGGCCCAATCATTTGGCCGTGAAGGCCCGCAACCGGGACGCGACAGAGCCCGGAAAGACCTGACGACGGCAGGTTGGCCGCGCGCCTGTCCTGCCTGATGCCACTTCGATTGAGGAACCTCCCGCCATGACCAGCAGCAACACCGCAGAGATCGGCCGCTTCTTCGCCGCCTCGCTTGCCGAGACCGATCCCGAACTGGCCCGCGCGGTGCGCGACGAGCTGGTCCGCCAGCAGGAGCAGATCGAGCTGATCGCCTCCGAGAACATCGTCTCCCAGGCGGTGCTGGAAGCGCAGGGCTCGGTCCTGACCAACAAGTATGCCGAGGGCTATCCGGGCAAGCGTTACTACGGCGGCTGCGAATTCGTCGACGTGGCGGAGAACCTCGCCATCGAGCGCGCCTGCAAGCTGTTCGGCTGCGATTTCGCCAACGTGCAGCCGAACTCCGGCTCCCAGGCCAACCAGGCGGTGCTGCTGGCCCTGCTGCAGCCGGGCGACTGCGTGCTGGGCATGTCGCTGGCCGCCGGCGGCCACCTGACCCACGGTGCCGCCCCCAACATGTCGGGCAAGTGGTTCAAGGCCGTGCAGTACGGCGTGCGCAAGGACGACCACCTGATCGACTTCGATCAGGTCGAGGCTCTGGCCCGCGAGCACAAGCCGAAGCTGATCATCGCCGGCGGCTCCGCCTATCCGCGCGTGCTGGATTATGAGCGCTTCCGCGCCATCGCGGACGAGGTCGGCGCGATCTTCATGGTCGACATCGCCCACTATGCCGGCCTGATCGCCGGCGGCGTCTATCCGAACCCGTTCCCCTATGCCGACGTGGTCACCACCACCACCCACAAGACGCTGCGCGGCCCGCGCGGCGGCATGGTGCTGACCAACAAGGAAGACATCGCCAAGAAGATCAACTCGGCCGTCTTCCCCGGCCTCCAGGGCGGCCCGCTGATGCATGTCATCGCCGCCAAGGCGGTTGCCTTCGCCGAGGCGCTGCGTCCGGAGTTCAAGACCTATGCCCAGGCGGTGGTCGACAACGCCCAGGTGCTGGCCAAGACGCTGATCGCCGGCGGGCTGGACATCGTGTCGGGCGGCACCGACAGCCACATCGTGCTGGTCGACCTGCGTCCGAAGAACCTGACCGGCAAGGCGGCGGAAGCCAGCCTCGAGCATGCCGGCATGACCTGCAACAAGAACGGCGTGCCGTTCGACCCGCAGAAGCCGATGATCACCTCCGGCGTCCGCCTGGGCAGCCCGGCGGCGACAACCCGCGGCTTCGGCACCGCCGAGTTCAAACAGGTCGGCGAGATGATCGTCGAGACGCTGGACGGGCTGGCCGCCAGCAACTCCGGCGACAACACGGCGGTCGAGGCGGCAATGCGCGAGCGTGTCCGCGGCCTGTGCCGTCAGTTCCCGATCTACCCGACGCTGTAATCGCCCACGCCGTAAAGGGGGGAAACCACCAGATGCGCTGCCCGTTCTGCGGAAACGAGGACACCCAGGTCAAGGACTCGCGCCCGACCGAAGACAACTCGGCAATCCGCCGGCGGCGCTTCTGTCCCAGTTGCAGCGCCCGCTTCACCACCTTCGAACGCGTCCAACTGCGCGAACTGACGGTGGTGAAGAGCAACGGCCAGCGCGAAGCCTTCGACCGCGAGAAGCTGTTGCGGTCGATGAGGATCGCGCTGCGCAAGCGCCCGATCGACGGCGACCGCATCGACCGGGTGGTGAACAGCATGGTCCGCCAGCTGGAATCCTCCGGCGAGAGCGAAATCCCGTCGAAGCAGATCGGCGAGAAGATCATGGAAGCGCTGCAGACGATGGATCAGGTGGCGTATATCCGCTACGCCTCCGTCTACAAGGATTTCCGCGAGGCTTCCGACTTCAACGAGTTCGTGGAAACTCTGGCGCCGGAAGCCTCGCCGGGACTGTAAATGCGTCGGTGCGGGGCAGGCGGTTGTCCTGCCCCGCACCGGTCGCTCACCCGAGCCCTCAGCCGAGCCCTCATCCGACCTGGGCCAGGATCGCCAGCAGCAGGATCGCCACGATGTTGGTGATCTTGATCATCGGGTTCACCGCCGGGCCGGCGGTGTCCTTGTAGGGGTCGCCGACGGTATCGCCGGTCACCGCCGCCTTGTGGGCGTCGGAGCCTTTGCCGCCGTGATTGCCCTCCTCGATGTACTTCTTGGCGTTGTCCCAGGCACCGCCGCCCGACGTCATCGAAATGGCGACGAAGATGCCGGTGACGATGGTTCCCAGCAGCATGGCGCCCAGGGACGCGAAGCCGGCCGCCCGCCCGCCGATGGCGGCGATCACCAGATAGAGGACCACCGGGGCCAGGACCGGCAGCAGCGAGGGGATGATCATCTCCTTGATCGCCGCCTTGGTCAGCATGTCCACCGCACGGCCGTAATCGGGCTTGGCGGTGCCTTCCATGATGCCGGGGATTTCGCGGAACTGGCGCCGCACCTCCACGACGACGGACCCGGCGGCGCGGCCGACGGCGGTCATGCCCATGGCCCCGAACAGATAGGGCAGCAGGCCGCCCACCAGCAGCCCGACGACGACGTAGGGGTCGTTCAGCCGGAACTCGACCGGAATGTTGGGGAAGTAATGGCCCAAATCCTGGACGTAAGCCGCGAAGAGAACCAGGGCGGCCAGACCGGCGGAGCCGATGGCATAGCCCTTGGTCACCGCCTTGGTCGTGTTGCCGACGGCGTCCAGCGCGTCGGTGGTGACTTGGATGTTGGCGGGCATGTCCGACATCTCGGCGATGCCGCCGGCATTGTCGGTGACCGGCCCATAGGCGTCGAGCGCCACCACCATGCCGGCCAGCGCCAGCATCGTCGTCGCGGCGATGCCGATGCCGAAGACGCCGGCCTGCCCGTGGGCGATCAGGATGCCGGCGCAGATGACGATCACCGGCAGGGCGGTCGATTCCATCGACACGGCAAGACCCTGGATGACATTGGTGCCATGCCCGGTCTCCGACGCCTTGGCGACGCTGCGCACCGGGCGGAAGGCGGTCGAGGTGTAGAACTCGGTGATCCAGACCAAGAGGCCGGTGACGCCCAGCCCGACCAGGGCCGAGACCAGCAGGTTGAAGCCGGTGATCGACACGCCGTCGGTCATGGTGATGGCGCGGGTGAAGCCGAACAGGATCGCCGTGACGATCAGGATCAGCACCAGCGAGATGCCGGCCGCGACCGCCAGCCCCTTGTAGAGCGCCTTCATGATGTTGTTGTCGGGGCCGAGCTTCACCGCGAAGGTGCCGGCGACCGAGGCCAGGATGCAGACAGCGCCGATCAGCAGCGGATAGACCAGCATCATCCGCAACACGCCGCCGGTAAAGAAAATCGCCGCCAACAGCATGGTGGCGACGATGGTGACGGCGTAGGTCTCGAACAGGTCGGCGGCCATTCCGGCACAGTCGCCGACATTGTCGCCGACATTGTCGGCGATGACCGCCGGGTTGCGCGGGTCGTCCTCCGGGATGCCGGCCTCCACCTTGCCGACGAGGTCGGCGCCGACGTCGGCGCCCTTGGTGAAGATGCCGCCGCCCAGCCGGGCGAAGATCGAGATCAGCGAGGCACCGAAGCTGAGCGCCACCAGCGCCTCGAGGATCGTGCGCACCTCGACGGGATCGTTGACGTGGTAGACCAGCGTCAGGATGCCGAAATAGCCGCCGACGCCCAGCAGCCCGAGCCCGACCACCAGCATGCCGGTGATCGCGCCCGACTTGAAGGCGATGTCGAGTGCCGGCGCCAGGCCGCGGGTGGCGGCCTCGGCGGTGCGGACGTTGGCGCGGACCGAGACGTTCATGCCGACATAGCCGGCGCTGCCCGACAGCACGGCGCCGATCAGGAAGCCCAAGGCCACCGGAAAGCCCAGCGTCACCCACAGGATGACCAGCAGGACGGCGCCGGCGATGGCGATGGTGGTGTATTGGCGGTTCAGATAGGCGCGCGCCCCTTCCTGCACCGCGGCGGCGATGGCCTGCATCCGTTCGGACCCAGGCGACGCGGCCATGACTTCTTTTCCGGTACGAAAACCGTAGGCCAGCGCGAGCAGGCCGGCGGCGATGATGACGATGAACGCTAGAGCCATCGCATCCCCCGATTGATTTTAAGGTCGCGCCCCGGAAAGGCTGGTCCCACCACGGTGATCAAGTGGGGGAGAAGTCGGGCGCAAGTATTATCGGGAAAAGCATGCGCCCGGTGCGGCCGCTTTGCAACCGCCGCACGGGGCGGCGCAACGCGGCGAAATGGCCGGGGGTGCCCCTGGCCTTTGTGGGTAGTGTCGGGATAATGCACCGCAAAATGGGTGCGAATTGCGGGTGCCCTGGGAGGCGGTCAGAGATTGCGCTGCGTAACCGCCTGGACCAGCACGTCATAGACCGCATCCTTGCCGACGACTTTGCCGGCGGCCTCCGCCAACTTGGTCTTTACGGCAGGAATATTGACCAAAGCCCCGTTCAGGATCGACTTGTCCGCAATGCCGCCATAGAGCGCGGTCAGGAAGGCGTCGGTCAGGCGCGGCTGGTTGGCCTGGACCATCGGCTGCTTTTCCAGAAGCACTTCCACCGCGACCACGACGGTCACGAACTGTTCGACTCGGGTCGGGCCGATCATCGGCACCACCAGCGGGGGCAGGCGGACGAAGGCGGTCGGCGGCTTGGGCGGCGGCTCCACCTTCTTCGGCGGTGCGTCGGGATGTTCGGTGAAGTATTTCTGATAGACGAACCAGCCACCGAAGCTGGCGCCGCCCAGCAAGACGATGCCGAGAACGAGGACGATCAGAGCCTTGACCACGGCAACACACCTCAGACAGACGGCGAAGCGCCGAACCCTGCGCCGCGGATGCTTTCGATTGTCTTAAACGCGGGGCGGGGGAGGTGGACGGTCAGAAATGGTCCCAGCCGCGCCGGGCCAGCGGCAGGGGCACACCGGCACCGTCCAGCACCGCGACCTCGCCGGGCGTACCGGGACAGAGTTCGCCGATCTCGGTGATCGCAACCCCGCATTCCGCGGCCAGGGCCGCCAGGGCGTCGCGGGCCGACGGCTGGGCGGTGAACAGAAGCTCGTAATCGTCGCCGCCGGTGATGGCCAGCGCCAGTCTCACCGGATCGCCGTCGATGGCGCCGCGGGCAGCCTCCGACAGCGGCACCGCATCGGCGCGGAGCAGGGCGGCGCAGCCGGACTCCTCGCAGAGATGGCCGAGGTCGGCGACCAGCCCGTCCGACACGTCCATCGCACCGCTGGCCAGACCGATCAGGCACGGCCCGACGCCCATGCGCGGGTCGGGCCGGCGCATCCGGCGCAGCAGATGGGCGCGCGTGTCCTGGTCCGGAATGTCGAGACGGCCATAGGCGACTTCGAGCCCGAGCGCGGCATCGCCGATGCTGCCGGTGACGAAGACGCGGTCGCCCGGTTGCCCGCCCCAGCGCGGCAGGGCACAACCGGTGGGGACCAGCCCGAAGGCGGTGACCGACAGGGTGATTGGGCCGCTGGTCGAGACCGAATCGCCACCGGCCAGCGCAATGCCGAACTGCCGCTGCTCCTCGCCCAGCCCGGCGGCGAAGCCCTCCAGCCAGGATTCGTCGAGGCCGCGGGGCAGGGCGGTCACCAGCGTGTAGGCCAGCGGCTCCGCCCCCATGGCGGCGAGGTCGGACAGGTTGCTGCGCATCAGCTTGGCGGCGATGTCCGCCGGCGCATCGTCGGGGAAGAAATGCACCCCGGCGACCATGGCGTCGGTGGTGACGACCAGTTCCCGCCCGTCCGGCACGCCGAACACGGCGGCATCGTCCCGCAGGCCGCGGGCGCCGGGAAAACCGGCGGCCAGCGGCTTGAAGAAGCGGGTGATCCGGCCGAACTCGCCGAGAGGGCGATTCCCCCTCTCCCCCCGGGGAGAGGGTCGGGGTGAGGGGGATGCACGGGGTTGATTCTCGTGAAAGGCACGCGGTGCGACCCCCTCACCCTAACCCTCTCCCCGGGGGGAGAGGGAATTTCTTCGGGTATTACTCCTCGACCGCACTGCGGCCGGGGTCGGGCTTGGCGAGGTCGTCGGCGCGCAGCGCGCGGGCGACATGGTCGAGCACGCCGTTCACCATCGCCGGCTCGCGGCCGGAGAAGAAGGCGCGGGCGACGTCGACATACTCGCTGATGAGGATGCGCGGGTGGGTGTCCATATGCACCGCGATCTCGTAGGCACCGGCGCGCAGGATGGCGCGCAGCAGCAGCTCCAGCCGGTCGAGCGGGAAGCGCGGGTCGAGGGCGGCGCCCAGCACCCCGTCGACCTCGGCGCGGCGGTGGATCGCACCGCGGACGATGTCGGCGAACAGCTGCGGATCGCCGGAGACGAACTTGTCGCCGTCGATCTCCTCGCCCAGCCGGTGGGCGACGAACTCGCCGACGACATTCTCGACCGGGGCCTGGGCCAGATCGATCTGGTACAGCGCCTGGGCCGCGGCCAGACGGGCGGCCTTGCGGCGCGCCTTGGCGGAGCCGCCGCCGGTCTTGTTCTTGCGGGACTTCGATTTGCCCTTGGAGTCGCCGCCCTTGGGGGCGTGATCGGGTGTCACGGGGCTGCCCGCGTCGTCGTTGCTCATGATCTGCAGTCGCTAAAAGAGAGGAGATGTCGGGGTCAGCGCGGATAGAGGCGGAATTTGCGCTTCAGGTCAATCATGTCAAGACAGGCACGCGCGGCACGCCCGCCGGTATTGACCGATCCGACATTGGCGCGGGCCCAGGCCTGCTCGCGGTTTTCCACCGTCAGGATGCCGTTTCCGACCGCCAGACTGTAGCGCAGGGCCAGATCCTGCAGGCCGCGGGCGCTTTCGGCACAGATCGTGTCGTACCGCGTCGTCTCGCCCCGGATCACGCAGCCCAGCGCGACATAGCCGTCGAACCGCTTGCGGGCGGTGAAGAAATCCATGGAGCGGATGGCGTACATGATCGCCGCCGGAAGCTCCAGACAGCCGGGCACGCCATAGCGGATGTGCGTGGCGCCGGCGCGGTCGAGTTCCGCGACGGCGCCACGCGCCAGCTCATCGGCAATGTCCTCGTGGACGCGGGCGTCCACGACCATGATGTGGGGCGTATCGGTCATCCGGCGGCGTTCTGGTCCTCAGTCCTCACCGGGGTCGGTGGCGCCCGGATTGATCGCGCGGTGGCCGACCACGGTCAGGCCGTAGCCCTCCAGCCCGATGATCGGCTTCTTGCGGTTGGAGATCAGGGTCATCTTGCGCACGCCCAGATCCAGCAGGATCTGCGCGCCGATGCCGTAGTCGCGCAGTTCCGGAACGCTGCCGGCCTGACCTTCCAGCCGCGCCTTCAGCACGGTGGAAAGGCCGTTCGGGTTCGGCTCGCGCAGCAGCACGACGACGCCGCGGCCCTCCTTGGCGATCAGCTCCATCGAGGCGTGCAGGTCGTTGTCGCGGCCGGAGTTGCGGTCGCCCAGCACGTCGTCCAGCACCGACTGGGCATGCATGCGCACCAGCACCGGCTCGTCGCCGGAGATGTCGCCGCGCACCAGCGCGATGTGCTCGGCATACTGGATCTTGTTGATGTAGACGTAGGACTGGAAGCGCCCGCCATAGCGGCTGTCGAGATTGCCGGCCAGAACCTGCTCGACGATGGTCTCGGTGCGGCGGCGGTAGGCGATCAGGTCGGCGATGGTGCCGACCTTCAGCCCGTGGAACTGGGCGAACTGCACCAGATCGGGCAGGCGTGCCATGGTGCCGTCGTCGTTCATGATCTCGCAGATCACCGCGGACGAGGAATGGCCGGACAGCCGGGCGATGTCGACCGAGGCCTCGGTATGGCCGGCGCGGACCAGCACGCCGCCGTCACGCGCCAGCAGCGGGAAGATGTGGCCGGGGGTGGCGAGGTCGTGCGGGCCGGACGCCGGGTCGATGGCGACGGCGATGGTGCGGGCACGGTCGGCGGCGGAGATGCCGGTGGTCACGCCTTCGCGCGCCTCGATGGAGACAGTGAAGGCGGTCTGGTGGCGGGACGCGTTCTGCTGCGCCATCAGCGGCAGGCGCAGCCGTTCGATGTTCGGCCGGTCCATGGTCAGGCAGATCAGGCCGCGCCCATGCTTGGCCATGAAGTTCACCGCGTCCGGCGTGGCGCAGGAGGCGGGGATCACCAGATCGCCCTCGTTCTCCCGGTCCTCGTCGTCGACCAGGATGAACATCCTGCCCTGACGCGCCTCTTCGATGATCTCTTCGGCCGTCGACAGGTAGTGGTGAAACTCGGACGTCATTCCTGCCCCGCGAGCCGGGCGACATAGCGCGCCAGCATATCGATTTCGAGATTGACCGTATCGCCCTCCGTCAGCCCGCCGAAGGTGGTGGCGGTCTGGGTGTGGGGGATGATGTTGACGCCAAAGCGGTTGCCTTCGACCTCGTTGACGGTCAGCGACACGCCGTCGATGGCGACCGAGCCCTTGGGCGCGATGTATTTGGCGAGAGTGGCCGGCGCCTCGAAGGTCAGGCGCAGCGATTCGCCTTCGGGGCGGATCGACAGCAGCCGGCCGACCCCGTCGACATGGCCGGACACGATGTGGCCGCCCAGCTCGTCGCCGACCTTGAGCGCGCGCTCCAGGTTGATGCGCGTGCCGGCTTCCCAGCCGCCGAGCGTCGTCTTCGACAGGGTTTCCCCCGAAGCCTGGATGACGTAGGTCCCCGGTCCCTTTTCGATGACCGTCAGACAGACGCCGTTGTGGGCGATGGACGCCCCGATCGCGATCGTCTCCGTGTCGAAGGCGGTCTCGATGGTGAACCGGGTGTCGCCCTGCCGCTCCACGGCCCGGACGCGCCCGACATCGGTGATGATTCCGGTGAACATGCGGGGGAATTTAGCAGGTTTCGCGGCCAGGGGAAGCGGGCGCGACACCGCAAGCGGCGCAACGGTCTGTTGCGCGGGCTAGACCGACGCTTTGGGGCCGATCCGGCGATAGCTTTCGGCCAGATCGGTGCCGGCGCTGCGGAAGGCAGTGCGTTCGAAGCGCGCCATCGCGGCCAACGCCTCGACTCCGAAGCCGGCGACCGCCGGCAACCCGTCGCCGCCGATCAGCGAGGCGGCGCGGAACCACTCCAGCCGGTCGACCAGACCGGCGCCGAGCAGGGCGCCGGCCATCGACGCTCCGCCTTCCACCAGCACGCGGGTGATGCCGCGGGCGGCGAGGGCGGTCATCGCGGCGGCGGGATCGACACGGCCGTCGGGCCCGGCGGTGACCGGGATCGGCTCGACGCCGAGGGCAGCCAGAGCCTCGGCACGCGTGGGGTCGGGGGTGGGGCCGGTGACGACCCAGGTCGGAATGCGGCGAGCGCCGGTGGCGAGCTTCGCCGTCGGCGGCAGGCGCAGGCCGCTGTCCACCACAACCCGCACCGGGCTGCGGTCTTCCAGGCCGGGCAGGCGGCAGGTCAATTCGGGGTCGTCGGCCAGCGCGGTGCCGATGCCGACCAGGATGGCGTCATGGCTGGCGCGCAGCCGGTGGCCCCAGGCGCGCGCCGTCGGGCCGGTGATCCACTGCGACTCGCCGGTGGCGGTGGCGATGCGGCCGTCCAACGTGCTGGCGACTTTCAGCGTGACCAGGGGGCGGCCCAGCGTGATGCGGTTGAAGAAGCCCTCGTTGAGTGCAAGCGCATCGGCCTCGCAGACGCCCGTCGTGACCGCGATGCCGGCATCGCGCAGCCGGGCCAAGCCGCCGCCGGCAACCCGCGGGTCGGGGTCCTGGCAGGCGACGACGACACGCGCCACCTTCGCCTCGACCAGCGCCAGGGCGCAGGGCGGCGTCTTGCCATAATGGTTGCAGGGTTCCAGCGTGACGTAGGCGGTGGCACCGTCCGCTCCGCCGGAAAAAGCGCGGGCTCGGTCCAGCGCCTGGGTCTCGGCATGGGGGCGGCCGCCGGGCTGGGTCCAGCCGCGGCCGATCACGGCGCCGTCGCGGACCAGCACGCAGCCGACCGCGGGATTGGGCCAGGTCCGCCCCAGCCCGCGCGCCGCGAGCGACAGGGCGGCGCGCATGTGGCGCAGGTCGGTGTCCGTATCGGAAGGAATGGGCACGGCGGGCCGGGCTATCGGCCGGCCGATCAGCTGCCGGGGCCCTTGCCCTTGGTATCCTTGGCGGAGAAGCGGCCGACGTTGCCCATCATCTGTTCCAGGAAGCCCATCTCGCGGCCGGCGGTGGGGGTCGTGCGCTCCACCAGATCGATGTCCTGGCCGTTCGACTTGTCGAGCGTCTTGATCTCGCGCAGGACGCCGTTGTCGTCGAAATGGGCGACGACGACGCGGCGCTCCGTCACTTCCGGCTCGAAGAAGGCGGTCTTCTCAGTCTTCTGCCCGATATAGTACCAGACGTTCGGATCGAAGGTGCCGACCGAGGTCGGCGTGCCCAGCACCGCGGCGACGTCGTCGCGCCGGCTCTGGCCCGGTTGCAGTTCCGCCACCAGCTGCGGGTCCGTCAGGTTGCCGCGGGTGGCGAGGGTGGGCGAGCAGCCGGTCGCGGCGAGGCCGGCGAGCAGGATGCTGCCCAGCAGGGCGGTGCGAATGACGGCGCGGGGGGCGGAAAAGTTCGATCTGGTCATGGTGCTCGGGCTATGATGGAGCCGGCGGGGCAGCGAGGCCGTTCACGGCTGTGGACAGTCTCCGGGCGGGACAATCGCACCGGCTGCTTCGCCCTGTCAACGAGACTCCGAGTCGGGGAAGGGTTGCCGTTCGTGTCAGGAAGCTTTATCGGCCGTTTGCTGGGCCCGCTGTTGGGTGGTGTGGGGGGCGGAGACCGCGCCCGCACCGCCGCCGCGGTTGGTGGCCTGTTCACCGCCATCGTCGGGCAGGCCCGCGAACCCGGCTTCTACAGCGCGCTTTCCGTGCCCGACAGCCTGGACGGGCGGTTCGAGATGGTGGCGCTGCACATGCTGCTGGTGATGCGCCGGCTGAAGGGTCAGGGGCCGGAGGCGGGCAAACTGTCGCAGCGCCTCTATGAGACGATGGTCGACGATTTCGAGAAGTCGCTGCTGGAGATGGGGGCCGGCGACAGTGGCATCGCCCGGCGCGTGAAGACGATGGCGCGCGGGATGGCCGGGCGGATCCGCGCCTATGACGAGGCGCTGGCCGACTCCGACGGCCGCCGGCTGGAGGTGGCGCTGGACAACAACCTCTACGGCACGGTCGATCCGGTGCCGGACGAGGCGCTGGCGGCGATGGCCGCCTATGTCCGCAGCTGTGCCGCGACGCTCGACGCCCAGCCGCTGGAGTCGCTGTTGCAGGGCGAGATCCGCTTCGCACCGGTGCCGGCCTGACCGCTTCGCTATATATGTAGAGTGTCGCCGATGCCTGCCGCCGTGTCTGGGGGCTTGCCTTTCCAGGCCGCGGGCTGCATGTGACTTGGGACTTGCCGGGCGTTCGCCGCGCCGGCCGTTTTGGTTTTCGATCGGAAAGTCTTTGCCATGAGCCCTGCCAACGGCGCCCAGCCGGCCCCGGAATTCTCACGCGTCGTCAATGCCGACACGGTGCGTCGTGCCGAGGTGAGCGAAACCATCGAAGCGACGGAGACGGAGCGCCGCGCGCTCGCCGAGCGGCTGGAGTTGGAGGCGATCGGCAGCCTGACCGCCACGGTGAGGCTGCGCGCCGTGCGCGGCGGCCAGATGATCCGGGTCTCCGGACAGCTGGAGGCCGATGTGGTGCAGACCTGCGTCGTGACGCTGGAGCCGGTGCCGGCCCATGTCAGCGAACGGTTCGAGGCGCTGTTCGCCCCGGAGTCGATGATCGAGGATCCGGGGCTGGAGATCGATTTCGACGCCTCCCTGTCGGACGAGGACGTTCCCGAGCCGATGGAGAACAACCGAATCGACATCGGCGAACTGACGGCGCAGCACCTGTCGCTCGGGCTCGACCCCTATCCGCATGCCGAAGGCGTGGATTTCGAGGGGTATCGCGAGCATGAGGACGGCGAGACGGCCGAGGACGAGGCCGCCGAAGAGCCTGAAAAACCCAATCCCTTCGCCGTCCTGCAGAAGTTGAAGCCGGGGAACTGATCCGGCTGTTGCTTTCCCCGCCGCGTCTTGTATAAGGGCCGGCACTTCCACCCCCACCAATGAGCGGCCCGGGGTTGCGGAATGGGGGTTGTTCGGGCTTGCCCTTTTGGGGCATTTGCCTTATTGAATGCCGCTCGCGCTGGGCGGCCCCTGTTCGGGCCGCCCTTTCCAATGAAGAGAGTTTACGGTCATGGCTGTTCCGAAGAAGAAGACCTCCAAGTCGCGGCGCAACATGCGTCGTTCGCACCACGCTCTGCCCACCTCGGCCTACAACGAGTGCCCGAACTGCGGCGAGCTGAAGCGTCCGCACCACGTCTGCGGGTCTTGCGGCCATTACGACCAGCGTGAAGTGGTTCAGAGCGGCACCGCGGCCGCTTGATCCGCATCGCGTTGTCTGAGGTCCCGTTGATCGGGGGCGCCCGTCGCCCCTGCCGGGGTCCAAGCCGGGGAGCCTGTTCGCGGTGAGCCAGCGCCTGACCATCGCCCTGGATGCCATGGGTGGCGATCACGGTCCCGACATGGTCATTGCCGGGGCGGACATCGCGCGGGAACGCCATCCCGACGTGCGTTTTCTGCTGTATGGCGACCAGCAGCGGCTTGAACCGCTGCTGAACCAGCGGCCTGCGTTGAAGGCAGTGGCGGAAATCCGCCACACCGCCGACTTCGTGGCCGGGGACGCCAAGCCTGCGGTTGCGCTGCGTGCGGGTCGCCAGTCCAGCATGCGGCTTGCCATCGACGCCGTCGCGGCGGGCGAGGCGGCCTGCGTGGTGTCGGCCGGCAACACCGGCGCCCTGATGGCGATGGCCAAGTTCGTGCTGAAGACGCTGCCGGGCATCGACCGGCCGGCGATGGCCTCCTTCTTCCCGACGCAGCGGGGCGAGAGCGTTATGCTGGATCTCGGCGCCAACGCCGAGTGCCAGCCTGAAAACCTCGTCCAGTTCGCCGTGATGGGGGCCGTCTTCGCACGTGCCATCCTGGGCCTGCCGCAGCCGTCGATCGGCGTGCTGAACATCGGCTCGGAGGACATGAAGGGCAATGAAGTGGTGCGTGCCGCGGCGGCCAGCCTGCGCGACATGCCGCTTCCCGGCCGCTTCCATGGCTTCGTCGAAGGCACCGACATCGGGCTGGGCACGGTGGACGTCATCGTCACCGACGGCTTCACCGGCAATGTCGCGCTGAAGACGGCGGAGGGGACGGCGAAGCTGTTCTCCGAATTCCTGCGCCGCACCTTCGCGACGTCCTTCCTGGCACGGATCGGTTATCTGCTGGCCCGCGGCGCCTTCAAGCGCTTCCGCGAGCGGATCGACCCGCGCCGCTACAACGGCGCGATGTTCCTCGGCCTGCGCGGCGTCTGCGTGAAGAGCCATGGCGGCACCGACGCTGTCGGCTTCGCCAATGCCGTCGCGGTCGCCATCAACCTGGCGACGCACGGCTTCAACGAACGCATCAAGGAAGAGATGGGACGTATAGCCGACGCGACCCCTCTTCCCGACACGAAGGCGGCGGCGGGCTGAACAATGGTCATGCGTTCCCGAGTTCTGGGTTGCGGCATCTTCCTGCCGTCCAACGTCGTCACCAACCAAGATCTGGAACAGCGGGTCGACACGACGGACGAATGGATCGTCCAGCGCACCGGCATCAAGTCCCGCCATATCGCCGCCGAGGGGGAGAAGACCTCCGACCTCGCCATCGCCGCGGCGATGCGGGCGCTGGAGCATGCGGGCGTGCCGGGCAGCAGCATCGACTGCATCATCCTGGCCACCACCACCCCGGACAACACCTTCCCGGCCACGGCGACCAAGGTGCAGGCCGCGCTGGGCGCCGCCGGTTTCGCCATGGACATCCAGGCGGTCTGTGCCGGCTTCGTCTATGCCATGTCGGTGGCCGACAATTTCCTGCGCAACGGTCAGGCGCGCCGCGCCCTGGTGATCGGGGCGGAGACCTTCTCCCGCCTGCTGGACTGGAACGACCGCACCACCTGCGTGCTGTTCGGTGACGGCGCCGGCGCCATCGTCATGGAAGCCTACGAGGCCAAGGGCGATTCGAGCGACCAGGGCGTGCTGTCCACTCATCTGCATTCCGACGGCAACCAGTACGACCTGCTCTATGTCGATGGCGGCGCGTCCTCGACCGGCACCATCGGCCATGTCCGCATGCATGGGCAGGAAATCTTCCGGCATGCCGTGTCGAAGCTGTCGGCGGTGGTCGAAGAGGCCCTGGCCGCCAACGGCCTGGAGTCGGCCGACATCGACTGGATGGTGCCGCACCAGGCGAATCGCCGCATCATCGACGGGCTGGCCCGCAAGATGAAGCTGTCGCCGGAAAAGGTGGTGCTGACGGTGGACCGCCACGGCAACACCTCCGCGGCCTCGATCCCGCTGGCCTTGGGCGAAGCGGTGGCGGACGGCCGTATCAAGCGCGGCGACCTGATCCTGATGGAAGCCATCGGCGGCGGCCTGACCTGGGGTTCGGCGCTGGTCCGCTGGTAAGGCGCCGGCGTCCTCCGCACATCGCACATCCGTCATGCTGCAATGCACGCCCGGCCGGGCTTCGGCCGGGCCGTATGGGGCTGCCAAGCTTTTGAATTGACGGACCTTCTTTCGCCGGATTACCGTCTTTGCAACGGTTGCGGGGGGAGGTCTGACAATGTCGCAAAATACCGTAACGCGCGCCCAACTGAGCGAAGCCGTCTACCAGGAAGTCGGACTTTCGCGCAACGAATTGGCCGATCTGGTCGAAACGGTGCTGGACGAGATTTCCGATGCCCTGTCCCGGGGGGAGATGGTCAAGATCTCCTCCTTCGGCAGTTTCCAGGTCCGCCAGAAGGGCGAGCGAGTCGGCCGCAACCCCAAGACCGGGGAAGAGGTGCCGATTCTGCCGCGTCGTGTTCTGGTGTTCCGTGCCAGCCATGTGCTGAAACACCGGATCAACGAGGTTCAGGAGGGTGGGGCACCGACGCCTGCGCGGGCGTTGTCCTGACGCCGGTCGTTTGCGATGACCTCTCCGCCTTGCCCGTCGCCGTGCCGTGCCTTTCCGCGGAGTGCCGCCACTGGCCGTTGTCGGATGGCGGCCTGATCGCGCCATGAAATTCGCGCCATGAAATCCGCCACGGCCTATCGCACCATCAGCGAGGTGTCGACCGACCTCAACGTGCCTCAGCATGTGCTGCGGTTCTGGGAAACGAAGTTCCCCCAGATCCGTCCGCTGAAGCGTGGCGGCGGCCGGCGCTATTACCGGCCGGAGGATGTCGAACTTCTCCGGCGCATCCAGGCTCTGCTGTATGAGGACCGCTACACCATCAAGGGCGTCCAGCGCCTGCTAAAGGAAGGGCGCATGTCCGACCCGACGCCGCCGCTGCCCGAGGATGCCGACGATGGCGGCGGGTCGGTCGATGCGGACGGGTTCGGCGGCGACGTCACCGACGATGACAGGGATGACGACAGGGGCGGGAGCGAGGATCATCCGCCGCTGTCGGACGCGGTCCGGCACGAGATCACCATGGTCCTGGACGAGCTGAAATCGCTGCAATCGGTGCTGTCCCGCCTGTCCGAAATTGGGGGCAAAAAAAGCTGAAAAATCATCACGGGAGATGTTGCATCGGCGAAAGCCCGCGGCTATAGTCCCGTTCCCTTCCGGAGCCAAGCCGCAAGCACTGCGGTGAAGTTGACGGAGCGTAGCGCAGCCTGGTAGCGCATCAGACTGGGGGTCTGGGGGTCGCAGGTTCGAATCCTGTCGCTCCGACCAGTTCCGGAAGGACCGGAGAAGCCTTGGAACCCAACGGTTCCAAGGCTTTTTCTTTTGGGGCCTGCGAAGCTGGTCTCACATCGGTCGACGCGACTGTTTGGGACTTCTGTTTGGGACTTTTCGCAAGCGCCGTTGCCTTGCCCCCAAACGCGATGGCCTGGACCGCCTGACGACGAACCGGGTCCGCCACCTCGATGTACCGCTCGGTGGTGCGGTGGTCCTTATGTCGGGCAAGCGCCTTCGTGGTGGCGGCAGAGGCAACCTGTGCCACGGCGGTGACGAAGCTGGCCTTGGTGTCATGCCAGCGGTGCTTGATGCCAAGCTTCTTCAGCACGGTGTTCCATGCCCGCCGGGGATTCTTCACCGGCCGGCGCTCCCCCTTCTCTCCATGCTGGTAGGTGAAGAGGTGGTCGACCTCCCACTTCCTTGCCTGCGCCACGAGGCGTGCCAGCAGCTCCAGTGCCTCGTCGTTGGCCGGCACGCACTCCGCCCGTCCACCCTTGGTCGACTCGGCATCCAGCCAGACCCCGCGAACGCTGAAATCGATCTGCTGGATCCGCAGGCCGAAGACCTCCGCCTTGCGGAAACCCATCAACCGCACCAGCAGCGCCGCGTCGGCAACATGGGCCGGTGTCTCAGGGTGGTGGATGATTGCCGCGAGGTTCTCATCGGAGATCGGCCGCGGCAGGTGCTCGGGCTCGGCAAGGCGCGGGACCTTAGGCAGCTCCGACAGAAGTGGCCGGCCGTCACCGTCACGCAGGCTGTGCGCGATGCGCAACGCCGCACCAAGACAGATCAGGTAACGGTTGATCGTGGAGTCCGACCTGGTGCGGACCCCGTCCTTGAACAGCGGCGCTTTCGCCTTCGGGCCTGCCGCGACCTGTTCCTTCTTCTTGCCGGCGCCCATGTAGACCCGGAGAGGCTGCTTCCGCGACCAGGTGACATAGTCCCACACCCGAGACTCCGTCAGCTGCGCCACCGGTGTATCGGCGCCGAAGAACTCCAGAAGCTCCCTGACATAGACCTGTTCGTTCACCCAATTCTTGCCGGTGGCTTTTCGGGCGGCGAACTCGGCCAGCATCTGCGCAACCGTGTACGCGGCCAGTCGGCCGCCAGGGCGCTTTTCCGACTCCAGCTCTTCCATCAAGGCGGCGCGGATCGCAGCCTCTATGCGCTTGGCCTGGGTCTTGTTCCTGGCCAGCTCGCCGGACTTCGGATCGCGGCAGTAGCCCGCATACCGCTTGCCGCCGCACTCGAAATCGTAAAGCCATTTGTCGCGGGCAGTGCTGAAATAGACGCTCATGGCGGTTACCTCCGGTTCGAAGGCTCGCTCACGACACCAAGGGTGTGCAAGAAGGCCAAAGCTTCACGATGGCCAGCTGTGGGCTTCGCGGGTTTGGAGACGGGCGGTTCAGCAGGGGGTACCGAGTCGCGCTTTCGCTTGGCCGATGGGATCGCCCGTCGCCGTTGATACTCTGCAATCGATCGAAGGTAGACACGGACACCCCGCTTGCCGACTCGGTGGCCTCGAAGATCTCCGCCATGCACAGCGGCATAGACCTCGCTGCGGGGCATCGCCAGCAGTGCGGCGGCTTCCTTGACGGTGCAGGATGGGCCGTCGGGAAGCAGGTCGGCGAGGGCAGGGTTCACAGCTGCGCGAGGCATGCCTAACCTCCCGTGTGCGGGTCGGCCAGCGGGACGGCCGGCAGCGCCCGCGTCGGCCCGCCATGAGCCAGCAGGTAGGCGATGAGGCAGGGGACAGCCACCACCAGCACGGGGAAGACGGCGCGCGGGTAGTGGGCGGGGATGTCCACGCTGTAGACGCCGGGGGTGAGGATGTCGCAGACGACCGGCACCTCGCCCACGGCGAGGATGACCAGCCGCTCGCCCTGCCGGAACTGGATCCGGCGGACGTCGGCCGGGGTGTCGAACCGCGCCGCGTGGCACACCTGCCAGTCGGTTGCTTCGAGGGTGGGGATCACGGCAGTTCCTCCCGTGCCAGTTCGGCGCAGTCGCGGTGATAGCGGGCGGCGGACAGCAGTCGCCGCCGACGGAAGGGGAGGCCGGTCTCCCCCGCCTCCAGTTCGGCCCGGACGGCTTCCTCCAGGTGCCACTGGACGAGGCCGACCATGGCGGCAGTCTCTTGCCCTGCGCCGGTCATGTCAGTTCTTCAGCGGGCTGGCGACGAAGCCGCGCCCGTATGGCCGCCGCGCCTCCCCCAGGAACTCCAGCACCGCCTCCGGCGCCGTGTAGGTTTGCAGGAACAGCCGCACCATCGCCGTCAGCGGCAGATCGGTGGCGTGGAACCGCTCATGCACCGCGCTGACCAGCACGTCGCGGTTCGCGTAGCCCTCCAGCTCGGCAATGTGGTCGAGCAGCAGCCAGGACGTCACGTCCAGCCGCATCGAGGTCCGGTGCGAGATCCGGCGGTTGGCGATCACCACGTTGTAGGTGACCAGCGGCGTCGCGCCATCCTTCGGCAGCGCCGGCGCCATGTGGCGCAGCGTGCGCTCCATCTTCCCGGACAGATCGCCGAAGCTTCGGTCCATCGCAACGTTCTGCGGTCCGTCCCTGCGTTGTAACGGGACTTTGATCGCTCCCTTCATCGGTCGCACTCCAACAGCGCCTGCATCCAAGGGTGCTGGCGTTCACGCCATACCCTGTATTAGGATGGGCGGTATACCGTGATTTCGTCAATGGCAAAAATCACGGTAAAGCGATCATTCTGAACCCCCGCCGGGCGCTACCCGGCGGGACCGCCCTCGCCGTCGCCCGCCATCTCGCAACTTGTGGAAACCAGTCGAGAAACGATGCAACTTTTTCTTTTGCCCAGGCGGGGCGGTGCCATAGGATGCCGCGGCCTCGCGCCTTCTCATCCAGGAAGGCGGAGGCAGGGAGACGCCATCTCCCCACCCACGCGGCTGCCAACCGCATCGATGAGCCGTGCTGAGCCGGGGCGCGCACCCGTGCCCAGCCGCACACCTGTCCGCCTACCGGGGCCGGCCCCGGTAGAGTGTTGATTTATGGGGGGTTGGCGGTGCCGAAAACACCGAAGAACGAAAAGACCGAAGACTTATCGCATCGCAAGGCGCGCGAGGATCGCGCGGTCGAGCTGGTGACGCAGCTGTGCCGCCGCGACGGCGCGGACAAGATCCTGCCGCTGATCGACCGCTGGATGAGGATGCGCCGGAGCCGGGCGGCTAGGTGCGCCGCTCAAGAACCCGGATCAGGGCATTGAAATCCTCGGTAGACCATGAGCGGAAGGTCCGGCGGGTCTTCACCTGCATTTCCCAGTCGGGATCGCCATAGGCCAGCAGCTCGGCCAGCGACAAGCCGGCGCCTTCCGCAAGCTTGGTCAGGGTGTCGATGGTGCTGTTGGCGCCATTGAACGCGTCCAGAACCGTTGTGGCTGGCAGCTTCGACAGGCCAGCCCAATGGTTCTTGGACCGCAGGCGCTCCTTGTGCGTCTGGAGAACACGATTGAGTGCTGCGGCGATGTCGGTCTTGGGCGGCGTATCCATGCCGGCATTATGCGGACCCCGTGCAAAAGCGCGAGAACGCTGTGCCGATGAATCTATCTCGTGCAGCACCGATGAGCCCCCTTGACATTCACGGTATAGCGTTGAATCCTGATGGGCATGAAGCACGTCATGCACATCGATGCCTCGATTCATCGGATTCTGCGCCTTCGCCCGGCATCAGGGCTGGAGTGCGGAAGTCATTCGGCCGAGCCGCCGCCGTGCCGCCCAGCACCGTGCGTGACGTGCTCCGCCAGGAAGGCAACCCCACCGCCACGACCCTGCGGGCCATGGAGGCGGTGATTCCCCACGATTTCATGACCGATCCCGTCGCGCTGGCCAGCAGCGGCCTCTGCGCGCCGATCCTGGGAAAGCCGCGGAAAAAGAGGCGGACATGAACAGGGAGATCCGGCAAGGCCCCACACCCTCGGTTGTTTCGGCGGGAAGCATCGCTCGCACTGAGCGACTGCGCAACCCCGAAGCTCCGGCTTGGGCGCGACAGTTTCCCATCGCCGAATCAGGCGCCGGCCGCCCGGCCGGGTCAATCGGGTGCGTCCCGAGTCCGGCCACCCGCCGCCACAGCCACCGCTCCGCCGGGTTCCTTGTCCGTACCGGCGGAGCGGCCGCGGCCGGAGTCGCCATCCGACTCCGGCCGCTTTCCCTGTCTGGGGCCAGTCATGCCCCCCGCTGACCCGGGCCTCACCGACGCGCAGCGCGCCGTCCTGGCCGCCTGGCCAGCCTTCGAGGCCGCCGCCGCGGTGACATGGTGCAGCGTCGACCGCCTGGTGCGGACGCTCTGCCACCGCGACTCCCTCGCCGATCTGCCGGACGAGGATGCGGCCGAGCTGCTGGCGCTGATGCAGCGCGCCACCGACCGCCTGCATGGCTTGCGGCCGGCATCGCCGCAGCGGGGATCCGCATGATCGGGCGCCGCCCGACAGCCAGCCCCCCTTCGGATCCCAGATTTATCCAGAAAACCAACTGCTTCCACCGAGAGGCCCGCCCGTTGGCCCGCCATCGCACCGGCTGCGCCATGGCGCGCGGCCCGCCGTGCGTCCGCTCGACGGTCGCCAGTCAGCCGCCCCCATCGACTTTGAAGACCGCGCCGCTTTCGGCCGCCAGACGGCCGGAAGCGATGCGCGTCTTCACCCCCTGACGCCGCGCGCCCACGCGCCGGTGAACCCTGGAGCTTTGCCCGATGGCATCGCCACGCGCGCCACCCTGACCGGCGCCGGCTTCTCCCCGTAAGCCCCCGTCATCCGGTGCCCAGCGTCCGCCCTTGCCGGTGGCCGCGCCGCACCCGTCTTGTCCCCACCGTTGCGCCCCCGCGCGGCGGTCAACGCCGGAGCCTTGCCTTGTATCCGCGCGCCCCGCCCTGAAACGGGACGGCCCCGCCGAGGCCGCCCCGCTAGGACCGCAATCATCGCCAATGCCCCATGCCCCTGCCGTGCCCACGGCGGGAATGCGGCGATGCGTGTCCGGAGGGTATCAAAAATCAGGATTAAAATCCGCTGTTCCTTGCAGCCACGGACACGTGCGCCCGCAGGGAGCCGCATTGCCGCCGGCCGGCCACCGCGCCGCCGGGGAGGTGCCCCCATGTCCTTGCCATCTGCTTCGACCACCCCCGCAACCCCCGCGGCCAAGCCGCAAGCCGCCTTCCGCGAGACCGTCGGCCGGTTCCGCTGCGCCGTTCTGGCCTGCCCGGCGCTGAAGCCGCGCGACAAGCTGGTCGCCCTAGTGATGCTGGAGCGCGTCAACCGCCAGATGTTCGAGGTGCTGGGCCTGCTGCTGACTTGGACCGGGGTGGAGGCGGTGGCGCGGCTGTGCGCCCTGTCCACCCGCGATGTGGAGCGGGCGCGCAGCGCGCTGCTGGCCGCCGGCGTCATCCGTCCGCGACCGCGCCGGCGGCCGGGGCCAGCCCACCCGCATGCGCCTTTGTCTCGACTGGCTGGAGCGCGAGGACGACCCGGCCGGCGACGCCCCCGATCCGTCCGACGATCCATCGCCCGACAGCGGTGTCGCCGACACGGGAGTCGGCCAAAGCGCCGAACGCCCGCCAACCGCCCCAGGATCGCCCGCCGGAACCGGCTTTCATCGCCCGACACCGGTGCTCGGCCAAACCCTGTGATAAAACCCGTGAACCCCCGCGCGCGAGCCCACACGCGAGCGCCGGCACCAGCCCGCCGCCATCCGCCGCCGACATCGAGCGCGACGGCCACGCCCGAATCGCCCGCCGGATCGGCGCCGTCCAGCATGCGACGTGGTTTCGGGGATGCAGGCTTGGGCTATCCGGGGATCGCAGGCTGACCGTCACCACGCCGAATCGCTGCGTCGCCGACCGGCTTCGGGCGGCTTACGAGCTGGAATTGCTGCGGCTGTTCCAGGTCGAAGCGGTGGACATCACCGTCGCCGTTCCGCCAGGCGCCGCCGAATTCGGTCTTCCCGCAGATCGAGGGGAGGGCCTGAGCCATGCCCGTCCAGCCCGGCACCCTATCCCGCCGCCGGCCGGAAAGGCAGTTCCGCCTGGACTTGGGCGATCCGCCCCGCACCGCGCGCCACCGTCCGGTGCAGCCCCAGCGCGAGGCCGACGCCCTCTATCGCGCCGTCCAGGGCCCTGCGCGCCGCCGGCCATCGGGTCTATCAGCTGCGGTGCACTGCACCGTGTTGACGAGCGCCTGTTGACCACGGCGGACCTGATCCGGCTGCGCCACGCCGACCCGCGTTGTCGACAACTTAAAAAAATTGGCGAGTGAATGCGTGCCGCAAGCAGAAAAGAGGTTGGTCACGGCATGCTTCCAGCTGTTCGCAACCTCTTTCCTGTTTGAGCGGCAGACGATCAGCTACTGTCCTCACCGCCCGTCGTCGGAGATTTCTTCCGCACTGTACGTCGGATTCAAAATCTCGTCCCTCTGAGCCTCAATATCTCCAATCAGATCGCCAATTCTGTCATCAATCCTGGCGTTAATCTGATCAAGGTCATCTTTGAGCGGTTGCGGGGCTGGCTGATCCGTGTCGCCGATTTGCTTCAGGATATTGTTGCGGACGCTGAGATCATTTTCCAGAGGTTCAATGTGTTCCGAATTGATACTTTCTTGATCAGCGATACCGATCAGCTCCTCTGGCTCAAGTTCGGAAAGTGGAGTTTCTTCTTCGGAATAGGGATCATCATTGATGTCGAGCGACTCATCGATATCGATGGAATCGTCGAAATCGTTATCGTCGTGCAATTCGCTCACACCCGTTCTCCCTAGTCGAGGTGGGTGTATGGTCGCTTCAATCTGCGATGTGATCAATAGCAAAAAGCCTTATCTACGCTTCCTACGGGTTTAGGAGAGGCGTCATTAGGCACTCAAAGGCCGAGTGATGATGGGCGGGCTGGGGCTGGTCTTCGCCTTGCTCGGCACCGCCATGCTGGGCGGCTTCGGGTGGGAGCTGGGGCGCTGCGCCGCCCGCTGGCTGCTGGGGCGGCGGGCGGACGTGACGATCCTGCTGCCGGGCCTGCGCCGGGAGCGGCAGCGATCCGATGCGGAGTGACGCCGCCGGTCCGGTCAGGCGGCGCGGGGGGCGATGCTGCGCTGGATTTCCTCGCCATGGTCGGCGGCGGTGACGGACAGGTCATGCGCCATCTGAAGGTTCAGCCAGAATTCCGGCGTGGTGCCGAAATAGCGCGCCAGCCGCAAGGCGGTGTCGGCGGTGATGCCGCGCCGTTCGTTGACGATTTCCCCGATGCGGGTCGCCGGCACGCGCAGAGCCAGGGCCAGAGCATGGGCCGAGAGATCGAGCGGGACGAGGAACTCTTCGCGCAGAACCTCGCCGGGGTGGGTCTTGATCCGCATGGCGCCCTCCTTGGCGTTGGCCGGTCAGTGGTAATCGACGATTTCGACCTCGTGCGCGCCGCCATCGTGCCAGACGAAGACGATGCGCCATTGGTCGTTGATCCGAATGCTGTGCTGTCCGGCGCGGTCGCCCTTCAGCGCCTCCAGCCGGTTCCCCGGCGGGGATCGCAGGCTAACCATTCACCGCGCCGAATCGCTGCGTCGCCGACTGGATGCGGGTGGCCTACGAGCTGGAACTGCTGCGGCTGTTCCATGTCGAGGCTGTGGACATCACCGTCGCCGTTCCGTCGGTCGGCGCCGTTTCGGCCTTCCCGCTGATCGAGGGGAGGGCCTGAGCCATGCCCGTCCAGCCCGGCACCCTGTCCCGCCGCCGGCCCGACCGGCAGTTCCGCCTGGATCTGGGCGATCCGCCCCGCACCGCGCGCCACCGGCCGGTGCAGCCCCAGCGCGAGGACGACGCCCCCTGTCGCGCCGTCCAGGCCCTGCGCGCCGCCTGCCATCGGGTCTATCGCTGCGGCGCGCTGCGCCGGGTGGACGAGCGCCTGTTGACCACAGCGGACCTGATCCGGCCGTAATGCCATATGGTAACCTATTGTTTAAGAATCATCTTCCTGCGTCAGTGCCAATCCTCTTCGTTCTGGACACAGCTGAATTAACCAGGGCAAAATATAGTGCTTCGGTTGAATACCGGGGTATCGCATCTTGCTGGAACCATGCTAGCGGCGCGAGTCTGCGTTAGCAGAACGTTGCATTTGCTTGATGTTACTATGTGGGTGCTATCGTTTTATCAATGTAAAAATAGAGATGGTTGCTTAAGGAGCAAAATAAGAATGTCGATTAAATTAACATGTGGCGAGAAGAGGTTCAATTGGGCCAAAGTTTCTATTTCTGCTGCTGAAGCGGCCGTTCAAGCCGTAGCGCTTGGAAAATTTGGATTGGGAAATCCGATACCATCATTCTTCAAGACTATTGAAGCGCTCAAAGGTGACGATGACGTTTCTCGCCGGTCTATGAAACTAGTGATGGAAACATTAGCATATGCTTTTTTCAAAATCACTGGCACGATGTGATCTCAGAAATAAAGCATGAGTGGAAGAAATGGATTATTTAATTAAGTCATTTTTAGATAGATACAGTTTAATTTGTGATCAAGAAGATATATATCGATCTTGCCGATTTTGATAATCCTAACAACTTCTGAAGCGGCGCACGAAAAACGCGAAAGCGTTTCACGATAAATGCGAAA
>NZ_JBSNCH010000006.1:0-38083 GCF_058780625.1 Azospirillum sp. UENF 111221
TGATCGACGCCGGCAAGCAGTCGCTCGGACAAAAAGAGGAGGCGCTGTTCCGGCAGGATGTCCAACGGCGCCTACAAGCCAACCGCAACCCGAACCGGGGGTACGAGATGTGAGGCTGGTGCTCTGACCGCCTCACTCGTCCTCAGCGAACAAGCCGCGGCTTTCGAAACGTGTCTCGAGGGCCGCAGGTGCCATCTCGGCCTTCAGGCGGTCAAGACGGGCGTGCAGCCAGCGGACGAACCGGCCGACCCGGGCGGGATCTCCGTCCCGGCAAGCGCCGCGTCGAGGGCGATGACATACCGCTCAAGCTGGCGGACGCGCTCATGTTCGACGATCAGTTCGTCGAGCGCCGCGCTCCGCCGCTTTTCCAGCGCCGCACGGCGCTCGGCCTCCGCCCGCCGGCGCGCCTGCTCTTCCGCCTCCCGGCGCCGCCGCTCGTCGGCGTCCCGGTTCTCTTGCTTGGTGACCGCCATGGCGACGACCTCGGCGACGATCGTCACCGCCATCGCCTCGAGTTTGCGCCGGCCATGGTCGGCGTAGGTGCGGCGCATGGCCGGTCCCCATGGACTGTCGCGACGGACGCGGACCTCCTCCAAACGCACGGCGAGACGGCCCTGATGACGCTCTTCCCATTTCGGGATGTGCGGCCGCCCCCATCCAGAGGCATGGCCATAGCGTTTCCGGTCAGCCTCCTGCTTCGCCTCCCAGACCGCGAGCGCCTGGAGCTCGGCCGGGGTGGCGGTGTGCGCGACCTTGTCGGCGACTTCCATGAGTTCGACGGTGACCGTCTCCCCCTCCACCTCGAAACGGGCGGAGCCCTCCCGGGCGTCAAGGACGACGCCACGGCTGGCGGCGGCGCGCGCGAGCTCATCCAGCACCACGCCCACCCGTCCCACCGAGACTGGACGGGCCGTGACCCGGATGACGCCGGCGCCGCGGACGCTCACCAAGCCCTGGGCGTCCGGCTTGGCCTTTGCCAACTTGGCGAGAGTGGCGTCGACCAGCCGGTCGCGCGGCGCCGGAACGGAAACCGTCGCGGGATCCGTCCCTGCCCTCACCGCCTCGCGTGCCGCGGCGGCGGCCGGACTGACAGCCAATCCCAGCCCCGGGTGGATAAGGATGCGGTCGCCACCGGTCCCATCGGACGGCCGCGGCGGCAGCGGGATCACACGCACCGGCTTGTTGTGGGCTTTCTTCATCCAATGGCCGCAGGGCGGGGTCGGCACCTCATGCTTTTTGCAGAGCGTCTGGAGCGCCGTGCTCGACAGCCCGAACTCGGCCGCGAGTTTGGTCATCGGCCGCTCCCAGACCAGGGCATGGAGTTCGGCGCGCGTCAGGACGGTCGTCATCGGGAAATCCTCCCCCCTCCGCAGCGCGTCCTCCCGGATGCCGACGGTCCCTCCTCGCGAAGCGCCTCCTGGCCTCCCCTTCGAGGCTGGACAGGGCGCATCGCGCGGTGTTTGGCTGATAGGCTCTGCGTGAACAGGTCGGAGGAAGGCGGTGATGAGTGTGACCCTGCGGTTCCGCGAGGAGGGGCCTGCGTTCGAACGCGCGAAGGCCGTAGCGGACGAGCTCGGGCTGTCGATCGAGGATTATCTGCTGGCGTGCGTTGCAGAAGGGCACAAGGTCCTGCGGGCCCGCGCTCCGTCAACCTGGCTGGACCGCGAGGAACCGGCCTTCGTCCGACGCGGCCTGCCGCCATCCATTGCTCTGGCTGTGATGGATTGAACAGGACGGAAAACGTTTGTTGCCTCGCCGGCTGCCGTTCCGCGACGGCCCCGGCCGTGTGATGGTCGACCCTTTGGTCGCCTGAAGCCGACACGGAGCGCGGGATGGAAAAAGGACGGTCCATCGCAGTCTCCGGTCCTGACTGCCGGCATGAGCGGCGCTGAAAAGCGCTGTGCGCGCGTCAACAGGGTTTCAGCACGCCGCCACCCGCCCGACCGGGTCACACCGAACGATGCTTACGGTCGGCAAGCGTGCCTACTTCCTCGCAGGGCGGTTCGAGGGAGGATCAGGATAACGGAAAATCTCCAGCTCAGCACCCCTGGTCAGCGCTCCTCGAAGCAGGGGTGTCCTCACGCCAGAACTGCAGCTGTTCGGGCAGCGCCGCCCGCCAGTCCAGGACCGCCTGTGCAGCTTGCGCCATGGCAGCGGGCACGGGGTCGGTGGCCTCGTCGACGGCTTCGGCTCTTGCCTGCCATCTCGCATGGCATGCGGACCATTCTGCCGTCGACGACCAGCTGCTTGGGGTCAGGATGCAGAGATAACGATTTGGCTGCGGGAGCGGATTCGGCAGGGATGGCGGGTGCTGTACCAGGATCGACTCCGCCACAGAGGCGGCCGGCTCACCCCGTGGGGTGAGGCAAGCCCGTTGATGACGCTTGAGTGCCGGATCGTTCACGCGTCCCTCTCCTTATTAGCCCTTACCATTGATGCGGCGCGCGCAAAGGCGCGCGTCTCCGCATGGGATGGCCGGCTAGCTTTCGCCAGATACCGGACGTTTGCCCGAGAGCAGCCCGAAGGGCGGCTGCTTCGCCGGGCCGGTCACCGAAGGTGTTAACGCGGCCGTCACTGCCCGCACCCCAGACGCCAATTGGATAAGCTCCAACCTCCTCTGCGACCCAGCCGGCGAGGTCTCGGTCCAGCCCATACTGGACGGACCCGCGGGCTTGAAGGCCGGGGTCGATGAAGGGGGCGGTTTCGTCGTCATGGAGGCATCCCTCGCGAAGGTTGAGGCGAAAAGCTTCGTAATAAGAAACGGCCCTGACTGCTGGCATGGGCGGCGCTGGAAAGCGCTGTGCACGCGTCAACAAGGTTTCAGCACGCCGTCCCCCGCCCGACCGGGTCACGCCGAAAGCGCTTACGGCTGGCGAGCGTGCCGACGTCCTCGCAGAACGGTTCGAGGAAGGTCAGGATAACGGAAAATCTCCAGCTCGGCCCCCTTGGTCAGCGTATCCCCGGTTCGCACTTGTCCTCACGCCAGAAATGCAGGTGCTCCGGCAACGCCGCCCGCCAGGTCAGGACCTCCTGAGCCGCGTCGAGGCAGTCTTGCGCCCTCGGATTGTTCGGGTGTCTGGCCACGAGCTGCTCGCAGCTCGCGCGGTAAACAAGCCAATCCTCCGTCGGTGCTTCACGCCCAGGATTGTCCAGCAACCACGGGACCGGCCCCGTCACCGGCTTGGTCGGCGTTCCCGGCGGATGCTGTGCGTAGACCGAGTCCAGCATCGAAGATGCCGGCATCCCCTGCATGTTGAGCAAACGCCGCTGCATCCGAAGCGATAGCGTTGAGGCGTTGGTATTCATCATCAGTCCTCACGCCAGAAATGCAGATGCTCAGGCAGCGCCGCCCGCCAGGTCAGGACCTTCTCGGCCGCCTCCAGATAGGCCGCCGCCAGCGGATTGCCCGGGTTGCGCTCCACCAGCCTGGCGCAGGTCTCGCGGTAGGAAAGCCAGCGGGAGGTCGGCGCGTCCCGGGTCGGGTCGGTGATCAGCCATTTCACTTGGCCCGGCCCCCCCGTCGGAGTGCCCGACGGATGCTGCGCGTACAGGGATTCCTCCGGCGTCGAAGCCAGCACGCCCTCGATCGTCAGGAAGCGCCGCTGCACCCGCGACGGTGGATTGGACAAGGTGATGTTCATCGTCCCTCTCAGTGTCGTCGTTGATCAGGGCTTTCTGCCGGCCCGCCGCGGCGCGATCACGGCGCCGATCCGGCTGCGTGAGGTCCGCCCCACCCCACTATCCTCGGCAAAGTCACGCCAGCGGTCCACCGCGCCGCGTATCTGGTCGATGATGCCAGTGACATCGGCCGGCGGAATGGAGAACTCCGCCGCCATCGCCCGCAGCTGCCGCTCACCGGGATCCCGCCCTTCGCCCAGGATGGCGGTCGAATGCTCGCCCCCGGGTCCGTCCGCATAGGTGAGGTCGTAGGCCGGCGCCAAGGACCAGCTGCCCGTCCGGTCCATCAGATAGGCGAACTGGCGGCCGTGATCATCCCGATTGTGGGCGAACACGTTGAAGGCGGCGCGCCGGAACATCTCGACCACCGGCCGGTGATCCTTGGTGAGCTGGAAGGTGAGGATCATCAGCGTCTTGTAGTCCAGGCTCGGCTGCCGGAAGTCGGCATGGAGGTGGCCACAGGCGGAGTGAAGGTGGAGCCGGCCAGCCGGACCGACACGGTCGAACCGCTGCGCTGCGAAGTAGGCCGGCGACTTCGGGCTTCCGCTCGGCAGCAGACAGGTGGGCGGCAGGGTCAAACCGGCGGCGCGCGCCATCCCGGCATAGGCCTGCTCGATCGGACCGATGTCCGCCGGGTCGTCCCTGCCGCGGAACTTCACCAGCCAGTGCGACCAGCCCTCCGGCGCCACCAGGGCGCCGTGGATCAGAGTGCCGCTCTGATCGTCGCGGCAAACCACCGCCTTCGGCCGGGCGCCGCCGGGCGAGCCGCCCACCCGCAGCAAGGTGGGGAAGAGCGCCTCGGGCGCCCCTTTGAGGACTTGGCGGCTCTGCGCGGCGATCTGGTCGAGATCGATGGCGCCGGTGTCCACGGGCTCCTCGGTCTCCGGCCGGTAGACCAGGGCGCCCATCGCCCATTCTCCCATGCAGGCCAGCATGTCGAGGGGCGTCAGCGACAGGGGATTGATCTTGCTGGCGGCGGCCCGGCGATGAATCAGCAACCGCCCCCACCCGTCGGGCAGGCTGTCGTCGAACACGCCGTGGAGGCCGGAGAACGGCGCGTCCGGCCCTTGCAGAACGCCTGGCCGCGGGGTCCGCAGAAACCAGGACAGCACCCGCCCGGAGGCGAGGAAAGCATCGTCGAACTCGACATAGGTTTTCCCGTCGCGGCTGGCGAGGCGGCCGACGGGCTCCTCGTCGCCGTCCCCCCAGCGCAGCGACACCGCCAGAACACCGACATGCTTCATGTAGCCACCGTCCGGCGCTTGCCCCGCTGGCGCTTTGGCCGGTCGATCACCTCATCGAGGCTGCGGAACTCCGGTTCCGGGAACAGCGCGCCGAACGCCTCGATCGCGTCGAGCACCACGGCGACGCGGATCAGCGCATCGAACGCCAGCTTGCCGCTGGCCTCGAACCGCCGCAGCGTCCAGATGTTCACCCCGCTGCGGTCGGCGACCTCCTGCTGGGTGAGTCCAAGGGCGACCCGCCGGGCACGGGCACGCGCGGCCACGCTCCGCGCCACATCCCCCGGGGCCATGAGGCTGAGTGGGATCATCAGACAAGTTATCTCGGATACTCCGCCATAAGTTGGATTATGGTCCAACTTATGTCTAGAAACAAGGCAGCCTCCGCTCAAACGTACCTGTGGCGATGCGTGCCAACCGCACATCCTGAAGGGGCCGCCATGCCGACCTCGGACCAGTCCGGCCAGCATCCCCCAGATCTGCCCCTCAGATCCGGATGCGCTCGACCTCGTCCAAGCTGACCCGGTCGCCGCGGCGGTCGTAGAGCTGGGTGGTGCGAGTGGAGGCGTGGTTGGCCATGGCGGCGGCGGTCTCCAGCGTACCGCCGTTGGCCAAGTAGGCGGTGATGCCGGTGGCGCGGAAGCTGTGGCAGCCGAGTGGCGTGGCGATGCCGACGGCGGCGGCCCGGCGGCGCACCATGGCGTGGGCACTCGCCTGCGGCAGCGGACGCTCGGACAGCCGGCCGGTGCCGCGACCGATCGTCCGGAACAGCGGCCCTTTGGGATCGTCCCCCAACCCGCTGCCGTCCAGGTAGGCCACCAGATAGTCCTCCAAGACATGGTGGCAGGGCAGAGCGTGCGCCTTGCCGCCCTTCTCGCGCAGCCGCACCCACAGCCGGCGGCTCTGGGGATAGACGTCCTCCACCCGCATTGCCAGGGCGGCGCCGACGCGGGCGAAGCTGTAGACCATCAGTCCGATCAGCGCCCGGTCGCGCAGGCCGATCACGGTCCTCCCATCGATGCTGCCGAGCAGCGCCCGGGCTTCGGCCGGATCCAGCACCGGGGTTTTCCCCACCCGCACGACATGCCGCGGCCCGCGCACCGAGGCGGCTGGGTTTACCGCCACCACCTGCCCGATCACCAGCCAGTCAAACAGATGCCGCACCGCCGCCAAGCGCTGCTTGGCCGTCGGGGCCGTGTGGCTGCGCGTCAGCCCCTCGATCCAGGTGGCGACGTGCAACGGCTGCACCGCGGTGAGCGACGGCACCCCGGCAGCCTCGCACCAGGCTAAGAACTCACCGGCGGCCCGCACATAGGCCCGCCGGGTGTGGGGGTTGCGGATCTCGGCCGCGAAGAATTCGAGAAACCGTATCGCCGCCCGATCGCCAGCGGCCATCACCAACGACGGCAGCACCTCGGGAGAAGAGAGCGCGAGCAGCGCGGTCATGCCCGTGCCGCCCGCCGGGCGTCGACGATCCGCAGGAGGTGGTTGGCCAGCAGCACGATCTCGATCGCTTCGGCTGGGTCCTCGAGCGCAACGTCCCGATGGGAATGAGGGTTCTTGTAGGATCCCATTGCGCCGGAGAACAACTCCATGCGCGCAACCTGCTCACCCTCATCGACCGAGGTGTCGGTCAGCGGTCCCGTCTTAACGGCAAAGGCGGCCCGCATGAGCTTCTGCCCCACGAGACCATCCGGCATGCTTGTCGCTTCGCGGACGGACACCTCGACCGCCTTCATGGCTTGGAAGACCGCGACGTCATACTCGCCCCGTATGAAGGCCGACCAGACGGTCTGAGCAATTGCAGTGTGCAACGTCTCGCGCGGTAGTCGGCGGGCGGCAGCAAAAGCCTTGAGGTCGGCTTCACTTTCGAATTTTCGAGCTCGTCGGCTTAGATGCTTGTAGCCTGCCTGTCCTTCAACTGGATCCGGGATGATCAGGCCCTGCGCCTCAAGCCAGCTCCACGACTCAAAGAGTGCAATGGTGACCTCATACCTGCGTTCATCGCTATACCCAGGGCGCTCGTCTGGAGTCCGTCCCCAGAGCCGGGCGATTTCAGAGCTCGGACTGAATCCCCCTAGATGCTCTCGGGCTCCCTTCTTCCGGTCACGCATAAGAAGCAGCAGTTTCGCTCCCAGCTCCTCAGGTTCAAGAGCGAGCAGGACATCGGCGTCCGGAATATAGTCAGGCAACTCCCACATTAGGCAAACCCCTGATTTGGACGGCAGTCCGCTCGCCGGTGGCGACCAGATCCGGAGGAATTGGTGAGCAAGTCAGTGCAGGATGGTTCATAACCTGGCTGCCCGATCGAACCGCCGCAGCAACAGGACAGCTGTGATCAACACAGTGTGCAGCCGGAAGGTGCTGTCATCCTCGTCCGAAAGACCGGGGTGAGCACCCTGTGGGTGCAGGCGCTTCACAAGCCCGTTGATGAAGCCTTTCCCATCATTGTCCCACTCGTTCAGAGGAAGGCTTAAAAATCCCAAAGCAGCCAGCTTTCCCCGGCGGGCTTGGCCACTGCCGAGAGTGCTTGCACTTGGGTCGAGCTTGACGGCGAGTTCGTCGAGCAATGCATCGAAGAAGGTGCGGAGTTGTCCATTTGCCGACGCCCATTTGCCGCGCGTGTGCGCGTCGAATGCCTGCTCAAGATGCCCTTTGGCTGTTGTAAGCCCGTGTTGATCCAAGAGACGCATCAGTTCAGACTCGGTCTCTGGAACTCCAAGATCAGCGGGCAGGGTTCTCCTAAGCCCCCCATCTGCGATGACGAAGCCATTCTGTTCCAGAATGCGTTTGAAAACCTCCATGGCTGGAGTGAGTCGAGGCGACGAGGACCATGGATGTGCTGGTCGATTTGGAACGAGAGATGCCGCTTTCTCGACAATTACTGTTTTCAGCGGTTCTCCATCGACAGTGTGCGTGGGATGATTATCAACAAAAAGCTTTAAATCATTCATACGCTTCGTTGAACTCACGCCCTCGCCACGCACATGCGTATAGACCGAAGGTCCAAGCTCCATCATGAAGGAGCTAATTTGCGCTTGATTGAGGCCATCAATGACATCAATTGCGGCTAGTACAGTCCGTCGAGAAAACTCTGCCATAATCACCTCTTCTTAATTAATAGAATTTTGATCCTTAGCTAGGTGCGTGTGCGTCAGCACCTCGACCCGCGCGATAATGTGCAGCAGTTTTACGGTATCGAGTGCTGATACGCCGACGTTAGCCATGGTCGGATGACCATGGTTGCTGTGATGTGCGCAAGTCGTCTCACCCACCACTTCCGCGCGCCACAAAGCGGCGGAGCGCTGCTTTGTCCTCTGGTGCCAGCACGACACCTGCAGTGGGATAGTCTGGCTGAATGACCTTCCGGACCCTTCCATTGGGGAACAGGTGCAGAAGAGCGCGGAACGCCGGATTAAACCGCCGCTTGGTCCAGCCGGTCTTCGCGTGAAGAGTTGAGGCGTTGCCCGTGTCCTCGGCGAGCATGATGCGGGCGACCTCCATAGCGTCGGCGGCGGTGTTCCATCCCATGAGTTGAGGGTCGACTTGCTCATAGAAGAAGGGGGTCAGGTTTGCGTGCCAGTTTCCTCCCAGAAAGCGCTGCATACGCAACAAGCCAAGGGCCTCAAGCTCATAGGACGCGTCGGCGACGGCTTGCTTATCCAAGCCGGGAAGCAACGCGCACAGGTCCGTCAGGTCATACCGTTTCTGACCAAGCCCGTCCGGACAGGCACGAGCGAGCGCCGCAATAAGCTGAGCCGCGGCGCCGCTGACTGTTTGTTTTGGCGCCAGCAGCTTCTCGTGTTGGTCGAGGCGCTCGGAATGCTCGTTCGTCCGGTCGGAGATGGCTTCCTGCCAAGCCTCCCTGTCCTGCTCCGCCTTCGGGGGATGCGTCGTACGGTAGAGGCCGGTAAGCACGTTGCCCCCCGGCACGAGCTCAACCACTGCTTCTGTGATGGTGCGTCCGATCTCCCGCTTCGGGTCGGCGGCGGGGGGCCTAATCGGCTTCCGTTCATCCTGGTCGCTCATTGTCCCTCTCACCTCCATTCGGCAAGTCATTAACATGTGATAAAGGACATTATCACATATAAGGAGGGGGAGGAGCAGGAGCTTGGCTGCAGCTGGCGGTACGATCGCCTCGGAGAATATGATAAGTACGCAGTAGGATCGCATTTTCCTGTTGCGGCGCTCGTTGCCGGGGACTATGTTGACCATGCAGCACGATCGCATGGTGAGACGCAATGGCCCCCACTCCTCAAGTTCCCTTCCTCGCCACCGAACTCCTGGATGAACTCCGCACCATCCTGCTGTTCACCGCCGATTTCCTGGCCATGACGCGCAGCGCCGAAGCGGCAGCCGCCTTCATCGGCTTCGACTCTGAGCAGTACCATTCCGAAAGTCCCAGCCGTGTGGCTCTGGACTCCTTCCGCATCGCGCCCACGATGACGGTCATCTACGATTATGCTTTTCAGGTTGGCGAAGCCCACCGCTTCAGTGAAGCCCACCTGCAGGATGCTCTTGTCTTCATTGACGGTGTTCCCCGTGTTGGTGGACAGGGAGCCGATGGGGGCATGACTCATCCCTACATGGGGGAGGATGGTTTGTGTCGTCGCGCCGTAACGACCGCCAATGCCCGTTGGAAGCTGGAGAGAATATTTAATTTTGATCTCTCAGTTCGTGAGTTGGCGCTCCTCGCTGGTATGACTGAAGGCGCAGTCCGCAACGCGCTTGCTGCCGCCGGTATCAAAGCCAAGGGAAGCCGGACCTACGTCAGCAATACCTTTGCCCGGGAGTGGCTAGCGGGCCGCCGGAGCTTCGTTCCGACCACCTGTTGGGAATATACCCCCGACGCCGCCCACCTGGACATCGGCACCGCCCGGACTGTCTCTGATCTCAGCATTGCTCTTTCCCGGCGAGCCGAGCAGAAGGGCTTGTCCGTAATTGCTCTGTCCACTGCCTCCACCGTGGTTCCGGAACGGACCGCCGCTTGGCTCGATGGCACCCCCGATTTGGACGTTGCGACTGCCGTGGCTCTGGCCACCGCCCTTGACCTAGATCCGGCACTGGTCGCCGGCCGCACAGTCGAACTGCTTCTGCGCCAATCCTCCTGATCTCCCAAGAGGCCCGTATCATGCTTGAGGTCCACGACTTCACCCGCCATGCGCGGGAGCGCGCCACTGCGCGCGCGTTTCCGCCGCTGGTGGCCGAACTCATCCTCGACTATGGCGAGTCCCGCGACGCCGGTGATGGCGCCCGCACCTACGCCCTGACCCGCGCCAGCATGCGCACCCTGCGCCACCGCGCCGGCCTAACCCTCGTCAAGGCACTGGAGCCCTATCGCAGCCGCAACGCCTACGTCATCGCCGCCGCCGGCCGGGTCATCACCTGCGCCTACGCCCCCAAGCCTCTGTTCCGTTAGGAGCTGTCATGGATACCCCCCTGTTCGCCCGCTTCGCCTCCCTCCTCCGCGACCTCAGCGACGACGCGCTCGAGGCGGAGATCCGACAGCCGCAGCGTCTGCTCCTCGACAGCCGTCTCCAGGGCGGCAAGCGCATTGACGTCGCCTACGCCCCGTTCGAGCATGTCACCCCAGGCGCCCGGATCGTTCTGGTTGGGTTGACGCCAGGGCGTCAGCAGATGGGCAATGCCCTACGCGAAGCCCGTCGCGCCCTCCGCCAGGGCCTGAGTGCCCCCGAGGCCCTCGCCGCCGCCAAGGTCTTTGCCAGCTTTTCCGGCCCGATGCGTTCCAACCTGGTCGCTCTACTCGACGGCATTGGGGTTCATCGTCTGCTCGGGCTCGCCTCCACCGCTTCCTTGTGGGGCGCGGACGCTGGTCTGGTCCACTTCACCTCGGCGCTGCGCAACCCGGTGTTCGTCGACGGCGCCAACTACAGCGGGGTGCCGTCGATGCTGACCACGCCCCTCCTGCGCGAGCAGCTGCAGGCTGGCTTGGCCGCTGAGCTGGCGGCTCTGCCTGGGGCTCTGGTGGTGCCGCTCGGGCCCAAGGTGGCCGAGGCGGTGGAGGCCCTCGCCCGCCAGGGCGTGCTCGATCCTGCCTGCGTCCTCGCCGGCCTGCCCCACCCGAGCGGTGCCAACGCCGAGCGCATTGCCTTCTTCCTCGGTCGCAAGCCGCGGGCAGCGTTGTCAGCCAAAGTGGATGCCGACAAGCTCCTTCGGACCCGCACAACCCTCACCGCCCAGGTGGCCGCGCTTGGCTGAACCATCCCAGGACGAACTGGCTTGATGCGGAACGCCGGACCAGCATCATGCTGCTGGTCCTCCGGCTTCAAAGTTACGACGTCATAGATCGTTGCGTATGACAGGGGCCGCTGATCGGGCGGGATGGGCAGCGCACACGAGCTTCGCCAAGTCCAATTCGCCCTCTGCGCCCCAGCCGGCCGTGCCAGCCTTCACCTCCGGCCGGAACGCCTGCCGGGCGAGGTCCGCTGCTGGGAAGGAATGGGCCAGCCCTGTCATGGCTTGGCGCACCTCCTCCAACTCCTCTCCGAACTTGCTGACCAAGTACCGCTCTACGCTCGGCGGCGTGATCGGTTTGCCCTGGCGCACAGCACGCAGGCCGTCTTTGGTGTGAACGGCAGGGATCGATCGCCCCATGAGGTCGATGTGGATCTCCTCGCCCGGCTGGAGTGCCTTTCGCCGATCGCCCACCGTCTCTGGTGTCGGCTCATAGATCCTCAGCCGGACGCCTTTGGCCTGCGCCGTGAGACCCGACAGAGCCTTGCCCAGAGTGAGGGCCTCATCGCGGTCCAGGCCCAACCGTTCCGCCACCGCGGCGGCCCACAGCGTCAGCACCGGCGCCCGGTTGATCATGATCTTGCGGTGCGAGGACGGCATTGTCTCACTCTGCTGTTGATCCCCTCCCCTGAACGGGGCCTCAGACCAGTAGTTCCTCTGAGGAGGGGGTCAGACCGGACCGAAGCGGCCAGCAGGAGGCAGGGAAACCTGTGTGGCCAGCTGCGTGGTGGACCCGGCAGGATTTGACCCCGCAACCAGACCATTATGAGCGGCCAGCTCTAACCGTTGAGCTACAGGTTCGTTGAGGATGGTGCGTCTGGAGGGACTTGAACCCCCATGACTTGCGTCACTGAACCCTAAATCCAGCGTGTCTCCCAAGTCCACCACAGGCGCCGTGGTCGGAGCGGCCGAATTCGAACCGGCGCCCCTCTGCTCCCAAAGCAGATGCTCTACCAGACTGAGCTACGCTCCGTCACAGGGTGCCGGGTGAACCATCCCAGGGCAAACTGGATACTCAATGTGGAACGTCGGAATGGCATCGGCTTCGCAGATGAATCAGTCTGGCAAATTAGACAGTATGTGTTCAATCTCAGCGCGTCGCTCCCGGATGCGGCGTTCCTCCGCGTCGAGCTTTGCTAATTCCTTCTCCAGCGCCTTTCGGCTGGGCGAACTAGCCGGCTGCGACGAATGCACGCGCAGTTGCCGGCGGAACGCGACGACGTCTTCTCGCCGCACAGTGGGATTGACTAGGCCAGCGGCCACAGCCTGTTGCTGTTCCTCTGGCTTCAAGGTCACGACCTCGTAGACTGTCGCGTATGAAGGGGGCAGCTGATCAGCGGGGAAGGGCAGCGCGCCTGTGTCGACCGCCTCCGCCACCTTCATCAGCATGTTGGCCGTGCGGTGGCTGAACGGCATGTCGCGCTCCACCATCTCGCCGAACTCGCCATGCTCCAGGCGCGCTTTCGCTTCAATGAGGTGGCGACCGACATCTAGGAAGGCGTCGTTCGCCCGCTTCCACAGACGCCCGATTTCCTCGATAAATTCGCGACGTGTTTCCAATTTAATCCGGGCGGATACAAGGAGATCGCCGCGATTATCTCGGTGGCGCTCTGCCGGCACCAAGCCATCGTCGCCAAACGCTGATCCTAACTTCTTACGGGCTGGCTTCGTCGTCGGAATCACAGACCGATCCTCCGCCGGACTTCCTGCCACAATGCTGCGACCTCGTCCGCCCCGCGTCCGCCGACCTCCGTCACGCCGTAACCATTGGCCATCGCACGCACTACGTCGACGCTGTCGGGGATCGCCGCCGCCGCCACATCGCCGGAGCGAATCAGCCGGAGGCGGGCGCCGTCTGTCTCTTTTACCCGCGGCTTCACCCGGTTGAGGCAGTAGATCGCCGGCCGGTCGAGAGCCTGGACGGCGCGCATGATCGTTTCGACCGAGCGCACATCATCAGGTAGCGCCTGGGTGGGAATCATCACCAGTTCCGACGCCAGCACCAGAGCCTTGAAGCCCTCCGGGTCCTTCTCGATTGCGGTGGGGGTGTCCACCAAGACGAGCTGTGCTCCGGCCGTATTAGCCCATCGTGCCGCGGCGGAGGTTTCGGCGGTGTACCCTGGAACTGGCGCAGCGTCGGCATCAGCCCGTACACGAGCCCATTCGGCGGAAGTCCCCTGCGCATCGGTGTCAATTACCGCTACCGGTACTCCGTCACCAACAGCAGCAGCAGCGAGGTTGCGCGTCAGCGTGCTCTTTCCGCTGCCGCCCTTCGGTGAGACGACGGCGATGATCTTCATGAAATGGGCCCAGCCAGTCGCTTAGTAACCGGTGGCCGGCTGGGGTGCAGCATGATGCAACCAGATTCCACTCCGACCCGAGCGTCCGGATAAGCGGCCAGAGCCATGCGTAGCGCCTCGGTGAATGGCTGCTTGAAGGTGCGCAGAGAAGCGCAGCCGGCACCGAATTGTGCGTACAGTGCCTGCCAGGAGACCGGTGTTGGCCTGCTGAGGCTGTGCAGGCGGTAGGCAAGCCAGACATAGATGTCTATCGACAGGGACTTGTTGCCGATGGTCCGCAGCGCGGCTTCCGAAACTGGCACCGGGTGTTCAATCAGGGAGTGATAGAACGCCTCGTTGAGCTTGACTGTCTCGCGCCATAGCATCGGCTGAGCATCGTCGTTCAAAGCACCTGTCAGTTCAATCGCGCTGTCGACGAACGCACCGTTATCACGTTGGCGAGCGCCGCCCTGATCGCTGAAGAAGGTCAGGCGGCAAGCAGAGATTCGTTTGGCTTGTTCTGTCACGGCTTTGTAGGTCGCGCCACCGATGGCACCGATCCCCATGGCGGTCATCCATGCCTTCATGGATCGCCCGAGTTCGACCTCCCGCGATCCCGTCCGGAGGGCTTGGGTCTGGAGATAGATCAGGATCATGCGGGCTTTGGAGCCGTAGGGCACGCCGATCAGCTCGCCTTTCTCTGTGCAACCAGATTCCACCAGCAGCGTGACGCGATGTCCTTCCCTGCGCCAGAGCCGTTCCGGTGTGTTCTTGTGAGGTAGGGAGGTCAGGGCAAAGCCCGCATGGCAAATGCCCAGGCTTTCACCTTCATCGGCGAGGACGGCGGCAGCGATCTCCAGTTCTTGCCGTTCCAGTTTGGTGTCGGCAAGGTCGCGCGCACGCTCCAGCCCATGGGCTGTGATGAGATAGTGGATGTTCCCCATGGCACGCATTCGGCAGGTGTCAGCGGCTCCGGTCAATGGTGGAATCTGGTTGCCGGGCTATTCGAAAGCTATTTGGATTATAACTATTTGCTTGGCAACCAGATTCCACTGAATAAGCTGATTCGCGTCAACCAGACTCCACTTCCTCGCAACCAGATTCCTGTGAATAGGTTGGTTTGATTGGTGACGTCTAGCCCTACAGGCATGGGCATGAAGTGCGAATCGGGTAGACTGTTGCATCTTAGTGGGGAGCAATGTGAATCGGCATGGGGTTTCGACGCCAATCGGCACAGTAACCCACTGAGAATATGAGAACTCTTTGAGTCCTCTTTGTGTGCTGTTTCACAGGCAGGTCAATATCTTAGCTACAATTTTTCCCCGCAGGGCAGCGGAAGACTTCAACTAAAAAGTTGACGACAGCCCGCTGTACCCGTCAAAATTAGGAGATGTGGCGTGCACACTCCCACGGCGGGTCCTTGTAGACAGACGAGATACAATAAATGGCTCTAACTATCCAATTTCTCTTTGATCGCCCGCAGCAAGAAATTGGGTCAATGATTTCAGACCGATTGGAGCGCTCCCTTCGGGCATCCGTCGTTGTTGGGTTTGCGACCGATGACGGGCTTGCCGCAATTTCTCCGAGCATAGTTGCGTCGCCGAGGAAAATTGAAAGTTTTATTCTTGGCGCAGCGACGTTCCGTGGCTTCGAAGTCTTGGAGCAGCTGGCTGCCCGAGGAGTTCCTGCGGATCGACTGTTCGTCCATCTCGGACACACCCGATCCTCTGGAATGGGAGGAAACGGGTTTGTAAAGTTCCATCCGATGATGCACAGCAAGATCTACCTCATGGAGCTTCCGGGCGGCCGCAGCGCTGCTTTCGTGGGTTCGCACAACCTCACGTCATATGCCATGAACGGGAAGAATGGCGAAGCGAGCGTGCTGGTCGAAGGACCGTCCGACCATCCGGAATTCCAGAAGGTCCGCGGGCACATCGCCGACGCCCGTCGCCAGTCCGTCCAGTTCGACGCCTCCATGAAAGACGGATACGCATGGTGGACGAGTCAATTCCTCGAAGGAATGCGCCGCGAGGTGAACATTGATGATGATGACGCCGAATCAATAAAGACTTTCGTCATTCTCACGCAAGGATCTCCTGACGACAAGCCGATCTCAAAGGAACGGGTGTATTTCGAGATTCCGGAAGGCCTTGGCAAGCTCAACAGCTTGGCCAGCGAGGTGCATATATTTGTGTTCAGGCATCTGCCAGCGTCGCCGATGGAGGCTTTGGAGCGCCTTGACGAGGCTGAATACTCACTGTGGTGCAAAACGGAAGGCTTGGAATTGGGCAGGGGTGGTGTGGAATTGCAAGCGGAATGGGAAATCAAGGGGCGTCCCCGGCCGAGTCTGCAGCGAACAAAGAAGCCATTCCGCCCAAGGCCTGTAACTGGCATGCAGCAAGTTCGGGTGGTTGTCTACCGGGAGGTCAAAGGGCGCTTCAAGTACATCTTTGAGGCAAAGGATCGTTGGGAGCCGGTGTACAGCCATGAAGACTCCATGGTCGCCGGGATGGATGTGGAGCGCGATGTTGCCGACCAGCCTCGAGGGTCGTCATGGTTTCTGGTCAAAGGATTGAGCCGGGTAGATGGGACGACCAAAAGGAAGAAAGAGGCTCTGAGGCTGACATCTCCAGAAAACGGCCAGTTCATTCTTTATTCGATGCGGAGAATCGACCTTGACAAGTATGAGGTCGGAAAGAGTGACATGGAATAATGGCGATCATATTTGAAATATCACGTCTATTTCTTAACGATGCATTATCGGATTGACGGTGGCTTGGCCCTGCCTATTCTGCGCCGTGCAAAAATTGGCTGGAGCGTGGAATGGCGGAAATCAACAGTGCCGGCGCGTTCTTGGCGGACTTCATCTGGAAGAACGCCGAGGATCTCTGGGGCGATTTCAAGCATACGGATTTCGGCAAGATCATCCTGCCGTTCACCCTGCTTCGCCGTCTGGAGTGCGTGCTTGAACCCACGCGCGAGGCCGTCGCAAACCACGCCGCGTCGCTGAAGGACAGCGGCATCGACCTGGACGTCATCCTGCGCCAGACGACGCGCTACCCGTTCTACAACACCTCCGGCTACACGCTGGCGACGCTCGGCAGCACCAAGACCCGGGAGAACCTCCAGGACTACGTCGCGCGGTTTTCCGACAACGCCCGCGTCATCTTCGAGCAGTTCGACTTCACCAACACGATCATTCGCCTGGACAAGGCGGGGCTGCTCTACCGCATCTGCCGGAACTTCGCCGGCATCGACCTCCACCCGGAGGTGGTGCCGGATCGGGTGATGAGCAACCTCTATGAGCACCTGATCCGCCGCTTCGGGGCCGAGGTCAACGAGGGGGCGGAGGACTTCATGACCCCCCGCGACGTGGTGCATCTGGCGACGACGCTGCTGCTCGACCCCGACGACGCCCTGTTCGAGGCGAGTCCCGGCCTGATCCGGACCCTGTATGACCCGACCTGCGGCACCGGTGGTTTCCTGTCCGACGCCATGGCGCATGTCGATGGGTTCCATAGCCGCTTCAAGGTGCCGCCGGTCCTGGTGCCGTACGGCCAAGAGCTGGAGCCCGAGACCCACGCGGTCTGCCTCGCGAACATGCTGCTCCGGACGCTGGCCTCCGATCCCGGCCGCGACCTGTCGCGCAACATCGCCGGCCCCTTCAGCACCCTGTCGCGCGACGCCTTCGCGAACGAGCGATTCCACTACGGCCTTGCCAATCCTCCGTTCGGCAAGAAGTGGGAGAAGGACCAGAAGGACGTCGAGCGGGAGCATGTCGAGAAGGGCTATGCCGGCCGCTTCGGTCCCGGCCTGCCGCGCATCAACGACGGCTCGATGCTGTTCCTACTTCACCTCGCCAGCAAGCTGGAACTGCCCGGCAAGGGCGGCGGACGCGCCGCCATCGTGCTGTCGGGATCGCCGCTCTTCAATGGCGGGGCTGGGTCGGGCGAATCCGAGATCCGCCGCTGGCTGCTGGAGAACGATCTGGTGGACGCCATCGTGGCGCTCCCGACGGAGATCTTCTTCCGCACCGGCATCGGCACCTATCTGTGGATCCTGTCCAACAAGAAGCCTGCGCACCGCCGCCGCACGGTTCAACTCATTAACGCCACCGGCCTGTGGGTTCCGATCCGCAACGAGGGCAACAAGCGTCGCAGGATCGGCGAGGATCAGCAGCGCCGGATTGCCGACATCTACGCCGCCGCGGAGAACGGCGAGCTCTCCCGCATGCTGGATCATCGGACCTTCGGCTATCGCCGCATCCGGGTGCTGCGGCCCTTGCGCATGCGGCTGTGCATCGACGCCGTGGGCCTGCGCCGCCTGCGGAAAACGAAAGCATGGGCAAAGTTCACGCCCGCGCAGCAGCGGGCCTGGGAAGCCGCGTTGACGCCGCATCTGGGCGAGGCGCATGCCTTCGCCTGGGCGGAGGCGTTCATCGAGGCGGCGGCGGACCGCGCCACCGGCAAGGTCGGCAAGAGTTTCGGCAAGGCGCTGGTGGACGCCTTCGGCGTCCGCGACCCCGACGGCGAGCCGGTGCTGGACCGCGATGGAAACCCGGTCGCCGACAGCGAGTTGACCGACTACGAGACTGTGCCGTTGACCGAGGACGTGCACGAGCACATGGCGCGCGAGGTCTTGCCCCATGTGCCGGATGCCTGGCTGGACGAGCGCTTCCGGGACGACAAGGACGGCGGGATCGGCCGCGTCGGCTACGAGATCAACTTCAACCGCTATTTCTACAAGTATGCGCCGCCCAGACCGCTGGAGACGATCGACGCCGAACTGAAACAGGTGGAGGCCGAGATCGCGGCGCTGCTAGGCGAGGTGACGGAATGAGCCACTATCGCCGATACCCGACCTACAAGGATTCCGGCGTCGCGTGGATCGGCGAGGTGCCGGAGCATTGGATCTTGATGAAGTTCGGCAGACTAGCGCGTGTTATGGAAGGACTGGTTGATCCTCGTGTCGAGCAATACCGCTCGATGCCGCTCTTTGCGCCAAATCACATTGAGAGCGGAACCGGACGGCTGTTGGCCGTTGAGAGTGCAGAGCATCAAGATGCCGAAAGCGGAAAATACCTCTGCAAGGCAGGGGCTGTCGTTTACTCTAAGATTCGTCCAGCATTGGCTAAGGTCATCATTGCCCCAAAAGACGGGCTTTGCAGCGCGGACATGTATCCGCTCACGTGCTCGGAAAAGACGGAACCACGATGGCTCTTTTACCTGATGCTGTCTCAGCCATTTACGGCATGGGCAGTATTGGAATCGGATCGGGTGGCCATGCCGAAAATCAATCGAGAATCCCTCTCTGATCTGGTGGTAGCTGTTCCGCCAGTTGCTGAACAGCGCGTCATAGTTGCAGACATTGAGGCTCAACTTCCACGGATCGACGCGCTGATCGCGAAGAAGACCCGCTTCATCGAGTTGCTGAAGGAGAAGCGCGAAGCGCTGATCACCCACGCCGTTACCAAGGGTCTCGACCCAACCGTGAAGATGAAGGATTCTGGCGTCGAGTGGATCGGGGAGGTGCCGGCGCATTGGGAGATTGTTCCACCGACCGCACTTTTCACGGAAAGCAAGGAACGGGCACATGATGGCGATGAACTCCTATCGGCAACGCAGAAGTACGGTGTCATCCCTCTAGCTGAGTATGAAACCCTGGAGCAGAGACAGGTCACAAAGGCTGTCGCGAACCTGGAAATCCGCAAGCATGTTGAGGTTGGAGATTTCGTAATCAGCATGCGGAGCATGGACGGGGAACTCGAGCGCGCCCGTGCGATCGGTAGCGTTCGGTCGTCCTACTCCGTCCTAAAGCCTGGTCCTGATGTCGATGGTCGGTTTTTCGGCGCGCTTCTAAAGTCAAGTCTCTATATCCAGGCATTGCGTTTGACCTCGAATTTCATCCGCGACGGGCAAGATTTGAACTTTTCCCATTTCCGTCAAGTGCGACTACCCAAGCCACCACTTCAGGAGCAAGTTGAAATCGCAAGTCATTTCGAAGCGGAAACATCTAGAATCGACATTCTTATCTCCAAGACCGAGCACAGCATCACCCTCCTCAAGGAGGGCCGTTCCGCGCTCATCACCGCCGCCGTGACCGGCCAGATCGACTTACGGGAGGCCGCATGACCGGCGACACCGCGCATCGGGAAAAGCATTTCGAGGCCTACATCGTCGCCCGGCTCCGGGAGCAGGGCTGGCAGGTCGGCGAAACCGGCGGCTACGACACCGAACGCGCCCTCTACCCCGACGACCTCGTGTCCTGGCTGGAGGCGACCCAACCCGCGAAATGGGCCAAATTCCGCAAGGACCACCCGGCCGACCCGAGCGGCGCCCTGATGGATCGCGTTGCCAAGGCGCTGGACCGCGACGGGACGGTCCAGGCGTTACGCCGGGGCCTCGCCGTCGCCGGTTGCGGGCAGATCGACCTGTCGGAAGCTGCCCCCGAAGACGCGCGCAACCAAGAGGTCATCACGCGCTACCGGGCCAACATCCTGCGCGTCGTGCCGCAGCTCCGGTACCATCCGTCCCGTGAGCTGGCGATCGACCTGGTGTTCTTCATCAACGGCATCCCAGTCGCCACGGTGGAGATCAAGACCGACTTCACCCAGTCGTCCGAGGCCGCCGTCGAGCAGTACAAGACCGACCGCCTGCCGGTGGACCCCAAGACCCGCCGGCACGAGCCGCTGCTGACCTTCAAGCGCGGCGCGGTCGTGCATTTCGCCCTGTCGGAGTCCGAGATCCGGATGGCGACCAAGCTGGACGGGGAGAACACCCACTTCCTGCCCTTCGACCAGGGCAATGCGGGCCGGGCCGGCAACCCTTCCCGTTCCGACGGCGAGTACCCGGTGGCCTATTTCTGGGAGAAGGTCTGCCGGCGGGATGCCTGGCTGCGCATCTTCCACAGCTTCGTCTATGTCGAGAAGAAGGACGTGGTGGACCTGAGGGGCAACTGGTCCAAGCGCGAAACGCTGATCTTCCCGCGCTTCCACCAGTGGGACGCGGTGAACGCCATGGTCGCCGACGCCAAGGCCCACGGCGCCGGCCGGCAATATCTTTGCGAGCACAGCGCCGGCTCCGGCAAGACCAGCACCATCGCCTGGACCGCGCACGACCTGATCCGCCTGCGCCGCGACGACGGCAAGGCCGTGTTCGACAGCGTGGTCATCGTCACCGACCGCACAGTCCTGGACAGCCAGATCCAGGAGGCTGTCAAGCAGATCGATCACCAGTTCGGCGTCATCGCCGCCATCGACCGCCAGAAATCGTCGAAATCGAAGAGCCAGCAGCTCGCCGAAGCGCTGACGGCCGGAACACCCATCATCGTCGTGACGATCCAGACCTTCCCCTATGCGATGGAGGCGATCCTCACGGAGCAGGCGCTGAAGGACCGGAACTTCGCTGTCATCATCGACGAGGCCCACGCCTCGGTGACCGGGACCGCCGCGACCAAGCTGCAAGCCGCCCTAGCGCTTCATGGCAAGGACATCGCCAAGCTGAGCGTCGAAGACCTGCTGGAGGAGATTCAGAAGTCCCGGGCGCGGCCGGCGAACATCAGCCATTTCGCCTTCACGGCGACCCCGAAGCACTCCACCCTCATGCTGTTCGGCCGCACGCGCGATGGCCTGCCCGCGACCAAGCAGAACCTGCCGGACGCCTTCCACAAGTACCCCATGCGCCAGGCGATCGAGGAGGGCTTCATCCTCGACGTGCTGAAGGGCTACACGCCCTACCGGACGGCCTTCAACCTTGCCAAGCAGGTCGAGGACAAGGGGCGGGTGAGCGGCAAGGCCGCCAAGCGGGTCCTGGCCCAGTGGATGGGCCTGCACCCGACCAACGTGACCCAGAAGGTGCAGTTCATCGTCGAGCATTTCAGCCGCAACGTTGCGGCACTCCTCGACGGCAAGGCGAAGGCCATGGTCGTCACCAGCTCGCGCGCTGCCGCCGTGCGGTACAAGCGGGGCTTCGACGCTTTCATCACCAAGCACCCGGAGCACGCCCACATCCGCTCCCTCGTGGCCTTCTCCGGCAAGCTGACCGGCAAGCAGGTGATGCACAGCGACGACGAGCGCTTGGCCGGTGATACCTTCGTGGTGGACGAGGCTGCCGAGTTCACCGAGACGAGCATGAATCCCGAGGTGGCCGGGCAGGATTTGCGTGTCGCCTTCGAGCGGCCGGAGTACCGGGTGATGCTGGTCGCCGACAAGTTCCAGACCGGCTTCGATCAGCCCAAGCTTGTGGCGATGTACATCGACAAGAAGATCGCCAACGACGTGGAGGTCGTGCAGACGCTCTCGCGTCTGAACCGGATGGCGCCGGGCAAGGACGAAACCTTTGTCATTGACTTCGTGAACGAACCGGAGAATGTCCGCCGCGCCTTCGCAAAGTACGATGCCGGGGCGGTGATCCATGATGTCCAGGACCTGGATGTCGTCTATGACATCCGCCGCCAGCTCGATGCCCACGGCATTTACGAGACCGCCGACCTGGAGATCTTCAAGGCGGCGCGATTCAAGAGCCTGCGTGCCATCACCGGTTCGCGCGAGCCGGAGCACAAGGATCTGTACGCAGCCACGGAGCGGCCGACCCGCATCTATAACGAGAAGCTGAAGCTGCTGCGGGAGGCGATCGCCACCTGGGACGCTGCATACGAGAGGGCTCGTGGGACTGGGAACGAGGCCGGCATGAAGTCGGCGGACCATCACCGCCGGGAAAGTGCCGAGCGGATGGCGGCGCTGACAGCCTTCCGGGGCGGCCTGGGGCGCTTTTGCCGCGCCTACGCCTATATCGCCCAGCTCATCGACTTCGGCGATCCGGACCTGGAGAACTTCACCGCCTTTGCCAAGCTCCTGGGCAAGCGGCTGGACGGCGTGCCCGCCGACCGCGTGGACCTGAAGGGCCTGGTGCTGTCCGGCTTCGACATCAAGGCGCGGACGGAGGGGGCGGGGGAGGACGCGGATGTGCCGGTGCTCCAGCCCCTCGGGGCGGGCGGCGGGGGCAAGGCAGACCAGCCCAACTACCTAAAGGAGATCATCGAACGGCTGAACCGGCTGTTCGGGGACGCGACGCCGCTGCGTGATCAGGCGATGTTCGTCAACCACATCACCGCCATCGCCAAGGAAAGCGACGTGGTGATCGCCCAGGTGGAGAACAACACGCGCGAGCAGGCGCTCAAGGGCAACCTGCCGGGCGCCGTGCAGCAGGGTGTGGTCCGGGCGCTTACCTCACACCAGAAGCTCGCTACGCAGGTCCTCAAGTCGGACCGGCAGGCCATGGCCGCGCTCACTGACCTGATTTACGAGCTGATCCGGGACCGGCGCATGGTCGATCTGGATGGGCTGGATGCTTGAGCTGCTGAGCCTGCCGAGCATCCATCCGATGGACCCCAGAGTTTGGATGGGACCATCACGAGGAGAGCGCGCTAGGTGTTAGGCAAACAACGTGAAGGTGGAACAGCCTGAGAACACCGGCGCAGGCCGTCTTGTCCGTTATTCCGTCCGGCATTCAAGATGTCCGGAAACCCGTCGAAAGAGGATGTTTCCGGACAGTTTCCGAACTGGCTGTCAAACGTCGGTTTGCCGGAAAGTCGGTCTGGGGACCAGGAGGCAGGCCACCGTTCCGGTTCAGTTCTACCTTAGCGTTGTTCGCCATTATCAACCAAACACAGTAAGACGTAGCTCTTCCAGCGTTTACGTGCGACTTTCAGCCATCAAGCACGGGGGGACGATGGGATCGGTGCTCGAAGAGCTGACGGCCATTCGGACCGTGGCCGAGATGACCGAAGCATTCCACGACGAGGCGCGGTGTCGCCGGTTGGTTGAGGCGATGGTGTGGCCGAAAGGACGGCTCTGTCCGGCCTGCGGCTCGCGGCGTTCGATCACCCTGGCCGGGCGCGACATAGGACGACGGTCTCGGCCGGGGCTTTATGAGGGGGTCACTTCATAGGACGGGCGAGAAACTACGGTAAGGAGACAGAGCCGGAACTTGGGGCATGACGGGCGATATCATACGCTAAGCAGCAAACCATTGAATATGCTTAATTTTTCTGGCTAGCGTCCGAGCAGTCCAAAATGCGGGCATTATCGATCCAGCGGAACCGCAGCTGCGTAACCCCAAACATTTCTGCGACTTCCTGGGGCGCTCCCAAGAGCTCTTGTTGATCCCGTCATATTATCGGCCACTTGATCAAACGTGGTAGAAAATTGTAATCCCTGATCAGCAGATCAATTTTCCGGCAGCCCAGGCGTGCGGTTACAGGGGTGGTACCGGAAATCAGGGTAAGGACTGAACGCGCGATGACGTTCTACACGAAACTGGCGTTGACGCCAGAACAGCACCTCCACCGGTATTGGCAACGTGGGTTACGAATCGACAACAGAGACAAGGCTATCCAGGCGTTGAGGACCATCGGCCATTTCAGGCTGCTGATCTATATGCGGCACTTCCAGACGCCGCAGAAGCGCTTTTGGACTGGAACGACGTTCAGCCATATTCTGGAACTTTACGAGTTCGACCGGCGCCTGCGTCTGCTCGTGATGGATGCTGTTGAACGCCTGGAGGTCGCGCTCCGAGCATCGCTAGCGAACGAGTTGGGAATTGAGCACGATCCGCATTGGTTCATGGATAAGGATCGATTCCTGAAATTTTCTGATTACGCAGGCACGATGAACAAAATCGTTCACGAAGCAGGATCGGAAAATAAAAAGAGATGGGTCGCAATAGAACACTATTATAGTAAATATACTAGTGGTCCTGAACTTCCGCCGGCTTGGGTTGTTATGGAGCGCCTGACACTCGGAACACTTTCTCGCCTGTTTGAAGCTTTAGTCGCAGATGATCGAAAGCGCGTTGCTCAGCCATTTGGTTTTGACGAGCAGATTGTTGTCTCTTGGTTCCACTCTTTGACAGTGCTCCGGAATGTCTGTGCCCATCACGGTCAGGTTTGGAACGTGCGACTGAAGAAGTTTCCTCCAAAGCCTGCCCGTGCCTACGCCGCGGAATTCACCCCAGGCGATACCTTCTACGCCCGGGCCACGGCAGCGTGGCTGCTGTTGAGGAGGGTCCAGTCCGACTCGACCTGGCGCGACGATCTGGAGACGCTGCTGGGATCATGCCGCCACATAGGTCCGGCCTCCCTGGGATTCCCGGTCGGGTGGCAATCCCGAGCTGCGTGGCTCTGAGAAAAATCGAAGGAGGTGCGATTTACCCATTCGGTTCAGGTTGACAGGCCACGCTTTATGCCATATTTGAATATCAACAACACCCGCCACGCCTCTCATAAGAACGGCGCACCAGGGCGGGTTCTTTTTTGCCTAAATTCTGCCTGCCCACGAAGCGGGTTCGAAAGCAGAGATAGAAGTCCCCGGCGGGCCGGGTTTCTCCTTCGCCCCTCATGGGCACTGCTCTCGCAAGATTGAACGGCGTTTCTCTTTTCGCCTTTCAGGACGTTGCCGGGTGGCATGGACCTTGCGAACTCGGCTCTTGCCGAGCAAAGACTGTGCGTGGCCGGAGCTTCCGGCAACAGAAAACAGCGTTTCTGAGGAGAGCGCGATAGGTGTTCGCCAAACAACGGGAAAACAGAACAAGCTGAGAACACCGGGGCCTGCCTTCCTGTCTGTCACCCCGTCCGGCATTCAAGATGTCCGGAAACCCGTGGAAAGCGGGTGTTTACGGCCAATTTCCGAGGTGGCTCCAAAGATCCAGTTTCGCGGATGGCTGGACTGAGAGGCAGGAGGCAAGCCACCGTTCCGGTTCAGTTCATCCTTGGCGATGTTCCGCGAACACATATCACGCTGTCCTCTTCAACGATCGTGTCTGGCGCACGATCGCCGGCGTCTTCCATCACATCAGCCCCGACCATGCTGACCTGTATTTTGGCGAGATCGGCTTCCGCTGGGCACAGCGCACGGTGGCAGGTCAGGCCCAACGCCGGACCCGCAAAGGGCGGACGGTGATCCAAACCCTCTGGTCCCGTGTTCCCCCAGCGCTCCAGCTTCCGGCGGTCTTCCGTTATGCTGTTGGGCGCCAACTCCGGCGGACCAAGGATGGCGGGATCAGCATCCGCTCGGCCGTAGCTGTCTTTGGTTGATAATGGCGGCGTTGTTTGACGAACACCTATCGCATGCTCTCTAAACAGCGCACTTAATTTGGCGTAGATCCTAAGCTGTTCAGAAGGTAACAAGCCGACACCCACCGGGAGTTGACCAGCCGGTTCACTCTCAGCGGCTTTCTATAAAAGCCAGCCCAGATTTCCAAGCAGACGCCCCGGCTCTTAGGGAGCCGGGGCGTCTGGTTTGGGCCGAGAAAGTGACTAAGGCTTTTTGCCACCGTGCCTTGTGGGATTTGTCAGCCGGTACTTTTGACCCCGCTCCATGGGCGGTGGCAGCGGCTCGTTGCGTACTACCGTCCGTTCGATGCCGGTACCGCCACCACGTGGGCCGGTGATCTCGTATTGACCGGAACGCGGAGCCTTTTCGCCGGGCTTAAGGAGGTCCTTGTTAGACATGGGGGGCCTCCAGAGGCTGAAGAATGTCTCCCAGCTCTTCACTCAGCTGGACTACGAACTGCTTCTCGGCCAGGAGCTTTTTGTCCGCATCGGTGAGGTTCATTCCCAGCTTCGCCTTGAGGAAAGCCTTGGTGGCGGCGCGGGCTTGGCGGTTGGAAACCACGGAGTTTGCGACAATGCAGATGTTGTCCCACTCCTGGTTCTTCTTCGACCAGTCGATCTTGGCAAGCCCCCCGAGACGAGCCGGCCAGTCGTCGCCCTCCTTCATTAGTTCGGCCCCGATGCTGCCCAGAGCCCGGAGGACCGTCGAGTGTGAGGACAGGCGCTCAGCGCGGAACTCCACTGCCAGCTTCTGTCCAGAGAACACCTTCATCCAGTCGGGCATGTGCTTAGTGACTTCGGACCAGAACTCTTTGAGGAGAGCGATGTTCTCAACGAGGCCTTGATCCTCGTGGCCCTTCAGGAGTTCCCTATTGGCGTCGTACAGCGCGGCGAGGGTGAAGATCTTGGGCGACCGGGACTTGAGGGACACATCCTCCTTCTCGGTCAGTTCTTTAAAGACAGGAACCTGATCAATGAAGCCAATCGTTGCCATCGAGGCCTTGTCCCGCTTGTCGTACAAGATGTCCAGGGACTTGGATGTCTTCTGCACGAAGCGGTTCAGGTCGGAGAACATCTGTTGGACCCGATCCTTGCTCTCCCAGGGGAAGAGAAGCACAGAGATTGTGTGGTCCTGCAAGTCGGGGTTCTCTTTGATTGCCGCCGCGATGCCGGCACAACGGTGCTGGCCGTCGTTGATGATCAGCTCATCGCCAAGCTTCAGCTTGATCACTCCGATGTCCTGGCCACCGACCGGCTCGAAGACCGGCTCCGTCTTGTAAGACGCCGTGATCGACGAGAAGACGTAGTCATCCTCATTCTCAAGGATGTAGTCGCGCAGATCAGGAACGCGCTTCTCGTTGAGGACGCGCTGCTCCCGATCTTCCGGGGTGAAGCCGCGCCAGTCAGTGAACTTGAACAGATTGGGGACAGCGCTCAGCGGCATCAGGCAGGCGTAATAGGTGCGGCTGCCGAGCTTGCCGCGCATCGCGGGAACGTGAACATACATGCTTCTTCTCCATTAGAGCTGGCTTGCACCTTGAGCGAGGATCGCTCATTTTTGGATAGCAGCTCGTGACGGAAGTGGTACTAGCTCCTCGAAATTTCGTCAACAGCTCTTTCAATAAATTTTGGGAGCTCTCCAAATTTTTCCGCGAACTCTCCACAAATCGTTATGGAGCTCTCCACCAAGCGCTATCGAGCTCTGCCAACAGGTCAGAGCAGCTCTATCCTGAGTAGTCGATTGGTTTTTCGCGTGCAGGTAGGCGGCAAAATGGCCTACCTGCGCATTAGCTTTTATGGAAAGCCGCCGAGAATGAACCGGCTGGTCAACTTTCGGTAGGCATCAAGGGGCACAGTCCGGCCCTGGCGACTTTGGCCATTCTGCACAGCCATGTGGTCACAGGGCCTTGTCGGCCGCGCATGGCGCCGCTCGGAAAAGCGTGGGGCGGAACGGACAGCCAGCCTGGAACAGGCCGGCAAGGAACGGCTTGATCGGCTTGCTGATGCTCTCGATGCCGGCGCCGTGGCGCATCACGACGGCAAGGACGCCCATGCCGCGCTGATCGCGATGCAGTCTTGGGAGGAACTGGCCCTGTCGGCCCAACAGTTGCGCCAACTCCTGCGACCGGAGCCCGTCGATTTGATCGCCAACCTCGACCCGGACTACGCTGTCTTCCGCCACATTGGCCCACGCTTGCTGGCGTGCTTCACCTTCGAGGGGGCGCCGTTCGTGCGGCCGCTCCTGACGGCGCTCGACCAGTTGCGGGACCTCGCGGCCCACCCCCGCCGGTCGGTCCCGACCACGGCCCCCATCACGCTCGTCTCCCGACGGTGGCGCCGCCACGTCGTTGTCGATGGGAAAGGCTTCAACCGCCGCTTCTATGAACTGTGCGTCCTCTTCGAACTGCGCGACCGGTTGCGCGCCGGTGACGTGTGGGTCCAAGGCTCCCGGCAATACCGATCACTAAACGAGTGCTTGGCGCCGCCCTCGGTGCCCGTGCTCCCGCCACCGGCGATCGCCCGCTTGCCGGCGCCGGCATATCCGACGGCGGAAGCCTATCTGGCCGAGCGCATGGCGCGGCTCGACCGCCGTCTGCGGGAGACGGGGGCCGAGTAGCAACGGAACCGGAAACCTAGGTAAGCCCATCGCGGGCATTTAAAATTATGAAGAGGTGGAGGAACACGGGACCAGAGGGGTTCGATCTCCACCCGCCTCTCGCGGGTCCAGCGTTCCGAGCAACCTGCCAATCCCGTCAAACCGCCGGCGGCCGGTTGGCGGGATGCTAGAAACGACCATCGATAATGATCGCTTGGCGTTGTTTAGCTGACACCTATCGCGCTGTCCTCGACATGCTCAGAGCACCGCCGCCCTTCCTCCGGCGGCTCGTCGACATCGCCTGCTGCGCGCCGTAACCTCCCATCATCCGCACCATTGCTGGACTTGTGAGCCGGCTCCTAAGCGAGACGGCAGTCCCAAAATGCGCAAAGTCGGAGGTCACTTTCGTGTAGTAACCCCGAAAAAGGTTGCATCGCGGTTATCGCCAATTTGACCGAATACAGTTGGACTCCTTTTCTCTTTAACGTGGCGACCGTAAGTGGTAATCGAAGAGTATGAAATCGTGCTTTTGGAGTTTTGCGATGATCCGCAGAATGTTATCTCTTAAGAAATTTGTGCTGGTTAGCGCATCGGTTACTATGGTTGGTTGCACTGAAGCAACACCGTCTGACGGCACCGTTCTGAATAATATTTCTAAGAAATATTACGCGTCGTGCAAGCTTCTATCTGTCGCGGATTTTAAAAAATTTAATGGCTTTGCTCAAAAGGATGGCAGCCATATAGTCGAAGTGAAATACAATCTCATTCTTACTCCCAACAAAGAAATTAATGATCTTTCCCGTATTGCTGAGGAGAACGCCCGAGCTATTCTTGATCTCAATAAAAATTCTTTCGATAAGGTCATTGAGGCGGAGGAGAAGTATATAAAAGAAAAAGAAAAATGCAATACTGAGAATGATGCGTTTGTGAGCGCTCATGATAGGATCAGCAAAGAACGTTCAGATTTGGTGTTTCAGCAGATCAAAGCGGGCTATAACAACCCAGAATCACGAGACTTGTCTCGGATAATTGCTGAGAAAGATGCTGAACAGCTTGAGAACTCTAAGAAAATTGAAGAGCACGACAGATCGTGCCAAAGATCCTACGGGAAGATCAGAAACGACTATATGGAGTACATAAAAGCTAAATCGCGTGCTGAGAGCGAAGCGTCGCAGGCGAGGAGCGAGGGCTACAATAAAATTCAAAGGGCTTTTGATAAGGAATGCCCCATAATTGCTGTTGGAGGGGTGCTTTATGCATATTTCCATCAAGATGGACACAACCTTGAGAATTATCAGAAAACTCATAGTAGGGAGGTCGCGACAAAGGTTAGACTAGTTCAGTCTGATAATGGGTGGGTATTAGAGTAGAGATAATCTGACTTGTTATAGAAGAAACAAATTCCATAAATGAACTTCTGGGCAACGGTTGTAGAAGGGAGAGCGCGATAGGTGTTCGCCAAACAACGGGAAGCGTGAACTGAACCGGAAAGATGGCTTGTTTGTTGGGTTCCCGCGCGGCAGTCCGGGAAACCGACCTTTGGCGGCTAGTTTAGAAACTGTCCGGAAATTCACACTTTTGACGGTCTTCCAGACATATTGATTCCGGACGGGATAGCAGACAGGACACCCAGGCCAGTGTTCTTAACTCGTTCTCCCCTTGCGTTGTTTGGCGAACACCTATCGCGTTCTCCTCCTGATCCCGCCGTCCTTGGTCCGCCGAGGCTGGCGCCCGACAGCATAACGGGAGACAGCCGCAAGCTGGAGGGCTGGAGGAGCACGGGACCAGAGGGGTTGGATCACAGTTCGCCCCTTTCGGCTTCGGCGTTCGCCTTACCCCCCACTCCGGCGCGACCACCGGCCATCCGCCCTCATCACCCCAACAATCACCGATAACGGTCTCTTGTCGGTGATCGTCGGCTTGACGCCGCCGCCCCCCTCGGCAACCCTGTCGCGCCCGTCCAACCCGCGCCGAGAGACCGCCCGTGCCGCTTCCCGCTCCGCTGCCCCCGCACACCGCCCCGGCACCGGCGATCGCCCTCGACGCTGATGCCGCCGAGCGGCTGCGCCGGCTGCGCGCCGAGGCCACCGCCGCCAACACCGCGCGGGCCCAGCGCAGCGACACCCGCTATCTCACCGCCTGGGCCGAGCGGCGGCTCGGCCTCGATCTGACCGACCCAGCCGTCCTGCCGCTGCCGGCCGAGGCGGTGGTGACCTTCGTCCTCGACCATGTCGACCTGACCGGCGACGGCATCAGCCTGCCACCCGCCGTCGACGCCGCCCTGGTCGCCGCCGGGGTGAAGCGCCGGCCGGGTCCCCTCGGCCTGGCCACCACCGAACGGCGGCTGGCCACCCTGGCCGCCCTGCACCGCGCCCGCGGCCTGCCCAGCCCCACCCTGCATCCCGGCGTGCGCGACCTGCTGCGCCAAGCCCGCCGCGCCCTGGCCGCCCGCGGCATCACCCCGCGGGCCAAGCGGGCCGCCACCCGCGACGAGGTGCTCGGGCCGATGCTCGATGCGCTGCCGGACGACGCCCGCGGCCTGCGCGACCGCGCCCTCCTCGCCGTCGCCTTCGCCAGCGGCGGCCGCCGGCGCTCCGAGCTGGTGGCGCTGCGCCTCGCCGACGTCACCGCGGCCGGACGCGACTTCACCCTTCGGATCCGGCGCTCGAAGACCGACCAGCAGGGCGCCGGCACCGACGTGCCGGTGAAACGCGCCGCCGCCGACGCGCTGCGCCGCTGGCTGCGGCTGCTCGCCGATCAGGGCATCACCGACGGACCGCTGTTCCGTGAGCTGTCGCGGCGCGGCCGGGTGGTGCGGCGGCGGGGAGAAGATGGAGGAGCGAAGGCACTGGATGGGCGGGTGGTGGCCGAGGTGGTAAAGCGCGCCGCCCGGGCCGCCGGGCTGGATCCGGCCGCCTATGCCGCGCATTCCCTACGCTCCGGCTTCCTCACCACCGGCGGGCGCGATGGCATCCCGCTCGACCTGTTGATGCAGCTCTCCGGCCACAAGAGCCACCGCATCGCCGCCCGCTACTTCCAGACCGGCGCCGTCCACCAGAACCCGGCCGCCGACCTGCTGTAGGAGGGAGGAGGTGCGACGACGGCGCGGCAGACGGCCAGAGTTACCGAAGAAAAAGGCCGCACCCAAGCAGGTGCGGCCTTCAGATTTTGGTTCGGGGAGGATGAGAACCTGAGATGACCATAGGGCTCTCCACGTTAAAGACCTGTGAACAGCACCACAGAATCTGTCCTTCTACTCCCTTATTGCAAAAAGTACCTGTATTCTATCAGAACAGTGGCAGCTGGATGCGCCCACCATCGTCCGTGTGGGCTTTCGCGGCACGCACCGCAGCGTCCTGAGCGCCGGCCATCGTCCGGGCACTCCCGGAGCGGACCTGCTCTCCAGCAACGGTGACGGTCCAGCTCCACAGATCCGGCCCGCGCCAGGCCACCGCCAGATCGCACCCGTGCATCCGCGTCACCGCGTGGCGTGTCGTCCAGGTCGTTGTCGTTGGCATGCCGGCACCTCCACAAGTTCCGGCTGGCTCTATCATATGACCAGGGTCACCAGCGAGTGCCCATGCAATCGCGCATATTTGAGCAGATGATTGTTTGATGCAGTGCGTTTCAGAGGATTCGGCATGGTCCCTCTTATTGAATAGGTCGAACAATCTCGCTTGCACGACGCCGCGCGCACTTTGCTCTCGAAGGAGCGGCTGGCGCGCGCCGGACCGCGCGCGCTTCGATCCCGAGCTGGCGCGCGGCGCGCGCACGCCGGTGGCGCAGAGTGCGCGCGTGCTGCACGCAGCGCCGGCGCGCACCATGGCGCGCGCGCCAACGACCTGTTGTGGGGTTAGGACACGCGCGCGCCGGACCGCGCGCGCTCCGATCCCGAGCTGGCGCGCGGCGCGCGCACCGGTGGCGCGGACTGCGCGCGTGCTGTGCGCAGCGCCGGCGCGCACCATGGCGCGCGCGCGCCGACGAGCTGTTGTGGGGTTAGGGCACGCGCGCGCCGGACCGCGCGCGCTCCGATCCCGAGCTGGCGCGCGGCGCGCACACATTGGTGGCGCGGACTGCGCGCATGCTGCGCGCAGCGCCGGCGCGCACCACGGCGCGCGCGCCGACGAGCTGTTGTGGGGTTAGGGCACGCGCGCGCCAGACCGCGCGCGCTTCGATCCTGAACTGGCGCGCGGCGCGCGCGCACCGGTGGCGCGGAGTGCGCGCGCGCTGCGCGCAGCGCCGGCGCGCACCATGGCGCGCGCGCCAGCGACCTGTTGTGGGGTTAGGGCACGCGCGCGCCAGACCGCGCGCGCCGCTCCCGAGTTGGCGCGCGGCGCGCGCACCGGTGGCGCGGACTGCGCGCGCGCTGCGCGCAGCGCCGGCGCGCACCATGGCGCGCGCGCCAACGAGCTGTTGTGGGGTTAGGACACGCGCGCGCCGGACCGCGCGCGCGTCGATCCCGAGCTGGCGCGCGGCGCGCGCGCCGGTGGCACGGAGTGCGCGCGCTGTGCGCGCCTCTGCCTGTCGAGCGCGCAAGTCTTCAGCGACCGCGCGCCTACAATGATGACGGAGAGGTGCGCGCAGACTCAACACGCCTCAGCGCAGGCACAGCCGAGGGCATAAGCATGAGTTAGATGCGGACTCTTATCCGGGCACCGCGTCTCTCCCTGACGGAGAATCTGGCTGAGAAGAGGGATCAGCAGTCCAGCAGCTTGCCAATCGGTGGCCGCGACGGATGCAGGATCACCCCAACACCGCTCTCTGCGATCTCGACCCGCGCATCGGGATAGGCTGCCAGTGCCACCGTCAGAGCCTCGACAAAGGGCCGGCGGAAAAACCTGGGCTCCTTGAAGCCGCCACCGAACTGCGCATGGAGAGCGGTCCACGACACCGGCATCGGCTTGGCCAAGGCATGCAGCCGGTAGGCGAGCCAAACATAGATGTCGAGGGACATGGAGCGGTCCCGCAGATGCCGGACCGCGGCGTCGAGCAGTGGGACCGGATGCTGCCGGGCGGTGTGATAGAACACCTCGTCGAGGATCACCGCTTCGTCGAACAGGCGCGGCAGGGGTCTGTCGTCGGTGCCGTCGAAGATCAGGCCACGGCGGACGACACCGCCTTTATCGAAGCCGGAAGCACCACCCTCAGTTTCCCAGAAGAACTTCATGGAGCAGGCAGCGATCCGCATCGCCTGCTCCCGGAAAGCCTTTGCCGTCTCGCCGCCGACCGATACCCCCATGGCCTCCAGCCATGCCCGCATCGACCGCCCGAGGGCGATCTCCCGGCTGTTCGTCCTGACGGCCTGAGTGATGAGATAGATCAGGATCATCCGGGCTCGGGCGTCATAGGGCACACCGAACAGCCGGAGGTGATCGCCGATCTGCAGCCGACCAGGCTCCACGACCAGCCGCATCTTGTGTCCCACACGTTCCCACGCCTGATCGTCGGGAATCCGGCGATGGGGGAGAGCGGTCAAACACAAACCCGAATATGTGTAGCCATGGGTGCCCCGCTCATCGCCAAGAACTTCTGCCGCGATGTCGACAAGATTGGCGTCGGCGCTGGAAAGGGCAGCCTCCCGGCCGCCGGCGATGATCACGTCGTGTAATTCACCCATGGCGACACACGGTGACGGCTCCGGATACTCTGCGTCAAGTGTGGGGTTAGGGCACGAAGCCAGTTGCAGATAGTAGATTCTCTATTAGTTGCTTTGTGTTCCAACCCCACGGGATAACCCGGCTCCGCGTGTCCCAACCCCACGGATCCGTGCCCCAACCCCACGGGACAAAGCGCCAGGCTGTGGATAAGCGGGGGAGCGGGAGCGCGGCGTGGATGCCGCCGGAATACCTGTTCCCGCCCTTGCCTGGCGAATCGGAGAATGGACGGCGGTGGCCATCGTCGGACCGATCACCGCCTCCGGATTGATGGCTTGCCCCTCCTCGAGGGAGGCGGGAACGCTGTCGGTACATCAACGGCAAACTCGCGATGAGCAATGGTCACGAATGGATGCAGCCCCCGGCGTCACCGCGACATGGTACAGATCCGTCTGTTGATGTCGCCGCCCCCGCTCCGCCCCCTCGCACCTGGAAAGGCGTCTGCTTCGTCATGTTCATCATCTCCGAGGCGGAGACCGCCGCGGTGCTGGCCGCCTACCAAAGAGCCGGTGAGTGGGCGGCGGTCGTCGAGCTGCGCCGGCTGTTCACCGGCATTCAGGACAACGCGTCGGCCCTCCGGGCGGTGCGGGCCATCGTGTCCCGTGCCGCGGCGCTGGAGCAATGATCCGCGGCCGCATGAGCGGGCCAAGCAGACAAGGGAAACGATACTCGTGAAGCGGGGACGTCACCGCTCCTCTCCCTTCAAAGAGCGGTGAAGCGCCTCGGCTCCGGCGCAATGACCGCCAAACCAACAGCGGATCTTCGCGCCCCGCTCCGGCGCCTCAACCACCGCAGGATCACATCTCGATCCCGCGGTACCGCGTCGATGCCAGGAGCTGCTCGGCGCTGCTCTTCACCCACTCCGCGGTCCATGCGCCTTTCGCGTTGGGGGTCTTCCTCAAATACTGGAGCAGACCGGCAAGCTGTTGCAGATCCGCCGGGTCCGGCCGCTGCCGCAGGACGTCCAACTCCCGTTTCTGGCGGCGGATGGTGTCCTCATCGTCCAGCAACCGGGCAATGAGCTGATCCGGGGTGGCCGGCTTCCCATCGAGGGCGACGCCCGTGCGCTCGACCTCCCGCACCACCTCCCGCACCAGGGGCGGGCGGGCCCAGGCCGCGGCAGCCTCCTGGCGCGCCCGATCGCGCTCCTGTTCCGCCATGGCACGGGCCTGTTTGTCGGCGTGCGCCACCCGGCGGGCCTGTCGCAGTACCATCAGCAGCCGGACCGCGGCGCCTGCGGCGCCGGCGGTCACGTCCCAGCCGTCCGGCAACTCCACCTCCAACTGCGTTGCCAGGTCGGTGGCGGTCTGGCGCTGCTTTGGACTGGGCGGCGGCGCGTTGGTGCGCGCGCGCTCCTCGGCGATGGTGACGCGCAGCCGCTCCGCGCGGTCCTTCCACACCAGGAGCTGATCGAGGATCGGCTTCATCCGGGCCGCCGACACCCGGCCGCGGCCGGCGCGGACCGCCGCGACATCCATCGCCAGAGCGACATGCCGCGCGGCGGCCGCCGCACCGGCGGCGCAGCGCCGCTGCTCGGCGACATGGGCCTCGCGGGCTTGGCGAACCGCATCGGCCTCGCTCTCGGCCATCCTGTTGGCCAAGCCCAGACCGTGGTCGCTGGCGCGTGCCCGGTCGGGCGCGCGCAACGCCACCTCGGGCCGCCGGCGCTTGGCCGGACGATCGATGCCGGTTTCGGCGAGGCGGCCGCCATGCCACGCCGCGGCGAGCTGGATGCCGCGCTCCTCCGCCACCGCGTTGATGGCGGCGGCCACCACCTCGCGGCGCCAGGCGCGCAGCGCCGCCGGGCCGGCGAGGACCGGACGCGCGCCACCGCCGCCCTTCACTCCGGAACGCCCGGCCGGCGCGGCCTCCCAGGCGCCATCGGCGCGCCGGCTGCAGTGGCGCGCGGCGACGGTCATGTGGAGGTGGGGCTGATACTCGCCCTTGCCGTTGCGCGCGTGCACCGCCCAATGAGCGGGATGCCCGGCCTGCTCGAACCAGGCGGCGATGCGTTCAGCCACCGCGCGGCGGGCGGCGGCGTCCATCTCGCAAGGGAGCTCGGCGATGACGCGCCGGGCGACCACCCCGTTCTTGCGCGTGGTCGCATCGGCGCAGGCGTCGAGTGCCGCGCGCATCTCGGCGCGCCCCTGGCCCCCTTCACTCTCCAGCTCGTCGGCGCGGCTGCGGTGGCGCTCGACACGCGCGTCATAGTCGAGCCCGCCGGCCGCGCGCCGCGCGCCACCATTGGCATGGGTGATCGAGGTGACGCGCGCGTGGAAGGTCCGGCCGCCTCGGCCGACGCGACCGGAGGCTTTCGGCGCGCGCGCGGCGACCTCGCGGTAGCGGCCAACCTGCCAGTCCTCTTCGGCGCGCGCGGGCATGCGCTCCTCCACCCTTGACCGTTTTCGCAGTGATCCATGCCCAATTACTTTTTCATCAAAAAGGTATTTGGGCATGGATAACTGTCTGTTGGGGTAGGCTATACCGAAATCGCATGCAATTCCAGCAGCGATCGGGAGCCAAAGCCCACGGCGCGCGCGGCCGTGGCGGAGGGCTGCGCGCGCCGGATGCTGACGCGCGCAGCTTTCATGGACGAGGCTCAGTCTCACGGCTCAGTCCACAGCGCATGGCCACCTCCGAGACGTCATCGCGCGGCACGCCCGGCGCGCGTCTCGGATGCACGCGCGCTACCGCGCGCCCTTGCTGGTCCCGGCGCGCGCCGGTGGCGCGCCCGCGCGCAGACGCCGCGGCGCGGGTGCCTGTCCCGCGCAGGGACCACCGCCCAACAGATCGGGATGCGTTCCGTCGACGCACACGGCGTCTTGGCGGGCCGATGGTCGACCACGTGGTGGCGCGGACAGAAAGCCGGAACGCGGCCGTGCGCTGCCGGTGCGTTCGTCAGCGGCGGGATCCCCGGCGCTTTTGGAGCGGCTGTTCCGTGCGGCGCGGCCCAGGCGCGCACGATGGAACCGGGACCTTCTTGAACCGGCGAGACCGTCCCACGGTTTGGTCGATCGCCTGCTCCGACACGCAAGATCTCAAGCCGGACTGCGCGCCAGGCCGATGCCGCTTCCGGGCAGACGTCAGCCATCGGGTCGTCGGCCCTTGGGCAATCCGCAATTTGCGGCGCTTACGGTAGAGAGTTCGGCAGATCGGACGGAAGGAGGCGGACGGCGTCGGCGCATGGCCAGCATCCAGACAATGAAGCGACTGGAAGCCTCCTGCATTCAGCAGGAGCATCGGCGTTCCTTGGATTGCGTCAGGGTGGCTCCTCCGACCATCGCCTTCATGGGCAACTCGGGGGACAGACTGTCCCGAAATTCCGCTCTCGGCTGCCCTAGGAGCATCAATGTTGAAAGGAAAGCCAAGAAGAGCAGAAAATTTTCTGCGTCAGTCTGTGCTATGCCTTACTGAATTGCTGGTTACGGGCATAGCACAGAATCGCGAAAAAGTCAAGACTTGACTTTTTGTTCATCGGAATTCGGTTGACCAAGTTGTTACTCCCGATTCTTCCTTTCGCGGAAGAAAGCGCTTTCCGCTTTTTTCCGCGAATGAGGAGTGAGATGGAGAAAATCATATATTTGATCCGGGTCACGGAAGAAGAAATCGAATCCAAAAAATACATCCCAATAAATCTGAAGGATTGCAATGAGGATCTCCTCATAAAGTATCATGAAGGAACGGCACAAGCCGATTTGTTGGCAAGGCACGGCTATATATTCGAACACAACGCCATCCGCATCAGTAACGCGCTTATCGCGATCCAGCGAGAAACGAAACGTCGCTTCCGGCGCTTTTTCCGGTTTTCCACGTTTGGGGGTTCCGGGTCCGACTGCGCGGAACTGACGATCGAGTTGGGGAAGGTCCAGGAGGTGTCTCTCACGCGCGTTCCCCCCACTCCCCGGAAGAGCGACGCCCAGCCGGAACCATCGCGTTCGGTCACGCGCGACCATGGCCCTGTCCAGCCTCCTGCCGCCGAGATGCCGCGAACCGCGAAACCGGTGGTTCCCCCTCCCGCAGCACCTCCTCCTGCACACTCAACGCTGCCGGTGCTGACCCTAGAAGCGGATGACCATGATGGCCTGAAGCGGTTGCGGGAATACCTGCTCACGGTCAGCAACGAGGAGGTCCGTCGGCAAGAGCTGACGCAAGTCGCGGACATCAAGAGGATCTGGGGTGATCGCCTCAACCTGGACCGTGAGAGCATGGCGGCGGAACAGAAGGTTGTCCGGGCTTTGGCTGCCGTTCGTCAGGAAATGGCCGAACGGGGCA